>NZ_JBYNWZ010000025.1:0-1331 GCF_057799715.1 Flavobacterium sp. 38 | reverse complement strand
GTTATTGCGGCGGGGCTCACCTCTTCCCATCCCGAACAGAGAAGTTAAGCCCGCCTGCGCAGATGGTACTGCAGTTATGTGGGAGAGTATGTCGTCGCCTTTCTTTTGAAAAACCCTATCCAAACCGGATGGGGTTTTCTGTTTTATAACCGTTTTTGGAAATCTATGATTTATTTGCATTGGTTTTTATTGTGCCAGATCTGCAGTTTGGCAAGCCTGAATGCAATTGAATGATATTTGCCTATTGTTTTAGATTTTTAAGATCGTTAATCTGGCTTCATGTATGATTGTCTTTTGCAAAAAAAAAGCTATTCTGTTATTTTGGGATTGTGTTTTTATTTAAAAAAAAACAGAAAAGGATATTCGTTTTAATTTCGGAAATAGCTTCGCAGCTATGGATTTTCTTATGCTGAAATAATAAAAGGCGAAAACTGCGTTGGAGAATAATTTTTGACTGAACATCAATGCCGGCTGCCATGCTGAAGATTGTTCCCTTAATTTGTTTCCATTTTTTTTTATGCTTCCAAGTTTTTGATAATGTTCCTGCTTTATTCTTACTGCTGCTAGTTGCTGTGGTGGCGTCTTTTGAACGCGGCTGATTTTATATTCCATCTAACGTTTCTTTGAAATGGCTATTCTGCAAATTGATAAAGGGTTTAATGTTTCACGGAGGGAAAGTTTTTTTGAGATGTTCTTCTTTTTTGTTGATTCATTTTTTTAGGGTTTGATGCTGGGGCAGGTGCAAGCGGAACTCTTTTCTTTTTATAAAATACTGTAAGTTTTGAATTTTAAGCTTTGGATAAGCGGCATGCTTTTTTCTGCGTCCAGTTTTTTTTAGGGTAAAAACAAATTCATGAATAATTTTTGAGAGACAGTCTTTTCTGAAGAAGGTTTTTGCTTCTATCGGGGATAAAAAAAACAGATTTAAGAAAGCTTTTTTAAGCAAAATGCGGATTTCAAAGATTGGAAGATCATCTGAAAAGATATTGGGAGAATGAAAATCCATCAAAAAGCAGATTCGAAAAAGAGCATAAACTGATAAAAATTTAATGAATGGAAGAAAAACCCCACGCAAGGCTAAAAACAACCGGAATGTAAAGACTGTGTTACCAGCACGTTAGGAAAAAGATTGAAAAAAAGGCAAAAAAACCTGCCGAAAAAGGTTGGATAACTGGAAAAAGGCGCTACTTTTGCACCCGCAACAGCGAAGACGCTCATCGAAATGCCGGCAGGCTTTAAGGATAAAAAAGAAAAGAAATTTTCAGAAAAAAAGATTCGGAAAAGCTTGCAGGAAAAGAAAATGCTTTTTACATTTGCACCCCGCAAAACAC
>NZ_JBYNWZ010000024.1:0-1349 GCF_057799715.1 Flavobacterium sp. 38 | reverse complement strand
GTTGAGTTTTAGTCCTATTATAGGTTTACAATGATAGGATTTTTTACGTAATAATTCTTCCATAATTTTTCTGTCTTTAAATTATATTTATGCACTTGATTTGGTGTAAGATTGCCGATGCTCATATGAGGCCTTTCGTTGTTGTATAGTTTAATTACTGCGTCCAACAATTCTTTGGCTTCCTGTATATCTTCGATCTGATAATCATCCAGATATTCTTCTTTTATGATCCCATTAACTCTTTCTGCTATAGCATTTTCTAAAGGATCTCCGTTCTCTGTCATGCTAATCCCTATATTATTAGCCTCTAATAATTTTATATATTCATTGCTGCAATATTGTGTGCCTCTATCGGAATGATGTATTAATTGCAATCCGTCATCTGGAAGATTAGATATTGCCATTTTTAAAGCCTGAATTGTTTCTGAGGTTTGCAAGCTGTCAGCTAAATGATAGCCGACAATCTTTCTGGAATAAGCGTCAGTAACAAAACTTATATATGTAAAGCCATCCCTAATTCTCCAATATGTTATATCGCTTACCCACAGATGATTCGGGCGTGTTGGGATAAAATCTCGGATAAGGTTCGGGTATTTTTTAAATCTATGAAATGAGTCGGTCGTAATAGTTGGTTTTTTCTTGCGCCTGACTAATAAACAATTAGCTGATAAAACATCAAAAAGTCTGTCTCTGCCAATTTTTATTTGATGTTCTAATAAGAAAGGCTGTAAAAGTTCAAATAGCTTTCTTCCTCCCATATGACGATGATTCTTTCTAATTTTTAATACCTCAAAAACAATTAATTCATCTTCAAAAGCGAGCTGTTCCTGATACCAAAAATGTTGATAATATGCCTGTCGGGTTATACCAAGTAATCGGCAAAATCTGCCTAAACCAATTTTAGGATAATTGTGTTTCAACTCCTGAATTACTTGGTATTGGACTTTTTTACAATTTTAATTTTAAATTCCTGTTCGGCAATCTCTATCATTTTACGATAAGCTTCAGCTAAAAGTCGAGCTTCCTGAAGTTCTCTTTTTAGCTGAGATAGAGATTCTTGCTCTTCTTTATCAGATAATTTATTGGTTTGCTCTTTCATGCTAGGCAAAGATACAATACTAGGAGTTGAATAATCAAGCCCGATTTCTTTTAACCAGTAGGTTAATCTGGTATGCCCAATATTATATTTATTCTCAATCTCTCTTTTTGTCAATGATCCGGTTAAAAAATCATTACAAACAAATCGTTTGAATTCTTCACTGTACTTAGACTGCCATTTTGATGATGATGTTTTTGAATATCTTTCCATATTTTTACACTTTTGTGTAAACCTATTTTAGGACAAGACA
>NZ_JBYNWZ010000023.1:0-4297 GCF_057799715.1 Flavobacterium sp. 38 | reverse complement strand
AAGTTTAAAGTATCCCTGGAATAGTACTTATGCCTTTAGTGAAAATAGAGTAATAGATGGAGTTGAATTAGAAGGTCTTGAAGTTGAGATAGTTATAGGTAAAATTCCGAATGGAACTACGCAATTAAGAATTATAGGAAGTGAAAATGTTATTGGGATGCCTAAAATGATAGAGGTACCAACCTATCCTTTATATGTTACCGATCCTGTAACAAATGAACTAACGACCTATAGTGTAACTCGAGATGCCGTCCATATTGAAATTGACGCAAAACCAGATGGTAAGAGTAATTTTGTTATAAAGAATATACCATTTGAACCTAAAAAAGGAAGTTCAAATATTTATGATGGGATAGAAATTCCTTCTTTTTCTAAGACAGAATTACCAGCTATTATGTTATCACAAAAAGGTTCTATTGAAATACCTGCTACTGATATAATTAGTCCATGGAGAAAAAAGAAGGATATAGCTAGCGGTATAAGTATTCATGTTGGCGGAAGATATAAGACATCTAAAACTAAACCTGGCATGGATAGCTTTACTGGATCAGAAGGTTGTTTTACTGTAGTTGGTGGAAATAAAGGAATCACAGACTTGCAAAATGATATTGATTTAAGACAGGAAAAGCTAAAAGAAGCAGATAAACCTACTAATATAACTGTTGAAGTGGATCCAAGGCCTAATGTAAATAAAACTTTTGTAGTTCCTATGAAAAATTAATTTTTTTAAAGATAAAAAACATATGATTAAAGTAAATAATAATCTAATTTCCATAAATTGTTTCTTCTATTTAATTTTATTATTTTATTATTCTAATTCTAATTCTCAAAATATTGATTCTTCAAATTGTTGGAAAGCCCATACATCTTATAATGATATTAATTTTACAGATAACCAGTATGTTTTAATAAAAAGAAACGCAAGTATAGAGATATCTGTAAATAATACTTATAAGTATAATTACAAGCTTTACAAAGAAAAGAATGTTCAGTATTTTATTATGGATGAAGAAAAAATGATATTAGAAGAGGTAATACATAAAAAAAAGAAATTTATGAAAATTAGATATTTTCATAAAACAATGAGAGAATCTATTAATGAAGTTGTTAATCTTATGTTTGAAAAATGTTAGATTGATCATATACTTATTTGATCATATAAGATTAGACGAAAACTACAACCCTAAAAAAGGTTGTAGTTTTTTTATTTAATAACTTTCCAACTTACTATGCACTTTTTCAATTTCTTTATCCATATAAGCTTGTGCATAATGTACATAACGGTTGAAAGAAGTACTTGCATGACTATGTCCACTAATCTTACGAACTAAATGCTCTGGCATTCCTAAAATGAGAAGAGTTGTAATTGCGGTTCGTCGCATCATGTGTGAACTCATTTTATCGCAAAAACGATTTTTTGAAGTATCGGTTTTTTTAGTTAATTTCTGAGTTTTACCTTGTCTTTCTCTCGAAACTTCAATAGGCGATGTAAAACCAGCAAGTTCACCAATATGTTTTAGACTTTTATTAAAATTAAATAAACTGGTATTTCCAAAGAGAGTAATTTTATTGTTTGAAGTAGTATAACGCTGAAAAATAATTACAGCATAAGCAGAAAGCTTAATGAAACTGAAGGTTTTTGTTTTTTTTGATTTGAGTTTTAAATACCATTCACCATCTATTTTTTCGAAGTTTTTATTAGTTAGTAAAAAGATATCCGAATAACGCAATCCAGTAGAACAACCAAAAACAAAGATATCTTTGATACGTCTATAACTTGGTATTAAAGTTTGCTCGAATTCCTTATCATGAATTAAAAATTTTAATTGATCTGGAGAAAGGACAAAAATTTCAATTTCTTCCTTACGAACATAAAACAAACGCTGGAAATCACCTGTATTTATATCTTTATCATTCTTTAGGTAATTAAAAAAAACACGAATAACTTTGATATTGGCACCTACATAATTATCATGACAGCCTTTTTTGTATAAAAATTCAGTGAATTTTTGATAGAATTTTTTCCAATAGCTTTTTTCCGAAGCTTGTTCTCTTTTATCTAGCTTTGATGCATCACAAATGCGTAATTCAAATTTAGTCTCGCTTGAAAACTGAATCAAATTATTCAGTACATACTTATAGTTTTGTATTGAATCTGGTTTTATTTTTTCTCCATTTTTTTTGAGCCTTTTACCTGTTTCAGTTTCCCTTATAAATTGCTTGAACAATGGTATTATCAGACTCGTTTTTTTCATATTATGAGTTTTTAGTATAGATTTTGGTGAAGGTAAAACGTTTTGCTCTATAAATTAAAAACTACAACTGTAAAAAGTTGTAGTTTTTTAATTTATTCAGTTGACGAGTGATACGCTAGTTTAGCAAGACACCTTATTCATATTCTGTTTATGCATTCTTCGAATACTCCCTGAGTAGTTGTCGAATTTTATTAATTAAATTTCGCTTAAGAGAGTTTTAAACCATGATAATTCATCTGCTGAATATTTCTTTTTATACACATGATATTCATTAACATATCTATCATCTTTGATCTTTTCTAAACATATTAATTCAAATCCTTGATTCATGTAATTTATACCAAATTTACTTTTTGATTTTTCAACATAGTTTAATGCTTCACTAATTTTTTCTGTTCTTATATAGAATAATGTAATTTGATTATATATATTAATTTCTTCATGATGACTATCTATTATTTCTTTAAATAGAGTTTCTGAAGTTTCATATTCGTTCATATCATAAAGCAGCCAGGCTTTTTCAATTAATACATCGATAAACTGAGGATTAATAGAAATGGACTTATCATAATAAAACATTGCCTTTTCATAATCACTAAGATTATAATGGTTTATGTAGCCAATAAAATAATAAGCTTCTTCAGTTTCTCTTATTTCCAACGAACCGTTAAAAATTTTTAAAGCATTTTTAATCTCGTTACAGTTTAGATATGCGTTTCCTAAAAAGTTAAGCACGTCAGAATTAACATACGTTTGCGGTAGCTGTAGTATTTGATGAACAATATCTGAACAATTTGTAATTAAATCTAATCTCTGAGCTCTTAATAAAATTGCTTCATAGAAATTCTCATCAATCAATATTGCATCTTCTAAATATCCCCAGGCTAAATAATCAATTTCTTTTTTTTCATAAAGTTTAAAAAGTTCTAGCCTTAACCATTTATTTTCTTTCCGATTATCAATTTTTAAACATTTCTCTAATGAGTTTATTAATAAGTCTATTTCGTCATCTTGATTGATTTGAACCAAACTTTTTACCATTAAAAAAAATGAATTTTCTTGAAGTTTTTTTGATTGATTTAAAGAAGCTAACTCTTGAGAAGCTAAATTTATTTTATCTGTTTTATACAAAGCATAAACATAATAGACTTTTAATTCCTCAATATTAGCATGCTTATCTGAAAAATCTTTTAAATAATCTAGATCTAATTCTATATTATCTGTTAAGTATCTCTCTATTTCATAAATTTCTTTTTCAATCATATTTTTAGTTTCCTTGGTTGATAACAGGATGCTCTTTAACATCAATTCGTATTACTTTTGAATCTCCATTCTTTTTGGCCTCGTCAAATATCTTATTTACAAGCTCAACAGGAGAAGGTCCAAGCTTTATCTTGACAGCAAGTCTTGCGCTAGAAACTTTGCTGTTTCCGAGAGGGTCTTCACTTGTGTTTTGTTTAATATTTTCTTCAACTAATTGGTTAAATAATTTTTGATATGCAGCTTCTGCTAATGATAGTTTTAACTGCATTACTCCTCCAAATTGATAGCCATTTGATACTGAAACATGAGTACTTGTATCATCAATTCTACCTTGTTCCTGAACTTCTTGAACGGATAAATTATAATTTTCTTTTAAATCAGTAATAAAACTAATCCAAATACCTAAATTTTCTAAATTTTTAGGAGGAACCCCTATTGGATTAGGTTCACCAGACTCTGAATTAAAAGTCTTGGGACTAAGATTATACTTAGCTATAAATTCATTCATGTTTCTTTCTGCATTTCTCAAAGCAATTGTATTTCTCATCCTGAAACTAGGACTGAATCCTAAGATTCTATTAACTGTCCTCATAGAAGCATAAGAAACACTTCTTCCTCCTCTCATATAATCATTTGCTCTTCTAATCATAGGTCTCATTCTCATTGGACGATTTGCCCTCGCATTTGAATTTCCAGTTTCCAAGCCTTCCAATTCATTCATGTCAATAACCCTGTTTTCGCTGAAAGCATAAGGTGAATTATGAGGGTAATCCCCAGCC
>NZ_JBYNWZ010000022.1:2500-4736 GCF_057799715.1 Flavobacterium sp. 38 | reverse complement strand
GGAGCTTGACGGTACCGTAAGAATAAGGATCGGCTAACTCCGTGCCAGCAGCCGCGGTAATACGGAGGATCCAAGCGTTATCCGGAATCATTGGGTTTAAAGGGTCCGTAGGCGGTCCTGTAAGTCAGTGGTGAAAGCCCATCGCTCAACGATGGAACGGCCATTGATACTGCAGGACTTGAATTATCAGGAAGCAACTAGAATATGTAGTGTAGCGGTGAAATGCTTAGAGATTACATGGAATACCAATTGCGAAGGCAGGTTGCTACTGATGGATTGACGCTGATGGACGAAAGCGTGGGTAGCGAACAGGATTAGATACCCTGGTAGTCCACGCCGTAAACGATGGATACTAGCTGTTGGGGGCAACTTCAGTGGCTAAGCGAAAGTGATAAGTATCCCACCTGGGGAGTACGTTCGCAAGAATGAAACTCAAAGGAATTGACGGGGGCCCGCACAAGCGGTGGAGCATGTGGTTTAATTCGATGATACGCGAGGAACCTTACCAAGGCTTAAATGCAGACTGACCGATTTGGAAACAGATCTTTCGCAAGACAGTTTACAAGGTGCTGCATGGTTGTCGTCAGCTCGTGCCGTGAGGTGTCAGGTTAAGTCCTATAACGAGCGCAACCCCTGTTGTTAGTTGCCAGCGAGTCATGTCGGGAACTCTAACAAGACTGCCAGTGCAAACTGTGAGGAAGGTGGGGATGACGTCAAATCATCACGGCCCTTACGCCTTGGGCTACACACGTGCTACAATGGCCGGTACAGAGAGCAGCCACTGGGCGACCAGGAGCGAATCTATAAAGCCGGTCACAGTTCGGATCGGAGTCTGCAACTCGACTCCGTGAAGCTGGAATCGCTAGTAATCGGATATCAGCCATGATCCGGTGAATACGTTCCCGGGCCTTGTACACACCGCCCGTCAAGCCATGGAAGCTGGGGGTGCCTGAAGTCGGTGACCGCAAGGAGCTGCCTAGGGTAAAACTGGTAACTAGGGCTAAGTCGTAACAAGGTAGCCGTACCGGAAGGTGCGGCTGGAACACCTCCTTTCTAGAGCCCTGGATGTTAGCGGAAACGCACGTCAGGGAAATAAGATGCCGGACTGTAGGTTTTTGGATCTGAGATTGTATTGCTCTTGCTGTTAATTTAAAAAAATGATAAAAATTAAGTAAAACAGAGTCTCGTAGCTCAGCTGGTTAGAGTACTACACTGATAATGTAGGGGTCGGCAGTTCGAGTCTGCCCGGGACTACTTTTTAAAAATAATTAAAAATTTTTAATTAAAAATTAAAAAGACTGAAAGCTTAAAAAAAAAGGAAATTTTAGAAGTTGAGCATTAATGAGCGAATTCATAACTCATAACTAATAACTCATCGCTAAAAATGGGGGATTAGCTCAGCTGGCTAGAGCGCCTGCCTTGCACGCAGGAGGTCAACGGTTCGACTCCGTTATTCTCCACAGATTCGCCACGGCGAAACAAAGTTCATTGACATATTGGGATAAGAAAATAATAAGAAAGTAGAAAGAACGCGTAGAGGCGCTGCATGCAGCGGCTTTGCAAAGTACAATAAGCAAAATAAGGGCGCATGGGGAATGCCTAGGCTCTCAGAGGCGATGAAAGGCGTGATAAGCTGCGAAAAGCTGCGGGGACGGGCACACACCGATTGATCCGCAGATACCTGAATGGGGCAACCCGCTATATTGAAGATATAGCACACCGATAGGTGGGCAAACCCGCTGAACTGAAACATCTAAGTAGGCGGAGGAGAAGAAAACAAAAGTGATTCCGCAAGTAGTGGCGAGCGAACGCGGATTAGCCCAAACCAGCTATGTTACGGCATAGCTGGGGTTGTAGGACCGCGATATTTCATGCATGAGGAACCGGAAGCTTCTGGAAAGGAGCGCCATAGAGGGTGACAGCCCCGTATGGGCAACAAATGTAATGGATAGCGGTATCCTGAGTAGGGCGGGGCACGTGAAACCCTGTCTGAATTTGGCGGGACCATCCGCTAAGGCTAAATACTCCTGAGAGACCGATAGTGAACCAGTACCGTGAGGGAAAGGTGAAAAGAACCGTGAATAACGGAGTGAAATAGATCCTGAAACCATGCGCCTACAAGCGGTCGGAGCCCTTAAGTGGGGTGACGGCGTGCCTTTTGCATAATGAGCCTACGAGTTAACGCTGCTGGCAAGGATAAGTGGTTAAGCCATGGATCCGCAGCGAAAGCGAGTCT
>NZ_JBYNWZ010000021.1:0-12152 GCF_057799715.1 Flavobacterium sp. 38 | reverse complement strand
TACAAACAAATCGTTTGAATTCTTCACTGTACTTAGACTGCCATTTTGATGATGATGTTTTTGAATATCTTTCCATATTTTTACACTTTTGTGTAAACCTATTTTAGGACAAGACAAGAAATTCAAAAATCAAACAAATAACTTACTTTAAATAATTAAAATGGCAATCTGGCAGTATCTTTTAATTGTTGTTCCTGAAAATTCTATTGATAGTAATTATCAATGTATTTTTAAGAATAACCAAACAGAATATTTACCTGAAACAGATCTTTTTTGGAAAAATTTTGAAGGTACTATCCCCACAATCATTTCTGAAATGGATCAAATTATTCCAAAAGCAAATTGGGGCGAATTAAATTGGAAAGGAGATGGAAATAACGATGAAGATAATGATGCCAGCATTTCTTTAAATAATGACAAAACCAAAATTGAAGAATTTCAGTTTCGAATTGATTTAAGAAAGAAATCAAATATTACAAATGTCCTTCAAGCAATACTAAAACTCTGCGAAAAAAATCAGTTTGTATTGTTAGATTTAAAAGGAGAAATTTTAAAACCAAAGTTAGAAGATGTTTTAAAAAGTATAAAAGCTTCAAATGCAACAAGATTTTTGAATGATCCAATACAATTTTTTGAAGATTTAGATAAAAATATTTCAAATGAAACAAGAACATAAAATTATACTTGAACTACTAGAATCCTATTTAGAAAAAAATCCAAGCCAAAGATTTGGACAGGCGCTTTTCAATCTTCAAATTAATGAATTTCAAAAGACTACAGATCCAAGAAATCCAAATTATAATATAAGGGATATTCATGGCGATAATGATTTAGAAATCATTGAACGAATCCAAAATCGTTTAGATTTAATAGAATCACAGAAAAATAATTAGTTCTTTTTAGTTCCCACCAAATACAAAATCTTCGCAGGTCCAGATTTTACTTTTCCAACTTCCCAATTAAAACTTTCTTTGTTATCTAACTTAGAAATCAATTCGTTCATTTCGTCAACAGAATAGGTTCTTAAAGACGAAACCACACCATCCCACAAAACCAAAAGCGGTACAATGGGAATGAGATATGTAAAAATGATTCTGCCCATTTTAAACGGTCTTATAAAAGGCGTTGTCAATAAAACGCTAATCGGTGAAAGTATCATCGCCACAATACTCGGAACGCTTCTCTCCTGCCCTTCAAAAATCGCAATCGAACTGTTGCTGTCAATCGCATTTTGTAGAATCTGCTGTGCGTCTTTGGGTTTAAAATGATGCAGGGATAAAAATTGTGTTCGGAGTCCGTTGAGATTTTCGGGAACGTTTTTGGCATCGACAGAAGTTTTTATAAAATCGAAATTGTCGGCTTGTTTCTTTGTGTGTTCAAAAGCAGGAATGTTCGGGTAATAATCCGTCAGCAGAATTTTTAGATTTGGATTGTTTTTTCGTAATTCGTTGTTCAGCCAAATCAGTCCGCCCCCACCGCCCGAAGCAAGATCAATAATCTGATTGGTCTGGCTTTCTTTTAAAGCTTTTTCAATTACGGGAACAATGCCTTTGTACATCGCAGTTTTATTAGAAAGAAACTGCAAAAAGTCGGTCATGTAATTTCTAATGAATTCCGGAAGCCATTGCTGGTCTTCAAACTCGAATAAATGTATTCTGCTCATACTTTTTGATTTTCGATTTAATACAAATTTCAATATTTTTTTTCAGATATTTCCTTAAAAATATAAATTAGAAATGAATCCTTTTTTTGTAGCTTCGTTTTTCATCAAACCAAATAAAACTATGAGCAAAATATACTTATTTTTATCCATAATTCTCTTAATATCTTGTCAGGATAAAACTTCTAATATAAAAACTAATGAAGAGCCAAAAGCATTTCAGGAAGAAAGCATTGGCTTAGGAAGGTTTAAAAGCAGAGATAATTTAGTAAATAATTTGTATCAGGAACTTGTAGATAAATCTCCCAAACTAAAAGCTTTAGAAGATGAATTGAACGGGTTAGATCCTAGAGATACTACTTCTATTTTTCATGATTATGATAATAAATCTGATAATTATTATAGATCCGCCATAGGTCAAATGGAAGGTATTAGAGACAGTATACTGAAAAAGAAAATTCAAAATTTAATAGAGAAAAGTTCAGACCAATATGGCTCTAAAAAAGCTGAATTAGAAAGTCTGGTATCGACAATTAACGAAAAAAGAACTGAAATAACTAATTATCACACGGCTTTAAAAATTATTTTAACTCTTCCTCTTATAGAACAATATCAAAAAGAGCATCTTCCAGAAAAATCTCCTTTTGAAAAAGTGATTGAAAAAGAAAATCAATTACTTGAAAAAGTAAAACAAAATACTCCAAATTATTAATTGGACAACATATTATAACACATGATTACAAAAGCATTACTCGAAGACATTCCCGCATTAGTAACTTTAATAAACTCCGCGTACAGAGGCGAAACGTCAAAAAAAGGCTGGACAACCGAAGCGCATTTACTCGAAGGAAAAAGAACCGACGAACCCGAAATGACCGAAATTTTCCTTGATCCGAAAAATACAATTCTGAAATTTACTGAAAACGATAAAATCATCGGTTCGGTTTTATTGGTGGAGAAAGAGCATCAATTGTATTTAGGAATGCTGACGGTTTCTCCGGAACTTCAAAACAGCGGAATAGGAAAAAAGCTTTTAGCCGAAGCCGAAAATCATGCTCAATCTTTGGGACTCTCTTCTATTATTATGACGGTGATTTCGGTTCGTACAGAACTTATCGATTGGTACAAACGCCGCGGTTATGTGGATACGGGAGAAAGGGAAGCTTTTCCTGAAAGCGGAATTCATGTTACGGTTTCAAAAGAACCTTTGGAGTTTATTTATTTGGAGAAGAATTTCTTGAATTAGATAATTAGAAAAATTGTCAATTAGATAATTTTCTATGCGTATAGTTTGTCATCCCGAGGAACGAGGGATCTCCACAAGCAACTCCGCACAGTATTTCGCCAATCTTTGTAGAGCTACTTGTGGAGATCCCTCGTTCCTCGGGATGACAAAAAAAGGAGTATAGATCTGCGTGAAACAAAAACTTAGCATCTCAGCACCTTAGAATCTTAGAACCTCAGCACCTTCTTTTAATCTTTGACAAAAACTCATGCGAAACACCCAGATACGATGACAAATTCTTATTATTTATCGAACTTACCTTTTGCGGATAGCGTTCTTTAAAATCAAGATAACGCTGTTTTGATGTTTTTTGAAGAACGTCTAAAAGTCTTTGCTGAATGGCCACATTGGCGCGTTCGATCATGAGTACATGAAACTTAATGAGTTTCGGAATTACAGTAAATAAATACGCTTTTTGCATTTTACTGATCACTACTATTTCGCTGTCTTCAATGGCTTTGATGTTGTAAGTGGTTGGTTTTTGATGGTAAAAACTTTCGAGATCGCAAATCCATTCGTTTTCGAAAGAAAAGAAAATTACGGTTTCAGTTCCGTTTTCGTTTAAAATGTAGGTTTTGAATGATCCTTTCAAAATAAATCCTTCGTAACTGCTATTAGAATTCTGGATTTGCAGAAATTGATTTTTTTTGAGTTTAACGAGTTCTGCTTTTGAAACAATGATGTTCCATTCTTCATCTGTGAGCGGAATTTTTCGCTCAATGTTTGTTCTTAGTAGGTTGTACATTTTTGTGGTTTTTGTGGTTTTTTATGAGGTCTAAATTTGTTTTTTCAACACATTATTAATTAGGGGATTAAAAAATGTAATCGATTACGTAAAAGTACATATAAAATGCATTTTTGTAATTTTAGAAGTGTTAAAAAAACACATTTCGTAGATTTTTTTACAAAAGATTGAACTTGTTCAACTTTTTTCCTACAAATAATATTGAGTTTTGCGTTGTTAAACTTTTATAAATAACCAAACTTATTATGAACTTAAAATCAACACTTTCAATGTTCGCTGTAGCATTGATTTTCGGATTTACGGCATGTAACTCTGAAGAAATTGCTTCGACTCCAGAAGCAGGTATCGAAAACTCAAATGAAACCATTGAGGCAACTGCAACTAACCCAACGGCTAAAATCGGAAACTGTGCCGAAGTACCTGGATGGGCTTCTCAAAACGGAGGAACAACGGGCGGCGGTTCTTCTGCCGAAACTACGGTTACGACTTACGCGCAGCTGAAATCGGCTATTGAGAACGCTGCTGTAAAAGTGATCAAAGTTTCTGGAACGATTACGATTACGACAAGATTGTCATTTCAGGATCAAACAGGAAAAACTATTTATGGTACAATTGGTGCAAAACTGGTTTCAACCAATCAGACAAAAGATGGTTCTGGAATTATCAACATTAAAAGATGTAAAAACATTATTATCCGTAACCTGATTTTTGAAGGGCCAGGCGCTTACGATACAGATGGTTGGGATAATGCTATTTTGGACGACTGCCAAAATGTTTGGGTAGATCACTGCGAATTCAGAGATGGTGTTGACGGGAACTTTGACATTAAAAACAAATCAGATTATATCTCAGTTACGTATTCTAAATTCCACTATCTAAAACCTCCGAAAGCAGGTGGTTCTGGCGGATCTGACGATCATAGATATTCGAATTTAATTGGTTCAAGCGACGGCGCAACAGCTGATCGCGGTAAATTAAGAATCACTTTTGCAAGATGCTGGTGGGCTCCAGGCTGTAAAGAAAGAATGCCTAGAGTTCGTTTCGGAAAAGTGCATATCGTAAACAGTTTCTTTAACAGTACGGTAAGCAATAAATGTATTGCTGCTGGTGTTGAAGCTGATATTCGCGTAGAAAGCAATGCTTTTGAAGGTGTAAAAAATCCAATTGATTTAATGACGGGTTATACTGCAGTAACGGTTACCAGCGACAATGTATTTACAAACGTAACAGGAACGAAAGCAGGAAGCGGAACTGCTTTTACACCGCCGTATTCTATAGTGAAATTGAGCGCAAGTGCTGTTAAAGCTGATATTTCTGCCAATGCAGGACCTACTTTAGGTGGCAATGTTTGCGGCTCTTTTTAAAAATATATGAGTTAGTTTAGTTTCGAAACCACGAATTGCGTAATGTAATTCGTGGTTTTGTTTTTTTTTTTTGCCACGAAGACACAAAGGCACTAAGTTTTTTTTATTGCTCATTAAAAGGATTAAAATGATTTTGTTTCACGCAGATTGGGCAGATTTTAGCAGATTAATTTAAATCATCTGCTCAATCTGCTCAATCTGCTTAAATCTTTTAAAAATCTGCGTGAAATAAAAACTTTGCGTCTTCGCGCCTTTGCGAGATTTTTTCAGCCCAATCCTTAAAATATCTTATATGGACTTATATGGTTTTAAAAAAAATCACAAAACGAGTTCTTCAAATAATCTTTGTATCGTTTTCTCCAAATCCTGACATAAACCTGGGTGTGGTCTTGAGGTTTGAATGGCAGAACTTCTAATTGCGGTTAACCATCTAAAACGTTCTGGGATTTCGAATTCGGCAATTGGACCGCCTTCTTTGGCTCCGTTGGCGATTTTTTGAAGTGACGTTAAATTGCATTCTAACTGTTCGATGTCAAAATCGGCAGAAAGGGCTTGTATTCTTTCCTTATTTAAATGAAAAAGGACTTTTATAAACTTGGCTCTTTTGCAAAACAAAATGATTCCGATATTCAGGAATTCTTCGCGCTCTACCCTTGGCACAACACGAATCACAGCATATTCGTATAAATGATTATCTTGCATTTTGAGCCTGATTTACAAAAATTTCTGAATTCTCTAATCGTGTTTTTAAAAACTGCAGATATACATTTCGCAGTCCTTCTGGTGTTTCATCAGCATCTTCCCATTGCAACCAGTCCAGCGGAATTGTATTTACAATTTCTTCTAAAATTTCTGGTGTTAAAATTGCTTTAAACTCGGCATCGACTTCTTTCAAAAGTGAAGCCTGAGGCAATAAAACGTGATCTTTGATCAATGCAAACGGACTTTTAGCATGCTGTTCCCAATTGTTCCAGGAATGATGAAAATACAAACACGCTCCGTGATCGATCAGCCATAATTCTTTATGCCAGATCAGCATATTGGTATTTTTGAAAGTTCGGTCAACGTTGGTGATATAAGCATCTAACCAAACGATTTGTGAAGCTAATTTCGCATCTACAGTAGTTACCGCCGGATCAAAAGTGATAGCGCCAGATAAAAAGTGAAGTGCTAAGTTTAATCCCTGACTTCCTTGCAATAAATCCTGAATTTCTTCGTCGGCTTCTGTTCTTCCGAAAGCTTCGTCTAGATTGGCGAAAACTAATTCTGGTAATTGCAGTTTTAAGGCTTTTGCGATTTGTCCGCCTACTAATTCGGCTATTAAGGCTTTTACACCGTGACCGGCTCCTCTGAATTTTAATACGTATTTAAAGTCGTCATCGGCTTCTGCTAAGGCTGGCAAGGAACCGCCTTCACGCAGTGGCGTTATATATCGCATGACGTTTACTGTTCTTAGATCGAAGTTGTTTTCCATTTTTTAAAAGATTCAAAGATGCTAAGGTACTGAGTTGCTAAGTTTCTAATCTTTGACATTACAAACTTAATGAATTTAACCGCAATGGTCGCTAAGGTTTACGCAAAGCACGTTATTATTAATCTCGCAAAGCCGCAAAGTTTTTGTTTTATGCTAGGAGTGGAAATTTTAAACCATATAAGTTATATAAGCAAGCTAAAAAATCTCGCAAAGACGCAGAGTCGCAAAGTTTTTGTTTCATGCAAATTTATGCTCATTTTATGTCTTCCTGAGCGGAGTCGAAGGACACGCAAGTAGCACTGCAAAGATTGGCGATTTTGATTGTGGCTTTTCTGGCGTGTCCTTCGACTCCGCTCAGGAGGACAATACGAACTGCAAAAAATAATCTACATAATATAATTTAAGATTGGCTTTAAAAAATCTCGCAAAGACGCGAAGGCGCAAAGTTTTTGTTTCACGCAGATTTAAACTGATTTAAGCAGATATTGCTGATTCTTTATCTTATTTATGCTCTCGCAGATTTTACAGATTTAGCTGATTTATGCTCATTTTTTGTCTTCCTGAGCGGAGTCGAAGGACGCGTAAGTAGCTCTGCAAAGATTGGCGATTTTGATTGTGGAATTTCTGGCGTGTCCTTCGACTCCGCTCAGGAGGACAATACGAACTGCAAAATTATCTAATTATCAAATTGGCACATTTCCTAATTGACACATTCTCTAATTCTCTAATTCTAAAAAAGCTTTCCCTAAATACTTAATAATTGTCGAAGCCGTAAAAGACTCATAACCAAATTTTGGCAAGGCTAAATCTGCTGTTAAACCGTGGAGGAAAACCCCAATTTTTGAGGCGTATTTGGGTTCGTAGCCTTGAGCTAAAAGACTAGTTAGAATTCCAGTTAAAACGTCACCGCTTCCTGCTGTGGCTAGGGCTGCGTTTCCGCTTGTGTTTTCGTAAACTGATGTTCGGTTTATAATGTAAGTCGGTGCGCCTTTCATGACGACAATGACTTTGTATTTTTCGGAGAAGGCAATTGTTTTCTGAAATTTCTCTGATTCTGAATTCCATTTTCCGATTAAGCGTTCTAATTCTTTTGGATGTGGTGTGAGAATGGTGTCTTCGGGAACTAATTCTAACCAGGAAATGTTTTCTGAAATAATGTTTAAAGCATCGGCATCTAAAACTAAAGGGGCTTTATTTACTCTCAGAAATTCAAATAAAGCTTTTTGTGTTCCGAGCTCCTTTCCTATTCCAGGGCCGATTCCGATGGCTTGCGGAATTAGCGGAAGATGAATATTGGTGATGAAATTGGTGTTTTCATCGGTTACGGTCATGACTTCGGGAATGGAGATTTGAAGGATTTGATAACCGCATTTTGGAATGAAAGTCGTTACGAGTCCGCAGCCTGTTTTTAGGCAGGATTTGGAGGCCAGAACCGCTGCTCCTATTTTGCCGTAACTTCCCGCAATAATCACGGCATGACCTTGTGTACCTTTGTGTGCTTTGGAATCTATAGGTTTATAGAGTCTTAGAATTTCTTCTTTATCGATTAAATACGGTTCTTTCATTTTTGTATTTTTTTAAAGTCTCAAAGAATTTTTTAAGCTAATGCTTGTCTTTTTTAATCGCGCAAAGTCGCAAAGACGCAAAGTTCTTCTCTTTTAAGTTTTTTTATAAACTTTGCGCCTTTGCGTCTTTGCGAGAAATTTTCGGCATCGCGAAACTTAAAGTATTTTTCATATTATTAAAATTACATAAAAAATTGAAACGCTGATTCTTCTTTTGAAACTGAGTCTCCTAGCCCTGATAGGAGCGGCATCCTTTTACTTTTTTCTTTAAAAAGTAAAAGATATAGCGGATAGCAGGAAATAGCTCCTAATTATTGCGAAATTTATAATTTAGGCATTCTAATTCGATATTTTTTGAATAGATTTGCAAAACAATTTTATAAAACAACACAATGAAAAATACTGCGCTTACGCACATACATGAAGGTTTAGGGGCTAAAATGCTTCCTTTTGCGGGTTATAATATGCCTATTACTTATGAAGGGGTTAATGCTGAACACGAAACAGTTCGTAACAGCGTGGGAGTTTTTGACGTTTCGCATATGGGTGAATTTTTGTTGACGGGTCCAAATGCTTTGGCTTTGATTCAGAAAGTGACTTCAAATGATGCTTCTACTTTGACTGTTGGAAGAGCGCAATATTCTTGTCTTCCAAACAACGAAGGCGGAATTGTGGACGATTTGATTATTTATAAAATGAAAGAAGAGCAGTATTTACTGGTTGTAAATGCTTCGAATATTGAAAAAGACTGGAACTGGATTTCATCTCACAATGATTTGGGTGTTGAAATGAAGAATATTTCTGATGATTATTCTCTTTTGGCAATTCAGGGACCAAAAGCTGTTGAGGCTATGCAGTCTTTGACTTCTGTTGATTTGTCTGCTATAACATATTACCACTTTGAAGTAGGTGATTTCGCAGGAATCGAGCATGTAATTATCTCTGCTACAGGTTATACTGGTTCTGGCGGATTTGAAATTTACTGCAAAAACAATGAAGTAGAACAAATCTGGAATAAAGTTTTTGAAGCTGGAGCGTCTTTTGGAATCAAGCCGATTGGTCTTGCAGCACGTGATACTTTACGTCTAGAAATGGGATTCTGCCTGTACGGAAATGATATTAACGATACTACTTCTCCGCTTGAAGCTGGTTTAGGATGGATTACGAAATTTACTAAAGATTTCACAAATTCTGAAGCGCTTAAAAAGCAGAAAGAAGCTGGTGTTGCAAGAAAACTTGTTGCTTTTGAAATGCAGGAGCGCGCGGTGCCAAGACACGATTACGAAATCGTTGACGCTGATGGAAATGTGATCGGAATTGTAACTTCTGGAACTATGTCACCTTCTATGAATAAAGGTATTGGTTTAGGTTATGTTACTGTTGCAAACAGTGCTATAGACAGTGATATTTTTATTAGAATTAGAAAAAATGATGTTGCTGCTAAAGTGGTAAAACTGCCTTTTTATAAGAAATAATTCTTTTTAGATTATAATTGAGATGCGTTGCAGCGAAAGTTGTGACGCATTTTTTTTTGCCACGAATTCACGAATTTAAATTCTACTTTGCTTCGTCTGTGCATGCTAAGAATTTCACTAATTTCTACTACTAATTATGATTATTTAAGCGATCAATCAATTGAAATCATAGCTAAGCAAAAATGCGTGTAATTTGTGGCAAATATAAAAACAGTAATCCTCCAATCAATAGAAAAAAATAATTCGTGAATTCGTGGCGAAAAAAAAAACGGATTCTTCTGATGATACACCTGAAAATGCATTTTGTGGAAAAAAACATTTCCGTCGTCGATATTTGAATGAATTACTGTTTTTTGTAAAAAAATTAGTGTAACTTTAATCATGAACCCATGAATTTCCATTTATGAAAAAGATTTCACTACTCCTTTTTTTGCTGACATCAACTCTATCTTTTGGTCAGAACAGCGCAGAAACTTGTGAAATACTAAACAAAATAAATGCGCTTATTCAAGCTGAACATTTAAGGCCAAAACCAGTTGATGACAGCTTATCTGTGTTTGTTTTTGATAATCTCATTAACGAATTGGATCCTTCTCGCAATATCCTTTTTAAGAGCGAATATGACGAACTGGCTCAAAAATACCGTTACAATCTCGATGATCTAATCTTGAAAAAAGACTGCAGTTTTCTTACCGATATAAAAGCGCAATATGTAAATGGTCTTTTACGCACTAAAAAGGTTTTAGAAAAGATTCAAACGCTTCCGATTGATTATGCTAAAAAAGATACCATTCGCTTTTATAAAAAATCTTTTGCCTTTTATTTAAAGAAAGAAGATTTGGAAAAGGTTTGGACAAAGAAACTGCGTTATCAGATTTTGGATGATATTGCTGAAATGAGTGATAATTTAGATTCTCTAAAAACCAATTTCAAATCGATTGAACAAGTTTCTAAAAATCAAATCCTTTCGAATGAAATCTGCCGTTTTACTACGCTAATTGATTCTAACACCAAATTGGAAGAGAAAGTTTATAATTTCTTCTGCACCTATTTTGATCCGCATACGGCTTATTTTAGCGATGATTCTAAAACTAGTTTTGTGGCTTCTTTATCAAAAGAGCATTTGTCGCTTGGCATGACGGTTAACTTAAATGAGAAGAATGAAATCATTATTGATGAGGTAGATCCAAACGGGCCTGCTTACCAGACCGGACAAGTAAAAAAAGGCGATCAGATTATTTCGATTTCCAATCAGAAAGAGACGCTTCAGGTTTCTTGTGCTTCATTAGAATCCATATCGACTATGATTTTATCTGAAAACAATAAGCACATTACGCTTACTTTAAAACGTAATTCGGGTAAAAGTTTTGATGTTTACATTGAAAAGCAAATGATGAAAGACGAGGAGAATTCTGTTTTTAGTTTCATCATTGGCAAAGACAGCAAAATTGGATATGTGAAGATTCCGAGTTTCTATGCGGATCTTGACGGCAACAGCAGAAAAGGCTGTGCAGATGATGTTGCGCGCGAGGTTATAAAACTACAGAGAGATAGTATAAAAGGGCTTGTTATAGATCTTATTGACAATGGTGGCGGTTCTATGGAAGAGGCCATAAAACTGGCTGGAATGTTTGTAGATTACGGGCCGCTTTCTATTGTAATTGATAGCAAAAAAGAAAAATCGGTTATAAATGATCCTTTTAAAGGTGTTATTTACAGAGGCCCAATTGTCGTTTTGGTCAATAGCAATACGGCTTCGGCAAGTGAGTTTTTCTCTTCTATCATGCAAGATTACAATCGCGCACTTTTGTTAGGAAGCAATACGCTCGGAAAAGCGACCATGCAGACTATTCTTCCGCTTGACGAAGAAAAAAATACGGATTACTTGAAGATTACAATCAATAAATTTTACAGAATTACGGGCAAAAGTCATCAATATATTGGCGTAAAACCTGATGTGGTGCTTCCAGAATTCTACGAAGATGTTTATCAGAAAGAAAGTGATTTTCCGACAGCCATAAAAAATGACAGCATCGAACCTTTCTTAAAATACAAAACGTATGTTAAGCGAAATTTGATCGATAAAATTGCGGCAAATAGTTCTGCTAGACTGGCTGACAATTATTTTTTTAACAATATTAAAAAGATCAATCTTAAAATAGATCAGATTATAAATAGTCCGAAGGCTGAAATTCCGATGACCTTAGAATCGGTTTTTAAGCAGAAAAAAACACTAAACACACTTTGGACAGAGATTAATACTTTTAATGACGAAAATAATCCGCTTGATGTTTATAATTCGAGTGTGAATCAGTTTCTTCTAGGCGCTTATCCAAACGAAAAAACGATTAATCAGGATCAAATGAATAATCTGAAAACAAATCCGTACCTCAACGAAGCTGTAAATATTATTAACGAATTTAATGGCGGAGCAAAATGATTTTAGTCCCGATAGCTATCGGGATAGATTTTAGATTTTAGATTTTAGATTTTAGATTTTAGATTTTAGATTTTAGATTTTAGATTTTAGATTTTAGATTTTAGATTTTAGATTTTAGATTTTAGATTTTAGATTTTAGATTTT
>NZ_JBYNWZ010000020.1:0-23488 GCF_057799715.1 Flavobacterium sp. 38 | reverse complement strand
TAGATTTTAGATTTTAGATTTTAGATTTTAGATTTTAGATTTTAGATTTTAGATTTTAGATTTTAGATTTTAGATTTTAGATTTTAGATTTTAGATTTTAGATTTTAGATTTTAGATTTTCCTAAAAATCGCTGCGCTCTTTTGGAATTTGGAATTTTAGAAAATTGGAATTTATTTCAAATTATCTACATCTATAATTGCTTGTGCAAACGCCTTAGGATCTTCTTGCGGAACGTTGTGTCCAATTCCTTTTAAAATTCTGTGCTCATATTTTCCTGTGAATTTGTTTGCATAGGCTTTTCCATCCGCGAAAGCGCCATCAAAATCACTTCCTATTGTAATGGTTGGAACTTTAATCTCTGGTTTTGCTGACAAACGTTTTTCTAGAGCATCGTATTTAGATTCACCAACTTCTAGAGATTGTCTCCATCTGTAATTGTGAATCACAATAGCTACATGATCTGGATTGTCAAATGATTGCGCTGTCTGATCGTAGGTTGCTTTGTCGAAATTCCATAGCGGAGAAGCGATTTTCCAGATTAGTTTATTGAAATCGTAAGTGTTTTGAGTGTAACCTTGTTTTCCTCTTTCGGTTGCGAAATAATATTGGTACCACCATCCTAATTCAGCTGTTGGAGGAAGCGGTTTTAAATTTGCTTCTAAATTCACAACCAAATAACCGCTTACAGATACCAAACCTTTTACGCGTTCTGGCCAAAGTGCCGACACAACAACCGCTGTTCTTGCTCCCCAATCGAAACCGCCAATTACGGCTTTGTCAATTTTTAGTGCATCCATAAAAGCGATAATATCACTTGCTAAAGCTGCCTGCTGACCGTTTCTGAAAGTATCTTTTGACAGGAAAGTCGTTGTTCCGAAACCTCTTAAATAAGGCGTAAAAACGTGATATCCTTTTGCAACCAGAATCGGAACGACTTCATTATAGCTGTGAATATCGTAAGGCCAACCGTGAAGTAATATTACTGGAGTTCCGTTTGCTGGACCTGCTTCGGTATAACCTACGTTTAAAAGTCCAGCGTTGATTTGTTTTAAAGTTCCTAGTGAGTTGTTTACTTCAATTGTTTTTTGTTTTGAAGTTTGTGCTTGAGTTAACGCTGTTCCCATAAAAAAAATAGCGATTAAGACTGTTTTTATTGAAATGCTGTTTGTAATTTTTAAAATCGTTTTCATAATTATTTTTTTTTTAGTATTTGATTATCAGTTAATTTCTTCGTCAAAGGTATCTCTACATTGCTTGTTTTGAAAGGAGAAAAAAGGTGAAGTGGACAAAGTTGGGGTTGAAATGGACAGTTTGTGTTTTTGCTACGAAGACACTAAGGCTCTAAGTTTTTACTGCTGTTTTTTTTAACGCAAAGAGCGCAAAGGATCCGCAGAGGGCGCTGAGTTTTTTTGAGCTCAAACTAAGTTTGCTTTAAGTCCACAAAGCTTTGTCTTAAAACTTTGCGGCTTCGCGACTTTGCGAGATTAAAAAAGCATTTTATTACGCAAAGCTTTGCGAACTTTTTTACGTTTACATAAAACCACTTTAGGTAAAATTCTTAGCGTTCTTTGCGTTAAAATCATACGCATTTCAACTTGAAATCTTACTTCACCAATGTTAGAGTCGGTTTTCCTTTTTCTACTATATAAGTCGCTAGTTCGGCTGCTTTGGCATTGGTATTATTTTTAGCCGAATGCACCACGCCTGCCGGTATAAAAAGCACTTCTCCTGCTTTTAGTTTTACGGGTTTTTCGCCTTCAATTTGATATTCTAAAGAACCTTCCAGAACATAAATCACTTCTTCTCCTGGGTGAAAGTGTTTTCCAAATGCTGAATGTGCATCAAAATCAATTCTAGCTTGAATGGTTTCACGTCCCGGAATACTTAGATCGTGTTTTTGCAAATCGGTACGTTTTATTCCAGTCTGCGCCGCAATCTGATTCGGAACTAAAAAGGCTATGATTCCTAAAATAATAATTGCGATTACAATCCATGTTTTTTGTTTTTTCGTTTCCATAACTTTTGATTTTAAATTATTTGTTATCAGTTAATTTATGAGTCAAAAGTATATCGGTAATGCTTCTTACGAAATGAGAAAATAGTTCAAACGGACAAACTTCAGGGTGAAACGGACAATGTGTAAGTTGTGAAATGCTGTATGATTTTAACCGCAAAGCACGCAATGATTTTTTACTTTTGGAATCTACAGAAACGCAAAGAACGCAAAGCTTTGTGGATAAAACTGATGGAAATTGCTCGCAAAGGCGCAAAGGCGCAAAGTTTTTTTTCACGCAGATTTTGGCAGATCTAAAAAGATTTTTTAAAAATAATCTTAAGGAATCTGCTAAGATCTTTTTATCCCGATAGCTATCGGGAGCTTGAAATATGCTTAATTTTCTAAAATAACTTTGCGCCTATGCGTCTTTGCGAGATTAAAAAAACTTAGCGTGCTTTGCGTAAACCTTTGCGTTCTTTGCGGTTAAAACAACGCATAAAAAAAATCAGGTTTAGTATTGCTACCATTCCTGATTTTTCTGAATTATAATTGACCCTTTACTCTTTTATCTTCTACCTCTAAAGCCTCCGCCGCCTCTAAAACCTCCACCGCCGAAACCACCTCCGCCGCCACCTCTTTGGATGTTTTGGAAGTTACGAGTTTGCATTTCTCCGCGGTCTCTTGAAAAAGCAGAACGATCGAGGTCGTTTGTCACATCAGGGCGTCCAGCTTCTCCAAGCGGTTTATCAGGATGCCCAAGCGTTTGATCTGCTTTAGGGAAATTATCTCTCTGGATTCCGTCACCCATTCTAGTTTCACCTCCTAAATTACCGCGTTGTGCTCCGTCGCCGATTCTGGTTTCGCCACCTAAATTTTGATTTGCTTTCGGCTGAATTCGTTCTCCTGCTCCATTCGCTCCTAATCCTTGATTCGGTTTATCACGCTGAATACGTTCTCCTGCGCCATCTCCGCCAAGTTTCTGATTACCTCTATTCTGAATTCCCTCTCCTGATTTTTTGGACGAACCTAAAGTTCCTGCCTGCGTCCAGCCGCCGTTTCCGTTATTATAATGACTCCAGTTTCCGTTAGCATCTCTTTTGTAGACATGTCCGTCGTGACCTGCGTACAGATTATTATTGGTATGAATAGTCGTTCCTCCGCCACGATGATGGGTAATGACACCTTCTTTTCCGCCCGAAGTCTGATAGCCAATTGCAGTTCCGCGTCGCGTCGTAATATGTCCCGTCTGCGCCCACTGATTACCATTTGTTGCAGCAGAATGTCCCCATTGTGCATACGCATTATGACCTTGATTCGTTCTGGCATAATTTCCAGTCCACGGATTATAAGTGCTTGCTGCCGTACGACCACCGTACCAACCTTGAACACTTGCAGAACGTCCGTATCTTCCTGTTGCAGGATTATACCAAGCCGAAGTTCCTGCTGCACCATAAGGTCCGTATACACGTCTTCCGGCCGCATAACCACCCGTCCACGGATTGTAAACCGCTCCTCCTCCATACGCATAAGGCCACGGACGATAAATTGGATACAGTCCGCCGTAATACATATAAGGCGGATAATACCATCCTGTACCATAAGTCAATATCGCGCCAAACGTAGCACCAATTATAAAAGCACCCAAATAACCTGCGGTCGAACTACTTTCAACCGTTGTATCTGTTGTCGTTTGCGTTACATACGTCACATTGTATACTGGCGAACTTGGCGGAATCGTATAAATTTCTTTCGGAACAGAATCGGCTGTTTTCCAAGGTCCGTTTGGACTAGTCGACATAAACCAAACCGCTTGAAAACATAAATAGTACAAATCCCCAACTTTTATAATTTTCTCCTGCGTATTGCTAGCATATTGCATTTTGGTACCCTCAATAGGTTTAAACTGAGGCGTTCCACCATCATACGTTACTTTAACTTTCGCTTCAGCATCCGATTTTTTCAAAATAGCAGTTGTCGGAACCTGAGATAACATTACAGCATCATTCGCTTCCTGCGTTCCTGGCACAGACGACAACACATTGGCACGTGGAGAATCTTTCGGAATCTTAGCAAAGTCAGCTGGCAGACTATTGCTTGCGTACGTCCATGGTCCCGTTAAAGCTTTAGACTTAAACCATCTTCCCGATAATAATACATAATATTGTCCATCAGCTTCACTGGCAAAAACATCATTTTCGGTATTATCGATATACATCAATTTAGTTCCGTCAATTTTCACAAACTTCGGATTTCCGTTTACCGCAATCAATTCCGCAGGTTTATTGCTGTAAAAAACCTCTGGCGCACCTCCAGAAGAAGGCGGCGGAATCATTTTAATCACATCATCAAAATTCTGTCCCGAAGGCAGGCTGCTAAAACCAGCAGGCAGTTTGGTCGTTTTCGTCCATTTGCCTTCAACACTTTTCGAAGTCAGCCAAATATCGTCTACCAATAAATAATAATCTTTTCCTGCTTTATCAAAAAACAAATCCCAGTTGGTATTCACCACATATTGGATATCCGATTTATCAATAGGAACCAAAACCGGTTCTCCCTGCACGATAAGCAAAATAGACGGATTAGTGCTGTAAAAAATAGCAGGCGGATCATTTTTACCCGCAATTCCTTTCGCCGGACTTTTCGTATGACTTATATCAGCCAGAATACGATCTACCGAAATAGGATCTCCACTTTGAGGCAGCGTTTCTTTAAACAATTTTTCCATTTCAGGAACCTTCTTTTTGTCCAAAGCAGGAAAACGTACATCTGTCACCTGAAGATTTTTAATAAAAGCAGTTCGATTGTCCTTATCTACCAACGTTTCCACTTTTACAGAAGCCACGCCCAAAACCTGTTTCCCGTCTTTTGGAGTCAGCGAAAAAGCCACACGCGCCGTAAGTTCTTTAAAATCTTTCCAGTCGTCTACCTGAGGCTGATAATAAACCAGTTTCGCACCGTTATTTTCAGCTTCGCGCGGCCAGCCCCTATCCGCAATCAATGCAGTGTCGGCGCTATCAGACTTTTCCGTTTCCGTATTCAATTGATCTTTATCTTTCTTGCAGGAGAACAAAATCGTACTCAGACAAACTGCAATTAGTAGAAAAGCATTTCTCATAAATTTAAAAGTTAGATTATTCATTAAAAATTTATTCTTCGGTCGTCTTATAAAATTGATTCGTATAAAATTAAATTCACCGCACAAAAAAAACTAGCATTCAGTCCGTTACTTTGTTTCAGATTGTAATTTGAAACCAAATTGTACGTAAATCTTCATTCTTATGCTGATCTAAAGTTTGAATCTGCTTTTGAAAAATGAATTTTGAAGTGAGGATTTTTATTAGAAGCTGTTTCCTGCTATCCGCTTGTATCTTTTTCTTGCTAAAGAAGCAAGAAAAAGGATGCCGCTTCTATCAGGGCTAGGGTTCTTGTTTTCAGAAGAATGATTTTTGGAAACCAGTTTTTATAAAAACGTATTAATTTTCTTAATATTAAAACCATCAAATTTGATATATTTGCTATTCCTAAATTACAGACATATGATACTTAAAAAACTTTTTGCCCATGTGGTATGGTGGCGGCATTGGAAACAACCGTAACGCTTCTGTAAGCGTAGGACACCTTAGCTACATGGGTTTTATATTTCCTAAATTACAGAGTAATGAGTACCAAAACCCTTTCAAAAGAAGCCGAAATCAGGCTGATGAATTTCTTTAACGACAGAATAGACCCTCAGTCTATGGCAAAAGCATTAAGACAGGTAAATTTCACCCTTGCGCTAAACGTGATGAGCGAAAAAGAAAACATCCAGCAAGAAACCAAGTTAAGAGATAATTTCTATTGGTTGAATGAACTAGCCGAAACTTTAAATCCTTATTTAGATGTAGAATAAGGTTTCTTTTTGAAAAAATTAAAACCCTTGGTCTTTTGAGAGAAAGATTGAGGGTTTTGTTTTTTTATTTATGAAATCTATTAACAACAATAAAAAATAAAATTATTAATTAAGATTTTTTAAGCGTTTAGTTCTTTAGTTTTTAAAGTTTATTGCCCCAAAGCATCTTTATTAATTCTAAATCTTCAAGATCAAAATGATCTTCCCAATTATCTTCTAGTGCAAAACCAAAATTTTCTAACATGAACCAAATTATAAATATCTCAGGTTGAGTGAGCAATAATATTTCATGAAAACGTCTTCTATTCTGATTGTAAATTTTTTGAATCTTAACTTCATTTTCATTCAAGAATCCTTCAATATTATTGATAATTTGTTTTTGAGCATTTTCTGACTGTAGATAGTTTAATATAATATTAATATGTCTTAGTGATATATCTCTATCAAAATCTAGCTTTGCAAATTTGTAAAATTTACCTTCTAATTTTCTTAAAAGCTTATAACTATTATTGTCATAATCTTTTAAAGCCTTATTTACTATTGAGAATTCATCGTCTGCGAGTTCGTATAAAGATAATAATCTATAGACTTTTCTCTTTAAATTCACAGGCATATTTGCTTCCTGTTTGTAAGAAAGTGAATGAGATGTGTTTGACCAAGCATGTTGATTTAATGTACGCACTTGAATCTCAAAAATAAGATCTTTATATACACTATACTTTTTAAACTCTTTTATTGAGCATTTAATAGTAGAATCATAATGATTTGAAATATAATCTAATTTATCAAAATCTAAATGTTCCTGTTTATACTCAATATTTTTAACATCAAAATTCTTGCGTAAAAAATCATCTAATATTTCCATTTCTTCCTGAAACTTACATATTATTCTAATTCCTAATTTATCATTTAAATGATTATATGAATAATCTTTTTCAAGTTTTTTCTTTTTAATTTTTTTTATAATGCTCAATAAATCTTTCGTTCTGTAATGTATTTCAGGTATTATTTCGTAGTCCGTAATCTTATTTTTTATGAACTTATTAACAATTTTACCTAATTTTTCATACTTAATTTTATCGTCGTTCCATAAATCAACTATTTCCTGAACATTATTCATTACTTTACTAATTTAACTTTTGAGATGATTTCAGCCTTAGTTCTTCCATCTTCTTGAGTTTCTAATTTGACATTATCTTGAAAAGTTCCTTTTTTACCAACAATAGCAATATCATTTGAAAACAACATCATTATAGTCTTTATTTTATTCTCTATGTAATCGTTGTCTTTTGGAAACTCTGACATTCTGAAATTTTTCTCCTTAAGATATTTTCCATAATTATCTTTATCGTAGGTTTCCATATAGTCATTAGCAAATTCTCTCGCACTTATATGTTGCGAGTTTTTTTGCAAATAAGAATTAAGGTCTTGTGTGTATTTTGTTTTTTTTACAGAATCATCAATAGTCTGAATGTAAATTGTAGTATAATCATAAAATTTTTTTGTTGTTGTTTTTGGGTTTTCAAGTGGAATACATCCTAAAAATTTTTCTATAAACCATGTTGTAACTACCTTTTTACTTCTAGGATCAATCTGCAAATCCGCTGTACTACCATCAAATTCAGTATTAAATTTATCTTTATCAATAAACAATCCTACTTTATAAATTCTTGTCTTTTTTGTTAGCATCAAATCTTTAACATTCTTAATGTTAAAAGATTTTGTTATCGGATCTAATTCAAGTTGAGCTCCCTCATCTCTTTCAAGTTTTATAATAATACAAGCTCCTTTATCATTAATATTTGCGTAAATAACAACTAAGATACCTGAAGCATTTTGACCGTCTTGGATCTTGAACAAATACTCTGTTATTTTTTTTGATTTTTCAACTAAATCATTCCCTAATGAGTTAATTATTTCATTAATGTATAATGAAACGGGAGATTCATTTTCAGAATCATAGCAAACTCTTAATTCTTTATTACTCCCTAAAGATTGAACAACTTTATCTTTAAAAAATAATCTAAGGTCATCTGGAAGTGAGCTCTCTTGCTCACTATATTGTGGTTCTTGAGAAAAATCATCCTTTTTATGCTTAGGAATACTGTGAACAATAATTTTTTCAATTGATATAGTACTAGTATCAATATTAATCTCCTTTTTTTTCTTCATTTTTAATACATATTAAAGATTATTCAATCTATATTTTTAAAATAATTCTTGCTGTAATTTACTTGGAGCTTGTCCAAAAACATGTTTAAGAATTGCTAAGCTCCAAGGTTCAAAATCAGCTGCATACTTTACTGTTACCTCTTCAATGTCTATAGCATGACCACTTTTTGAACTTCCTGATTTTTTAACGAGTTCTTCTGACACAATCTTAAAATTCTTATATTCGAAATCTTTCAGTTTAATAGTAAAACAAACTGCTAAATGTCTTTTACTTTTTGGTGTATCTCTATTGTAAATTAAAAATGGATTAATTTCTTTTGGATAAATTGATTCTCCTATTTCTTCAAAAACTTCTCTATTTAAGGTATTCTTGAAAATCTCTAATAATGGACTATTGTTTTCATATCGGTCTTCTTGACGAACATGTCCACCTATGTAAAGTAAATATCTATTACTTTCTGGGGAGCCTTTTTCAGCTTTTTTATCTGATTTTCTAACTATTAGAATTTTAGTTAAATCTTGATTAGTAATAATAGCAATAGGTATTGGCTGAATGTCTTCAGTTTTTTCAACAACGTCACGCTCGCCAAATTGTAATATTTCATTACTTAAAACTGAAATATCATTTATTCCATCTTTCAGTTTATTGGCTAATTGAGCTGGTAAATATCCAACATCCTCTTTTATTAAATTTAGGAGAGTATCTAAAGTTTTCTCTGTCACATTTTTATTTACTTCTTCAGGCTTTTCATCGTCTGAGGTTTCAAAAAAAACTAATTTATTAAACTTTTTTTCGTACTTCTCTATACAATTGTCAATTGATTTGTTAAATGACTTCAAAACATGTTTATTCATAATCGAGCCTGATTTCTCCGTAAGTAAGAATGAGAATTCTCTCTTCATACAAACATCAGGGTTTGCTTTAAACACTAAAGTCAGATCAAACAAGCTTGATAAAATTTTACTCCCTATTAATAAATTCTCGTAAGAATTAAATGTTTGATCATCTAGATAAGGACATTCTTCATTAGAATTATTTAACCAATCGAACCAACATAAAGCATCAAATATTGATCGATCAACAAGAATAAAGTCTATATTATTATTTGAGTAATGCTTAATAATCTCAGTGAGAGAAGAAAATAAGGTCCAAGTATTAAAGTGTGGGTGTGTTTTATTTGTAATTGGGCAAAAAGCAGCCATTTCATGAATCACTTCGGTATTAAAGCCGTTGCGCTTTAAAAAAATATTTAGTGCAGAAATAGAAGTTGTTTTTCCAGATTTTGGAGTACCGCAAAATTCAATTAAAACTGGACGTCTTTTTCCATGTTTATCTTTTAATGTTTTCAATAACTTTGCCTTGTCTTCTAATAATTTTATTGATTCCTTATTTGCCATTTCCTTGTTCACTATTTGAGTCAAAACTTTTTTGAACTATATCTTTACCTATTTTTTCTAACTTATCGATTACATCCCCCGAAGAATACCCAATAAAAAATGAAAAAAACATACATGAATAAACAAATCCATCATTTAATTCAGGTGATTTTACCATAGTAGAAACTCCCATTTTAAAAGATAAAAAAAGCAGTAATCCTAAACCTACTGAAAAAATTGGCCTAAGTAGAAAATAAAAGACAATTCCAGTCTGTCTAATTTTATCTTGATCACAAACTGGCTCGACAATATCAAGATTTATACAAGCTTTGTAAAGCTTTCTTATATAAAATATACTACTACCTAAAAGAGGAAAGACTATACATCCTAAAATTGAAACCTTTTCAATACTTATTAAATTAATTATTTCTTCTTTCAGACAAACCAAACTTGCCGAAAATATTGTTGACATAATCAATAGAAAAGATAAGTACCTATATAATATGGTTCTATTTCTTTTATCTAATTTGAACCATTCATTCTTTTTATTCATGTTTTAATTTTTTTTTATTATTTATATCCAAACAAATTTCACTATTTATAACCTATTGGGATTACGGAAAACCATAAATCAACTTAAACTTTCAACAATAATAATTATAAAAAAATGCTAACCAATACGTATTTATACCTGATTTGACCGAAACAATTGAAGATCAAAAAACATATAAAACAATTCAATATTATAAATTATTTTTATAACAACTAAAAATTATTAATTTGATTAATAACCACCTTCCCTATACCTTTGTCTCATCAAAATCAAAGAAATGATTTGAACATCTTAAAAAATAATTTAAAAAATAGAAATCATGAAATTTACAAGAAGAGCAAACGCAAACTGGAAAGGTACAGGAATGGAAGGAAAAGGAACCATTAGTACACAAAGCACAACTTTAGACAATGCACAATTATCATTCAAAACTCGTTTTGAGCAAGGAGTTGGAACCAACCCTGAGGAATTAATCGCAGCGGCACATTCGGGCTGTTTTACAATGCAATTAAGCTTTTTATTGTCTGAAGCTGGTTTCGTTCCAGAAGATTTAGACACTACCGCTAAAGTAACTTTTGAAGACGGAACTATTACTTTAATTCAGTTAGAACTTACTGGAAAAGTACCTGGAATTTCTGCAGAAGATTTTCAGCAAACTGCACAAAAAGCAAAAGAAATTTGTCCAATTTCTAAGTTGCTGAATACTGAGATTAGTTTAGCAATCACTTTATTATAAATAAATTCCAAATTTTAAAATTCCAAATTCCAAATCACTTTGCGGAATTACTTGTGTGATTTGCTTAGTATTTTCGCTATAACTCATTTCGTACAAAGCTTTGTCCTCCTGAGCGGAGTCGAAGGATGAACCAGAAATTCTTCAAAGAATATCACCAATCTTTGCGGAGCTACTTGCGAAGATTCCTCGTTCCTCGGAATGACAAAACTGTGGGGAAACGGAATTCCAACAAATAATCAAAATCAACAATCTAAAATTTTATAAAAATGAAAACAATATTTAAAAGCTTTTTAGCATTCGCAGTAATAATTTTTAGTATAGCATTCACAAACGTAAACGCACAAACTAACCCTAAAATTAAAAATGTCGTATTGGTTCACGGTGCGTTTGCAGATGGATCTGGATGGCAGGGTTTATACAAAGTATTGACTAAAAAAGGCTATAATGTAACCATCGTTCAGAATCCGTTGAGTTCTTTGGAGGATGATGTGAATGCTACAAACTTAGCTTTAGACAAACAAGACGGACCAACTATTTTGGTGGGCCATTCTTGGGGTGGAACTGTAATTACAGAAGCTGGAAATCACCCGAAAGTAGCGGCTTTGGTTTACGTAGCGGCTTTACAGCCTGATAATGGCGAAAATTCTGTTCAATGGCTACAAACTGCTCCTCCAGCTCCAGAAAATGGTGTATTGCCTCCAGATGAAAAAGGAATTGCGTATTATGACAAGGCTAAATTCCACGCTGGTTTTGCAGGAGATTTGAGCAAAGAACAAGCCGATTTTATGTATGCTTCGCAAGGTGCTTTTCATGCACAAGGTTTTTTAACCAAAATAACTAAAGCGGCTTGGAGAACTAAACCTTCTTACGGAATCGTAGCGACTGAAGATAAAAGTATCAATCCTGATATCGAACGTGCCATGTACAAACGTTCTAACACCAAAATCACGGAGATTAAAGGTAGCCATGTGGTGTTTATTTCTCAGCCAGAAAAAGTGGCAAATGTGATTATTGATGCTTCGAAAAATTAAATTCCAAATATTTTAAATTGCTTCGCCTGTTCGCTATCGCTCGGGTCCAAATTCCAATGGATTGGGAGAAGCTTCAAATAAAAAAATCCAAAATCCAAGTTCTCTTGTCTTCCTGAGCGAAGTCGAAGGACACGCAAGTAGCTCTGCAAAGAATGTCGCCAATCTTTGTAGAGTTTCTCGCGAAGATTTGCTTCGCCTGTTCGCTATCGCTCGGGTCTCCTTCGTCGAAATGACAAACTGGACGTAAAAATTCTAAGTTACAGTATAGCTTGGAATTTGGAATTTTCATATTGGAATTTTAAGATATCTTACTGATTGCCTTTATAAAATAAGGCGAATCGTTCCAGCGGATTTTTTTATAATTGAAATCTTTTTTGAGTGATTCGGGAAGGCAGTTCCAGATCGCTTCATTCATTTTTTCCAGTAGCAATTTTTTGGAGAAAGAATCGGAAACTACTAGACTTATTTCTCTTACGGGAACGGGTTCTTTGAAAGGTTTAAAAAGTCCGCCTGATTCATTTATAGTAGAAAGTTTAGGAATAATGGCAAATCCTAAATGGGCGCGAACTAGATTCTTTAAAGTTTCTATCGAATTGATGTCGTATGTAAATTGCTCCTTAATTTTATCAGATGTTTTTAGTCCGCATATGTCTAGCAATTGTGCGTTGTAGCAATATTCATGATGCAGTAATAACAATTCTGTTTTGTCGCCGGGCTGCATTTCGTAAAACTCCTCATTTGCCATAGGATGCGTCTGGTTTAAATAGGCAACAAATGGCTCTTTAAAAACAACATGCTCAATTAAATTTGGGTTTCCGGTTGGTGTCGCCATAATGGCAACGTCAATTGCACCTGTTTCTAAATCACGCATTAAGTGCCCCGTATATCCTTCTTTAATAATAAAATGTACATTTGGCGCCGCTTCTTTCATGGCCTGAATAAATAACGGAATCAGATAAGGCGATAAAGTGGAAATAATGCCTAGCTTCAACTCCCCTTCCAACAGATTTTTTTCGTTGATCACAAAATCACGAATTTCATCGACTTCGCGAAGTATCTTTTTGGCTTTATTAATAATTTCAATTCCCAAAACAGTTGGTGTCAACGGCACTTTATTTCGATCAAAAATCTTAATTCCGATTTCTTCTTCTAGATTTTTTAACTGAATGGTCAGTCCAGGCTGTGTTACCATACAAACTTCGGCAGCTCGTGCAAAATGGCGTTCTTCGTCTAAGGCTACAATATATTTTAACTGCTGGATAGTCATTTGTTTTTTAGCTACTAAGTTACTGAGATGCTAAGGTACTAAGTTTTTATTTTTAATTTCTAATGAAAACTTTGTCAAAGTTTTGAACTTTGACAAAGTTGCTGCTAAACGCAAAATTATTTAGAATGCAAATAAAAACCATCTTTTTCATAAAAAACAAAATCCAAAGCATCCAACTTATCGTACATATTTATGAACAGCGTAACGGAATGGAGTAAATGCAGATGGAGTAGTTTTTGGAGCATATTGCGTTTATCATTCTTAAATGATGTTTTTTCAAAATAAACTTATTTGAAATCAAAAAAGCGATCTTAACGGATCGCTTTTGTTTTTATACTCAATAAGAAAAGAACTTAGAAGCTCAGTACCTTAGCAGCTCAGCACCTTAAGATAAAACCATTCCTCCATCCATAATAATATCTGCCCCAGTCATAAACACTGCAGCTTCACTACTTAAATGCGACACCATTTTAGCGACGTCTTCTGCCCTTCCCATTTGTTTTAGCGGTACTTTTTCTACTACAACATCCATAATACCATTTACGGTAGCTTCGTCTAAACCTACTTTTTTCATGACTTCGGTTTCAGTTGGTCCTGGGCTTACGGAGTTTACTCTAATTTTTCTTGGTGCTAATTCTAACGCTGCCGATTTCATAAACGAATTCAAAGCCGTTTTACTCGCCGAATAAACCGAAGATCCTGGCCCTGCCATACTCGCAGTATTTGAAGAAAGAAATACTACAGAAGCTCCGTCTTTCAAAATCGGAATAAATTTGCTTAAAGTAAAAAAGGCTCCTCTTAAATTGACATTCATAATACTGTCGTACAATTCTTCTGTAGTTTGTTCGATTGTTCCCAAACCAGCAATTCCTGGATTGATAAACAAAATATCAACCGAATCAAAATCGGCTTTTACTTGAGCAGCCAATTTTTCGATATCCGCAACATTCGATTGATCCGCTGTGAAGGCTGTAACGCCTAATTCTAAAGCGGCTTTTTCAATCGCTTCTTTTCTTCTTCCGGTAATAATCACATTCGCGCCTTGCTCTTTTAATTGTTTGGCTGTTGCATATCCTATTCCGCTGTTTCCGCCTGTTATAACGGCTGTTTTATTTTTTAGATTTTCCATTTTTTAATATTTAAAAATTATTTAGCAAATTTAAGTTCAAATTGGTATAACTTTGTAACCAGTTACATGGAGTATACCAAACTAAATAATTCAATCCGCGACGATGGGGTTATAGCCACGAATTCACGAATTATTTTTTATAATCTGTGCGAAAAAAATGTGATTAATTACACGAATTATATTGATTGATATTCAATCAATATAATTCGTGAGGAAAGCTTTAAAAAAAAAATTCGTGAATTCGTGGCGGAAAAAAAAAAATGAATAATGGAAAGAAATCAGAAAGAAGAAGTGCAGGCTTTGCAAGACACTTTGCATGTGTTGGGTGGTAAATGGCGTTTGCCGATTATCAATTCGATTTGCAACGGAAATCATCGTTTTAGAGAAATTGAGCGCAGTATTCCGGGAATAACGACGCGCATGCTTTCGCGCGAACTGAAAGAAATGGAAATCAATATGCTGATTAAAAGAACAGAAGACCGCGATGCTGAAATTCAGGTAAAATACGAATCTACGCCGTATTGCAAATCTTTTGCTCCAGTGATCGAAGAAATGATCAAATGGGGAAAATCGCACCGAAAAGAAATCATCAGAAATTCTTAAAAACAGATACATTTTATGTAATTGATTTCTCTAAATACAATAGGCAAACAAACTTAAAAAGTACTTAAAAATATCTTTGTTTCGAGATTTTCAGCTATAAAAATCTTATCTTACAGAAGACTAAATTCGGTTCTGTTGGCCTTATCGGAATCTGTAACTAATTTTAAAGCTAGAAAAATGAAACACTTATTACAATGGACCATCATAATTCCGATTCTCTCTTGGATATTGCTCTTCAGCGGGTTGATAGAAAACAGCGCAGTTTTTCAAATTTTGGCAAGTATACTGCTTATTCTGAGCGTTATGTCGGCTGTGCATCATTCTGAAATTATTGCAGAACGTGTTGGAGAACCTTATGGAACGATTATTTTGGCTATTTCAATTACCGTAATTGAAGTTTCTATTATTGTTTCTTTAATGCTTTCTGAAGGTACAAACGCTGTTTCTCTGGCTAGAGATACCGTTTACGCTGCAACAATGCTTATTCTAAACGGAATTATAGGTTTGTGTCTTCTTATTGGAAGCATTAAACATTACGAACAGAATTTTTCTACTTCGTCAGTAACAATTGGTCTGGTTTCCCTAATTTCTATTATCGTTTTCACTTTGGTATTCCCGACTTTTACCGAAAGCGTCCACGGTTCTTTTTATTCAACACCACAGCTAATCTTTGCTTCTATTGCCTGTATTGTCATTTATTCTTCTTTTCTTTTTGCCCAAACTAAAGGCTATCGACAATATTTTCTCAGCAATGGAACCGATGAAGAAGCTAAAACGCATCCGATAGAAATCAACAATAAAACATTTTATACCAGTTTAGCATTTCTTCTGGTAAGTCTGGGGATTGTAGTTTTATTGGCCAAAACGCTATCGCCTACTATAGAAACTATTATTGTTGGATATAATCTTCCGAAATCTTTGGTCGGAGTAATCATTGCCATTATTATTTTATTGCCAGAAGCAATTGCTGCGATTATAGCCGCGAGAAAAAATAGACTGCAAACGAGCTTAAATTTGGCTCTAGGATCTGCCTTAGCCAGTATCGGATTAACGATTCCGAGCGTCGCCGCTGTATGCATCGTTATGAAAATGCCTATTGTTTTAGGTCTTGACATTAAATCTATTGTATTGCTGGCTTTATCTGTTTTTACAGTTATGCTGTCTTTAAGCAAAGGCAAATCGAATATTGTATACGGTGTGGTGCTTTTGGTGAATCTGTTTGCGTTTATGTTTTTGATGATTTATCCTTAATTTTTTTAAACACATAGAAGCATAGATTTTCTTCACTTCAAAAAAGAATAAAAAAAGAAACTAGTTTCTAACACATAGCTCCAATATAAAAGGTTGGAGCGTCGATTTGTTTCACGCAGATATAAAGAGATTGAAGCAGATCATCAATAAAAACGAGTTAGATTATTTACTGTAGGATTTTTGCAATAAATAAATACCAACAAATGAACCTGAAAGGTTCGAATATTTATAGCAATTAATCATTGATAGTTATACGACCCCATCGGGGTCGCACTTTAAACGCTAGAAAAAATTTCTATAAATATTTGAATTCTTCGGATTCTGATGCTGCAAATTATTCTTTATAATAAAAATGCCAAATCTTTTAAACAATCTGATGGATCTATTACCCCGATAGCTATCGGGAGCTTGAAATAAAAAACTTTGTCAAAGTTTGAAACTTTGACAAAGTGAAGCAAATTATATAAAAACGAATCATATATAAAGTCGTTAATTGCCATTACCAGTATTACAACGATATAGTTCCATAAAGCACTAAAAACAACTGTAATAAATGTATTTTTAACACATAAAAAGTATCACAATAAAGACCAAAAGTGAACTATTTTACTCCTCCTTTTTCAGCATTTTTGCCTAACTTAGCGGTCTGCATTTTGAATGTAAAAAATTAAAATAACCATTGTTTTTCTGCAAAACATTGAACTAAAAAACATTACTGTGCTTTTTCGTGCCTTTTTCTGCAAAAAACAGCTTTCTAATAATTTAGTTAATTAAAAACTATGAGCAAATTTGATTTTGGAATTGTAGGACTTGGTGTAATGGGCCGTAACCTACTTTTAAATATCGCCAGCCATAACTTCGCGGCTGCAGGTTTAGACTTAGATACCGAAAAAGTTAACTCTCTTCAACAAGAAGCCGATGCCAACCACACCATCGAAGCGACTACAGATGTAAAACATTTCGTTGAACTTATTCAGCAGCCAAGAGCCATTATGTTATTGGTTCCTGCGGGAAAACCTGTTGATAGCGCTATTGCAAGTTTATTGCCTCATTTAGATAAAGGAGACATTATTATTGACGGTGGAAACACCTATTTTACGGATACTGACAGAAGATTTTTAGAATTGTCTGAAAAAGGAATCCATTTCTTCGGAATGGGTATTTCTGGCGGTGAAAAAGGTGCAAGACGCGGACCTGCAATGATGCCGGGAGGTGATCAGAAGGCATACGAGAGACTTCGTCCTATTTTTGAAGCGATTGCTGCAAAAGTTGACGGCGAACCTTGCGTAGAATATCTTGGAAATGGTTCTGCTGGAAACTACGTAAAAATGGTGCACAACGGAATTGAATACGGAATCATGCAACTAATCTCTGAGATTTATGACTTAATGAAAAGAGGTTATAATTTGGATGATGAAACGATTCAGAAAACTTTTGCTGAATGGAACGAAACCGATGATTTGAGATCGTATTTGATTGAAATCACTGGAAATATCTTAAAACAAAAAGACGAAGACGGAAGTCTTTTAATCAATAAAATTTCGGATTGGGCAAGATCTAAAGGTACAGGAAAATGGACTTCGCAAAACGCGATGGACTTACAGGTTCCAGTTCCAACAATCGACGCAGCGGTAAACATGCGCGATATGTCTAAAACGAAACCAGAAAGAATTGAAGCAGCTAAGAAATTGGTTTGGAATGCCAATGAAAGTAGTGTAAACGAAAGCGAAGCGATTGCCGCTTTGAAGTCGGCTTTATACTTTTCTATCGTCGTGACTTACGCTCAAGGATTGGCTCAGCTTCATACCGCTTCTAAAGAATACAACTACGGATTAAATCTGGAAACGGTGGCTAAAATCTGGCGTGGCGGATGTATTATTCGTGCGACAATTTTGGAAGATTTCAGAAAGGCTTATGTAGCGAAAGCAGATTTGCCAAACTTACTTTTAGACAGCGGAATTGCTTCAAAATTAACCGAAAACCAAGGCGGAATGAGAGCTGTAATTCAGTTTGCTGTTTTGAAAGGATTACCAGTGGCAGGATTAATGAATTCGCTAGCTTATTTTGATGCCTACCGATCTGCTCAGTTACCAACCAATATGATTCAGGCACAACGTGATTACTTTGGAGCGCATACTTACGAAAGAATAGACAAAGAAGGCGTTTTCCATACACAATGGGCTGAATAACCAAAAAAGAACAACACAACCACACACAATGACTAAAAATAAACTAAAGAATCCAACAATCATTGTTATTTTTGGAGGAACCGGAGATTTGGCAAAGAGAAAACTCTTTCCCGCTTTTCAAAATCTGTACCTTGACGGACGTATGTCTGAAAAGTTCCAGATTATTGCGCTTGGAAGAGCAGAAAAAACCAATGAAGATTTTCGCAGTTATGTTTTAGAAAATCTAAATCTATTTTCAAGAAAAAAAGGAATTGCGGACCCAGAAACAGAAAAATTCCTTTCTCATATCACGTATCACAGTCTTGATATTGACAAAGAAGAATCGTATATCGGATTGAACGAAAAAATCAACAATTTTGACCTGGCTTTTGGCGAACGTGCCAACCGTCTTTTCTATCTTTCGATTACGCCTTCTTTTATTTCGACAATTTCGAGCAATATCAAAAAAATCGGTCTTGCGGCAAATCCGAAACAAGATCGTATTATTATCGAAAAACCATTTGGTTACGATAAATCTTCTGCAATTGAATTGAATGAAATGCTTTCGCAAACTTTCAAAGAAGAGCAGATTTATAGAATTGACCATTATTTAGGAAAAGAAACGGTTCAGAATATTTTAGCTTTCCGTTTTGGGAATTCAATGTTTGAGCCTTTATGGAGCCGTAATTTTATTGATTTCGTACAAATTACCGTTGCAGAAGAAGTCGGCGTTGAAGAACGAGGCGGATTCTACGAAGGTGTCGGAGCTTTAAAAGACATGATTCAGAACCACTTGCTTCAGATTTTATGTATGACAGCTATGGAAGCGCCTGCTTCTTTAAACGCTGACGATATTCGTAACAGAAAAGCAGATGTTTTGAAGTCAATTCGTCGTATCAAGCCAGAAGAAGTGGATCATTATATTGTTAGAGGTCAATACGATGCGGGCGCAATAAAAGGCGTTCCAGTTCCGGGTTACCGCCAAGATAAAGGCATTGCACCAGATTCTAATACAGAGACTTATGTTGCGATGAAAATTTATCTGGACAACTGGAGATGGCAGGGCATTCCCTTCTATTTGCGTTCAGGAAAAAGAATGGAAGAAAAACAGTCTTCAATCATTATTCAGTTTAAACCAGTGCCGCATTCTTCGTTTTCTTACGGAAAAGAAGGCATGACACCAAACAGACTGATTATCAATATTCAGCCATCAATGGACATTAAACTGCAGTTTATGACCAAAAAGCCTGGTTTATCCATGTCTTTAAGACCAGCTGAAATGATTTTTGATTATTTCGCTTGTTCAACCATGTCACCAGAAGCATACGAAACCTTAATTGCCGATGCATTATTGGGAGATCCTACTCTATTTATGCGTTGGGATCAGGTAGAAGAAGCTTGGGATGCAATTGATACGATTCAACAAGTTTGGAAGACAACTGCTCCAACCAATTTCCCAAATTACAAAGCAGGAAGCTGGGGTCCTGAAGAAGCTGACGAATTGTTAGCGCGCCAAGGCCACAAATGGATTCCGAATACACAAACAAAAGAAGAAGTTTTAAATGACACAGATTTATAATAACACAGAAGAAATTAACACTACAGCTGCAGATCTTTTTGTAACAGCTGCAGAAAAAGCTATTGCTGCAAAAGGCAAATTTACAGCTGTTCTTACAGGAGGTTCTTCTCCTGCGGGAATTTACAGATTATTGGCTTCTGATGCTTACAAAAGTAAAATAGACTGGAGTAAAGTTTATATTTTTTGGGGAGACGAAAGATGGGTTCCGCTAAACGATGATTTGAGCAATGCTAAAATGTCGTATTCAACATTATTGAGCCACGTTCCGATTCCGCAAGAAAATATCTTCGAAATGTACAAAGACGGTGTTACTCCAGAAGAATATGCTGCCACTTACGAACAGACTATCAGAAAGATTTTAGGCGAAGAAGGAAAATTTGACCTGATTCTTTTAGGTATGGGAGACGACGGACATACGGCTTCTCTTTTCCCTGGTGAAGCGGTTTTAGAAGAGCAAACGAAATGGGTTGATGCTTATTATTTAGCGCCTCAAAAAATGTATCGAATTACATTGACTGCCCCATTAATCAACAAAGCAGAAAAAATTGTTGTAGTGGCTTTCGGAGAAAAGAAAACACATGCTTTAAAAGAAGTTACAAAAGGAGAATACAATCCGACTCTTTACCCAATGCAATTGATTAAACCCGTTTCTGGTGAATTATTGTTTTTAGTAGACAAAGCTGCTGCTGGAACAAACTAAGAAATTGTTTTATAATTATAGAAATTAAGGTTTACGCTGAAAAGTATAAACCTTTTTTTATTGAAGTTTCACGCAGATTAAAAAAGATTTAAGCAGATCAACACAGATTTTTTTAATTCCTCGCTCGCAGATTTAGCAGATATGACAGATAAAACATTTAAAAAAATCCGCTGAATCTGCAAGATCTGCGGGAGTAAAATTTTAGCCAAAGTATAACCTTTTTTTTCTCTCGCAGATTTAGCAGATTTGGCAGATTAATTTAAAAAATCAGCTAAATCTGCTTCAATCTTTTTTTAATCTGCGTGAAACAAAAAACACACAGCCGTGAAAAACAAACATTTACAAAGAATATATTTCTTTTTTATCTAAATTTGCATAATACTCTCCTATTCAATCAATTGACTATTCTCCCTTAGCAGACTTTTATACGAATTATATAATTTCAAATCCAATTTTGCAATGAAATATAATTACTTCCTAATCGCTGTTTTTCTTCTTTTTGTTTGCTGTAAAGATAAAAATACAGAACCCAAATCTGTTAAAGTTAATGCAACGCAAGGCTGCTACATTCCGAAGACGAATGACAAAGATTGGTATACGCAAAATAAAAAAGCACCAAAGTTTAAAGGCCTTGATGGCATTTCTTTTCAAATTTCTACGAATAATCCAGAAGCGCAGGACTATTTCAATCAGGGATTAATGTTAGCTTACGGTTTCAATCACGCCGAGGCTGCGAGATCATTTTACGAAGCTAGTCGTTTAGATCCGAATTGTGCTATGGCGTATTGGGGTTTTGCGTATGTTTTAGGTCCGAATTATAATGGCGGAATGGAAGAAGATAATTTTCAGCGCGCTTATGATGCCGTTCAAAAAGCTAAAAAACTTTCTGCAAAATGCACGCCTAAAGAAATTGCTATGATTGACGCTTTGTCTGTACGTTACGCAAAAAATCCCCCTGCAGACAGAAAACCTTTAGATACAGCTTATGCCGCTGCAATGAAAAAGGTATATCTGAAATTTCTATCAGATCCAGATATTGGAGCGCTTTACGCCGAATCTCTAATGAATCTTCATCCTTGGGATTTGTATGAAAAAGATACTTACATTCCGAAAAAATGGACACCGCAGATATTGGCTATTTTAAACGAATTGATTAAAAAGAATCCTAAACATCCCGGTGCGCATCATTTTTTAGTCCACGCTGTAGAAGCTTCTTCACATCCAGAAAACGGACTCAAAAGTGCTAAATTGCTAGAAACATTGGTTCCTGGTTCGGGACATTTGATTCACATGCCTTCTCATATTTACATTCGTACAGGAGATTATCACGAAGGCACGCTTTCCAATATTGAAGCGGTTAGAATTGATAGCCTTTACTCCACTGCCTGTAATGCGCAAGGCGCTTATCCTCTCGCCTATTATCCGCACAATTATCATTTTTTGACGGCGACTGCAGCTTTAGAAGGAAACTCGCAATTGGCTTGGAAATCGGCACTGACATTACAACAGCATATCTCTCCTAAAATTATGCGTGAGGCTGGTTGGGGAACTTTACAGCATTATTATAGCATTCCATATTACATTGCCGTAAAATTCTCAATGTGGGATAAAATTATGGAAATTCCGCAACCCGATAAAGATCTCATTTATCCAAATGCGATTTGGCATTATGCCAAAGGAATGGCTTATCTTGGAAAAAATGATATTACTAATGCCGAAAAACAGCTCGCTTCTCTCAATAAACTAGCTAAAGACCAAACTTTAAAAGACATCACAATTTGGAATATCAATACCACGTATGATTTGGTTCAAATTGCCAACAACGTTCTTTCTGCAGGAATTGAAGCAAAAAAGAACAACTTAGATAAAGCAACCGTACTTTTAAACAAAGCCATAGAAATCGAAGATCATTTAAATTACAACGAACCGCCTGATTGGTTTTTCTCCGTGAGACATTATTTAGGTGCTGTTCTCCTGAAAGCTGGAAAATATGCCGAAGCTGAAAAAATCTACAGACAAGATTTACAAACGCTTCCCAAAAACGGTTTCGCCCTAATCGGACTTTATAATTCTTTATCCTTACAGAAAAAAGAAAAAGAGGCTTTAAAAATTAAACCCTCTTTTGATGATTCTTGGCAATATGCCGATATGAAGATTGTGGGTTCTTCTAATATTTTGGAGTGATTCTAGTTTTTATGATTTTTATTTTAAAATTTTATTTTTGAGATGTAATCAAAACTTTTATCGATTTAATTATTTCTAAGATAAAAAAAATGCGCAAAGTCAGAGACATTTGCGCAACTTTTTAATTTTAAAACTATTTATGGGAGAAATGCTCAATTATATTCTATAAAATAAAAATCCATTTCATTTTGGAACGAATTTTTACTTTGATTATGTTGTTGAATAATTTTTTTATCCTTAAATCGAGACTATTTATTGGTTTCTATTCTCGCATTTTCATATTCTTTAGAAATTTTTTCACGGTTTTTATTGGCAACAAAAACAAAGCTTACAACCAAAAAAATAATAAATCCAAGAATTAGATACCCCCCTTTTTTATCTGCTTTGAAACCGTAATTCAAAAACTTCTTATCTTTTATAAAAAAATAATAGTTTAATGAGCCTAAAATTACTAAGTAGAAAAATACAAAAAATTCATTTGGCACTAAGACGTTTGAAATATTAAAACAATAATAATCTACGTAAGATAGCATCGCATAAATGCCAAACCAAACTATTAGTGTACTTGTGTTTGTTAATAGAATATTTATTGTCGTAGCATTATTTTGCTTTTTAGGGTTACTTAAAGTGTTGAAAATTCGATATAAAATATAATAATAGTACGTCATAATTTTGGTGTCGGCTTTATAAATAATGTTCTTCCTGTTGAATATTCGTAAATGGCTTTTCCCCTGTCTCGTCCTGAAAAAAGTTTACATATTTATACTTAATCCTAAAATAGATTTACAGTTGAGTTTTAGTCCTATTATAGGTTTACAATGATAGGATTTTTTACGTAATAATTCTTCCATA
>NZ_JBYNWZ010000019.1:0-44778 GCF_057799715.1 Flavobacterium sp. 38 | reverse complement strand
TTATGGAAGAATTATTACGTAAAAAATCCTATCATTGTAAACCTATAATAGGACTAAAACTCAACTGTAAATCTATTTTAGGATTAAGTATAAATATGTAAACTTTTTTCAGGACGAGACAGCAAAGAGGTCACGAGCGGGACGCTCGCGCCAGCAATAACACAGCAATAGCTTTGAAAAAACTGAAACTTGAAACCTAAAAACTCATGCATAGTTTGCACGCGTGAGGGATAGAGCCAAGCTACCGAAGTAGCAGCGAAAGCCCGACAGCATCCCGATAAGAGGGCGTATATGCGCATGCTATATTTGCCCTCTTATCGGGATGGTGGCACGCCCAAATTACTAAAATTTCAATTTTTAAATTCCAAATTCCAATTTAAACTTTAGAAATAGCTTAATTATTCGAATTTGGAGCCGATCGATAAGCAACAGGCGGTTCGATTTTTTCTGTTGGAGTTTTCTCCTCAAACAATAATTTAATGTTTTCGTAGGAGTTTTTAAGTGCTTCTTTTATTTGTTCAGGATTCAGCCATTCTACTTTTTCGATGCCTTCTTCGGCTTGTCCGTGTGGAATTCCTTCAAAATCGGAGAACATTTCGAACCAATGGGTGATTTTGAGTTTGTATTTTCCGTTGCGTTTAAAAATGTGATAGGTTTTTTCTAGTTTTTTGCCAATTCTTAATTGTCCAACTCCTGTCTCCTCTTCTACTTCGCGCATGGCGGTGTCTTCGATTTCTTCGCCTTTCTCGATTCCGCCTTTTGGGAGATCCCATTTACCGTTTCTGAAGATAAATAAAACCTCGCCTTTTTTATTATATACCAAGCCTCCTCCCGCTTTATTTACGGGAATTTTGGCTTTAAGGGTTTTCATCATGACACTTTCGTCGGGATGATATAGAATGGCTTTTTGAATTTTATTTTGAAAAATTTTAATTATAAGCTGTTCTACATCAATACTCTCCAACAAGAACAATTGGAAATCTGTTTCCTTAGAGATTTCATTTGTCAAAAAAAGTGGTTTGTCGTTTACAAAAACTTTATACATTTGTACTATGATTTTTAATAAAGATACTGCCGAAAAAACAGCCGAATTGCTTTTGCAAATAAATGCAATTAAATTGAATCCCGAAAATCCTTTTACATGGGCTTCTGGTTGGAAATCTCCTATTTATTGCGATAATAGGTTAATTCTTTCATTTCCGAGCATTAGAAACTATGTTCGTGATGAATTTGCTAAAAACATTGAGAAACAATTTGGAAAGCCTGATGTCATTGCCGGTGTTGCTACTGGAGCGATTGGAGTTGGTATTTTGGTTGCCGAAAGTTTGGGTCTTCCGTTCGTATATGTGCGTCCGGAACCAAAAAAACACGGTAGACAAAACCAAGTGGAAGGTTTTTTACAAAAAGGCCAAAATGTTGTGGTTGTTGAAGATTTGATCAGTACTGGAAAAAGCAGTTTAATGGCTGTGGAAGCTTTAAGAAGCGAAGGTGCTAATATTAAAGGTATGGCAGCGATTTTTACATACGGTTTTGGTGTTGCTGAAGAAAATTTCAAAGAAGCTAATATTGATTTATTTACTTTAAGCAATTACGAAAACTTGTTAGATTTAGCGGTTCAAAAACAATACATTACAGAAGACCAACAGTCTACTCTTTTAGAATGGAACGAGAGTCCGTCTACTTGGGGGCAAGAATAAATTGCAGATTTTAGATTGTAGATTTTAGATTTCTCTTAGAGCGAACAGATTTTTGGAATTTGGAATTTAAAAATTGGAATTTTATCAAAGTTTTAGCTTTTCGAACTTTACAATGCTTGCATATTAAAAAAACTTTGCGCACTTTGCGGTAAAAATAAAAAAACAAAATTATGAACTTAGAAAGTCCAAAAGTTACAGTTCAGAAATCAGCTCAGGATTTGTTTGATCAACTGACTGATGTAAAGAATTTCGAAAAATTAATGCCAGACAATATCGCTAAATTTGAAGTGACTGGCGAAGACGCTTTTATTTTTGGATTGAAAGGGATGCCGGAAATCAAATTAAAAATGAAAGATAAAGTTGCGCCAAACAAAATTGTTTTAGGTGCTGCGAGTGATAAACTTCCGTTTACGCTGACTTCAAGCATTGATAGTGTTTCAGATTCTGAAAGTGCTGTTCAATTGTTTTTTGAAGGCGAATTCAACGCGATGATGGCGATGATGGTTAAAGGTCCAATCAGTAAGTTTATTGAAACTTTAGCAAACAATATGAACAAACTTTAATAATTATAAATTATTAATTTTGAATTATAAATGCCTGGCTTTTGTCGGGCTTTTTTTTGCTACGAAGGCGCGATCTTTTTATTTGCAACGAAGGCGCTATGGCACGAAGATTTTTTTAATTGGAGCCGAAAATTTCTCGCAGAGTCGCAAAGATTTTTTGTTTCACGCAGATTTAATTGATCTGAGCAGATTAGGTTAAATTTAGATTACTGTTTAAACTAAAAAAGAAAACTTAGAGTCTTAGCGCCTTCGTGGCAAAAAAACTTATAAGCTTAGCAACTCAGAACCTTAGAAGCTTTAATAAAGCATCTTTACTTCTTTTATTTCAAATTCAGCAACTGAGTCGTCTTCTAGCAAAACTTGCAATTTGCCAACTTTAGAAACTCCTTGAATAATTCCCATAAAATCACTGTTGTTATTATCTCTAAATGCTGTGGGAATACCTTTTTTGAATAACGAATTAAAGTAATCCTTCCAAAAAATCTGCGATTCGCTTTTCCATAACTGGATCTTTTCTTTTAGTTTTTCGACAATTAAAATAGTAAGTTCTTCTTTATCGAAAGTTTTACCCGCAATTACTGCCAAAGAAGAAGCATTGGGCAATTCACCAAAATCGGTTTGATTGACATTAATTCCAATTCCGACAACTGACACGATTCTGCCATCGCTTTTTATGGTATTTTCGATTAATATGCCAACTAATTTCTTATTGTATGACAGAATGTCGTTTGGCCATTTTATACAGATATCAGGAATATTTAAAGATTTTAAGCTTTCTGAAACTGCAAGAGAAACCGCAACACTTAGATTAAAAACTTCTTCGTTGCTAAAGAGAAAATCCTTCACCAATACACTCATAGTTAAGTTCTTACCAGCTTCAGACTTCCATACGCCTCCTACTTGCCCCTTCCCTTTTGTCTGATTTTCAGCTGTTACGACCGTAAAATTCTCCAGTTCATCTTGACTTGCCAATGATTTTAAGAAGTCATTTGTAGAATCTATGGCATCGAGTTTGATTAGTTTCATTAAATAATTTAAATATCTTAATTTAATATTTTGTTAAGGTTCAAAAATAATCACAAAATTTGGTAACTTTACAAATTCATATAAAATAATTCATGGCGAAAAAGACTGTTAATAATGATGTTCTACTGGCGAACATAATCAAAGGGATTGAGGAAGTAAAAGGAAATGATATCGATATTCTTGACTTAAGAGAAATAGATACAGCAGTATGCGATTATTTCGTGATCTGTAACGGTAGCTCAAACACCCAAGTAAACGCCATCGTAAACTCAATTCAAAAAACTGTATCAAAAGACTTAAAAGACAAACCTTGGCACGTAGAAGGAACCGATAACGCAGAGTGGGTTTTAATGGACTATGTACATATTGTGGTACACGTTTTCCAGAAACATATTCGCGAATATTACAACATCGAAAGCCTTTGGGGCGATGCCAAAATAACTACAATCGAGAACAAATACTAAAGAAACTTTCATTAAATGGCTAAAGATAATAATCCAAATCCGAATAAATTTAAAATAAGTCCTTGGTTAATATACACCGCAATACTTTTAGTTTTTTTATTCATAAGTTTTGCAACAGGAGGATCAAGTATGAGCGAACCTGTTCAATTAACGCCACCTGATTTTAATAATCTTTTGGAAAAAGGACAAGTTGATAAAGTTGTTATTTACAACAAATCAGAAACCGAAGTATATTTAACTCCTGCGGCTCTTAAAGATCCAGCAAACAAGAAAGTAGCTGAAGATATTTTCAAACAGCCAAACAAAGGACCACACTATAGTGTGAAAATTGGAGATATTCAGAATTTCGAGAAAAGCTTACAAGCTGCTGTCGCTGCAAAAAAACTGAAAAATTATAAATTTGAAGAAAAAAATAACTGGAGCGATATTTTAATCAGCTTACTTCCTATCATCATCATTGTTGGTGTATGGATTTTCATTATGCGTAAAATGTCTGGTGGAGGCGCTGGAGGTGGCGGACAGATTTTCAATATCGGAAAATCTAAAGCGAAACTTTTTGACGAAAAAACAGATATCAAAACTACGTTTAAAGATGTTGCTGGTTTAGAAGGTGCTAAAGAAGAAATTCAGGAAATTGTTGAATTCCTTAAAAATCCAGAAAAATACACGAATCTTGGAGGTAAAATTCCAAAAGGAGCTCTACTTGTAGGACCTCCTGGAACTGGTAAAACTTTATTGGCAAAAGCTGTTGCTGGTGAAGCTCAAGTACCATTCTTCTCTTTATCAGGTTCAGATTTCGTTGAAATGTTTGTGGGAGTTGGTGCATCTCGTGTACGTGACTTATTTAAACAAGCAAAAGAAAAATCTCCTGCTATCATTTTCATTGACGAGATCGATGCTGTTGGTAGAGCGAGAGGAAAAAGCAATATGTCTGGCGGAAACGATGAGAGAGAAAACACTTTGAACCAATTACTGACAGAAATGGACGGTTTTGGAACAAACTCTAACGTAATTGTTTTGGCTGCAACTAACAGAGCTGATGTTCTAGATAAAGCTTTAATGCGTGCTGGACGTTTTGACAGACAAATTTTTGTTGACTTACCAGACATTCGCGAAAGAGCAGAAATCTTCAAAGTACACTTAGCTCCTATCAAAAAAGTTGAAGGTCTTGATTTAGATTTCTTAGCAAAACAAACTCCAGGATTCTCTGGTGCTGATATTGCTAATGTTTGTAACGAGGCTGCCTTAATTGCGGCTCGTAACAACAAAGCGGCTGTAGACAGACAAGATTTCCTTGATGCTGTTGATAGAATCATTGGTGGTCTTGAAAAGAAAAACAAAATCATTACTCCAGAAGAGAAAAGAGCAATCGCTATTCACGAAGCTGGTCACGCTACTGTAAGCTGGATGTTGGAGCATGCTGCACCACTTATTAAAGTTACAATTGTTCCGCGTGGACAAAGTTTAGGAGCTGCTTGGTATCTTCCAGAAGAAAGACAAATCGTGAGAACAGATCAAATGTTAGACGAAATGTGTGCTACTATGGGAGGTAGAGCTGCTGAAAAAGTAACTTTTGACAGAATTTCTACTGGTGCATTAAGCGACTTAGAAAAAGTAACACGCCAAGCTCGTGCTATGGTAACTATTTACGGATTAAACGATAAAATCGGTAACGTTACGTATTACGATTCAAGCGGACAAAGCGAATACAATTTCTCTAAACCTTATTCTGACGAAACTGCAAAAATCATTGATGCCGAAATTTCAGAATTAATTGAAGGCCAATATCAGAGAGCTATTCAAATCTTAGAAGAAAATAAAGATAAATTAAATCAACTTGCTGATATTCTGATTGAAAAAGAAGTAATCTTTAAAGATGATTTAGAAAACATTTTCGGAAAACGTACTTTTGACAAAAATTTGGAAGAAGTAGTTTCATAAGTAATTACGAAATACGTAATAATTTTTCAAAATCTTAATTCAAAACACCCTTTTGAATTAAGATTTTTTTATCTTTGAACGTTTTCAATTAACATGTAAAGTATTTCATATAAAAAAATGAATTTTTTCAAAAAAATATTTGGTTCCAGTGAATCCGCTTCTGACGAAGAGCACGAAAGCGAATATGCAGGAACATCTTCTGCTCCGAATAGTCATTTGTCTTTAGATGAACAATTCATTTTCAATTTTAAGAAAAATGGAGGGAAATTTCTATACTGTGAAAACGGACAAGAATTGGCAGAGCAATTTGAAAACATTTTAGAAGAAAATGATTGGTTTGAAAATGAGGTTTTGTGTTATGAACCAGCTCTTTTTAGTTTATTAGAAGAAAACAAATTATTCTACATTGCCCCTTCAAATCCTAGATTTCTATTAGCAAGCTGTGAAAACCTTATAGCTGATGAAGGTTCGATTCTATTTTCATCCAAACAAATCAGACAAAATAAACCTAACGAATTACCGGCAAATATTGTTATAATAGCAACTACAAGTCAAATCCTTCCTATGAAAAGTGACGGATTAAGCGCTATTAAACGCAAATACGAAAGAGACATTCCTACTAATATCACTACAATAAAATATTTCGAAAAAGCCAAAGACGAAGATTTTACTCAATACGGAAGTGTTGCAAAAAACCTTTATTTACTGCTTTTAGAAGATCTTTAAGATGAACGAAACACTGAAGAGAACCATTTCTGGTGCTGTTTATATCGCTTTATTATTAACTTCGATATTGTTTTCTACAGAAAGCTTCATTACTCTTTTTGGCGTTTTCCTGATTATTACGATATACGAGTTTTCTAATATTGTAAATTTAAACAAAGTGTTTTCGATTCTATTTGGAACTTTAGTTTATTCGTCGATTATTCTTGTAAGCCATTACAACAAACAGACAACTAAATTTCTAAACGATACTCTTAACTCAAATATTAGTTTAGAAACCAACATCAAACAGCTGGATTTAGTTCTTCTGGCCGTTACACTAGTTGTTTCTATAAAATGTATTATATTCTTATTTTATGACTCGGTTCAAAAAGTAAGCACTTCTTCAAAATATTTATATCTTCTTGGATATATAACACTTCCTTTTGTATTTATCGTAAAGATTTCTTTTGGAACAAACGATTATAATCCGAAGATTATTTTAGGCCTTTTTATCTTAATATGGACCAATGATACTTTTGCTTATTTGGTTGGAAAATCAATGGGAAAACACAAATTATTTGAGCGTGTTTCTCCTAAAAAGACAATTGAAGGATTTATTGGCGGTGCTGTTTTTGCAGCTTTTGCCGGTTTCCTGATTTCTAAGCTATACATTCAGCCAAAACCTGAGTTCAGCAATATGTCAATCATAATCTGGACTACCATTGCCATAATCGTAAGCATTTTTGGAACTATTGGAGATTTAATAGAATCTAAATTTAAGCGAATTGCCGGCATAAAAGACAGCGGTTCGATCATGCCAGGCCATGGAGGTATTCTAGATCGATTAGATAGTGTTATATTTGTAGCACCAATTATATTTTTATTTTATCAAATTTTATATTATGTTTCATAAAGAAGGAGGCCCGTCCATTTTACTAGGTACTGTATTTACAGTAGCTGTACTTTTAATTGCTGATAAATTCATTGATATTGCCTGGCTGAGAATGCTTGTTCAATTCGCAGCGGTTGTAATTTTAATTATTATTTTACAATTCTTCAGAAATCCGAAGAGAATTGCAGTTAGAAACAGCGATCATATCCTTGCTCCTGTTGATGGAAAAGTGGTGGTTATTGAAGAAGTATATGAAGGAGAATATTTTAAAGATAAACGTTTGCAGGTTTCTATTTTTATGTCGCCAATCAATGTGCACGTAACGCGTTACGCAATGGATGGTATCATCAAATTTAGCAAATACCACCCTGGTAAATTCTTGGTTGCTTGGCATCCAAAAGCTAGTGAAGAAAACGAAAGAACTACAGTAGTTATCGAAAACGAAACTTTCGGTGCTATTTTATACAGACAAATTGCGGGAGCATTGGCTCGTAGAATTGTAAATTACGCTAAAGAAGGAATGCAGGTGGTTCAAGGAACAGATGCTGGTTTCATTAAATTTGGATCAAGAGTAGATTTATTTTTACCTTTAGGTACGCCAATCAATGTCGAGTTAAATCAGAAAGCGATTGGTGGAAAAACAATTATTGCTACAAAAGCATAAATGGCTGAAAAAGATTTAGATATTCGCTTTGCTAAAGCTGTAGAAATTGCAATGACAATGACTCAGGCTTCTCTGCCTCAAGATGTGCAGTTAAGACTTTACGCTTTTTACAAACAGGCAACATTTGGAACAGCTGTTTACAATCAATCTGAAAATTTTGATTTAAGAGACGCTTTTAAAACCAATGCTTGGATGCAAATTAGCCATATGTCTGTTGACGAAGCCAAAGAACATTATATCGAAATCATCAATTCATTAACATCAAAATAAAAACATTATGAAGAAAAACGTTGTTCTTTTTAGCACTTTAGCTTCATTTTTACTATTATTTTCCTGTAAAGAAGACAAGCTTGTTGAAGTAGTTGAGGTTCCTCTTCCAACAAAAGAAGAAAAAATCACTATCGGATCGCCAAATGATGTCAAAGCAGATCCTGGCTCTTTTGAAATGACAAAATTGCCATTCAATTATGATGCGCTTGCACCAGACATTAGAACTTTGACCTTAGAAACACATTATTCTAAACATTATTTGTCGTACACCAACAATTTCAACAAAGAGATTGTATCGACTGAATTTGAAAATATGCCAATTGAGGATATTTTAAAAAAGATGGATTTAAATAATGCTAAGCTTCGTCAGAATGCTGGCGGTTATTACAATCATACGCTTTATTTTAATATTCTAACGCCAAAAGAACAGACTCCAAAAGATACACTGGCTGGCTCAATTGCTAAAGAATTTGGTTCTTTTAATAACCTAACCAATCAGTTTAAAGCGCAGTCAGAGAAACAGTTTGGTTCTGGATGGGTTTGGCTTGTTGTAGACCGATATGGTAAATTGCAAATTACTACGACAAATGATCAAGACAATCCGTTAATGAAAAATGCTTTGATTCCGGGAACTCCAATTATGGGAATTGATCTTTGGGAACATGCTTATTATTTAGATTATCAAAACCGAAAAGGCAGTTATATTGATGCTTTTTACAATCATATCAATTGGGAAAAAGTAAACGAATATTACGTCGAAGCTCTCAAAAAGGTTAAAAAAGTATAAAACAAAAAAGCTGATATAGAATTCTGTATCAGCTTTTTTTTATACCTTAATTATCTCATAAACAACAACAAAGAGATATGAAAGATATAGCAACACGTTTTATAGAAAATCCACTTTTAGCGCCTTCCGATTTACCGCCAAGTCGAGAAGGTTTAGAAATTACCTGTCTATTAAATCCCGGCGTATTCCAGTTTCAAAACAAAATCTGGCTGGCTGTAAGAGTTGCAGAAAGACCGAAACAAATTGAAGACATTATTTCTTTCCCTGTATTAACAGAAACTGGAGCAATTCAGATTATCGAAATTTTAAAAAATCATCCTGAACTTATTGCTACAGATGCACGTGTTATAAATTATCAGGGACTTGATTACTTAACGACTTTATCTCATATTAGATTACTGTGCAGCGAAGACGGAAAACAGTTTTATGAACCCGAAAATTACCCGCATTTGGTTGGTGAAGGAATATTGGAAACTTTTGGAATTGAAGATTGTCGCGTTTCTTTAATTGAGGGTAAGTATTATCTAACTTTTACTTCTGTTTCGGACAATGGTGTTGGCGTTGGTTTACGAACCACAACCGATTGGAAGAATTTTCAAAAACACGGAATGATATTACCGCCTCATAATAAAGACTGTGCCATTTTTGAAGAAAAAATAAACGGTTTGTTTTACGCATTACATCGCCCGAGCAGTGTTGACCTTGGCGGTAATTATATTTGGATTGCTTCGTCTCCAGATGGTATTCATTGGGGAAATCACAAATGCATTATCAAAACCAGAAAAGATAGCTGGGACAGTAAAAGAGTTGGTGCCGGAGCTGCACCAATAAAAACAGAATTAGGCTGGCTTGAAATTTATCATGGAGCAAATGATGCTCATCAGTATTGTCTGGGAGCATTTTTAATGGAACTTGATAATCCTACGAAAGTAATTTCTAGAACAATTGAGCCAATTATGATACCTCAAACAGGATATGAATTAAGCGGCTTTTTTGGAAATGTAGTTTTCACCAATGGGCATATCCTTGAGCCTGACGGAGACACTTTAACTGTTTATTATGGTGCTTCAGATGAATTTGTATGTGGCGCTACATTTTCGATTAAAGAAATTATTTCTCTGCTTAAAAAGATTAAAAAAAAAGATTAAACACATAGAAACATAGATTTTTGAGCAAAAAAAGAATACGAAAGAAACTATTCTACACATAGATAAACTATGTGCATTTAAACTAGTGAAACGCCTTTTATAATTTTGCTAAACTATGTTTCTATGTGTTAGAAAATCTAGTTTACTTCGAAAATCAAAGATTCAGAAGGCTTTATTTTTACTTGAGCCGCTCCTTCTCCATTCTTTACATTCAAATAAGTTTTATTTTGCAGATACAGTTTATCTACTAAAACATAAGAACCGTCTTTTAGATTCCATTTTGAAATTATTTCAGAAGGAATTTTCAATTCAAATTCACTTTCTTTTTCAGAAGAAAAATTAGCAACAACAATCAATTTCTGATGATCTGACCAGCGAACAAAAGAATATAACAACGGATCATACGCTTGATTTTGACGGTTTATAGACTGAATTTCTTGAAATTCTCCCATTAAGGCATCACTTTTAATTGTGAAATTCAATAAACGCTTGTAAAAGTCGCGAAGGTGTTTTTCTGAATCTGAAAGCTGGCCTCCATCAAATTTACCATCATTCATCCAGCGCTGGTGATTTGGAACTCCGATATAATCAAAAATTGACGTTCTTGAGCGTTTTCCGAAACCTGCATCTTCATTTCCTGCCTCTCCTACTTCCTGTCCGAAATAAATCATTGTTGGCGAAGTGCTTATGGTTGCCGAAACCACCATTAAAGGTTTTCCTCTTTCTGGCGTTCCTGCAAATTCTGGGCTTGCTAAACGCTGTTCATCGTGATTGTCCAAGAAATGAAGCATATGATGCTCAATATCGGCCATTCCGTTTTGAATTTTAGTTAATTCGTCAGGCGAAGATTTTCCACGGATAATATCTTTCAGCTTATCGTAAGTTTCCACTTTATCATATAAGTAATCCATTTTTCCTAAACGAATATAATTACGGTATTCATTCGGATTATACACTTCTGCCAATAAAAACGCATTCGGATTTTTCATTTTAATCGAAGAGTTCATATAGCTCCAAAATTCATACGGAACCATTTCGGCCATATCATAGCGGAATCCGTCAACACCTTTTGAAATCCAATACAAAGCAATGTCTTTAAACTTTTTCCAAGAATCTGGCACGTCTTTATCTTGCCAAAAAGCAAAATGCTCTTGATACGATTTCTGGTCAAAACCAGCCGGAAGTTCAGGAAAATCTTTGGTTCCGTCTGGGCGCACTCCATAATTTACTTTTACCGTTTCGTACCAATCATTTTGGTCTGGTTTGAATTTTCGAGAACCATTTCCTGTCCATTTTGCAGGATTTTCATCAAACTTTCCATCAATCAATGGATTTTTTTCTCCATTTAAAGGCACATCTCCATCTGGAATTTCAAAATGCTGATTCGGAATATAGTAGAAATTATTGTCTCGTTTGTATTCAACATTTACATCATCGTCTGCACCAAAATCTTTTACACCAGCAGGATTTGATTTTCCTTCGTATTTTCTCGCAATATGATTCGGAACAATATCTGTAATCACTTTTAAACCTGCGGCATGAGTACGTTTTATTAAAGCCTTAAATTCTTCTAATCGTTTTGATGGATCTACCGCCAAATCTGGATTTACGTTATAATAATCTTTTACGGCATAAGGAGAACCCGCACGACCTTTTACCACTTCTGGATCATCATTAGAAATTCCGTACGTCGTATAATCACGCACCAAAGCATGATGCGGTACACCGGTGTACCAAATATAATTGACACCTAAATCTTTAATTTCGTGTAAAGCTTTATCTGTAAAATCATTAAATTTTCCAACACCGTTTTCTTCAATAGTTCCCCATGGTTTGTTAGCTGTATTTTTATTTCCAAAAAGGCGTGTAAAAACTTGATACACCACAACTTTCTTTTCTGTTGCAGGTTTTTCTTTTGTTGTACTCATTTTTAAATCTTTTGTTTTACAGGCCGAAAATAGTACCGTTAATGTAATCCCGGCTGCAATTATTTTTTTACTTATCATATATTTTTGGGCTATTCTTCTTTAGATTTTAAATTTTATCTGCAAAAGACATTAAACTAATTTCTAAATGTAATTCATTTTTTAAAATTCAGGTCATTCTCTTTTCAAAATGCTGTGTTTTAAATCCAAAATATCGCAACTACAACGTGTGAGTTCAATGTTTTGTTGAAAAAATAAATAATAGCGAACTGGTTAATTGAGGTGTTGGCGAGTTATTATAAATTAATCCTAATATCAGCCATAGGTTCTAACCTTTTTTATAAATTTGACAAAAATTTAATCAGTTGAAGAAATCACTCTTTTTCATATTTTGCTGTCTGTTTCTTAGCGTACAATTTATTGCGGCGCAGGCCAAAAAACCGACTCAAACTCCTAAAACTATCGTCATCGAGAATGCTGACTTTTCTGATGTGGATCAGGTTAACGTGCCAGATGCACTTTTGCTTACAGGAAATGTAAAAGTAAATCACGATGGTGTGGTCTTAACTTGCAACAAAGCCTATTTTTTTCAAAAAGAAAATTACCTAAAAGCATTCGGAAATGTACAATTAGTGCAAGGAGATACTTTATTCCTAAATAGTAAATACGCCGAATATAGTGGTAATGAAAAAAAAGCTTTCGCTAAAGGAGATGCAGTTTTAACTTCTCCAGATGCCACTTTGCGTACCGATACCATTAATTTTGATCGAAATATCCAAGAAGCGTTTTACAATACTAAAGGAACAATTGTAAACAAAGACAATACTTTGGTAAGTAAATCTGGAAGGTATTATGTGAAAGAAAAGAAATTCCAGTTTTTGACTGAAGTTACGATTACGAATCCAAAATATGTAATTAAATCCAACCATTTGGATTATTACAGTAATTCTGGGCATACGTATCTTCTTGGCCCTTCAACAATTACCAGTAAAGCCAATTATATCTATACCGAAAAAGGTTTTTATGATACGAAGAAAAATTTAGCCCATTTTCTCCGAAGATCCTACATCAAATATGATGACCGACTTATAGAAGGCGACAGTTTATATTACAATCGAAATATTGAATTTGCATCGGCTACGCGAAATGTAAAAATTACCGATTCGATCAATAAAGGAATTGTTAAAGGCCATTACGCCGAGCTTTATAAACTGAAAGATTCGATGTTTGTGACTAAAAGAGCGGTAGCTATCAATTTGGTTGAAAATGACTCGGTTTACATTCACGGAAAAAAATTAATGGTAACAGGAAAAGAAGGCGAACGAATTTTGCGTGCTTTTAACAATGTTCGTTTTTATAAAACGGATATGAGCGGTAAGTGTGATTCTATACATTCGGATTCTAAATCTGCTTTGACAAAATTGATCGGAAATCCGATTTTGTGGAATGGTGAAAACCAAATTACTGGCGACGTAATGCACTTAATTGGCGACAATAAAACAAGAAAAATTGACTCTTTAAAAGTCCTCAACAATACTTTTGTCCTGTCCAAGGACACACTCGGAACGGGATATAATCAGGTCAAGGGACTCAATTTGTTTGGAAAATTTCGGGACGGAAAACTTCATGATGTTGATGTGATCAAAAATACCGAAGTCATTTATTATATGCGAAATGATACCAATGAACTGATTGGAATCAATAAAAATGTCAGCAGTAAAATCAATATGATTTTGGAAAATAATGCTATAGAAACCATTACTTTCTTCAATAAAGTTGATGGAGATATTTTTCCTGAAGACGAACTTCCAGAAAATGCCCGCAAGCTGCGAGGAATGAACTGGAGAGGTGCTGAACGAATAAAGTCGAAAGATGATATTTTTACCGACGAAGATAACGAACTGAATGAAAAACTGATTAAAGAAGGAAAAGAACAGGAAGAAAAAGGTAAAAACGTTCCGCTGAAAGTCAGGAAGGAAACATTGAATTACGACAAGAAAAATCCAGCTCCGAAGACAGAAGCGAAACCTAAGATTAAGTAGTTTTTTGTTTGCTGCTAGACAAAGCCGAAAAGAAAAAGCTTAAAATCTTAGCACCTCGGCAACTTAGACGCTTTAAAAAAGTTAACCTAAGCATAAAGTAAGGAAACCTTAGAACCTTAGTACCTTTGCTACTTTGAACCTTTAAGAAAAAAATGAATCCAGATTTTATAAAATACCAAGCGCAAACCTCTCCTTACCCACTCGGAATTGAAGTTTCACATGCCATTGGCTCTTACATATACGATACTAACGATAAAAAATATTTAGATTTTGTTGCCGGAGTTTCAGCTTGCACTTTAGGACATCAGCATCCAAGAGTCAATCAGGCAATAAAAGATCAATTGGACAAATATTCGCATGTAATGGTTTACGGAGAATATTCTCAAAGTCCAGCCGTTCAATATTGCAAATTAATGGCTTCTCTCCTTCCAGAGTCTTTAAATAAAACTTATCTGGTCAATTCAGGAACAGAAGCTATCGAAGGTTCGTTAAAGCTTGCAAAACGAGTTACAGGCCGCAGTCAGCTTATCTCGTGTCACAATGCTTATCATGGAAATACGATGGGTTCTATGAGTGTTATGGGATTTGAGGAACGCAAACAAGCTTTTAGGCCTTTGCTTCCAGATGTTGATTTTATCACATTCAATAACGAAGAAGATTTACAGAAAATAACCACTCGAACCGCAGCGATTCTTTTAGAAACCATTCAAGGCGGAGCTGGGTTTATTCAGCCAGAAAACAACTTTTTGGAGAAAGTCCGCAAACGTTGCGATGAGGTTGGAGCCTTAATGATTGTGGATGAAATTCAGCCAGGTTTTGGAAGAACAGGAAAGCTTTTTGGCTTCCAAAATTATGACGTTGTTCCAGACATTGTAGTTATGGGTAAAGGAATGGGCGGCGGAATGCCAGTTGGAGCATTTACTGCTTCTGCCGAAAAAATGGACCTTTTAACGGAAAACCCAAAATTAGGACACATTACGACTTTTGGAGGTCACCCTGTCATTGCGTCAGCTTGTTTGGCTACTTTGCAAGAATTAACTGAAACAAATTTAATGGCAGAAACGCTTGAGAAAGAAAAACTCTTCAGATCGCTTTTGGTACATCCTTTGATTACAGAAGTTAGAGGAAAAGGATTAATGCTTGCCGCGATGACAGAATCGGCAGATATTACAAACGAAGTCATTTTAACCTGTCAAGACAGAGGACTTATTTTATTCTGGCTTTTATTTGAAGGATGCGCGATACGAATTACCCCTCCTTTGACTATTTCTGAAGACGAAATTAGAGAAGGTTGCGCGATTATTTTAGACGTTATGGATGAAATAATAAAAAAGAAGAACAGCTAAAAAAGTTCTTTTTAAAATATTTTCAAAAGCTATTTCAATAAGTAGCGACAGAAATTGACGGTCTATATGTATTTCGATAAAGTTTTTCGACACCATTAAAAAAATGACAAAACCGAAGTTAATCCCTTAGTAATAAGGAATATTTCTTCCCAAAATAGAATAAAAAACGCCATATATTGTTAATTAAATTGTTCAAAACAATTAATTTCTTATCCTTACAACAATTATATGGTTGCCTAAATTTATAACAGGCTAATTTCAAATATACGAAGTATGCAATTAAGCAACGAAGAAGAAGATTATAACCTATCCCTATCCAAATTTGAGTCGATGTTAAAAACCAACAAAGTACTCTTTTTTGATTCTGAAGAATTCGAAGAAATAATTCTCCATTATTTAGACATAGGTAAGGCTAATTTAGCAAAAAAGGCCTTAAAACTTGCATTAGACCAGCATCCAAAATCTACAGGCTTAAAATTAGTACAAGTAGAAATGCTAGTTTATGACGATAAACTCGATATCGCTGAAAAGCTTTTGAATGAGTTGTATGCAATTGAACCCAACAATGAGGAAATCTACATCCAAAAAGCCAATATCTGTTCTAAAAGAGACCAGCACGAAAAAGCAGTTGAACTGTTAAAAATTGCACTTCAGTATACTGATGATTATGCTGATGTATACAATTTGATTGGTATGGAATATCTTTTTATGGATAATCTTGAATTGGCAAAAGAAAATTTCATTAAATGTCTTGAAGAAGATTTAGAAGACCAATCTGCACTTTATAACGTAGTGTATTGCTTTGAGTTTTTGGATCAAAATCAGGAGGCTATTGTTTATTTAAACGAATACATTAACAGAAATCCTTATAGCGAAATTGCGTGGCATCAGCTTGGACGTCTTCATTATGGCGTAAAAGAATATGAAAATGCAATTCGCGCGTTTGATTACGCAACATTGATCGATGATGAATTTTTGGGCGCTTTCATGGAAAAGGCGAAAGCTTACGAACGCCTTAAAAAATACAATGAAGCAATTGAAAGTTATAACAGAACCATCGAATTAGACGATGCAACCTCGTATGCGCTTCTTCGAATTGGTAAATGTTATGAAAAACTTGGAAATTTAGCGAAAGCGATTCAATACTATAACCAAACGGTTCACGAGGATCCGCTTTTAGACAAAGGCTGGATTGCGATTACCGATTTTCACCTTCGCCAGAAAAACTACCAAAAAGCATTATTTTTTGTGAATAAAGCTTTGGCGATTGACAATCAGAATCGTTTGTACTGGAAAAGATATGCGACGATCAACAAACAGATGAATTTCTTTGAAGAAGCCGAATTTGGTTTTAGAAAAGCGGTTGAATTTGGCGATTACGCACTAGACACTTGGTTATTCTGGGTTGATATCCTTCAGTTTTTAGGAGAATTTGAAACGGCAATCCAAACTTTATTGCAAGCGACAGAATATTTCCCAGAGGAAAATGAAATCGAATATCGTTTGGCTGGATTGTATTTTATGATTCAAGACAATACAAAAGCTAAATTTCACTTAAGCAATGGTTTACGTCTAAACTTTGACAATTATATCTTAATTGAGGATTTGTTTCCAGTAGTTTGGGCAAAAAAAACAGTAAAAAATTATATAGAAAAACATCGTAAATAAGAATGGTTGATATTTTATTAAGAAGACGTTTTGGATTATTAGGACGCAACATAAGCTACTCTTTTTCAAAAGGTTATTTTACAGAAAAATTTAATAATGAAGTTTTTGCTGGCAACAGCTATGAGAATTTTGACATTTCTGAAATTAATTACTTCACAGAATTAGTTAAAAACAATCCCGATTTAAAAGGGTTAAATGTTACCATTCCGTACAAAGAGCAAGTTATTCCTTTTCTAGATAAACTATCAAAAAAAGCTACTCAAATTGGTGCTGTCAATACTATTAAATTTACTAAAAATGGTAAGCTAAAGGGTTATAATACCGATTATTACGGATTTAAAAAATCTCTAGAACCGTTATTAGAACCGCATCATAAAAAGGCTCTTATTTTAGGTACAGGCGGAGCTTCTAAAGGTGTTGCTTTTGCCTTGGACGAATTGGGTATTCCGTACACTTTTGTTTCTAGAGAAGCCAAAGAAAACATAATCGATTACGATTTGATTAATGCCACTACTTTTGATAATTTTCAAATTATAATCAATTGCACGCCAGTTGGAACAAGTCCGAATATTGAAGCTTGTCCAAACTTGCCTTATGAGTTTTTTACCGAAAAACATATTGCATACGATCTAATTTATAATCCTGCAGAAACTACTTTCTTACGAAAAGCAAAAGAACAGGGAGCTGTAATTAAAAACGGACACGACATGCTTATTTTTCAGGCTGAAAAAGCTTGGAAAATCTGGAACAAATAAAATAAATAGCAAAAAATAAAATGTTAATGTATTTTTTGTATTTTTAAACTACTTATTAATAGGTAGTTATGACAAAAATACAAATACTTAGCATTTTATTTTTTTTGATTACCTGCCAACTCACGGCGCAGGATACTATCGCTAAAAGTGGTCCATTCTCAGAACCACGCTACCATTATTTTCTCAAAACAATCATTTTTTTTGATGAATATCTAGATACCGACAACGGGTCTTTTAACACTACCCAAGTTCGTGTTTTACTTCCTATAGGCAACAAGGCTTGGAATTTACGTTTTGATCTTCCGCTGATTTCCGCCAGTACGAATTCGATTAACAAAACTGCTATAGGCGACGTGGGTATGGGAGTAAGTTATATTCCGTACATGAAGAACAATAACGGAATTGCGCTACGCACGAGAGTTTATGCTAATACCGCAGCCGATCCGAATTTTGGATCTGGCAAATGGGTCGCTATGCCAGCGGTGATATACGGAAAGTATTTTTACAAGAAAAAGTTTTTATGGCTATCGACCTTAGAATATCAAGGGAGTTTTGCCGGAGCTGATAGCCGAAGCGATATAAGTGTTACGGTTTTTGAAAATGTCGTTTTATATTTTTTTGGAAAAAACTGGGTTGCAGCAGATGCGGCATTTCGGTACAATGACGTTTTGCAAGGTTTTCAGAATAATGCTTTTCTTGAATTTGGACGAAAAATTACACCAAACAATTTAGTGTACATTCATCCAAGTGCTGCTTTTGGAGGCCAGAAAACGTACAATTTCGGTATTGAAGCGGGGCTTTTAGTTTTATTCTGAATTTCATTAAAACCATTTAAACACTATATCTTTTGCGATATTAAAACACATTATCTAAAAAAACGGCGATTCTAAAATTTAAATTTATAATAATAAATCGTTTAAAAATTGTGCGACCTATTTTCAAAAGGCTCTAAATAATAAGAATTTGATCGTAAAAAGAGCATAAACAAAGGATTTATTTTGTATTTAGAAACACCTTTACTATCTTTCGCACTGTTTAAAATAAAAACCTTATACATTTTAAAGATGTTAGAAGAAAAGAATGATAACCTGCTTGACGCAGACGGAAAATCTGGAATCGAAATAAATGATTCTGTAACAAATGAAGCAATTGAAATCTCAGATTCTGAAACTTTGACAGAAGACCAAGTATCAGAAACTGAAAATGAATTAGAAGAACAAGAAAATGCTCATCAAGAAGCATTAGATGTGATTACCAATTCAAATGCTGCTGAAAGTGAAGACGAAACTTTGAAGGAACGTCATGACATTCCTATGCAGGATTACAACACATTTTCGCTAGATGCTCTTGTTGATGAACTTAAAAAATTGGTTAATACAGATAAAGTAATGTCTGTAAAAGATCATATTGAAGAAATCAAAAAAGCTTTCTTGTTGCAATATCATCACCTGATTGAAGAGAAAAAAGAAGAATTTTTAGCTTCTAATCCAGATCCTAATGAAGAATTTGAATATCATCTTCCTTTAAAATCAAAATTTGACGAATACTATAATGTTTTTAGAGACAAAAGAAATGCTCATTTTAAACATTTACAAACAAATCTAAAAAGCAATTTAGAAAATCGTTTGGCTATTGTTGAAGAATTAAAGGAATTAATTAATCCACAGGAAAATATTAAAGATACTCTTAAGCACTTTAATGAATTAAGAGAAAGATGGAAAAATGCCGGAGCAATTCCGAAAGATAAATACAATCACGTTTGGAATAATTACCATTTTCACGTTGAAAATTTCTATGATTATCTTCACTTAGACCGTGAGGCTAGAGATTTAGATTTTAAACATAATTTAGAATTAAAGCAAAAAATCATTGCTCGCGTTGAAGAGTTGGCAAATGATGCCGATGTCAACAAATCTTTCCGTGAGTTACAGGATTTACACAGAATCTGGAAAGAAGAGATTGGACCTGTTTCTAAGGAACACCGTGACACCATCTGGAATCAATTTAGCGAACTGACAAAGAAAATACACGATAAAAGAGAACTTTTATTTGAAAGCCAAAGAGCAAACGAGCAAAAGAATCTTGAAGTTAAAAAAGAGATTGTTGCAAAAATCGAAGTCCTTGGAAGCGAAAAAGTAAATTCTCACTCGCAATGGTTGGTTCAGATTCAGAAAGTGGAAGACTTAAGAAATGAGTTTTTTGCAGCCGGAAAAGTGCCTTCTGAAGTAAATGAAGAAACTTGGGCAGCATTTAAAACTGCGGTTAGAAATTTTAACGCTTTCAAAAATTCTTTCTATAAGGATATCAAAAAAGATCAAAACGATAATCTAAACAAAAAACTGGCTCTTGTTGCAAAAGCAAAAGAATTACAGGAAAGCACTGATTTTGCAGCTACAACTCCTATAATGAAACAGATCCAGGAAGAATGGAAACAGATTGGACATGTTCCTAAAAAATATTCAGACAAAATCTGGAAAGAATTTAAGGATGCCTGCAACCATTATTTTGATAAGCTAAAAGAGCATAAATCGGAAGAAAACGGTGAAGAAGTTGCCGCTTTTGACAACAAAAAAGCATATCTAGATGTATTAAGAGCTTTCCAGCTTACTGGAGATCACAAAACAGATTTAGATGCCATAAAAGCACATATTGAAACTTGGAAAGGATTTGGAAAAGTTCCTTTCTCGAGAAGACATATCGAAGGAAAATTCAATAAAATATTGGATGCCCTTTTTGAGAAATTAAGCTTAAGCAAAAAAGAATCAGAAATGATGCGTTTTGCTAACCGCATTGATTCTTTGTCTGACAGCAATGATACACGTAAACTAGACAATGAAAAGATCTTTATTATGCGTAAGATTGAAGAAGTTCAAAATGAAATTTTCCAGTTAGAAAATAACATTCAGTTCTTTACCAACACTAAAAATGCTAAAAAAGAGAATTCGATTGTTACAGAAGTACGTAAAAACATCGCTATTCACAAAGAAAGCCTTGATGTTTGGAAAGACAAACTGAAACAATTAAGAAACTTGGGACAGGAATAAATATATAGAAAAATTCCAATTCCGGAGCTTCAGGATAAATTCCAAATTCCAATTTCTTTTTAAATTCCAACTTTTTAAATTCCAAATTCCAATTGAGTAAGCGCAATTGGAATTTGGAATTTTATTTTTTTTCAATTTTTAATTTTAATGCTAACAAATTGATAAAGCTGGAATGCAAAATTTTAGGTATATTTGATAGAACACTGTTATTTGATAATCAACCTGATAACAAACCAAATTATTAATTTTAATAACTAAAAAATGAAATTTACAAGAAAAGCACACGCCAACTGGAAAGGAACCGGTATGGAAGGAACAGGAAAAATTAGCACGCAAAGCACAACTTTAGACAATGCTCAGCTGTCTTTTAAAACGAGATTTGCTGATGGCGTTGGTACAAATCCAGAAGAATTGGTTGCTGCGGCACATTCGGGCTGTTTTACGATGCAATTAAGCTTTTTATTGAATGAAGGAGGTTTTACCGCAGATGATTTAACTACAGAAGCGACAGTCACTTTTGAAGACGGAACCATCACTTTAATTCATTTAGATTTAAAAGGTAAAGTTCCATCCATCTCTGCAGAAGAATTTGCTGCTACAGCTGCCAAAGCAAAAGAAATCTGTCCGATTTCAAAACTATTGAATACCACAATTACACTATCTGCTGAATTAATCAGTTAGAACCATAAAAAAAACCATCAGCCGAGACTGATGGTTTTTTTTTTATTTATTTCGAAACAAGAATTATTACATTTTTGCTTTCAAAGCTTTAGCTTCAGCAGTCATTTCAAGAGCACTGTAAACTCCAATTAATGTTTTAGAAACATCTTCGTTTTTAGGATCTAACTCATTCGCTTTTTTAAGGTAAGGAATAACTCCTTTGAAAACAGCTTCTCTCTGAGCTTTTAAAACATCGTAACGTTTCATGTCTTTAGCAGAAGTACCCAATTTGTTCATTTCGTCAATGATTGGTTTTTCAGCCTCTAATTTTAATGCTGCAAGATTTAAGTAAGCATTAGTATAATTAGGATTGATTTCAATTGCTTTTAAGTAATATTTCTCTGCATCAGCATTGTTCTTAGCTCCAGCACTAATTACTCCTAAATTGAATACTAAATCAGCATTGTTTGGATCTTTTTGTAAAGCCTCACCCACTAATTGTTTGTATTTTTCGAAATCTTTAGTCTCTAAGTATAAGTTAGCTTCAGTCAAGATTAAAGAAGAATCATCTGGATTTGCTTTTCTAGCATCAGCGATTGCTTTTTTAGCATCTTCTGTACGTCCTTTTTGAACTAAAATTAAAGCTAAGTTTTTGTAGATTTCTCCTCTTTTTGAAGGAATAGCTTCTGTTTTAGGTTTTTCGTGAGTTCCTAATTTTACAGCTAAATCTCTTTCTTTAGCGTTAGCAAAATTATCTTCGTTTCCGTTAGCTTTGTTTGCAGCTAAGTATAAAGTTCCTTTTCCAGAGTAGTTTAGTTTTTTCAACTCTTCGTACATTGGCAAAGCAAGATCATAATCTTGTGAATTTACAGCTGTAGATGCTGCGTAATACAAGTTGATTGTGTCTTTTTTATCTAAACCATACGCTTCGTATAATTTTTTTGCACCTTCTGCATGCTTGTTTGCTTGTGTATCAGCAATCGCAGAATTAATCAATAATCCTTTGATGTTTGTAATTGAAGCTGCTGCTTGAGATGAATATTTTTGTTTTCCAGAAGCTGTTTCTACATCAATTAATTTTTTGTAGCTATTTGCAGCTGCCAATAAGTTTTTACTTTCTTCAACCTTTTTGTTTGCAAGGTCAAGAAAAGCATTTCCTTGAACAAAATAAAACTGAGCCTGTTCTGTATCTTTAGCGTTAACAACTAAGTTTTCAGCATCTTTTAGTATTGTAATCGCTCCTTGAGCATCACCACTCTTTAATGCCTTTTCAGCGCTTTTAATTTGATCTTTTTGAGCAAACGTAGCTACAGAGATCAGTAATGCTGATGCAAGTATTACATATTTACTTTTCATAATGATATTTATTTGTATTTAATTTTTGTTTTCTACTTATTCTTCAGATTCTTCGTCTTCTGCTTCCGCATCGTCTTCATCCTCTACTTCCTCGTCATCAGAGTCGTCATCATCTTCTGCAGCTCCATCATCTTCAAGAACTTCCAAATCTGGTTTAATTCTCTCAATGCCAGACTCGATTACATTACCGTCTTCATCTAATTCTACTTCTTCTACGTCATCTTTCATTACCGTAGTAACAGCAGCAATAGAATCTTTACCTTTTAAGTTAATCAATCTAACACCTTGAGTAGCACGTCCCATAACACGTAAATCTTCAATTGCCATTCTGATTGTTAATCCAGACTTGTTAATAATCATTAAGTCGTCTGCATCAGTCACAGCGTTGATTGAGATCAATTTACCTGTTTTCTCTGTGATATTAAGTGTTTTAACACCTTTACCTCCACGGTTTGTAATTCTGTACACATCTTCTCCATCTTCATCAACCAATTTAGTACGTTTTCCGTATCCGTTTTCAGTTACAACTAAAATCTGAGATTCTGTAATATCATTTTTGTCAACCGTAACCATTCCGATTACTTCGTCTGTTTCGTCTTTTAAAGTAATTCCACGAACTCCAGAAGCTGTTCTTCCCATCGGACGTGTTTTTGTTTCTTCAAAACGAACCAATTTACCAGACTTAACGGCTAAGATAATTTGACTTTCTCCGTTTGTCAACTGAGCACCAAGTAATTCATCACCTTCTTTAATTGTAATCGCAGCCACTCCATTTGCTCTTGGTTTAGAATATTTCTCTAAAGAAGTTTTCTTCACCTGACCTTGTTTGGTTACCATTACAAGATTATGCGTATTGATGTAATCTTTGTCTTTTAAATCTTGCGTACAAATGAAAGCTTTTACTTTATCATCACTTTCAATATTTACCAAGTTCTGAATTGCTCTACCTTTTGCGGTTTTACTTCCTTCTGGAATTTCATAAACACGCATCCAGAAACATTTTCCTTTTTGTGTAAAGAACATCATATATTGGTGGTTGGTCGCAACGAACATGTGCTCTAAGAAATCCTGGTCTCTTGTTCCAGCACTCTTCTGTCCAACTCCACCTCTATTTTGAGTTTTATATTCTGTTAGGTTCGTACGTTTGATATAACCTGCGTGCGAAATTGTAATAACTACATTTTCATCGGCGATTAAGTCTTCAATACTTACATCTCCTCCAGAATATTCAATTTGAGAACGACGGTCATCGCCATATTTATCGCGAATCTCAACAAGCTCTTCTTTAATCAAATCAGTTCTTAAATTAATATCTGCTAATAACGCTTTCAAATGCTCAATTAACTTCATTAATTCGTCATACTCCGCTCTTAATTTATCCTGCTCCAGACCTGTCAACTGACGAAGACGCATCTCAACAATAGCACGAGCTTGAATATCTGACAACTTGAATCTTTCGATTAATTTCTCTCTAGCTTCGTCCGTGTTTTTAGATCCTCTAATTAACGCAATTACTTCGTCGATATTGTCAGAAGCAATGATCAATCCTTCTAAGATATGCGCTCTTTCTTCTGCTTTACGTAATTCAAATTGTGTTCTACGAACTACAACTTCATGACGGTGCTCGATGAAATAGTGAATCATATCTTTTAGATTCAACATTTGCGGACGACCTTTTACTAGTGCAATATTATTTACACTAAAAGAAGATTGTAATTGTGTGTATTTATATAAAGTATTCAATACTACGTTTGGTGTAGCGTCACGTTTTAGAATATAAACGATACGCATACCTGTTCTATCCGACTCATCGCGAATATTGGCAATACCTTCGATTTTTTTCTCGTTAACCAAATCAGCAGTACGCTTGATCATTTCGGCTTTGTTAACCTGATATGGAATTTCTGTAACGATAATACATTCTCTTCCGTCCACTTCTTCAAAACCAACTTTAGCACGCATTACAATACGTCCTCTACCGGTTTTAAAAGCCTCACGAACGCCTTCATATCCATAAATAATACCTCCCGTTGGAAAATCAGGAGCTTTGATATGAGTCATTAATTCGTCTACTTCAATATCGTTATTATCAAGATACGCCAAAGTACCATTGATAACTTCAGTTAAATTGTGTGGTGGCATATTAGTCGCCATACCAACTGCAATACCTGTAGCTCCGTTAACTAATAAAGTAGGAACTCTTGTTGGCATTACTTTTGGCTCATATATAGTATCGTCAAAGTTCAATTGAAAATCAACTGTTTCTTTTTCGATATCGGCCATAATCTCTTCAGAAATTTTACGCATTCTGGCCTCAGTATAACGCATTGCTGCTGGGCTATCACCATCTACAGAACCAAAGTTACCTTGACCATCAACTAATAAATAACGCATGCTCCATTCCTGCGCCATACGTACCATTGCATCATAAACAGAGGTATCACCGTGCGGGTGGTACTTACCCAGAACCTCCCCTACGATTCTCGCAGACTTTTTGTGGGCAGATCTTGATGTTACACCTAAATCATACATTCCGTAAAGAACTCTTCGATGCACTGGTTTCAAGCCATCTCTAACATCAGGAAGTGCTCTCGATACAATTACTGACATCGAATAATCGATGTAAGCTGACTTCATTTCATCCTCTATGTTAATAGGAATTAACTTTTCTCCTTCAGACATAAGTTGTTATATTAAATAATTATATTAGTTTTCAAAGCGTGCCAAGATACGTTTTTTTGAAGATTTTTCCGCTAATAACTTATACTAATTTCAAGGATTTATTAACAACTTTATTTTGGGTTTTAGTTAATAAATTAAGCGTTTTTTAACTCTTTTATTGTCTTTTTTTTCGTCTATTAGCTGACAGGACATTCTGATGGGTACGGTTTTTGTTTTTAAAACTGTAATTCACTAAATTTACAATACCAATTATATATTATGGATGATAATTTTTCACCAAGAGTAAAAGATGTTATTACGTACAGTAAGGAAGAGGCTCTTCGATTGGGTCACGACTTTATTGGTACCGAACATCTTATGCTAGGTATTTTAAGAGATGGTAACGGAAAAGCTATTCATATACTTAATAACCTAGCTGTCGATTTAGATCATTTACGCAGAAAAGTAGAAATACTGAGCCCAGCCAACCTGAGCGTTGAAGTAAATGCAGAAAAGAAAAACCTTCATCTTAGCCGACAGGCCGAAAGAGCCCTGAAGACCACTTTTCTTGAAGCAAAAGTATTTCAAAGTTCATCGATAAGCACGGCACACCTGCTATTGTGTATCTTACGAAACGAAAACGATCCAACAACCAAGCTATTGAATAAACTAAAAATAGATTATGACGTAGCTAAAGAACAGTATTTAAATATGACTCCAAACGAAGAAGAATTCTTAGAAAACTTGCCAAGAAACGAATCGTATAATGACGATTCAGGACAAGATGACAGTCTTAAAGAAAGCAGTTTTAATAATCCCGCCAATAAGTCAAACAAAAAATCTAAGACTCCTGTTTTAGATAATTTTGGGAGAGATTTAACAGAAATGGCAGAAGAAGGGAAATTAGACCCAGTTGTAGGACGAGAAAAAGAAATTGAGCGTGTATCGCAAATTTTAAGCCGTAGAAAAAAGAACAATCCGCTTCTTATTGGAGAACCTGGAGTTGGTAAATCTGCTATTGCAGAAGGACTTGCTCTACGTATTATCCAAAAGAAAGTATCTCGTATTCTTTTCAACAAACGTGTTGTAACTCTAGACTTGGCTAGCTTAGTTGCTGGAACAAAGTACAGAGGACAATTTGAGGAAAGAATGAAAGCCGTGATGAACGAGCTGGAGAAAAACGACGATATTATTCTTTTTATTGATGAGATCCATACTATTGTAGGTGCTGGAGGAGCAACAGGTTCACTTGATGCTTCGAACATGTTCAAACCTGCTTTAGCAAGAGGAGAAATTCAATGTATTGGCGCTACTACTCTTGACGAGTACAGACAATATATTGAAAAAGACGGAGCTTTAGAAAGACGTTTCCAAAAAGTAATTGTAGAACCAACTTCTGTTGAAGAAACGATTGCGATTTTGAACAACGTAAAAGACAAATACGAAGACCACCATAACGTAACGTATACGCCAGAAGCTATTGAAGCCTGCGTTAAATTAACCAACAGATATATGTCTGAGCGTTTCTTACCAGACAAGGCAATCGATGCAATGGACGAAGCTGGTTCTCGCGTGCACATTACCAACATTGATGTTCCGAAACAAATTTTGGATTTAGAACGTCAGTTGGAAGAAGTTCGCGAAATGAAAAATATGGTTGTTAAAAAACAAAAATATGAAGAAGCAGCCAAACTTCGCGATGATGAAAAACGTATTGAAAAAGATCTTGCTTTAGCTCAAGAACAATGGGAAGAAGATTCTAAAAACAACCGTATTGAAGTTACAGAAGATAACGTAGCCGATGTGGTTTCTATGATGACTGGAATTCCTGTAAACAGAATTGCGCAAACAGAAAGCAACAAATTGGCTCATTTACCTGAATTAATTCAGAATAAAGTAATTGGGCAAAATGAGGCGGTTCTAAAAATTGCACGTTCTATCCAGCGTAACAGAGCCGGACTTAAAGATCCAAACAAACCAATTGGTTCGTTCATTTTCTTAGGTCAGACTGGTGTTGGAAAAACACAGTTGGCTAAAGTTTTAGCAAAAGAATTATTTGATTCTGAAGATGCTTTAGTTCGTATCGACATGAGTGAATACATGGAGAAATTTGCGATCTCTCGTTTAGTTGGAGCGCCTCCAGGATACGTAGGTTACGAAGAAGGAGGTCAATTGACTGAAAAAGTTCGTAGAAAACCTTATTGCGTGGTTCTTTTAGATGAGATCGAAAAAGCACACCCAGATGTATTCAACATGATGCTTCAAGTTTTAGATGACGGATATTTGACAGATAGTTTAGGTCGTAAAATTGACTTCAAAAACACTATCATTATCATGACATCTAACGTTGGTGCTCGTCAGTTGAAAGATTTCGGACAAGGTGTTGGATTCGGAACTGCTGCAAGAACAGCTCAAGCTGATGAAAACTCAAAAAGCATTATCGAAAACGCTTTAAAGAAAACTTTTGCTCCTGAATTCTTAAACAGAATTGATGATGTAATCGTGTTCAACGCGCTAGAAAAGTCTGATATTGATTTGATTATCGAAATCGAATTGAAAAAACTATATTCTCGTATTGCAGAGTTAGGCTACAAACTAAGCTTAACTGATAAAGCAAAAGCATTTATCGCTGAAAAAGGTTTTGACAAACAATTTGGAGCAAGACCGCTAAAAAGAGCAATTCAGAAATACGTTGAAGATTTGTTAGCTGAAGAAATCATTACTTCGAAAATACATTCTGGTGATGAAATTATGATGGATTTAAAAGATGATTCTCAAGAATTATCTGTTGAAATTCACAAAGCTGAAGAACCGACTAATCAATAAATTAGTCAAAAATTATAACACTAATAACCTGCCCGTTACGTTTTCATAACATAACGGGCATTTTTTTTTGTAAAAATCACTATCTTTAGTAAAAGCAAATAGCTATTTTTGAATTTTAATACTATAATAAAGAAACAAAATATGCTTCAAAACAAAGTCATTTTAGGCAGCGAAGAATGGTGCTCATTTCCAGAACTAGGAATCCCGACAATCAAGGCTCGTGTGGATTCTGGCGCTAAAACTTCGGCAATGCACGCATTAAACATAGCTCCTTTTATAAAAAATGATGCCAATTGGGTTAAATTCGACATTAATCCGATTCAGAATAATATTAAAACTATTATTCACTGTGAAGCACCGCTGGTCGACAAAAGAATTGTGAAAAGCTCTAGCGGTTTTAGAGAACATCGTTACGTTATTCAAACTAGTTTAAAGATTGGAGATGCAAAATGGCCGATCGAAATGACTTTGACGAACCGTGACTCAATGGGTTTCAGAATGCTTTTAGGACGCGAAGCTATGAGCGGAAGGGTTTTGGTCGATCCAGAACAAAAATACCTTTTAGGACAGCCCACAGCAGAATCTTTAAAAGAATTGTATCAGAACTCTGAAAAAGCAAGTTCTGGTTTACGAATTGGTGTTTTAGCCAGTAACCCTGAACTTTACAGCAACAAAAGAATTATGGAAGCCGGCGAAATGCGCGGGCACGAAATGCATTTTTTGAATATCAAAGAATGTTATATGAAGCTGGATGCCAAAACTCCAGAAATTCACTACAGAGGCGGTAAAATCCTAAATCAGTTTGACGCCATAATTCCTCGTATTAGACCAAGCATTACTTTTTATGGCTGCGCACTTACGCGTCAGTTTGAAGCTTTGAAGGTATTTTGTTTGAATTCAGCAACGGCTATTACACAATCTAGGGATAAACTATATTCATTACAATTGCTTTTGAATAGCGGCATCGATATTCCAACAACGGGATTTGCCAATTCTCCGCTTGATACAGACAATTTAATTAAAATGGTGGGCGGTTCACCTCTAATTGTCAAATTATTAGAAGGAACGCAAGGAAAAGGCGTTGTTTTGGCTGAGACTAAAAAAGCTGCAGAAAGCGTTATCAATGCTTTTAAAAGTTTAAATGCCAACATCTTAGTTCAAGAATTTATTAAAGAAGCTAACGGAAAAGACATTCGCTGTTTTGTAATCGACGGAAAAGTAGTTGCCGCAATTCAGCGTGAAGCGATGCCGGGCGAATTTAGGGCTAATATTCACCTTGGGGGAACGGCTTCTGTAATCAAAATAACTCCTGAAGAGAAAAAGATTGCAATAAAAGCCGCAAAAGCAATGGACTTAAAAGTAGCGGGTGTAGATATTATCCGTTCTTCTAAAGGACCCTTATTGCTTGAAGTAAACTCTTCTCCAGGTCTTGAAGGAATTGAAGGCGCAACCAATAAAGACGTTGCTGGAGAAATGATTAAAGCAATTGAAAAGAATTTTAAACTGTAATTAGAAGACGCTTTTCAAATACCTTATTGATGAAAAAATTTACAATCTTTCTAATTTTAATCATAATTGGATGCACTAAAAATGATTGCACTGAAAATGAAAAGATTAGAAAGATTGAAACCGATAAAATCATAGAAGCTTTTATCAAACTAAACCATTTAGAGAATTCTAAAGATTCTTATCCCGTTTGCACCAGTTTTAAAAAACTCAAGATTAGCACCGAGAGTATATACGCAGAACCTACAAAAGAACCAGCAATTGTAAAACTTCCACAGCATTTACCAAAGATTTTTGAGAATACGAAAATTTATATTGAAATGCTGTTGAACGCCAGTTTAAAAGGAGAAAAAATATTCAGCCACAAGGATTCCCTAAACTTTGTAGAACAAAACAATTGTTTTTTAAAATACACATTACCAAAAAAAATATCAAAAAAACTCAAGACAATCTCAGCATCAAAAATTGATAAAGCTGAAGAATATATACTATTATCAATTCCTATATTTTCTGAAGACAATAAAAAAGCCTATATGGAAATTGATTGCTATCGAAAAGAATTATCTTACGGAATATCAGTATATTTAGAAAAGAAAGGCAACATTTGGCAAGTAATTCATTATAAAGATAATTGGGTCAAATGTTCAGGTTAAAATAACAATAACCACTTATAAAGCTTTGTCAAAATTTTAGAACTTTGGCAAAGCTTTTTTATTTAACTTTAAAATAAAAAATATGACTTTTCCCTATCTAGATATTGTTTTAAGAAGTATTGCCGTTTATTTCTTTATGACCATCGCTTTGAGAATATTCGGTAAAAAAGAGCTTTCCCAATTAAATACCGCCGACGTAATCTTGATTTTACTTATTAGCAATTCCGTTCAAAACGCAATGGTTGGCCCAGATACTAGTTTAATAGGAGGTTTAATAGCCGCTTTGGTTCTATTTATCATCAATTACATTATAAAAAAATTAATCCGCAGATATAAAACGATTAGTGATTTACTATTAGACAAACCTCAAGTTCTAGTTCATGATGGAAAATTAGACTTTCAAACCTTAAGCCGACTAGATATTTCTGATGAAGAATTAAAAGAAGCTATGAGAGAACACGGCATCGAATTTTTCAAAAACATAAAACTGGCCATGCTCGAAATAGACGGAACAATCAGTATTATTTCTGAAGATCAAAAAAATCTAAAACAGACGCATTATAAACGCAAGCATAATCGTAAAAACCTTCAGAAGTCTTGATATCTCAATAGAATTAATTCTTAACAGCCCTAACAGCCGCCATTCCATCAATAAAATTATCTGCTTTATCGTATTTTGGCGTAACAATTTCTTTGCCTTCTTTATCAATAAAACCGTATTTACCATTTAGTTTAATTCCTGCAATTCCATCTTTAAAAGATTCGATCCAATCGTATTTAGGAGGAGTTATTTCTTTTCCTTCTTTAGTAATCAGACCGTATTTATTTTCCAATTTTATCTGAATCAAGTCACCATTTATAACCATGAACTCGTATTTTACTGGTGCGATTTCTTTTCCTTCGTTGTCCAAAACGCCGTATTTATCATCCAGTTTCACAATTGAAATACCATTCGTAAAATAAAAATTCATATCGTACTTAACAGGAATTACAATTTTACCATCTTCATTAACCACTCCGTATTTGCCGTTAGATTCTACTATTGCAACACCTTCTTTAAAATTCTGAACACGATCATAAATTGGAGGAACAATCTCTTTTCCTATCTGATCTACAATTCCATATTTAGCATTCAATTTGACAACAGCAAATCGGTCTGAGAAATCATTTATTTCATCGAATTTTGGCGCAATCTCCTCGCCTATAACATCTATAAAACCCCATTTATTTTTCCATTTTACGGCAGTTATTTCTGGAGACAACGTTTTTGCTTCTTCATATTTTTTCGACAATAACGCATCCGAAGACTTTACCAAATATTGCGGCTTGGCATTTTTATTATTGATTATAATCCAATTTTGCTTGTTTATTATGGCATCATTCGTGCAGCGAACAACTTCTTTGCCTGTTTTGTCTACCAAACCAAATTTACCATTGATTTGCACCACCGCAAAACCGCTTAAAAACGCTTCAAGTCCGTCATATTTGCAAGGAACTATTTCTTTCCCAGTTTGATCTACAAAACCATATTTAAAAGATGCATTATTGGATTGAGCAAAACTAACTTTGACCGCCAGCATCAAAACCAGCAAGATTATTTTCTTCATATTACAATATTAACTACTTACAAAAATCGATAAAATCTTCTGCACTTACAGCCTTAAAAAGCTTTTATTCTTTCATTTTAAAACAAATTAAAAATAAAAAAAACCGATTTCAAATTGAAACCGGTTTTTATATATCGTTAAAATAAGATTTACTCCTATTTTACAAAATTCATTTTTTAAATAAACACGCTTAAAACAAAGTAAACCAAACCTGCTAATATTGCTGAAATTGGAATAGTTAAGATCCAAGCCCAGATTAAACTTACTGTAACTCCCCAGCGAACTGCAGAAACACGTTTTGTTAATCCAACTCCAATAATAGAACCTGTAATGGTATGTGTTGTACTTACTGGAATTTTTAAGTGCTCTGTAAAGTAAAGTGTCAAAGCTCCTGCAGTTTCTGCCGCAACACCTTCAAACGAACTTACTTTAGTGATTTTAGATCCCATTGTTTTTACAATTTTCCATCCACCACTTAAAGTTCCAGCTGCAATTGCAGAGTAACATGCTAACGGGATCCAACTTGGCATAACACCTTTAATTCCTGCATCCTCATTTGGCAAAACTACATCTAGCCATTCAGCCATGTGTACACCAGGATTTGTATTGATATAAACCGCAACAGCTGCAGCGATAATACCCATTACTTTTTGAGAATCATTTCCTCCGTGACCTAAACTAAATGCCGCAGAAGATAACAATTGCATTTTCTTTAAAGCTGCATCTGCCTGATGAAGATTTAAACTGCTGAATATTAAACAACAGGCACTAACAGTTAGAATAATAAAGGCTACTAAAAACCATTTAATATTATGAGAATCAAATATTACACTCCAAAAATGAGATTCAAAACGAGGTTTTCCGTGCTCTAAAATTTCTTCATAAGAAACCATTTGGTAGTATACGAAAACAATCGTAGCGATCATTAAAGCTACAGTAAAGATTTTTGGTCCCATTGTTTTTCGAGAAGCATTTAAAAGCCAGATCGAAATTAAATAAGAAGCCAATGCTCCAATTAATGGCGCCAAAACAATAAATGCAATAATGATAAGAACTCCCGAAGGCATTCCGCCATCTTTTCCGGCTTTATACCAGCTTACAATTTCGTACCAGTAGTGTGTTGCGCCATCTTCTCCAACATATCCAGAGAATCCATGAACTGCGATAGCATGCGCTACAGCCGCTCCAGCAAAACCTCCAATAAGTGTATGCGAAGAACTTGAAGGAATTCCTAACCACCAAGTCAATAAATTCCAACAGATTGCGGCAATAACTCCGGCTAAAATTACAACTAGGTTAATTTCCATGGTATGCGCTGTTTTAGCAACAGTATCTGCAACACCAAATCCGAAAACCCAATAAGCCAGAAAGTTAAAAAATGCTGCCCAGACCACGGCCTGAAAAGGTGTCAAAACCTTTGTAGCAACAACAGTCGCTATAGCATTTGCCGCATCATGAAAACCATTGATGTAATCAAAAATTAAGGCTAATACTATAATTAATATAAGTAGCGTCATAAAATTATAACTTCAGATTGAAAAATTGAATTAAGAATGTTTTACAGAAATAGATTCTAGTATGTTCGCAACACTCTTACATTTGTCTGTTGCTGATTCTAAAACAGATAATACTTCTTTATATTTAATAATATTTTTAGCATCTGTTTCGTTTTCAAAAATTTCAAAAACTGCTTTGTTATATACGTTATCAGACTTGTTTTCTAGTTTATTGATTCTAGCACAAGCTTCTTTAATAACATTGATATTTTTTAAGTTGCTTAACTCTTTTACCGCACTATCAATGTTTTGACAAGCTTCAAGGTTAATTTCTGTCATCTTTCTGATAGATTTTGTAATCTTATCAACTTGATACAGTTTCATACGGCTTGCAGCTCCGTGAAGGTAATCTGCAACGTTATCAATAGAAGTAATTAAGGTGTGGATGTCTTCTCTATCGAATGGAGTAATGAAGTTTCTACTCAATTCTAAATTGGTTTGACGTGTAATGTCTTCTCCTTTTTGCTCTAATTCGTCAATTTTTTGAAAAAGAACTTCTCTCTCTTTTAATGGTAAATTTACAGCTTCGTGTAAGTTAGAAGCTAATTCAATTAAATTGCTTGAAGCTTCTTCAAAAAGTGGAAAGAATTTTTTGTCTTTCGGCACTAAAAATTGGAAAATACTGTTTATTGACATTGTTTTATTTTTGATAGCGCAAAATTACCTTCAATAACACGTTTCAGTGTTAAGCCATTGTTAACAAATCGTTTTCAATTTGAAAACTCGCAAGGAATAAAACCGTGTTTTCTATGTCATTATGTAAGATTCTGTCTTCTTTTACCAAAGGCACAACTTCTCTGTAACTATTCAAAAACATTTCGATAAAATCGCTTGATTTTAGAGGCTCTCTGTAGGCAATCGCCTGTGAAGCATTTAACAATTCGATTGCTAAAATACGCTCTAAATTATCTAAAATTCGTAAGGCTTTTGTAGCGCCGTTTGCTCCCATGCTCACGTGGTCTTCTTGACCGTTGCTAGAAACAATGCTGTCAATACTTGACGGAGTCGCCAATTGCTTGTTCTGACTCGCGATACTTGCCGCAGTATATTGCGGAATCATAAATCCTGAATTCAATCCTGGATTATCAACCAAAAACGCTGGAAGATTTCTTAATCCTGAGATTAACTGATAGGTTCTTCTCTCCGAAATGCTTCCTAATTCTGCCAAAGCAATCGCCATAAAATCAAGAGCTAAAGCTAAAGGTTGTCCGTGGAAATTTCCCCCCGAAATAATCTGATCGGCTTCAATAAAAATATTTGGATTATCGGTTACCGAATTGATTTCTGTTTTGAATACTTTTCGAACATAATCAATGGCGTCTTTTGAAGCGCCATGCACTTGCGGCATACAACGGAAAGAATACGGATCTTGTACATGTTTCTTTTCTTGAGTGATAATTTCACTTCCGTCCAAAAATTCAGTGATTCGCTGTGCGGTTACGATTTGTCCTTTGTGCGGACGTATATAATGTATCAATTCATTAAAAGGTTCGATTCTTCCGTCAAATCCTTCTAAAGAAATCGTTCCGATTAAATCGGCTAGATACGAATATTTGTAAGCTTTAATTAAAATGTGTGCTCCATAAGCGCTCATAAACTGAGTTCCGTTTAATAAAGCCAAACCTTCTTTTGACTGTAACACAATTGGTTCCCAGTTAAAATGTTGTAAAACTTCAGCAGAAGCCACTTTTTTTCCTTCAAAAAGAACAATTCCTTCACCTATTAAAGGCAAAGACAAATGTGCCAAAGGAGCTAAATCTCCAGAAGCTCCAAGTGAACCTTGCGTATAAATAATAGGCAGAATATCATTATTATAAAAATCAACTAAACGCTCCAGTGTTTGCAACTGAATGCCAGAGTGACCATAACTCAAAGATTGGATTTTCAGCAAAAGCATCATCTTCACAATCTCAGCAGGAACTTCTTCTCCAGTTCCGCAAGCGTGCGATTTAACTAGGTTTTCTTGAAGTTTAGATAAATTTTCATTCGAGATTTTTACACTATATAAAGAACCGAAACCAGTATTGATTCCATAAATAGGCGCTGTGTGCGATGCCATTTTCTTATCTAAATAATCACGGCATTTCTGAACATTGACTTTAGCCTCTTCAGACAATTCTAATATTTTATTCTGACTTAGAATCTCCTGTAGTGTTTCTAAAGTAATCGTTTCTGAACTTATATAATGGATCTCTCTCATGATGATTTGAAATTTTAAACGCCAAAATTCAACAAATCAATATTAAAAAGCAAAAATTTATCACAATAATTAAGATTTTAATAAAAGCTGTTTCTGTACTTTAAATATCTTTTTGAAATAAAACTTCCAATTTTCTCCTGCTTTTTAGCTCTTTTTAATTAAACATCAATCTTTTGAACAATTGAAATCTTAAAAAAGCACATTCCGAAATATATCAAAACATCAATTTAACATACCCAATTTTAACAAATGCTCAATATTGAATTGCGAAGATTTGAATTATTAAAATATTCGCAAAAAGGCTTTTTAAGTTTTTAACTCTTATAAAAAGCTGTACTTTTGAAAAATCAAAAATGAAAAGTAACAGCATAAAATATCAATCTACAATTATTACAGCTCAAACAGGAGTTGCAATTGCTGCTACCATTATTTCTACTACAACAACTACTACCCCTTAGGGGTATACATTTTTACATATAATCTTAGGTCATCTATACTTTTTTCTTAAAAGAAGAAAAGTAATGGGTACATAAAAAATAGTTGCAAAAGAAAAAATATCACACAAAATGAAAGTATTAAAATTTGGCGGAACTTCGGTAGCCAATGCTCAAAATATAAAACTCGTTCTCGAAATTGTTAACCAAAAAGCAAAACAAGACCAGTTAGTTGTTGTCGTTTCTGCTCTAAGTAAAGTAACCGATTTACTGCAGTCAGCAGCGGCAAAAGCAGCGGCAAACGACGAAAGCTTTAGAGAGGTTGTAGCTGAAATCGAGAAAAAACACCTTGATACTTTAAAAGAACTGATTCCTGTAAGCGAACAAAGCAGTCTTTTAAGTCATGTAAAAAGAATCATCAACCATTTAGAAACTTTATTGGACGGCTGTTTCCTTTTAGGCGAATTGTCTCCAAGAACGGCTGATACTATTTTAAGTTTTGGAGAATTGCTTTCTTCGTTCATAATCGCGCAGGCATTCCAGCAAACTGAAAAAGATGCTGTTTACAAAGACAGCCGCGAATTGATTAAAACGGATAATAATTTCGGAAAAGCTGCTGTAAACTTCGAAGTTTCAAATCAGTTAATAAAAGAATATTTCGCTCAAAACAAAGCTAAAATCAATATTCTGCCTGGATTTATTGCGCAGACAATTGACGGAATCACTTCGACTTTAGGCCGAGGCGGATCTGATTATACTGCTGCCATTATCGCGGGAGCAATCGACGCTGAACAATTGGAAATCTGGACAGACGTAAACGGAATGTTTACTGCTAACCCAAAAATCGTTAAACAAGCGCAGCCAATTGCGAATATTTCGTATCAGGAAGCAATGGAGTTGTCGCATTTTGGAGCCAAAGTTTTATATCCGCCGACAATTCAGCCCGTTTTAAGAAAAAATATTCCGATTTTAATTAAAAACACTTTTGAGCCAGAAGCTGAAGGAACTTTAATTTCTGATGTGGTTTTATCAAAAGACACTGTTGTAAAAGGAATTAGCCATATCGATCATATTTCGCTTCTAACACTTGAAGGCCCTGGAATGATTGGAGTTGCGGGCTCGTCTAGACGTTTATTTGAAGTATTGTCTCAGGAAAAAATCAACGTTATTTTCATCACTCAAGCTTCTTCTGAGCACTCTATTTGTATCGGAATTTTGAATTCGGATGCTGATAATGCAGAAGCTGCCATTAACCGTGCTTTTGAAATTGAAATTTCGCAGAACAAAATCGATCCTTGTTATGTAGAAAAAGACCTTTGCATTATTGCTTTGGTGGGCGAAAACATGAAAAATCACCAAGGTTTAAGCGGAAGAATGTTCAGCACTTTAGGGAAAAACAACGTAAACATTCGTGCGATTGCGCAAGGTGCTTCTGAAAGAAATATTTCGACTGTAATTAACGAAAGAGACGTTAAAAAAGCGTTGAACACGTTACACGAAAACTTCTTTGAAGAAAACACTAAACAGCTGAATTTATTTGTAATGGGAGTTGGAAATGTGGGTGAGAAATTCATCGAGCAAATTCACAATCAGAGAAAATTCTTAAAAGATGTTTTAAAGATTAATGTTCGCGTAATTGCTTTATCAAACTCAAGAAAAATGATTTTTGATGAAGACGGAATTTCTCTTAAAAATTGGGATGCCGCTTTAAGTGAAGGTGAACCAGCAAGTATTGAAGAATTCATCAAAAAAGCGAAAGAATTGAATTTACGTAACAGTATTTTTGTGGATATTACAGCAAATGCAACCGTTTCTGAAGCTTACGAGAAATTCTTAAAAGAAAGTATTGCGGTTGTAACTTGTAACAAAATTGCGTGTTCTTCTGCTTACGACAATTATAAAAAACTAAAAAGCTTATCGCGTCAGTACAACGCTCCGTTTTTGTTTGAAACGAATGTTGGTGCGGGATTACCGATTATAGATACTGTAAAAAATCTGATTGCATCTGGAGATAAAGTGCATAAAATTCAGGCCGTTTTGTCGGGAAGTTTGAATTTTATTTTCAACAATTTCGATAAAAACAATTCTTTTCACGATGTGGTGAAAGAAGCCGGAGTTCAGGGTTTCACAGAACCAGATCCGAAAATCGACTTGAGCGGAATCGACGTAGCTCGTAAAATCCTGATTTTAATTCGCGAAAGCGGTTACGAAATGGATATTGATGCCATTGCAAACGAATCGTTCCTGCCTGCTGAATGTCTGGCAACAACAAACAACGATGATTTCTTTGCTTCGCTAATCAAACACGCTTCTCATTTTGAGAACATTTACAAAGAAGCTTTAGCAAAAGATTCCAGATTGAAATACGTAGCGCAGTTCGAAAACGGAAAAGCAAGCGTTGGTCTGCAATTCATCCCGAAAGATCACCCTTTCTATAACTTAGAAGGAAAAGACAATATCGTGCTTTTCTACACCGATCGTTACGTAGATCAGCCATTATTGATCAAAGGAGCCGGAGCCGGTGCTGCGGTGACTGCTTCAGGAATTTTTGCAGATGTCATTAGAATAGGAAACATATAATTTTTGTTTCAGGATTAAAGTTTAACCGCAAGGTACGCAAAGGATTACGCAAGGTTCGCAAAGTCTTGTTTTTTCATTGCGAACTTTGCGAAAAAACCTTGCGAACTTTGCGGTTAAGCTCACAAAGTTTGGCAACTTGAAACTTTAAACCTGAAACCTGAAACAACCAAAAATGAAAGAAATAAAATTATTCTGTCCCGCAACAATCGCAAATCTTTCGTGCGGATTTGACGTTTTGGGACTTTGCTTAGACAATGCGGGTGATGAAATGATTGTTAGAAAATCAGATCAGAAAGGCGTTCGAATTACTAAAATCGTCGGTGCCGATTTACCGCTTGAAACAGAAAAAAACGTTTCGGGTGTGGCAGCTTTAGCGATGTTAGCGACTTTAGACGAATTGGATTTTGGTTTCGAAATCGAAATCTATAAAAATATAAAAGCTGGAAGCGGAATCGGAAGCAGCGCTGCAAGTTCTGCCGGAGCGGTTTTCGGAATCAACGAATTATTGGGAAGACCATATTCCCGTAAAGATTTGGTTCAGTTTGCGATGCAAGGCGAGAAATTAGCCAGCGGAAACGCGCATGCCGACAACGTTGCTCCTGCCCTTTTAGGCGGATTTACTTTGGTAAGAAGTTATGCTCCGCTAGATATTATCAGAATTGACAGTCCAGAAGAATTATTCGCAACGGTGGTTCACCCACAGATTGAATTGAAAACTTCAGATGCCCGTTCGGTTTTAAAACAAAATGTTTCCCTAAAAAGCGCCATCACGCAATGGGGAAATGTAGGCGGATTAGTTGCTGGTCTTTACACCAAAGATTACGAATTAATCGGACGTTCGCTTCATGACGAAATCGTCGAGCCTTTAAGAAGTGTTTTGATTCCAGGATTTGACCAAATCAAACAAACCGCGTACGAAAACGGCGCTTTAGGTTCTGGAATTTCAGGTTCTGGCCCGTCGATTTTTGCATTAAGTCGAGGAAAAGAAACCGCCGACCAAATCGCCAAAGCTATGAGTGAAGTCTACGAAAAAATGAATTTACCATATGAAATTCACGTTTCGAAGATTAATCCTGATGGTGTGAGAATTATCTAAAATAAATAAGATAAAACCATATAAGCAATATAAGTTCATTTAAAGGTAACGTTTGCCAGGCTGAGCGGAGTCGAAGCCCACGCAAAGAGCTGACACAACGAAAAAACACAAAGCTTTGTCAGGCTGAGCCCTTCGTTCCTCAGGATAAACTCCGTCGAAGCCACGCAAAGTAAAGACACACAGTTTGTCATTTCGAGGAACGAGAAATCGCACTAGAGACTCGACAAAGATTGGCGAATTACTGTGAGGAATCACAAGTGCGATTTCTCCCTTCGGTCGAAATGACAAAGATTGCGGAATTACTGTGCGGGGCTTCGACTCCGCTCAGCCTGACAAACGGAAAATAACAATCAAAACAACAACGAACTATTGGAATTTGGAATTTCAAAAATTGGAATTTGTTTCCAGAAAATCTAAAATAATGAAATACTACAGTTTAAACCATAATGCCCCAAAAGTTTCTTTTCAGGAAGCTGTAATACAAGGATTAGCGAGTGACAAAGGATTATATTTCCCAGAAAGCATTACGCCACTTGATCCTTCCTTTTTTGATAAAATCGAAAGTTTAAGCCACGAAGAAATGGCGTATGAAGCGATTAAACAATTCGTAGACGACGAAATACCAGAAGCAAAACTAAAAGAAATCATTGCCGAAACTTTGGTCTTTGATTTTCCTGTTGTAAAAGTCGAAGACGGAATCTATTCGTTAGAGTTATTCCACGGTCCTACAATGGCATTTAAAGACGTTGGAGCGCGATTTATGTCACGTTGTTTGGGTTATTTCAATAAAGACAAAAAAGACGCTAAAAATACCGTTTTAGTAGCAACTTCGGGTGATACAGGCGGAGCCGTTGCAAGCGGATTCCTTGGCGTTGACGGTGTAGATGTTGTCATTTTATATCCGTCTGGAAAAGTGAGTGATATTCAGGAAAAACAATTGACGACTTTAGGGCAGAATATCAAAGCCTTGGAAGTTGACGGTGTTTTTGACGATTGTCAGGATATGGTGAAAAAAGCGTTTTTAGATGAAACTTTAGCGCACAAAAACCTGACTTCGGCAAACTCTATTAATATTGCGCGTTGGTTACCGCAAATGTTTTATTTCTTCTTTGCTTACAAAGCGTTGAAGAGCCAAAACAAACCATTGGTTTTCTCTTGCCCAAGCGGAAACTTCGGGAATATTTGTGCTGGAATTATGGCAAAGAAATTAGGTTTGCCAATTGAGCATTTTGTAGCTTCGACAAACGTAAACGACACGGTGCCAAGATTCTTAGAAAACGGAAAATACGACCCGAAACCGTCTAAAGCAACAATTTCTAACGCCATGGACGTTGGAAACCCAAGTAACTTTATTAGAATTCAGGAATTGTACAATAATGATTTAAAAGCTTTCGAAAAAGATTTTTCTTCTTACAGCTACACAGACGAACAAACTCTGGAAGCGATGAAGAAAATTTACAAAACCGACGGTTACATCGCAGAACCTCATGGCGCTGTTGGTTATTTAGGTCTCAAAAAAGAACTTGAAAGACTTCCTAGCGCAATTGGTATTTTCTTAGAAACCGCTCACCCAATTAAATTCTTAGATGTGGTTGAACCGGCGCTAGGAATTACACTACCGATTCCAACTCAGATTGAGAGTGTTATTAATGAAGAGAAAGTTAGTGTGAAGATTGGGACTTATGAGGAGTTGAAGAGTTTCTTGGGGTAAGAAACATATAATAATGATTAAAGCGAGTAATTTTTTACTCGCTTTTTTTGTTGCTACGGAAATCCGTAAAAATTAGCAATGAAAAACACATATATTTGAAAAAACAAAACACTAATTACCAACATCTTATCAAATTTAAACTTAAATAGAATGAAATCATTTTCAGGTATTTCTTGGTTGGATTTTCCAGCACAACATTTTGGCAAAATAAGGGAAGAAATATTATCCAAAGGAAAAGATTATATCCTTAAAATCGATGAGGATGAATTTATTGAATATTTAGTTGAAAAATATAAAGTTGAACCATTACATATCTATTTGGAAACTGAATCCATTTCAGAACCTAAAAAAAAAATAGAACAAAGAAGCGATCCTTGGGGATATTATTTTGATGCTGAAGTATATTACTTTACTGTGAGCTATGAATTTTCAGGAAGCGAAGAATTATTTTTTGTCCAACCAAATCCTAGAACTACTTCCAGCTATGATATACATGTAAAAAATAATAGCGTTTCATTTTCAATTTCAATTTATCAACAAGATGCTAGAGAATTTAATAGAGTAAAGTCAGAAGCATATTCTTATGCTTTTAATAACTTAGAGAGAATTAATAATAATGTACAATCTATAAGTGATAGTTTTGAAAGTGCCGTGAAACGAACATTTCAAATTGAAAAAAATAAATTCCAACAGGAAAATGATTTTTTTGCAGCTATAAATGTTAACGTTAATAAAGATACTGCATCAGTTTTTACAATTCCAACAATTACTAAGAAAGATATTCCACAACCTAAAGTATCCAAAAACAAAGAGTTTTCCAGCGAACCAACTGTGTCAATGAATATGTATAACGATATTCTGAAAGTAATTTACGATGTAGGTAAAAGCATGGAGAAAAAACCTTCAACATATCAAAATAAAGATGAAGAAGCTTTAAGAGATCAAATCTTAATGTTTTTAGAAACTAGATATGATGGAACAACTGCTACAGGAGAAACCTTTAATCGTGGAGGAAAAACAGATATTATACTTAAATATGCTAATGACGGCAGTAATTTATTTGTTGCGGAATGCAAATTTTGGCACGGTACTTCAGAATTTTTAAAGGCAATTTCACAATTATTCGATAGATACTTAACGTGGCGCGATTCAAAAACCGCTTTAATTTTATTTGTTACAAACAAAGACTTTAGTAACGTATTAAGCACAATTAAAGATGAAGTTATAAATCACGAATATTTTGTTAGCTCAAATGGAGAAAAAGGAGAATCATCATTTAGTTATGTATTTAGACTTCCTCAGGATGAAAATAAAAAAGTTTTACTTGAAATAATAGCATTACATTATGACAAATAGCAAAGCTTTCTGATTTTGAAAACAAAGAATTTTAAAAACCAATTGAAACGTTCGTAAGCGAGACGCTCACGCTAGTAAGGAAAGTTAGAAACAAGACCCAAAAAACATTAACAATGGAAACAAATGAACATTTAAAAAAATTTGAAGAAAAAGTAAAAGATATTTTTTTTTACATCGCAAGATATGGTGTATTTAAGATGTTTAAAGGTCAAGAACTTCCCGAAAAATTTGATGCCGAAAAACTCAACAGGCTTTGTTTTGAAGGTTTTAAAATTGCTCAAACTAAAATAGTGATTGAGCTTAAAGAATTACAAGTAAAAATAAAAGAAGTTCAAGATAATTTGAAGCAAGCAAAAAGAGAACGTAATAAAAAATTAGAGCAAGAATTATCAGAACAAATTAATCTTTTAGATTATCAATCAGACATATATAGAAATTTAGCTGATAGTATAGCTTGGCAGTTATTAAATGGTCAACACTATTTGTATCGAAGGCTATATACCCACGAAACAGGAGACAAAGATTTAATTGATAAATCATTTGATTACGTAATTGAACATTCCGAAAACATTAATTCCAATCCCGACAGCTTCTGCTTAATAGCTGACATAACCAACAATATACAACTTGGCGATTGCTTAATTGTTGATAAAGATGGTATAAAAGTTTCTGAGATAAAATCCGGAGAAACAAACTTTAAAGCTTTAGATGTAATCAAAACTGAAAAATTAAAAGAAGAAAATTTCAAAGAAGAAGAGCTTATCAAAAAATTTGACGAAAAATTTGTTAAGCAATTAAAAAGAATGGTTACTCAAAATGCTAAAACACAAAGAGCTGCAAAAATTATTCAAGAAAATAAAGGAGAAGATCCAAAATATAAAGACGCAGTTGTTAGGATTGTTGAAAATGATTTTAAAATATCAACATATCATAATACCCTAAATGAATTAATAAAAAGATTAAATGAAAAAGATTGGGCTTATGATTGCGTTGAAGGAATTGTTCATTTAGGGGTTTATAAAAACGATTGGAGGTTATATGGGCAAGCAACAATGAAAGGTTTATGCGACCCATATCCATTTAGAGATCTTATGACCGGTCGAGGTGTAACCATATGCGAGCCAATATTTTTAAAACCAATGTTAGACGATAAAATCTTAGACATTGTGTTAGGTAGAATTAAAATTTACATAGGTATTGACTTTGATAAATTTATAGAACTTTGCAATACTTTAGGAATAAAAGCTTCTTGGTCAACATCTAAAGAATTGCATAAATATTTGGAAAGTGTGAAATACAACTCTAAAGAAATATTTTCCTTTAAAAACAAAGGAATTAAAATGGAAATTGATGGAAAAGAAGTGTTTTTAGGACATGGCTTTTTTATTAAAATCATTTTTGATAATATTTTACCGTCAACAATGATATTAAAATATCAGAATACTTTAAACGATTTAAATGAACCAAACGAAAAATAAAACCTCGCCAGCGCGAGCGTCCCGCTCGTGAACTCAAAGATGTCTCGTCCTGAAAAAAGTTTACATATTTATACTTAATCCTAAAATAGATTTACAGTTGAGTTTTAGTCCTATTATAGGTTTACAATGATAGGATTTTTTACGTAATAATTCTTCCATAA
>NZ_JBYNWZ010000018.1:0-45950 GCF_057799715.1 Flavobacterium sp. 38 | reverse complement strand
ATCATTACAAACAAATCGTTTGAATTCTTCACTGTACTTAGACTGCCATTTTGATGATGATGTTTTTGAATATCTTTCCATATTTTTACACTTTTGTGTAAACCTATTTTAGGACAAGACAAGAAAATAAATCCAAATGAGTTTTTAAAACAGTTTCAACTTATTTCAGGACGAGACAACGAGCGGGACGCTCGCGCCAGCGAGGGGTAAATATACTTTTCAAATACAGTTACTTAAAAAGACTTAAATCAACTTTTTTGGCAAGAGGAAAAATGTTTTTAATTTTTACAATTTCAATTTCTTTGAAATGGTCTTTTACTATCTTGTCTATTTTTCTAGAATGCAAACTAGTCATTATTAAAACCTTACCATCTATCAATTGTAATTTTATGTAATAATAGTTTTCAAAAGGAAAACTTCTAACTGCACTATCGCTTAATTTGTTTGGTGTCATAACAATAGTAGCTTTTTCAATATCAGCAATATTATATTTTACACTCTTGTTTTTATAAATTACTACAAAGTATTGGTCATTTATGTCATAAACTGTTTTTGCACTTACGAAATAATAATTTAGATGGATAATAATTACAGGCACTGCAAAAATTACAAGAAAAGGTAATCCTAAATATAGGATGAATTTAGAACTTAAAACTTCTAAGTTAAAAATCCAAAAACCAAAATATAAACATGATATAAGTATTAAATCAAATAATGCATGCATTTGATTCCAAAAAGTCATTTTTAGCTTCATCTTTTATTGATTGCTTATATTTAAAATGATGTTTATATAATATTTTATAAAATGACTAAATCGAAAAACTTTTCAATACCCAATACAAAAAACAGTCTCCCCCATATTCACAGGCGGCGTACCAATTTTATACAAAATAATACCCGTTGCAGGAGATTTAATCTCAGTTAAAACCTTTCCAAATTCGTTAGAAACAAAACCGATTTTATCGCCTTTTTTAATGTAATCACCGCTTTTTAAAGTGCTATGAAAAATTCCAGCAATTTCTGCTTTTACATATTCCTGATTGTTTAAATAAACCGCTGACGGATTTTTTGCAGAAGCTGTTCCGTTGTTGTACATTTCCATATAATTGAGCATATTATAAACTGCTTTTTTAATTAAATGCACCGATTCTGTCTGCACATTTCCTAATTTTCCAGCTTCGATGCTTAAAGCGGTTTTTCCGTTTTGAGAAGCTTGTTTAAAAGCATATTTGGCAGGTTCGGTTTTGGTAATCGTGTACGGATAAGAAACGAGATGATTGATTCCCGAAATCTCTGAAAGTTTAGCACTTAAAAGCGTTTTCTTTTCTTCTGCTGTGTTGTTGTAATAACAGACAAATGGAAGCAAATCTTCGTTGGCATCTCCGCCATGAATGTCTAGAAAAATATCCGATTGCGGAATAATCTCTTTCGTAATATAATTGGCAATCTGTTCTGTAATTGTTCCTGTTTCTGAACCTGGAAAAGCATTATTCAAGTTTTTCCCGTCAAGCGGATTTACAAATGGTGTTCTTTTATAAAATGAACCTACATTGGCAATCGGAACTACAATTAAAGTTCCTTTTAACTTTTTAGGATCAATTTCTTTGATTAACTCTTGAACCGCTGCGATTGGAGGATATTCATAACCATGTATTCCTGCAACAATGGTAAAAACAGGCCCTTTTTCTTTTCCTGAAATAATTGTTACAGGCATATAATTATAAGGCGAGTCTGTTTGTAACTGAACCAAAGTATCTGTTCTTTTTCCGATATTTTCTTTTATGATTTTGTCTAGATTTTGTCCATAACTAATTACAGATAGCATTAGCAGTATTTTTGTTCCGAAAAGCTTTAAGTGATTCACGTAGTATTCTTTTATTATAGGAAACAAAGTTCGTTTCCTTGTATTCTTAAAACGCAAAGATAAGGCTTTAACTAAAAACTATTTCTAATATTATACGTATCAATTTGGTGCTCTTTCTTGAAATTAATTCTCAACCAACTCAATATCCATGGTTTTAATCAAGCTATCTTGAAAAGTATAAACGTGTTTTACCAATCCGTCAAACATCAAATTGCCTTGCAAGTCTTTTACATTTTGGTGCACTTTAACTTCAAGGCTGCCATTTTCTCTTTCGTCAAAACCAACCGGCTCTACTTTTGGGTTTATTTCAGACCATTGCCTTGTCCAATATTGTCTGATTTCGTCATGTCCGACAATATAACCGCCTTCCCAAGCTTTAGACCATTGCACATCTTCCTGCATCGTAGCTAAACAATTATCGATATTTCTTTCGTTAAAAGCATTGTACGCTTTTTTTATTACTTCTTGAAATTGGTCTGCCATTTTGTAGTTTTTTAATTATTCTACTAAGATAGCAATACTAACTTATTAATTACAAAGTCGGTAAAAAATTAAAACAGTAAAAACCAACTTCAATTATTATCAAATTTTTAATTTTCATGGTTTTTAAAATAATTTTAAGAAACCTTACTTTTCAAATTACTATATTTGGCGCACTTTAAACAATATTAATCTCTTTTTCTAAGGACAAATTTTATAAGCCGTACGTAAATGAAACCCACAAAGTTCATATATATCGTTTTACTTTCGCTGCTCTGCTTTTTTAGAGGCACCGAAACGTATCATCCGATTTATCATACGAGCAACTGTATTACCTTAGATAGCGTAACAGCAGACGATACGCAGATTTTTTCTTCTGAATTTTCTTCTTCTAAAAATTTAGAAGTTCATTACAAACTCAAAAAGAAAATCAAATCAAGAGCCACTACTTTAGAACAAAGTACGATCAAGGCTCCGTATTTTAGCAATTTAGTCAACTTCAAGCTTTATAAAAAGAGCTTAATTTATGGTATAGCTTCAATATACCACATCGAAAGACATCCTCATCTTCATTTGTATCAGCTTTTCTAGGCTGCAGGATTTAGTCGTTTTTATATTTCTAATTTCAGAAACAATACCTCATTTGCTGATGCGATTGAGCAGTTATTGCTATAAAAACATTTTTATTGCGGTACTTTTTCCAAAAACAAGTATTAGTAATCCATTTATTTTCTAAATCCAAATTCGTACTCCCTGTATTCACTTAGCAAGGGAGAAAATCTATTTATTCAAAAAATACACCTAATGATGAGCATTTATAAAAATCCATTTCTTTTATGCACTTTGGCTTTATTCGTTTTAGTCTCGTGCGGAGATAAATCAAAAAAAGATTCTAACAACATAAAAACAGTACCTGTTTACAAGGTAACTTTAAAAGACACCATAGTTTCGAGCAAATTTGTTGCCGATGTACATGCTAAAAACAATGTAGAAATTCACGTTCGTATTCCGGGTTTACTAGACAAAGTATACGTTAGCGAAGGACAAAAAGTAAAAAAAGGACAACTTCTTTTCAAAATAAGCGATGTTGAACTTCAGATTCAATTGCTGAAAGCCGAAGCGGTTTACAAAAGCGCTAAAGCCGATTTAAGAATTGCAACTGTCGAACTAGAACAGGCACAAACACTTTTCAATAAAAAAGTAATTGCAGACAAAGAATTAGAATTGTCTAAAGCAAAAAATGATGCCGCTTCCGCGAAATTAGCTCACGCAGCCGCAGAAAGAAAAGCCATCAACCAACAAATTAGTTTTACGACCATACGCGCGCCATTTGACGGAACTGTAGATAGAATTCCGTTTAAAGAAGGAAGTTTGGTTGAAAACGGTTCTCTATTGACAACCGTTTCTCAACTGGATGATGTGTACGCCTATTTCTCTATTCCAGAGAATACCTATTTCCAGATGATGGAAGACAAAACCTTAAACACTCATGGCGATATTAAACTGGTGTTGCCAAACGGAATGGTTTATGGTCAAAAAGGAGAATTAAGAACGGCTGACGGAGAAATCGACAGACAGACTGGTTCTATTCAATACAAAGCAAAATTTCACAATCCGCAAGGGTTTATCAAACACGGAACTTCTGGAAAACTGATTATTTCAGAGCCAAAAACCAATGCAATTTTAATTCCGCAGAAAGCTGTTTTTTCTATTCAGGACAAACAATACGTTTTCCGCGTGAACAAAGATGGAGTAGTTAAAATGACGAATGTTACAATTGAAACGACTCTAGATGATGTGTACATCTTAAATGACGGTCTAAAAAGCGACGACCTAATTGTACAAGAAGGTACACAATCATTGAGAGACGGCGATAAAATCAATATGAAACAAATATAGGTTTATCGACTTGTAAAACAGTTATTTAATTATTTATCTAAAAAATTTAAAATGATAGAGCTATTTATCAGAAGGAAAATATTGTCATTAATCATCTCGGTTATGATAGTGCTTCTGGGATTGCTGGCGTTGTTTCAGCTTCCCATTACCCAATTCCCAGATATTGTACCACCGTCTGTAACCGTTACAGCAAAATATACAGGAGCAAACGCAGAGGTTTCGGCCAATGCTGTCGCCCTTCCGTTAGAAAGAGCCATAAATGGAGTTCCGGGAATGACGTATATGTCAACCGTAACTTCCAACGATGGTTTGACTTTAATTCAGGTTTTCTTTGAAGTAGGAACCGATCCCGATCTGGCTGCCGTAAACGTGCAGAACAGGGTTACCACAATTCTGGACGAACTTCCTGAAGAGGTAATTCGTGCCGGAGTTACCACCGAAAAAGAGGTAAACAGTATGTTGATGTACTTGAATATTACAAGTACCGACAAAACTCAGGATGAGCAGTTTATCTTCAACTTTACGGATATTAATATCCTTCAGGAATTAAAACGTATAGACGGTGTCGGACGTGCCGAAATCATGGGACAAAAAGAGTATTCGATGCGTGTCTGGCTAGATCCAGAAAAGATGCTTTCGTATAATATTTCAGCAAATGAAGTGATTAATTCGCTTCAAAAGCAAAACATTTCTGCTGCACCTGGTAAAGTGGGTGAAGGTTCAGGACAAATGAACAATCAGCTGCAATATGTGATTAAGTACGGAGGAAAATTTTTCGAACCGAAGCAATACGAAGAAATTCCATTAAGAGCCAATTCAGACGGAACTATTTTACGATTAAAAGACATTTCGAAAATCGAATTTGGCGCCATGAGTTACGGAATGGTTTCTAAAACCGACGGAAAACCTTCTGCCTCAATCATGTTGAAACAGCGCCCAGGTTCGAACGCTTCTGAAGTAATTGCGAGCGTAAAAGAAAAAATGGCAGAACTGAAAGGGTCTTCTTTTCCTCCAGGAATGGAATTTAATATTGCGTATGATGTTTCTCGTTTCCTAGACGCTTCTATTCACGAAGTATTAAGAACATTGGTAGAAGCCTTTATTTTAGTGGCATTTGTCGTTTTCCTTTTCCTTCAAGATTGGAGATCGACTTTAATTCCTGTATTAGCGGTTCCTGTCGCGCTTATTGGTGCGTTTACGTTTATGTCGATGATGGGATTCTCGATCAACTTATTAACGCTTTTCGCCTTAGTACTTTCGATCGGAATTGTAGTCGATAACGCGATTGTCGTGGTCGAAGCCGTTCACGTAAAAATCTCCGAAGAACACATGGCGCCTATGGAAGCGACCATTAGTGCGATGAAAGAAATTACAGGTGCCGTTATTGCGATTACGATTGTAATGGCTGCGGTGTTTATCCCGGTTGCTTTCTTGAGCGGTCCTGTTGGAGTTTTCTACCGACAGTTCTCCTTAACAATGGCGATCAGTATCGTGATTTCGGGTATTAACGCACTTACGCTTACTCCTGCTCTTTGTGCTATTATGCTGAAAGCGCACGATCCGAATAAAGAGAAAAAATCACTTTTAGATCGTTTCTTTAACAGATTCAACCATTGGTTTGATAATATTACTTCAAAATACATTAAAGTATTAGTGAAATTTGCCGATCGAAATACCGTTACCGTTGGTTTATTGGTACTTTTCTGCATCTTAACTTGGGGAACTACTAGATTTTTAGCCTCAGGATTTATCCCGACGGAAGATCAGGGAATGGTTTACGTGAGTGTTACTACTCCGCAAGGAGCAACGGTAGAACGTACTGAAAAAGCGTTGGATGAAGTAACTAAAATTGCGCAAGGCATTAAAGGTGTTGACAACGTTACAACACTTGCAGGATACAGCATTGTAACTGAAATCGCTGGAGCTTCGTACGGAATGGGAATGATCAACTTGAAAGACTGGAGCGAACGTGATATTTCGGTTACCGATTTTATGGCCGAGCTTACAGAAAAAACTAAAAATATTTCTGATGCACAAATTGAGATTTTTGCACCGCCAACTGTTCCTGGTTTTGGTAACACGAGTGGTTTTGAGCTTCGTTTGCTGGATAAATCTGGAGGAAGCATTACCAATACCGATAAAGTAACGAAAGAATTTATTAAAGAATTAAATGCTTCGCCAGAAATTCAGAACTCATTTTCGAGTTTTGACGCTACTTTCCCGCAATATTTAATTCATATTGATTATGATTTGGCTGCGAAAAAAGGAATTTCGGTAGACAATGCCATGAGTACTTTACAGACGATGTTAGGTTCGTTTTATGCAACCAATTTTATTCGTTTCTCTCAAATGTATAAAGTAATGGTTCAGGCCAGTCCGCAGTTTCGTCAAAATCCAGAAAGCATTTTGGATATGTATTTGAAAAATGAAGCTGGCGAAATGGTTCCGTTTTCTACTTTCATCAAATTAGAAAGAGTGTACGGTCCAGAGGTTTTAACGCGTTACAACATGTATATGTCGGCTATGATTAATGGTGAACCTGCTGAAGGTTACAGTTCTGGAGATGCGATTGCTGCAGTGGAAAGGATTGCTGCAGAAAAATTGCCAAGCCGTTTCGAATTGGAATGGTCTGGTATGACGCGTGAAGAGATTCTTTCGGGTAACCAAACGATATACATTTTTGGACTGTGTATACTTTTTGTATACTTATTATTGGCCGCGCAATACGAAAGTTTATTGCTTCCGTTCCCAGTTTTATTAAGTCTTCCAGTTGGAGTTTTCGGCTCTTACATTGCACTTGTAATGGTTGGATTAGACAATAATATTTACGCCCAAGTAGCACTCGTCATGCTGATTGGTCTGCTCGCCAAGAACGCCATTCTGATTGTCGAATTTGCCATGGCGCAGAACAAACTCGGACGCGATATCGTCGAAGCCGCAATTGAAGGCGCAAGACTTCGTTTCCGCCCAATTTTGATGACTTCATTTGCTTTTATTTCAGGTTTGATTCCGCTGTGTATTGCTTCTGGTGCGGGTGCAATTGGTAACCGTTCGATCGGTACAGCTGCTGCAGGCGGAATGCTAATCGGAACTGTATTTGGTCTTTTGATTATTCCAGGACTTTACATACTGTTTGCGAAATTGGAAAAACGAATGAGTAAATCTTAATTCTTTTATTTAAACACATAGAAACATAGACATGCGAATCGCAGAAAGGCGTTTCACTTAGTTTAAATAAACATAGCTAATCGTTGTAAAAAACTTTGTCAAAGTTTCAAACTTTGACAAAGTTGACATCAAGTACACAAAGCTATGTGTTAGAAACTAGTTTCTTTCAATTCCCTTTTCCAAAAAAGAAAAAACTATGTTTCTATGTGTTAAAAATTACGCACAGTGAGAAATAAAATAAATCGAAAAAATGAAAAACATATTAAATCAATATAAAAATACTGATGTGATAAGGACAACCAAAAGTGCCGTTGTAATAACCGGAATTTTACTTTTGACTGCTTGTTCTGCTCCAAAAGTCAGTAACAAACTAGACGCAGCAAAGCTTCCTGAAAATTTTGACACAAAAACTAAAGAAGCTTCAAGCGAGACACCTTTTATTCCGTTAAAAACAGGAACCTTTTTTAAAGATCCGAAATTAGACGAATTGCTTAAAAAAGCGGTGGCTAAAAATCCTGATTATTTAATCATGCAGGAGCGAATTTTAATTGCCAATTCGCATTTAAAAGTCGCTAAACTGGCGCTTCTTCCCTCTTTAGATCTTGTGGCAGATGCTTCTGGAACGCATTATGGAAAATATACAATGGATGGAGTTGGTAACTACGATACTAACTTTTCTCAGAATATTACCGAAAAACAAAGAATTAACGAAGATCTTACGCCAAACCTATTTTTAGGAGCAAAAGTTTCTTGGGAAGCTGACATTTGGGGAAAACTGAGCAATCGTAAAAAAGCAGCACAACAGCGATTTTTTGCTTCTCAGCAAGGAATGCGTTTATTACAGACGCGTCTTTTAGGCGATGTTGCCGATTTGTATTTTAAATTGATTGCTTTAGACAAACAAGCTGCCATATATGATGACAACTTAAAAACGCAAGAAAGAGCGCTTGATATTGTTTCGGCGCAAAGATCGGTTGGAAAAGCGACTGAATTGGCTGTACAGCAATTTAATGCGCAAAACAGTAATATTCACGCCGAAGCTTCAGAATTAAAACTAAGCATCGATCAGACCGAAAAAGCTTTATTGACGCTTTTAGGTGAATACGGCGGAAAAATCGACAGAAGCAGCGATTTCTTGTCTGGACATTTGGAGGTTTTAAACCAAAAAATAAGCGTAGATTCTATCATTCACAAAAGACCAGATGTATCTGAAGCTTATTTCGAATTACTGGCAAGCAATGCTGACGCAAAATCGGCTCGTGCGGCCTTTTTTCCAACTGTAAATCTGGGCGGATATGCAGGTTTTAATTCGTTTTCGTTCAGTACTTTCTTTGATGCGGGTTCTTTCGCTTGGCAATTATTGGGCGGTTTGACAGCGCCAGTTTTCAACAAAGGTCAGATCAAACAGGAATTTTATGTTTCGAATAGAAGACAGGAAATTTCATTTCTACAATATCAAAATACCGTTACAACAGCTTTCAACGAGTTAAGTGCTTTACTGCATAGAAATCAAGCATATGAAGATGTTTTAAAATATAAATTGAATGAAATTGACCATCTCGAAATTGCCGTAAACGTCTCAAACGACCTGTATTTGAGCGGTTATGCCAATTATCTGGAAATCATTAATGCACAAAAAAATAAATTGCAGGCCGAATTGGACTTTGTCGATATCCAGCTTCGAAATGCAAACTCACAAGTATTGCTGTACAAAGCTTTAGGCGGAGGAATAAATTAGTTTATATGTTGGTCAAAAATTGCTTCTGTTTATAATAGCTCATCGCAGAGGCTGTTTTATATCCCATTTCTTAATTGAAGTGGGATTTTTTTTTATAATAGTACCCTTATTTTTAACACTTAGAAAAGACATATATTTTACCGCAAAGAGCGCAAAAGATTTTACGCAAAGTGCGCAAATTTTTTTTAAATCATTTACATTGAAAAAGTTCGCAAAGCTTTGTCTGCACAAAGCTTTGCGAACTTAAAATATCGATTAGGATTAGTCTCAGAACAAAAATATCTTTGCGAACTTTGCGTTAATTTTTATGCCATTCAACAGAAAAGCTATTGTTTTTTTATCGATTTTTTTCGGTTACACTTAACAACTATTATCTTTATTAAAAAAACTGAAAATGGATATTTCCAAAATTCTTGATCTTATACACGCACTTCCTGAAGAGTCCAAATTGGCATTGCAAAATAATGTCTCCGAAATTGCTTTCGCGAAAGGGCATATTTTACTAAAAGCCAACAAAATAGAATCGAATATTTATTTTATAAAAAAAGGATTAGTGCGAGCGTATGTGGAGCGAGATAATGAAGTAACTTTCTGGTTTGGAAAAGAAGGAGAAACTATTATTTCGATGAAAAGTTATGTCGAAGACCAGCCGGGATATGAAAATATTGAACTTTTGGAAGATTGCGAATTGTACGAACTCAAAACGGAAAACTTGAGAAAGCTCTTTAACGAAGATGTTCATATTGCGAATTGGGGAAGAAAATTTGCAGAAAAAGAATTGATTAAAACCGAAGAACGTTTGATTTCTAAGCAATTCAAAAATGCCTCTGAACGTTATTTGGAATTAATGAAAGATCATCCTGTACTGCTCCAAAGAGTTCAATTAGGACATATTGCTTCTTATCTAGGAATTACACAAGTCAGCTTAAGCAGAATACGTGCAGAGTTAAAATAATTTCATTTTTTATCATTTGTTAAATTATTTCTGCTTTCCATAAAAGAACTTTGCAGCATAAAATTTAACTATATGAACTGGATTATTTTAATCATTGCAGGCTTGTTTGAAGTAGCCTTCGCCTCATGTCTCGGAAAAGCAAAAGCAACTACAGGAACCGAAATGTACTATTGGTATATTGGTTTCTTCATCTCATTAACGGTAAGTATGCTGTTGTTAATGAAAGCTACAGAAACGCTTCCGCTTGGAACTGCTTACGCGGTCTGGACCGGAATTGGAGCGGTCGGAACTGTATTGGTCGGAATCTTTGTTTTTAAAGAACCTGCTGCTTTCTGGAGATTGTTCTTCTTAGCGACTCTAGTTGGTTCTATTGTTGGTCTAAAAGCGGTTTCGCACTAAAAATATATTTTTGTTTCAGGTTTCAAGTTTCACGTTACTCAACTTAATTTGAAACTTTTAAAATTGTTACATTCAACTTTGTCAAAGTTTCGAACTTTGACAAAGTTTTTTTTGTTTTTAAACACATAGAAACATAGATTATTCTCTCCAAAAAAAGGAAATTGAAAGAAACTAGTTTCTAACACATAGGTATACACGCTCAACATCCCAATCTTGTCATTCCGAGGAACGAGGAATCTCACGCGCGATTCGACAAAGATTGACGAACTTTGACAAAGTTTACGCACCTCACATAGAACATAGCCCAAGGTTTCAACCTTGGGTACACAATATATTAACCCACGATATTTTATAATCGTAACGTCCCCAAGGTTGAAACCTTGGGCTATGTTTTAAAATTGGAGTATAATTACATTTCTATTTTCTATTTTCTATTTTCTATTTTCTATTTTCTATTTTCTATTTTCTATTTTCCATTTTCCATTTTCCATTTTCCATTTTCCATTTTCAAATTACACAATTATCTAATTTCCTAATTACCCCAATTATCTAATTAAAAAACTAATGCGTTTTCAGCATCACATGATAAAAAAATAGCATTTTACCACATTATTCTCGACATTATCTTTGTCAAAAAAATTAAAGCATAAATTAAAACATGACATTCAGCCATTCCATTAAATCTTTTGACGAATTAACCAATCACGAATTATACAATATGCTTCGTTTAAGATGCGATGCTTTTGTTGTAGAACAAAACTGTCCCTATCTTGACTTAGACAATAAAGACCAGAAAAGTTTTCACTTATTATATTACGTCGATAATGAATTGGCAGGCGTAACACGTTTGCTTCCTGCTGGAATTTCATATGATGAAATTTCGATTGGAAGAGTTGTAATTGCGCGCACGCACCGCGGACTAGGTTTAGGCAAAAAACTGATGGAAGCTTCTATTGCGGGCTGCGAAGAAAAGTTTGGAAGAGCACCAATTAGAATTAGTGCGCAATATCATTTGTCTTCGTTTTACCAATCGCTCGGATTTGCAGAACAAGGCGAAGTTTACGATGAAGACGGAATTCCGCATATCGAAATGCTGCGGGCATAAGTTTACGGAATAATCAGTTTCAAAACATTGGCCAATACAGGATTATGATCTTCGGTTCTCCAATTAATGTACAAATCGGTTTCCAAAGGCAATTTGATAAATCGGATTCCGGGGATTTCATGAAAAAGATAAGAATCGGGTAAAATCGCTATTCCGAGCCCTTTTCGAACCAAAGCAATAATAGAAGAACCAAATTCAGAGTGAAGATATACTTCTGGAGCATTTTCTAGAGAATGGAACAATCTTCTGATGAGATCGCTGTAACTGCTTCCTTCATCGTTTGTTGGCAAGATAAACTTTTGAGAGCCAAGCGTTTCTTTCGTCAGATCTTCTGGAGTTTGATACGGATGATTTTCTGGAACCACAATGGCCAAATGATCGGTATAGATTTTTTGAGATTGAATATCTTTAGCATTATTAATATCTCTGGTTATAGCCAGATCTATTTTATAATTGCGAAGGAAATCCTGCTGGTTTTCGTAAAGCACTTGAACCAATTTGATTTTAAGTTTTGGAAAAGCATCAGAAATACGAGATATAATATCAGGCATAAGCGAAGCCGAAATCGAATCAGGATGAGAAATGGTAATGGTACCGCTCTCCCCTAACTGAATCTGGCGGGCAGATTGATGAATAAATTCTAATTTACTCAATTCTACCTCCCATTTTTCTTTTAAGAATTGACCCGCTGCCGTAAGTTTGACATTGCGTTTATTGCGTTCAAAAAGTTGCACACCAAGCTGATTCTCCAAAGACTGAATCTGACGGCTGAGTGCTGATTGTGTAATATTCATTTTTCCGGCAGTATTCCAAAAATGAAGTTCGCGCGACAACGCCAAAAAATATTTTATCTGCTGTAAATCCATTGATGCAATTTACGCATTTATTGAGAATAAAAAATAGCTTTTAATGCATTAAAACTTAATTGTTTTAACACATAGAATCATAGGATATTGAAGATGCTGAAAGGCATTTCACTTATTTTAAAAAACATAGCAATCTATTAAACTTGACAGGTTTTAAAAACCTGTCAGGTTTCGTAACTAAAAATAAAACGATGAATACTTTAAAAATAACCAAAGCAACAATTGATGACGTTTTAAAACTGCAATCGATTGGCAGACAAACTTTTGCTGAAACCTTTGCTGATGTAAACAGTGAAGAAAACATGAATAAATATTTGGACGAAAGCTTCGCTACAGCAAAACTAACTGCTGAATTGGAGAATACATCTTCCTACTTTTATCTTGCTATTTTAGACGAAAAAGTAGTCGGTTATTTGAAATTGAATACCGGAAATGCGCAAACAGAAAAAGAAGATCTAAACGCCTTAGAAATTGAACGCATTTATGTAGCCAAAGAATTTCACGGCAAAAAAGTCGCGCAACCTTTGTATGCACAAGCAGAAAAAATCGCTGAAGAAATTAAGGCTACTTACATGTGGCTGGGCGTTTGGGAAAAGAATTTTAGAGCGGTAAGTTTCTATACTAAAAATGGTTTTGTGCAATTTGACACGCATATTTTTAGATTAGGCGACGACGAGCAAACCGATTTAATGATGAAAAAAGCATTGCTTTAATATAATTTCAAAATGGAAAGAAAACGGCTTTTATTGTTTTTACTAATTCTCGGCACAGCATTCTGGGGAGTTTCATACTCGGTTACCAAAATGGCTATTGGCCACTATTCGCTCAATATTTTTTTATTTTATCGTTTCCTTTTAGCTGTATTTGTATTGAGCATTGTTTTCTGGAAATACGTTAAAAACATCAATAGAGAAGCAATTAAAACAGGATTTGTGCTTGCAGTTCCAATGTTTTTAGGAATTCAACTGCAGACTACGGCACTCAAATACACTGATGCTTCACAATGTTCTTTCATCGCCGGACTTACCGTAATTATTATTCCGATGCTGAAATTAGCGGTTTACAGAACCAATACGCCTTTAAAAATATGGATTGCTGCTCTGACTGCTTTAACAGGATTATTCATTATTGCCATAACAGATAAATTTACCATAAACATTGGTGATTTGTTTACCATTTCGGGTGCGTTTGCTTTTGCCGTTTATCTGATTTCGGTCGAAAAACATTCGGCTGCCAAAAATCTTTTATATTCTATTGTTCCTATGTTTGCGTTTTGTGCGTTGTTTACTTTTTGTATCGCACTCACCGATTCGCAAGCTGTTTGGTTTCCTAAAAACGATACTTTTTGGCTTGGTGCCGTTTACTGCGCTTTGTTTTCTACGGCTTTTATGTATACGGTTTCCAATATTTCGCAGCGTTATTTATCAGCAGAGCGCGTGGCGGTTATCTATTTGTTTGAGCCTGTTTTTGGTGCAATTGGGGCTTTCTTTATCTTGGGAGAAAATCTTTCGTGGCGTTTGCTTTTGGGCGGAACTTTGATTTTTTCGGCAACTATTATTTCAGAAGTGAATTTTAAAAGCCGAAAGATTAAAACTGTTGAGTAGAAAAATTGATTTGTGTAGATGCTGATTTTTTTAAACACATAAAACATAGTTTACTGGACCTACTAAAGTCTCCCAAAGTTAAAACTTTGGGCTATGTTCTATACGGCATGTGTAAACTTTGTCAAAGTTTGAAACTTTGACAAAGTTCTAACGTATCGCCAACTACAGCTATGTGTTAGAAACTAGTTTCTTTCAATTTCCTTTCTGAGAGAGAAAAAATCTATGTTTCTATGTGTTTAAAAAATCTATTCTCTATTCTCTATTCTCTATTTTCTATTTTAAATTGGCAAAAGTGTATCCTCAGAATCGCAAGGAAAATAAATTATGATATTGGTACCTTGATCTGGTTTTCCTTCTGCGCGAATATCTCCTCCAATAGTCTGCATAATTTTTTTGCAAAGTGCCAAACCAATACCTGAACCAGTGTAATGCTCCTGTGTGTGAAGTCTGGTAAAAACTTTAAAAATAGATTCTGCATATTGCTGTTCAAAACCGATTCCGTTATCAGAAAAACAAACCCAGTGGCAATACACTTTATATCTATCGTGTATTATAACTGGTTCTTGAGAAGCTGTAATTTGAATTTTTAACTGTCTTTCTGCAGAAGCATATTTTATGGAATTCTGCAGAATGTTAATAAAAAGCTGACGCATTAAAAAACCAATAGCATGAACTTCCGGAAGGTTTTCATGCTCAATTAAGACATTGCTCTCAGAAATATTTTCATGCATCTCTTTAACAGTAGATTTCAAGATTTTATTTAAATCTACTGGCTGCAATGTGTCTCTCGTATTTTTTATGCGCGTATATTTTAAAATATCTTCTAATAAACCGCTCATTCTGCTCGCAGATTTAGAAACGCGCTGCAAAGAATTCGAAATTGATTCTGTAGAAATCACATCCAGTTCTGTCAGCATTTTTGAAGTAATCAGCTGTATTTTACGCAATGGTTCCTGCAAATCGTGCGTACTAATCCAGTTAATGTTTTCGAGTTCAGAATTTGTTTCTTTCAATATTTCACTCTGGTTGCGGTATTTTTCCTCTTCTTCACTCAACATAATCAAAATAAGCTGATTGTGTAAAGTATGGGCATATTGAACCGCAGCATTAATTTCGTACGGTTTCCACGGACTGCTTTGATTTTTTACAATCTGTTTCCAGATGTCAAAAGAATTTCTTGGATGAAGTCCGTTAGCATCTTTAATAATACTTTTTTCAGGATCGCCTCCCCAATTAATTTCTGAAATGGTTTCGGGTCTGTACCAGATAATATGATCATTATTTCCAACAGAATGATAAATTATCCCTGCAACCGACGAATTATTAGCTATTTCAGGAAAAAAATCAATGAGTTTATTGGTAGAAAAAGTCTCATTATTAAGAGCCTGAATCTCATCTAACAAATTGATAATCTGATCATCTGAAGGCACTAACCCATTTTTATAAATTTTCTCTCTGGAAACAATAGATACACCCGCTGCATTACATAGCTCCAGTAGTTGGGGTACTTTAACAATACTTTCTAATGCCTGTTGCGAAATTTCAAAATCTTTTGCCGTTATATGTTCCAGTGCCAGAATTGTTTTTTGGGCACTAACATTCTCATCATTCGATTGTCTGATATCAATTTGAGAAGTGATAAACTGACCCTGCAATTTTGCGGCTAATCGAATTTCTGGCGAAATATTTTTTTCAGAATAATGATGACAGGCTATCAATCCCCACAATTTTCCGTGATGGATTAGCGAGATTGTAAGTGTGGCACCAACGCCCATATTTTTTAAATACTCCACATGAATTGGTGACGTACTTCTAAGGATTGAAAGACTTAAATCTAAATTTTTCCCTTCTTTATCATCTACAGTAAAAATCGGTACTGGCTCATAATTGATATCTACAATAAGCCTAAGCTCGTTTTTGATATATAATTCTCTGGCCTGCGCCGGAATATCGGTATGTGGATAATGAAGTCCTAAAAACGGCTCTAAATCTTCTCTGCAATCTTCTGCAAAAACTTCTCCGTTATATTGTTCGTCAAAACGATAAATCATTACACGGTCATAACCCGTTATTTCACGTGTTCCCTGTGCTACAAGTGCGCACAGCTCTTTTAGCGATTCAGTTTTGTTCATTTGGCTAACAAACTGAATCGTCTGTTTGTACACATCGGCGAGTTTTTCTTTATCGGGAAAAAGAGCTTCGGCTTCTAAAATGTACGTTTCGCCGCTTTTATGTATGTTGATTTGAAATAGCTTACCGAGCAAATCTATTTCAAGAGGAAAAGCATCTTTTATTTCATCGCCATTGATATAGTCTGAGATTTCTTCCTGACAAGTTGTACTAAAAATGGTTGCAAAAGGTTTGCCTAAAACCTGCGTGTGAACCAAATCAAAAAAGGAGGAAATATTTTCTGTACAAAAATCAATAATCCATCCTGAGGTAATTCCCAACAAAAAGCCATGAGGCTGAATTTTTCCAGGTATATGTATGGGCTCGTTTTCACAATTGTCTAAAGTAACAAGATCCCTGTTAACTATATCTTTAATCTTCATTGTATTACTTCGCTGCAAAATGATTATAAATGCTGTCAAATGCAAAAATTGCTCCTTCGATAATTTCTTCTCCACAATTGTGTTCTTGCTCATAATCTGCCAAGAAACTCAAGAAAGATTTCCAGAAGCTTCCCGTTTTGTCGCCATAGCCATTAAAATAAGAAACTCCTTGTTCTCCAGACAATTCAGGAAATTTAGATACATTCTTTAAAATAAATCTTCCGCCTAGCGTAGAACCTTCAACCACATATAAAACGCCTAAAGCAAAAGGCACTGAAGTTATTTCTTTTTGAAAAACTTTCTCAGAATTCGTTTTTTGTGCATTCAGAAAAATAAGATCTTCTTCTATAAGATGTTTCTTTCTTCGTTGCTCTAAATCTTCTAAACGGTTAGAAAAGAAAGGAAAAATAAGTCCTTCCGTATCGTTGTGAACATCGTGCATTAAACTCAAATAATAAGTGTAATCTTCGATCTTCATCTCTGGCGACATAATCGATTTAGATACTGGAAGTTCTTCTAATTTCTTATGAGAATCAGCCGTTTGTGTTTTTAAATCTTGAAGAAAAGTAGAAGCTATTGTAGAAGTTGAATCTGTACTCATGGTTGTAATATCGTTATTTTAGGAGAGTCTATTTGGCAGCTCCTCTTCACAAATTTAAAAAAAAAATAATAGCTGTCTATAAAAACGTTTTATTAATAGAATTTCTATCAATCCTCAATCAAACAAATCTCAAAAGTTGTTTTTCCATTTTCATTTTTATGCGAAATATATCCGCCGTGCGCTTCTATGATATTTTTAGATAAAGTCAGTCCAATTCCCGCGCCTTCTGTTCGCGTGGTGAAAAAAGGAAGGAAAATTTTGTCTTCAATTTCTTTTTCAATTCCTTTTCCGTTGTCTGTAATTCGAATAAAAATGCGATTGTTTTTGGCTTCCGCCGAAATCGAAATTTGCTTTAAAGCATTGTTTTCTACCGCATATATCGAATTCGTCAATAAATTAATAAGCACTTGTTCTGTCTGCTGCGAGTCAACATTTATCCAATAATTTTGAGCAACCGTATTGCTTACTTCTATATTATTTTTCTTAAACAGCGGACTCATAATTTGAATACCGTTTTCAATGAGTTGCTGTAGATCTGCTTTTTCTTTTTTAGGAGACGGAAGCATTGCCAATTTTCGATAGCCTTCGACAAATTTCTGCAAATGATCGCTTCGTCTCAGCATGGTTTGCACACTGTGTTTGATATCTTCTAAATCTTCTGTCGAAAGCGAATCTTGTTCTACTAAATCTTCCAGATTCTGGCAGATGGAACGAATTGGCGTTATGGAATTCAGCAACTCATGCGAAATCACTTTCATCAAATTAATCCATGCGTCTTTCTCTTTTTTCTCTACGACATTCTGAATCGAATCTAACAGAACAATAAAATAATCCTGTCCAAAAATCTCGGTTCGCGAAGCTTGTAAAACAAAAGTCTGTTTGCTCTGTTCATCAATACTAATTTCGATTGAGGTTTTTATTTCATGAAAATCATCTTCTTCAATAATTTCGCATAAAGCCGGCAATTGATTTTTTAGGTATTTCCATTTCGAAACTTTCGAAACATTAAAATGACTCGAAAAATAATCATTCATTAAAAAAATACTCCAATCGGCTTCCTGTTTCTGCAAAATAATAACGCCCGATTCGATATTGTTTAAAATCGAACGGTAAATAATATCTCTCGTAACCTGCTCATTTTGTTTACTTTTCATTGTTTCGTACAAAGTGAACAAATCATTGTAGGTGCTATTAAATTTATGTTTCGAAAAATCGGAACTAAAATCATCCTGCAAAATCGAAGAAATGGTTTTATTGTAAACCAAAACCAGATTTCGAACATAAAAATACATTTCGCGCGCCAGCAGAAAAACCATACACAGTCCAAATATCCCAGTGAAAAACAAACCAATTCGGAAGAAATAAAGCGACAATTCAATCCCGACAACGATAAAAATTAACCGTAGGAAAAGAAGTTTATAAGTTTGTAAAGTCCTCAACATAGTTAGCCGATATTGATATTAAATTTCTCTAAACGTCTGTACAGCGCGCCTCTTGATAAACCCAGTTCTTCGGCAGTTTTGCTAATATTATTATTGTTTTTTAGAAGTGCTTTTTCAACCGCAGCTTTTTCGACAGAAGAAAGCTGAATATCATCTGCGTTTTCGTCATAAGGCGTTATGATTTCCAAATCCAAATCAGAAACGGTGATCGTGTTGTTTTCGCAAAGAATAACGGCGCGTTCAATCTTATTTTCCATCTCTCGGATGTTTCCGTTCCAAGCATGTTTTTCGATTTGTTCTAAAACTTTTTTATCGAAAGTGATTTCCTCTCGGCCGTATTTTTCAATCATTTTATCTAAAAGATATTCGGCAAGCGGAATTTTATCTCCATGTCTTTCCCTTAGCGGAGGCAAAATAATTTCCATCGTATTTATGCGATAATACAAGTCTTCGCGGAAGTTTTTATCTGCAACCTCTAGTTTAAGATTCAAATTGGTTGCCGTAATAATGCGCACATTCAAAGGTCTTACTTTCGTTTCTCCCAATCGTGTCAACGTTTTGGTTTGAATAACTTGAAGCAGTTTCGATTGCAAATGAAGCGGTACATTTCCTATTTCGTCTAAGAAAATAGTCCCGTTTTGTGCCATTTCAAAACGTCCGGCTGTATCGGTTTTGGCATCAGTGAAAGCCCCTTTGGCGTAACCAAACAATTCACTTTCAAAAATATTTGAGTTTAAAGAACCCAAATCAACCGCAATAAACGGCTGATTTTTCCTTTCCGATTGTGTATGAATATGATGTGCGAGAACAAATTTTCCAGTTCCATTTTCGCCCAAAATCAAAACATTGGCGTCTGTTTTTGCTACTTTATCGGCTAGAGAATAAGCCTTTTTTATAATTTCAGAATTGCCAATAAAGAATTCATCTTTTATTTCAACTTCCTTATTTTTCTTCTGCTCTTTTCGCGCTTTATCAACCGCTTGCTTTACCGATTCTAGCAATTTCTTATTTTCCCAAGGTTTTAATATATAATCAAAAGCACCCGATTTTAAGCCTTCGACAGCGGTTTCTACTTTTCCAAAAGCGGTCATTAGAATCACAACCGTTTTTGGCGAAAGCGTTTTTATTTCTTTCAACAGATATAAACCTTCTCTCCCATCTTCAAAACCCAGTCTATAATTCATGTCTAACAAAACGACATCGATGGTATTTTTAGACAATAATTCGACAATATTTTTCGGATTATTGAGCGTATAAATGTTTTCAAAATACTTTTTCAGATAGACTTTTGATGCAAAAAGAATGTCTTCCTGATCGTCGATGATTAAAATAGAGGCGTTGGTCTTTTTCATTATTGTTCAGTTTTGGACGAAAGGTGTCCATTAATGGACAGTTCAATTTTATTTCGAAAAACAAACCCTTAAAAACAAGGCGTTTAGAAGGTTTAATTTATTGGCACGAAAATCACATTAAAACTTGTAAATCATTAATAATTAACAGCTTTCGGAAGTACAAATAACAAAAATAAATAACAATAATTGAAAATAATTTATCTTAATTTTCAGACTTGTTTCTTGCATTTTCCGAAGGCATAAAAATTTTAAAAGAAAATCAATCAAAAATTAAAACAGTCAATTATGATTACCATTACAAAACTTTCAAAAGTATTTAGAACTGAGGAATTAGAAACCAGCGCCTTAAGCGAAATTTCACTAACTATCAATCAAGGCGATTTTGTTTCTATTATGGGACCATCAGGAAGCGGAAAATCAACTTTGTTAAACATTATCGGACTTCTGGATAGTGCTTCGAGCGGAAGTTACGAGCTTCTTGGCCAAGAAATGGTTGGTTTGAAAGAGAAACAAAAATCGCAAGCTAGAAAAGAAAACATCGGATTCATCTTCCAGAATTTCAATTTAATTGATGAATTATCCGTTTTTGATAATATCGAACTGCCTTTGATTTACAACAATGTTCCTTCTGCCGAAAGAAAATCTCGTGTAAACGAAATGGCTAAAATTTTAGGAATTGCGCATCGATTGAAACATTTTCCCCAGCAGCTTTCGGGTGGACAGCAGCAGCGTGTGGCCGTAGCAAGAGCTTTAATCAATAATCCGAAAATTATTTTGGCCGATGAGCCAACAGGAAATCTGGACAGCAAAAATGGTAATGAAGTAATGGAATTACTAACCGATCTTCATGCCAGCGGATCGACGATCCTGATGGTAACGCACTCCGATTATGATGCGTCTTTTTCTCAAAAAACCATTTTTATGAAAGACGGTGCTATTCTGTCTGAAAAAGTAAATCATAGAAATGTAGATGTTTTGGTAACTGCTAAAAACTAGAGTCATGCTTAAAAATTGGACCAATATTTTTGTTTATCACATCAAAAATAACAAGCTTTTTACAGCCTTAAATGTTCTAGGATTATCGATCGGGATGGCAACGCTCATTTTTGCTATTCTTTTTTGGAACGACGAACATTCTTATGACCAATGGAATCCTGAAAAAGATAGAATCTATTCGGTGCTAAATGACATCGGAAACAATAATGTCTGGACTACGAACCCAGCAACTATGGGCCCGCTAATTAAAGCTGTGTCTTCAGACGTAGAAAGTTATTGTTATTTCTATGCGCAATACGACAAAGACGTTATTTCATATAAAGGAAAAAAAGAAGTTTTGACTAAAATTTTTACTGCTCAAAGTAACTTTTTCTCTTTCTTTCCCTATGAATTTGTTCATGGAAATGCTAAAGCGGCCATTCAGGATTTAAACAGTATCGCCTTGTCTGAAGAAACGGCAGAGCGTTTGTTCGGAACAGAAAATCCTATGGGAAAATTGGTACATTACGACAGCAAGGTGTTTACTGTACGCGGCGTTTACAGACTTAACGAAAAATCTTCTGTAATGCCTCAGGCTATTACCACTTTAATCGAAAATGATTTAAAACGCACAAAAGACGAATGGACATATCATTATGGATTGGTTTTAAAAATAAAAAATCCAAATGCGACTCCAACAATTGAAAAAACGCTTAATACTATTTTTTTTGAAAACTGCACCAAAGTATATGCTAAACAAGAAGGTTTAACGCCCAATGAGTTTATAAAAAAATATGGTGAACCAGTGAAATCAAGTTTGTTGCCATTGCCAAAAGCAAAATTGTACGAAGGAAGCCAACCATTTGCTGAGCAAAATGGGAATTTACAATATCTACTTATTTTTATGGGTTTGTCTATACTAATTCTTGTTCTTTCTATTGTAAATTATATTAATCTGGCTACTGCCAATGCAATCAAAAGAGCGAAAGAAATTGGAGTAAGAAAAATTTCTGGCGCAGGAAAATCGCAGATTATAGCGCAGTTTGTTTTTGAAACGGCACTCCTTGCTCTTTTTTCTGTCTTATTGGCTTTAGTTTTTGTCGAAGTATTATTGCCGTACTACAACGCCTTTTTAGAGAAAGATCTTCGTCTTATTGGAGCGCAGTTTTACATTCAGCTACTATTAATTATGCTGGTGGTTATTCTAGTTGCTGGTGTTTTACCTGCTATTTATGTTTCTAATTTTGAAATATTGAAAGTTTTAAAAGGCAATTTTTCGCGCAGTAAAAGAGGAATTTGGCTTCGCAACGGAATGCTGGTATTACAATTTGCTATAGCCGTTTTTTTTATCATCGGATCTTTTATCGTTTACAAACAGGTAAATTTTATGGCCGAGAAAGACCTGGGCTTTAGAGGCGCACAAGTTTTGGACATCACTTTTAAGGCCAAAAAAGAAAGAACTCAATTTGAGCGATACAAAGCCATAAAACCACAAATAGAGCAAATAAAAGGTGTAGAAGGCGTTTCTACAGCTTTATTTGCAATGGGGTCACAAGAAAACTCATGGTCAAGCATTAATTACAAAAATCTAAAACCTTTTTTAATACAAGAAATGGCAATGGATTATAATATCCTGGATATGCTGGACATTAAACTTTTAAAAGGGCGAAAATTGAATCCTGCCTTTTCTTCAGACACTATTTCATCGGTTTTAATAAATGAAGAAACGGCAAAATTGATGGGCGAAAAAGATCCTTTAAACAAAATAATTATATGGCGAGATGAAAAAATGAAAATTGTGGGCGTCGTGAATAACTTCAATTATTTTGGGTTTGAAAGCCGAATTTCGCCTATGGTTTTCTTTTATGTTACTAAAATTAATGGCGTGCAAGATGATATCAGACATATTTTTGTAAAGGTTTCTCCTAATGATATGTCGCAAACTATCAGCAGTCTCAACAAATTATGGGCCGACAAAGTAGATGCTGAATATCCGTTTGAATATAATTTTGTAGATAAAAATTATGCGCGAAATTTTAAGAAATATGAAAATCAGCGAAACTTATTTGCCTTACTTAATATCATAGTAATTCTGATTGCTGTTTTCGGATTGTTTGCTCTCGCCTCGTTTTCTATGGAAAGACGGTCAAAAGAAATTGCTATTAGAAAAACGCTGGGTGCGGAAACCAATATTTTACTGAAAGAATTATCCAAACAATATGTCATTTTCTGTTTAATCGGATTCTTAATCGGAATTATTCCTGCTTATTTTTTATTGCAGAAATGGCTTGAAAATTTTGCGTTCAGAATTGATATTCCCGTTTTGCCTTTTGTATTTGCACTTTTCTTTCTCTTGTTTTTGACACTTACTATCGTATTGACAAAAGCGTACCAAGTAACCAAAATTGATGTTTTACGCTATTTAAAATACGAATAATATGCTAAAAAACTGGATTAACACTTTTATATATCAAATAAAAAACAGTAAACTATTTACTGCTCTCAATATTCTCGGATTATCAATTGGAATTTCAGGTTTGATTTTCGCACTTCTTTATTGGAATGACGAACACAATTACAATTCTTGGAATCCTGAGAAAGACAATGTTTATCAGGTATTGGCGCAATTAAGCGATATGCCTGTAACTGCAAATAATCCTGTACGCCTTAAGCCTCACTTACAAAATGATCCTAATGTAGAAACTGTTGTTTACGCAGACGAATGGTATCAGAAAGACAAAGTGATTTACAAAGGACAAAAGGAATTTGTAGATAAAATCATCAATGCCGAAAAAGATTTCTTTTCTCTTTTTCCGTTTGAATTTATCTATGGGGATGCCAAATCGGCTATAAAAGACGAAAACAGTATTGCTATTTCAGAAAAGCTTGCAGAACGCTTTTTTGGGAATAAAAATCCTGTGGGAAAACAAATCAAATGTTTAGAGTCTACCTTTACTATTCAAGGTGTATACCGCATTCCTGGAAATTCATCTATTGCGCCAAATATCGTGATAAATCGAATGAAAGATTTAGTAGATCCTGCTAAAAATCCTGGCCTTTTTGTTTTAAAAGTATTAGTAAAACTAAAAGATCCATCAAAAGTAGAATCGACCCGAAAAATGCTAGATCAGGTCTTTTACGACGAGATTATTGTGAGAGCTGCTCAACAAGCTGGTTTTACACCTGCTGAAATGATCAAAAAAATGGGAAGTTTCAAAGTTGTTATGGAACCGCTTTCGTCTGCCAGATTGCATTCTGTAACTGATGGCTATCCTGAAGGAAGAGGAAATTATCAGTTTTTGGTTATTATGGCTTGTCTATCGGTCTTGATTCTGATTCTGTCCATTGTCAATTACATCAATTTGGCAACAGCCAATTCGATAAAAAGAGCTAAAGAAGTTGGAGTTCGTAAAGTATTGGGCGCTTCAAAAAAGAATATTGTTTTACAATTCATATTTGAAACCATTTTAATGACTGCGTTTTCCGTTTTATTAGCCTTAATGATTGTCGAAATTGCACTTCCTTACTATAATTCTTTTTTGGAGAAAGATTTAAAAATAGTCGAAAGCCATTTTTATCTTCAATTAATATTCGTTTTTATCACAACCATTTTATTTGCTGGGATATTTCCCGCGTTATATGTCGCTAATTTTGGGACTCTAAAAGTTTTGAGAGGCAATTATGATCGAAGCAAAAGCGGTGTTTGGATAAGAAACGGAATGCTGATTCTGCAATTTTCGATTGCTTCGTTTTTTATTATTGGCTCTGTAATTGTCTATCAGCAAATTAAATATTTAAACAATAAAGATCTTGGTTTTAAAGGCGATCAGGTTATGGCAATTTCGTTAAATCTACCTTCTTCCTATTATCAGGGAGAAAATGCTGGAAAGAACATTTTCGAAAGATACAATACGATAAAACAGGAATTGCAAAAGATAAAAGGTGTCGAGAATGTTTCAACTGGTCTTCTTTCTTTTGATGGAGCTGATGATTCGCAATGGCCAATTTGGTATCGAGATGTGCTTTTCAAACAAAAAGCTATCGGACTTGATTATGACATGCTCAATCTGCTCAATATAAAAGTGATAAAAGGTCGAAATCTTAGTCCGAATATAGCTTCAGATACTATTAATTCAGTTTTAATCAATGAAAAATCATTGAGTTTAATGCAGGTTAAAGACCCAATTGGAAAAGAGATTAAAATTGGAAATCAAAAAATGACAATTATCGGAGTAGTAAAAGATTTTAATCTGTTAAGCCCAGAAGTTGATGTTCCGCCCATTACTTTTTACCACATAAAATCTTTGGATATGGCCAATGAAATGAATCGCGTTTATGTCAAATTAAAAGCAGATCAAATTCAAAATTCTATTGCTGAAATCGAAAAATTTTGGAAGACAAAAGTTGATACCGAATATCCGTTTCAATATGATTTTGTAGATAAGGAATATGCTCGAAGTTATGAATCGTATGTCAAGCAAAAGAATCTTTTTTCTTTGTTAAACGTTGTTGTAATTATTATTGCTTTGTTTGGATTGTTCGCTTTGGCTTCCTACTCGATTCAGCGCAGAATGAAAGAAATTGCGATTCGAAAAACATTAGGCGCAGACACCAATGTTCTGCTAAAAGAATTATCAAAACAATATGTTTTGTATTGCATAATTGGCTTTTTAATTGCGGTTGTTCCAGCTTATATTTTGCTGCAAAAATGGCTGAATAATTTTGCCTTTAGAATAGAAATTCCTGTTTTGCCTTTCTTAATTTCTTTTGCTTTTTTATTGGCACTTACTTTAATCATTGTTTTAGCGAAAGCGTATCAGGCAACAAAAGCAGATGTTTTAAAATATTTAAAATACGAATAATCAGTTTATGTTTAGTAGAAAAGCTGTGCAAGTTTAAAATCTTGCACAGCTTTTTTTATTTTGATTACGCATAAAATCGTTGCAAAATTTCTTTTGCATTGTCTGAAGCTACAATCAATCCGCCGCTCATCATGATGATGTCTTTTAGTACCAAACGCCCTCCAACAGAAAGATAAGGAAACCCAAATTGCGGTGTCGGGAAATCTCCGCCCAAATTTGGAACGTAAACTTCGGGTGTTGTAATTAAAAAGGATAAGGTTACAAATGCCATTATGAAAGTCAATAATCCACCTATTAAGCCAATTTTCGGAAACCAGATTCCTAAAAGAACCAATAATCCTATTGTTACAATAACAGTTCCTAGTGCATAAGAAAAAATATAAGTTCCGTTGGCTTCGTGCCATTTGATGTTTTTCTCTACCGTTTTGCCTTCTAGATTTTTGTAAAGTGTATAAGCTTTTACTGTTTTTCCGTCTTCATTAACGACTTTCGTATTAGCCTCTTTATAAAAGAAACTCATAAACGGACTATTCGCGACAAGCGGAACGATTCCATCTGCTTCATATTTAAAGGCTTTTAGTCCGCCGATCCATGCCATTACAATGAATATGGCTATTCTTAAAAAGTGAATGAAATTGTTTTGTCCACCAGCTATAAATCTTATAAATTTTTCCATTTTGATTATGTTTTAAATACATACCAAAATTACTTTAGCGCTGTCTGGATAAAAATGGACTTAAAGGAGTTTTCATGGACTATTTTGCCACGATAGAAATACCGACTTCTTTCCTGAATTCTTTTGGCGAAATGCCAACGCTTTTCTTGAAATATCTGCTGAAATAGAATTCGTCTTCAAAATTAAGATCATCTGCGATTTCTTTTATGGTCTTAGTGGTTAAATGCAGCTGTTTCTTAGCTTCCAAAACAATCCGATCTTGAATAAGCTGTGAAGGCGATTTTCCGAAATGTTTTTTGATTCTTTTACTAAAAGTGTTCACGCTCAGATTGTATTTAGAAGCATAAAAAGCAACTTCTTTGGCTTCTAGAAAATGCGTGTCTAACAAATGCTGAAACTTCAGAATATCAGCATTTCCAATAGATTCCTGAACGTGTGGCGACATTTTCAGCTGTTTTTCTTTGCTGCTCAATGCCAAAACAACTTGTAGATACGATTTTAGAATCGAATTGTCATAATCCAATTCGGAGTCTTCTACTCTTTTCATTCTTTCGATAATGCTGGTGATTTCTTCGAAAATAAAATCAGAAACGGTTACAAAAGGTTCGCTATAGATATCGTTGAACAAAATTCCGTTACAGGCTACTTCTTTTTTATGGTATTCGATGCAGTAAAAATCTCCATGAAAATTTAAAGAATTAATGAAAGGTGCTGTAGAACTTTTCCATTGCAATAACTGATACGGCGTTAAAAACAAAAGACATTTTCCTTTGCATTCATATTCCGTGAGATCAACAGAAAAAACGGCTTCTCCATCAAACATTATAATGTAGTAATAAGGTTCGTTGATTTCCTTTTCAAGAAAAGAAGATTTTTTCAGTTCGATTTTCATATTACGAAAATAAAGATTTTATCGTTTGTTTTTTTACCGCAAAGTTCGCGAAGGTTTTTATTCTAAAAAATATGAATCTCGCAAAGACGCAAAGTCGCAAAGTTTTTCTCAAAGATTGAATGTAGAGACGCACTGCAGTGCGTCTAACGTTTGTAATATAGTCGCGCAATCCCGATAGCTATCGGGAGCAAAGTCGCAAAGTTTTTCTCCTTTTTTGTCACCCTGAACGGAGTCGAAGGGCGCAAAGTTTGTTTCACGCAGATTAAAAAAGATTTAAGCAGATCTACAAGATTTTTTTAGATTTTTTAGATTTAAAATAATCTGCTCTAATCTGTAAAATCTGCGTGAAACCAATTTTATAGAATTTCAATTTTCAAATTATCTAATTGACCAATTCTCTAATTGACTAATTATTCCTTCTTTGTAAACCCCTTTCTAGTCATTTCTCCCCAGCCCTTGGTTCCCATAATTTTTTCTTTGTAGCCAATTATAGCCGCGTAAACCGTAAGCGGATGGAAATAGAAAGGTTCTATAAAAGCCGCCATTAAAAGTTTAAAAAAGTCAGCTTGTTTTGGGTATTTGTGGTACGTTTTTTCTTCGCTGTAAAGCGCAATAACCGAAAAGAAAACCGCAAACGAATACACAAAAAACAACAGTAAAAAGAAAAAATGCCAATTCAGCAATCCGAAAACGATAAAAACGACCGTTATGAGAAGACCAATAAATTCGATTCCAGGTGCTAGAAACTCGAACAAGGTCCAATACGGAACACTCAACATTCCTAACAATTTATATTTCGGATTCAGGAACATTCTGCGATGAATGCTTAAGGTTTCTATGGTTCCTCTCATCCAGCGGGAGCGCTGTTTTTTGAATATCTTGAAATCTTCTGGCGCTTCCGTCCAGCAAAGCGGATCTGGAATATAACTTACCGAATATGGCAATTTGTTGTCCAGCATATAACGGCGCATTCTCACAATAAGTTCCATATCTTCGCCAACGGTTTTAGTGCTGTAACCGCCAGAAAGTATGGCGATTTCTTTATCAAAAGCACCAAAAGCCCCGCTGATTAACAATAATCCGTCCAGTTTTCCCCAAGCCATTCTTCCTAAAAGAAAAGCTCGTAAATATTCTAAAACCTGAATTCTCGACAGCATTACATCTGGAACATTTACTTCGACTAAACGACCATTCTTGATGATGCATTGATTTGCAATTCGAACCACTCCGCCAGTTGCGATAATGCGGTTTCCGTACGATTCTAAAAATGGTTTTGCCAATTTTAAAAGCGAATCTTTATCCAAAATACAATCGACATCAATACAAACCACATACGGATTTTGAGCAATATTCAGTCCGACGTTTAGCGCATCGGCTTTGCCTCCATTTTCTTTATCAACCACAATCAGCTTTTTGAAAGCCGCGTTTTTTGACGTATAAATTCCTCTAATCTTTTTGGTTTCAATTTTTGGATGAAAATCCAAATCGGTTAAAACAAGATCGTATGTTTTGGTCAGGATTTCCATCGAATTGTCTTTGCTTCCGTCGTTTACCACAATTACCTGATAGTTATTGTAGTTTAGCGAAAGCAATGATTTTACATTTTCTTCAATCGTCAATCCTTCGTTATAAGCAGGCGCAATTAGGGAAAGTTTAGGAGCAAATTCGCTGGTTAATAGCACATCGTAGTCAACAAAACTGTTGCGTTTGAGATATCTTCTAAGCTCTTTTGTAGAAAGATAAGCCAAGATTAAATAAGAAGACATGATTAGTATGGCGTAACCAAGTATTAGGAGTATATATACATCCAAAAACCATGTTATTTCAGGATTAAAAAATGTCATTTTCTTAAATTTAAGCTGTTAAGGTCTGCAAAATGCTCTGCGCTTCGTATTTTATAACTGTATTGGTTGTCTGAGCTGCCAATTGCGCTACATGAGGAACTTTCTGCGATAATTTCAGTTCTTTTATAAGCTTTAATCCAAGCGTAATTACAGTGGTGTTTTGAGACTCCAATAAATGTTCTATTCCTTCGGTATCGCCAACATCGTGTTTTTTGAAAGCGGCAATAATATTCAGCTGCATCCAATCGTCAATAGGATCGGAATGTTCTACTAAATATCTGACACTCCGAGTTCCTTCTAGTTTTATAGCAGCATTTAGTGCAACAATTTTTAATGTCTTTTTTCTGGCTTTAGAACAGGCTATAATTGGGACAAATGCTTCTTTAATATTAAACTCTGCCAACTCTGTAATTCCTTGACATTTTTCTTCCCACCTTAAACTTTTAAGTTTTCTAAAAGAAATTTTTACTAAATGAGAATCTTTGTAAAACTGTTCTAATTTCTGAGCATAAACACCTTCGTAATTTTTATGCAGATTGATAAGCGATTCGGTTAAAACTTCTCTAAAAAAAGATGTATCAAAAAGCACGAGAAAATTTTTATCTTCTCTGATTTTAGAAAACGAAACATCTTCAAAAATAACAGCCGACATTACTTTGTCAATCATTTCACTGTATTCTTTTCTCAACCGTTCTTTTTTTATTTTGCTGTTTCTGCTGGCAACAATAATAAGATATAGGATGAATGACGCTGCTACAAACAGATAAATGGAGAAAGTGAGAAAAGGCACTTCCCAACCACCGCTTTTGTATAGTTCCCAGATTTCTGTCATCTTAAAAACGTTTCGTTACAATAAACTGTACATTAAATCTATTTCTGTATTCCCCAGGTATATATTCTTCGTATTCATAAAGAAAAATTGGGCGCACAAAAAAGGAATCGCCAAAACAATGCTGGTATTGAATTCCTGCTCGATATGCTTTTAAAGGCTGTGTAAAGCTATTGTAGAGATACAGATACGGAACATTTCCGTATTGCAATTCCAATCTGATAAGGCGTTCTTTTTCTTCGTTTACACGCTGAACGCTTAAAACATGAGAAAACAATTCGTTTGAAATATCGTAATACGGTCTGTAGGCAAAACTATAAATGCCGGCGTTGTACGCAACTTGACCGGTAAGCAGTGTTATATCGTCAGTTTCAAAATGCATAAATCTTCCTCCTAGCGAAAAATCGAACTTTTTCTGCGGAGCAAAATAGTATTCTAAACCTGCTTTGGCTACAGGAAATATGGTTTCTCCTGTTGAAACTCCTGCATTGACATACAGATAGCTTTTGTTTGAAAAGGTCTGATAAAAATCGGTTTCAAATAACATTTGGGTTTCATTGCTGACATTTCCAATATTTGCCCTTCCGACAATTGCTGATTTGCTGAATTTATGCGAATACTCCACATAACCATAATGAAACGGAGATTGTCCAGGATCTGAGGTCGAAATATTGAGGTAAGAAGCTGAAACTGCATTTTTTGCTTTACGCCCGATAAGCGTACGGATTCCTCTGAAAGCCTGTGTGCTATTATCGATATAAGCTGATTTTTCTATTAAATCTAAGGCTTCCTTATCTCGATTTAGTTTTTCCAGACAAGTCGCTTTAATCCTTAAAACATCAACCGATTTTGGATCAATAGCAAGATATTTGTCGCAATATGAAATACATTTTTCGTAATCTTCTGTCCAAAAATAAATGTTTACAAGTGCCTGTAAAGCTTCTGGATTCGGATTATTTCGGTCTGCCATTGGCGACAGTATTTTTATAGCCGTTTTATAGTCTTTTTTCCAACTGTAAATGCGTCCGGCATACGTTTGTATATCTTCATTTTCTGGATATTTGGCGCGCAGAGGTTCGATAAGCGACAAGGCTTTATCGTAATTTTCTTTTTCAACCTCGCGTTTTACGTTTGCCAAAGTTTCGTCAATATTGATTTCTTGTCCAATAGCAACGGAAGAAACAAATAGCAGAAAAATAGAATAATAGATAAACTTCATCAGATTCGGGTTTTTAGCAGTTTATTGATTCTTACTAAAAGTACGGCCGGACTCACAGGCTTGGCTATGAATTCGTTTGCACCAATGTCAAAAGAATCAAGCTCGGTCTGCTCAACGCCCGAAGAAGTCAAGATAATGACAGGAATATCAGATTTAAGATTCTCTCTGACATGTTGCGTAATTTCCATTCCGCTTACACCTGGCATGTTTATGTCGGTTAATATTAAATCATAGTTTTCTTTTTCGATTGCTTCAAGAGCTTCTTTTCCGTCAGAAAACTGGTCAACATTAAATCCTTTCGACTCTAAGAAAAAAGATAATGATTTGCGTAGGATATCATTATCTTCGGCTACAATAATTCTCATTTTTTATTTTTTTATCTGGGGACATTTAAAATTATAACGTCATATATTGTAAAGCTATTGCTTATTTCCCTTATATCATAGCTCTTTTAAAATTTTAACGACTTCATCAATTCCACAGCTGAAAATATTCATTTTATCTAATGTTTCGGCTGTAAATTTTCCTTTTAAGGCTTCTTCTTCAATAATGGTAAGACAATCACTCAAATCATTTAGCATAAAAATATCCATACTAGATTTCATATTATGCGCCAGTTTTTTGACATTCTCATAATCGGTATTTTTAAAAGCTTCTGCTAACTGCGCCGACTGATTCGGAATTTTTTCAACAAAAAGATCGATCATATCTTTTTTAAATTCAGGATCTCCGCAAGCCATTTCGTCCAAAAATGACATATCCAAAATTCTTTTCTGTTGCGCATCGCTGCCCGGCGTCATTACCGTTTTTATTGCTTTTAAGAGAATTGCTTGTTTAAATGGTTTTGGCACATAAGCATTCATTCCAACTTTGTAGCAACGCTCTTGCTCTCCCACTAGAGAATGCGCCGTCATCGCAATAATCGGAATATTGGAATTCATCTCATTTCTAATATATTCTGTGGTTTGATAACCGTCTTTAATAGGCATTTGCAAGTCCATTAAAACCAGATCATATTTGTTTTTTGATAAAAGTTCGATGCCTTCTTCTCCGTTTTGTGCAATATCCAAATCAAACCCAAAATTATTAATTACGCTTTTTGCAAGCTTTTGGTTTAAAACATTGTCTTCGCAAAGCAAAATTTTAAGGTTCCCTAAATCATTTTTAGAAACTGTTTTTACAACTGTCTCCTCAGAATCTGTTTTTTTATACGAAAGAATAAAGTAAAACTCAGAACCGCGGTTTACGGTACTTTTAACATGAACTTCTCCTTTTTGAAGCTCCACCAGCTGTTTTACAATATTAAGACCGAGTCCTGTACCGCCAAATTTTCGGGTTGTACTTTCTTCGCCTTGCGTAAAACGTTCAAAAATCGTTTCGAGTTTGTCTTTCGGAATTCCGATTCCAGTATCTTTTACGGAGAATTTAAGCGAATAATCTTCTTCCGTTTCATCAATTTTCTTTACAGAAACGGTTACTTCGCCTTCACTTGTAAATTTTAGCGAATTGCCAATAAGGTTTACCAATATCTGATTCAATCTTCCTTGATCGCCAATTACCATATCAGGCATTTCGGCATCCAAAAACAGATTAAATTCTACATCTTTCTGTGCTTTTACTTTCAATAAATTGTAAACGTGTTTAAGTGTTTTCTTTAAATTAAAACTTTCCGATTCGATGGATAAATTTCCCGATTCAATTTTGGAAAGATCTAAAATATCATTCACGATTAGAAGCAAATTTTCGCCTGCAATCTGCACACTTTCAATATAATCACGCTGGGTTTCATTGAGTTCAGTCTGAGCAAGCAAATCTGTAAAACCAGTAATTGCATTTAAAGGCGTTCTGATTTCGTGGCTCATATTGGCCAAAAAACTGTCTCTTGCCAAAACAGCACGTTCTGCAATTTTTCTCTGAACATAGAGCTGATTGTTTTTTGTGCCTAATTCCAATTGCGCGATAACGTGTTTGGCAATGATAGAAAGCGCATTTCGCTGATTGTCATTCAGTTCTTTCACCACATGATCAATCGCACATAAGGTTCCAATATTATAACCGTCTGGAGTTGTAAGCGGTACTCCCGCATAAAATCGCACATTAAAACCTCCGGTAACATTGGGATCATCTTTAAAACGATCGTTTAAATGCGTGTCGTTTATCTCTACGATTTTGGTGTCTAAAATAGTATAATTACAGAAAGTGATTTCTCGAGGAACCTCAGAAACCCCTATTCCAATCTCAGATTTAAACCACTGCCTATCTTCATCAATAAAAGAAATATGGGCAATTGGCACACCACAGATGTACGAAACTAGTCTTGTAGCATCATCAAAAGCATCATCAGGAAGTGTATCGAGTATATTATAACGTTTAAGGGCAGCTAAACGTTGAAGTTCGTTTTCTGGAATGGGGTAATTCTTATTCATTTTTAAGGCGGTAAAGTGCATAAAGATAAGGCAAAATTAGTCTAAAACTCCTGCTTGACCGCGTTTTTATGTTTTTTTTTAGTCCCTAGTTTTTTAGTCCTAAGTCCCTAGTCTTTTGACTATGTAGACTGACTAAATATTAAAAACTAGCACTAAGGACTAAACGACTAAAGCTCCAAAATCCTCTTAAGTTCTAGCGTTGTATTTCCATCTGAAAGTACTTTTGGCGCTTTTACTAATTTTTCGGCTAAAAATTTAGTAGTTATAGGTTTAAGATTCTTAAACAGTCCGATTGTATTTAGTGCTTTAATGATATTTATAGAAATCTTTTCGCCCCAGCGATCTGAATTTTCGCGGATAAGCGGACCTGGTCTAAAAACAATATATTGAGGGAAATGGAGCTCTTGAAGATGATCTTCTAGCTTTCCTTTCATCATCGAATAAAACACACTGCTTTTCGCGGCAGCACCATAAGAAGAAACCAAAACCAAAGAATGCACGTTGTTTTGTTTGGCAGCAGCAGCAAATTCGGCTGGAATATCAAAATCGATTTTCCATTGTTTTTCTTTTGAGCCTGCATCTTTTAAAGTCGTTCCGAGACATGAAAAAAGTACATCTCCTGTGATTAAATTTTGAAACGAATTTATATCTGAAAAATCAACAATATGCTCTGTGAGTTTTGGATGTGATTTTCCTGTTGAACGTCTTACAAAGATGGAAACTGCTTCGTAATCATTACTTTCTAAAAGTAAATTAACCAGTTCTTTTCCCGTTGCACCTGTTGCTCCAATTACCAATGCTTTCATAATAAAGGATTTATTAATAGTAAATATAAGGCTTTGTTTGAAATAATTTTTAATATAAGTTGCTGATAGTTATGATCTCCAAAATCTGCTAGATCTGCGAGAGTAATTTTTCTCCCGCAGATTTTGCAGATCTTGCAGATTATCTTTTATTCTAAATATTATTGGATAAGTAAAAGCAAAAAAAACCTCTTTACTACAGAAGCAAAGAGGTTTAGTTTAAAAATTTTCTAATTTTCTAATTTTCTAATTTTCTAATTTTCTAATTCTTAATAAACTTCTGAGTATAAGTCGCTTTATCCGTCACAATATTGATGATATAAAAACCTTTCGCAAAATTACTTACGTCGATTTGGCTGTTATTTAATTGTGTATTAATCGTTCTTCCTGTGACATTATAGATCACAACATTTTTAATTTCGTCTTCTGTGCTGATATTCAGATAATCTGATACTGGATTTGGATAAATTGATAATTGCACTTTCGTGAATTCATCTCTGCCTAAAACAGAAGTATCAACCGAAATAGATTTCTCGACTATCTTTCCATTCGAATTAAAACTAATTACAACGGTTGCAGTTCCACCATTTTTTGGCGTTAGAATTAATTCTTCGTTCGCATTAATTTCTGCTGAAACAATATTCGCATCACTATTTGATTTTATTGTTTTTACGATCGCTGCCGATAAATTGTCTTCATCTGAAACCACTGTTTTTAAATCAATAATGGTCGGACTTCCTGTTGAAACTTGCGAAGGCAAAATTGAATTGACAACTGGCGCGGCATTATCTGGAAACACCGCCATTGCTGGAAACCAGTAATAATCGTTTAAGACTTTTGTGTCGATTAATTTCCCCGTGGTATCATAAGTATGAATCCAGTTTTTCTGATAATGAAAACTAAATCCGCTTTCTGTTGTGTTTACAATTAAATTCCCCGAAACTGGATCAATTCTTAATCCTGCACCATACAAAATTTGCTTGTAAGTTCCTGTTTGTCCCGGAAGTGTAGCAAAATTTTCGTCGAATGTTTTTGTTGCAATATCAAATCGTATAATCTTTGTGCCTGCCACAAAACTGCTTACGTTATTATTCCAATACAAAGCATTTTCTGTATTGCTGTAAGTAAAACTTCCCGCATTCCAAGCGCCCCAAGAACCTAAATATTTAGTTGTTGGAATAGCATAAACTGTTGTGTCAAAAGTCAGTGGATTAATATTGATCAATTTTTGTTCTTGAATTCCCCAAACACTACCGTCTTTGGCCTGTGTAACCGAATGAAACGCGCCAGAAATGGTTTTTATAACCGTATTTGTTTTAGGATCAATAACCAAAATTCCGGCACTTTGTTTTACAGCAAAAACATATTGAGAAGTACGAATCATATTTCCAATTTGTCCCGCATATTGGCTTCCTCCGCCTGTTGTTGGTATCAGACTTCCTACTTTCATGTTTTCAATATCAAAAAGATAAACACCATTTGAAGCACCTATATAACCCGTTTTTTCGTCTATACCCACAAAAGAACGTCCGTCTCCTCCTCCAATAGTTTCAAATGAAGCGATTTTTTTCATCGTTTTTGCATCGGCAACAACCAATCTTCCACCTGGAATGTACTGCGTATCTCCGCCATCTTTTTCTTGCTTAGAAACAAAATAAAATTTATCTCCATAAATAGTTCCGTATGGTGTAGTCGCACCAAAAGTATGATTGTCATTAGCTTCACTATATACTCTGTAATGAACGTTTCCGTTAGCATCAATAAAATTTACAGATCCATTCACGTGCCCGAACCAATCTTCATTTACCATAAAATAGCCTTTAGTAAAATCTATCGTTTTAGAATAAGTAGCAACTGGAGTAAAAGTTGTGGCAAGATCAGCTGGCTGCATACCTGGATTAAAATTCCAAACATCCCAAGAACCGTTTTGCAATTCGCGAGAAGAAGCTCCTAAACCAGAATAGCCAAAATCGCTATCAGTTGGATCTTTAACCCAATACGACCAATATCCAGTGGTCCATCCTGACTGCCAGTGATCATTGGTATCGATAACCGTATAAGAATCAAAATCGTAAGCAGACGTATTAATTATACCATCAAAAGGATAAAAAGGAAAGGTTTTATCAATGCCTTTATAGAGTCCGTTTGTGCCTGCTCCGTCCAAATCGAATCCAAAACCTCCAATCGCAGATCCGAATTGAGTACCTTGATAAAGCAGCGTAAAAAAACGAGGATCTGCCTTTGCAATGGCTTTAATCATATCTTCGCCTGTTGCTGTTCCATCCCATTTAAATCCCCAAACTAAAGCATCCGAAGTTTTATTGTCATTCCATTGCACCACAAATGCCGCTTGATTTGCGCCTGTTCCAACCCAATATTGGATATCATCAAAAGTGGTTGCGTTGGCTGTTTGTGCTTTTAATTGTTTTTGCGTTACCGATTTTAATTTCAGATCGTTTCTAGGAACGCCTTGTACTGTTGTCTGCGCATTGGTTAGAAACGCAAAAAATAGCATAATTACTATAAAGTAGTTTTTCTTCATAATTTATTGTTTTTAAATTGTTGTGTTAATCTGTTGTTTTTTTTTTAACACATAGGGACATAGATTTTTCTTAGTTCGAAAAGGAAATTGAAAGAAACCAGTTTCTAACACATAGTAGCAGTGCTTTAATCCAACTTTGTCAAAGTTTGAAACTTTGACAAAGTAGTCTCATGTAGCTTTGGCACAACAACTATGTGTTTTCAAGCAAAGTGAAACGCCTTTTATTAAGTTTCAAAATCTATGTTTCTATGTGTTTTAAAAAATTATTTAAGATGCAAATCATAAGCTCCAGAAACCTCCGTAGAAACTTCGCCCAACCAGCCCGCTTCTTGATTAATTGCAGTGTAGACTTTTACAAAGTCGATTCCTGGAAGTTTCACATATTTTCCGTTTTTATCAACCGCCCACGAAATATCAATATTCGAAGCTTCATCATTATTTGGAGCATTATCGGCGTAACCAAATTCAAACGATTTGCCGACCCAGTACGAGCCTTCTCCACTTTGGTCGTAGAAATTATCAGCTATTCTAGTTCCTTTTAAAGTATAAGAAGAATTGGCAATCCAAAGTGGATAATAATTCTGGTCGTGAAATACATTTTGGACTTTAAACCCTGATTTTCCAGCATTATCCTGCCATTTGATGTATTCGTTATCAACCTGCCAAAATTCAGTTCCAGCAACTGGCGATTTGCTCGCATCAGGCTTGAAATACGTGATTTCGTAGTTTTTTATAGTTGTGTTTTTAAAATATTCACTTCCTGCGATTTCGTACCATTCGTCTTCGTCTGGTTTTCCGTTTTTGTTTTTGTCGTACGCGACCATAATAATTCCTGCTTCGCAAGATCCTGAACGCGCTTCGTTGGCTTCATTTCCCCAAAAAGCATTTCCTAAAATTTTAAAATCACGACCTTCCATATTCGGAATGGTATGATCAAAACCAAATACCACATAACCGCCAAAACCGCCAAGCGAAATCATAGTCGTATTTGAACCTGCAATCGCTTTTTTAGCGGCGCTAATCATATTGGCTTCGGTATTTCCTGCGGTGTATTCTGGAATTCCGTTGGTAAACTGCCCGACAGCAGGACGAAAATCAAATACATTAGAAATATATTTACTATACGTTCCTGTTTCTTTTACCACATTAATGGACGAATTGTAGACTTTAGTTTCTCCGTTAACTTCTACTTTTAAAGTCAGCGGATAATTTTTTTGATACGGACTAATAAAATCCAATTCTACATTATCTGAAATAATCGAATCTTTTACACTCCAAGTCAGTTTTGCCGTGCTTGGAAGAGCCGTCGCAATATTCAGCACTTTAAAACGGTCAATTGTATACGATTCTTTCAGCACTTCGACAGGAAGTAAATTTTCTTCGTTATCATTGTCTTTATCACATCCTGCCAATCCTAAAAAGAGGATTAAAAACATCGCGATTTTAAAAAGGTCTTTATTCAACATTTTTAATTTTTAATTTTTAATTTTTAATTTTTAGTTATAAAAGCAATATGAGCTGGAATATTCCCAGCGGTTGTTTTCCATTTTAGTTTTCCATCGGGCGTAAAACAATAGATATAACCGGTTACGACGTAATTTTGAGCATCGGTAATATAAATTTCCTTGGTTTCTGGATTCACTTGAAGTCCGTATGGAATCATGATTTTTTTGTCTGTCCCGTCGGTAATAATCTGGTTTGTAATTACTTTTTTGGTTTTGGTATCCAAAATTCCGTAACTCACTTTATTGGAACCCGTCAGATAACTCCAAGAAACACTGTAGAAATACAATAAATCATCAACAAGACATGTTCCAGAAACTGGAATATCGAGCTGTATTTTCTTTTCATCTGTCTGCGTATCAATCACAAAAAGGTTCGATGGCGTGTTGTAGTAATCGCCTCGTGAACTCACATAAATATCGCCGCGACTGTCAATCTGCATGCTGTACAAATTAATGCCAACATCGATTTTTTTAATTTCTGTAAAAGTTTCCAAATCAATTACCGAAACTGTTCTATCGTAATTCGGAACTCGGTAACCGCCAGAATTGGCAACATACAATTTTCCGTTATGAATTACCATTTGCTCTGGCTGATAGCCAACGGTTACTTTTCTTTTTATTTCTAATGAAGTCGTGTCAATTTCTGCAACAAAACCGATTTCAGCATTCGGGTTTATGGCAACCGGCCCCGAATACGAACTCACATACGCTTTGTCTTTGTAGAAAGCCACATAACGGCAGTTCGGAATATCTATTTTTTTAATGCGTTTTGCTGTCCATTTTTCTAAAACTTCTACTTTATTCGAACAGTTAATGACCGCATACACTTTATTTCCGTAGATTTTAATATCGTTTCCAACATCTCCCAATTCCTTGACAACAGAAGGATTTCGTTCGGAATAAACATCAGTTGTATAGTTTCCCGTTCTATAATTAAAAACGTCCAGACTCGCTCGGTTCATTCCCATATTTCCTTCGTTAAGCAAATAAAATCCTTCAATCTTTCCGTCACTTCTCGGCGCCGCAACGCTAACATCTGAAGAAAGAAATATCGTTTCGTCTTCGCGGCAGGAAACCAAAGAAATGGCTATGCTTAAACCAAATACTATTTTTAAAATCGTCCTTTTCATAACTCAAAACTGATTATAAATTTGAATGTTCTTCCCGGCATCGGATAATTGTAAATCACTTCGTATTGCTGATCAAAAGCGTTGTTGACTTCAATCGCTCCGTTTAATTTGTAATTTTTGAATGCGAAAGATTTCTGAACCGCCAAATCGTGCGTGTACCAAGGCTGTACTTCATTCACTTTAATATTATTGACATTTCCGTTGTAACGTTTTCCAACATAAATAAAGCTGTAATTAAAGTTCCAAGATTCGTAACCAGCATTTAGAATTCCAGATCCGCTGTGCCAAGGCGTGTACGGAATTTGGTCTCCGTAAGACGACATTTCTAAACCGACAATCTTGGTAAAATCTTGACTTTGAGAATACGTATACGTCAAGTTTGCGGTTAGGTTTACTTTGTCAATATGAGTAGCCATATTCAAAACCGTTTCAATTCCTTTTCCTTTTACCTGACCAATATTCGTCATCATCCAGCGAAATAAATTTCCTGTCGGCGCAGCCACAATTTTGTCTTTTGTATTGGTATAATACGCATCTGCCTGAAGAGAAAATTTATCGAAAAAGCTTTCCTTTACAGGAAAATTATAAGTAAAACCAACATCGTACTGATTCATATATTCTGGTCTCAAAGTACTTGAACCTATCATGGTGTAATACAAATCGTTGAAAGTTGGCATTCTGAAAATTCGTTTGGCGAAAGCTCTCAGATTGAAATCGTATTTTTTGAAAGGCGTATAACCGAGAAATAACGCGGGAGTAAATTCGGTTTTATTGGGAGCTTTAGCATTGTACTTCACCTCTTCAATCACGCGGGTTGCGAGAACATTTCCTAAAACTTTAAAACCTTCATATCGATAAGAAGTCGCAAGAGAAACCAATGCGGTATAACGCTGAGGAAAAGAAAATTGCGTTTGGATTCCTCTTCTCGTCGCGTTTAATTTATTGTATTGAAAATCGGTTGAAAGCGAAACGTCCCAAGTAGGCAAAATGCTGTACATGTTCACAGCCGAAAAATAGGCTTCCTGCTGATAATAACTATCGTCGGACTGCGCGCCTTCAGTTACCGTTTCTCCTAAAACATTGGTCGTATCTCTAGCAATGTAATGGGTATAATCGTAAGCAAATTTTCCTTTTAGCTGTAATTTGTACTTTTCTGAAACGTCTTTTATTAAAGAAGCCTGAGAAAAGAAATTCTTGTCGAATTGGCGAAAACCATCACGAAACTTATTTTCGACAATAGCGCCTGGAGCGCCTCTTTCTGAATCATAATAATATACTTTGGCATCCCAAACGCCTTTATTTATTTTGCCAAAAACACCCGATTCAAACCGGAAAGCTTCAATATCGCTGTTCCAGCGTGTTGCTGTGGTGTCGTAAGCAACGCTGCCGTCTTGATTTTTTCTTTTGTATCGAAATTTATACTGACCGTTTGATTTGATGTATTCTGAACTGACGCTCATACTCACTTTATCGCTCAGTTTTTGTTCCCATCTGAAAGAAGGATCATGATAATCGATCGACATGGTTTTGTAGCGAACCAGCAGATTGGTTTTCTTATTATTGGAAAAAGAAGGTCGTTTGGTGCGTAAATAAATCGTTGAAGCTGACGCGAAATCTTTGGCAGACTGAAAAATTTCACTTTTCTGACCGTTGTACATCGTCAGCGATTCCATGTCGTCAAGCGAATATTTTCCTAGATCGGTTACGCCGTTTTGCGCATTTCCTAGCTGAATTCCGTCATAAAAAACGCCGACATGATGCGTCCCCATATTACGGACATCAACCGTTTTGAGTCCGCCGACTCCGCCGTAATCTTTAATTTGAGTTCCTGCAAAATAGCGAAGTGCATCGGCAACATTATGAGCTGACAGATTCTCGAGCAGAACGCCCGAAAGACTTTGCACCGGAATGACTTCCTGATACGGTTTTCCCTTTAAAATAACTTCTTTTAAAACCCGCGAACTATCAGTCAACGCTTGAGAATGAAGCAAAAAAGGAACAATTAGTAAAAAAATAAAAAGTAAAGTTTTCTTCAAATTACACATCACGATTTTATTAAATAAACTTTACGTGATGCAGTAATTACAAAAACATAGAAACAGGCCTACTATCCTAGATAGCAGGTTATTATCTTGTCATCAACTTCATACCACGAAAGTTTTAAACTATGTGATCGTGGCAGGTCTCCTGACTTATTCCATCTTTAAACGGCCTTCTCATTCGCCGCGGCGAACAATGGCATTAGTACTATTTAAAGACTTATATAGAACTTACAGTAGCGGGTCTGTTCAGGATTTACACCTGATTCCCTTTTAACTGCTTTTTATGAATTGAAAAAGCAGACCAAAATCTGGCGCAAAGATATGATTATCTTTTTTAAATGTAAATTGGAAAGTTTTTAAAGGTTATAATTTCTTATTTCTTTTAAAATTGATTGCATTAAAAGAATAAGAAACCATTAAATAGCTCCAGTAAGACAATTTATTTACGTCTTGTATCTTTGGAAGATTTATCATAGAATCTGTCGCTTTGTAAAATGAAAATGCTGCATTAATTTCCAGCTCTTTAATAGGAGCATATTTCATTGAAATATCATTTTCAAATCCTAAAAATCGTGACATTTCCTGATTTAAATTGTTTTTTAAAGGATATTGCGTATAAAAAAGATGAAAATCGGAACGAAGTGATAATTTTGAATTTATCTGAAATGAATAAAAAAAGTACGGATTTACAAGACCTTTACCACCAACATCAGCAGGAAATCGGGTAAAAACATTCATATTACCATTAAATTTCCAAGTAACTCCATACAAAACATCAAAGTCATCTGAGTGTTGTGCATTTAAGTTGGAGCTGCTTCCGCTAATGATTTCTGCTCCTAAACGCAAAGTAGATTTTTGCAAAGACCATTTTATTTCTGGTTGGAAATAATAGGCAAACAAATGCTGTCCTTTTTGATTTTGACCAAATTGAAAATAACTATTTAAAGTATAGTACCATTGTCTCTTTCTAAATTCAATTCTTCCTCCAGTCGTTGCGCGAGTATACAGTGTTTCTGAATTTGTCTTTTCTAAGAAATCAACGGTATTTATAGAGTTAAAGGCAAAATTTTCTTTCGAATTATAACTAAAATTATACACCAGCATGTATTTGTATTTATTGGAAGCAACTGGAGAATAGGCACTTTCAAAACTGGTATTGTATTTTCTGGTAAAAAGAAAAAATAAATCGTTGGCAAAATGTTTACCATATTTTATAATTCGAATTCCTTCGTGCGCCCTTCCCTGCTGGGCCCAGGGCGCATCCGAAAATAATCTGCCATTATCCAATAAAACGTTTTGTCTTCCTAAACGAAAGTTGACAGATTTGAATTTCGTTTCTAAAAATAACTGGTAAAAATTGACACTTCCGACTTTAGAACTGGAGTTTGCTTCGTCCCACAAATGAATTTCTTGTACATCAGATTTTATAAGCCATTTTTCACGCGCATATAACATTGAAATTCTGTTTCGCTGCGTAATATAAAAATAAGGATCAATCGAATCGTTTGGCGGAAGTATATAATTGGAAGTGTATTCTGCTCTCGGACGTATTTCTATATTCATTTGAAACTGCTGCGATAAACTGCCATTTTCCTGTGCATTTGCATTATCAGCTATAATAATTACAAACAAAAAGAAAACCGCTTTCAATATGCCTTTTAATACCATATATATAAATCCTATAGAATTACTATACAAATATAGTATTTAGTAGACATATCTTCCCTCACACTAATATCTTAGTTTGTGATATCCTTATTATAATTATCAATCATGATTTACGATCTGACGAAAGAGCATTAATTTACCTGTTTTATCTCTTTTCCAAACATTTATACTCTTTCCTTTTACATTTCCGTGGCTGTCTCCATCGCGCCAATCGACGCTGTAAAAACCAAATTCGATAATGGCTTTATTGGCATTGATAACTCCGGAAGCTTGAATCGAAATTTGTTCGATTTGCAATGTCCCCGGTTTTTCATGTTCGGTAAAATAAGCGGTGATTTCTTTTTGGCCCGAAAGAATTGGAGTATAATAGGTTAAATACATCGCGTCTGGCATAAACAATTTTGCATGCTCTGCTCCTTGCCTATTTTGAACCAGTTTTTTAATCGTATTATTTCTTTTTTTTACCTCTAAAGTCAACTTATCTGAAGACATATATTCTTTAGTTGCCGAAATTGCAGCATCGTCTATTTCAGGAATGTTTTTATCGTCGAAATAACTTGTTGAACCCCAAATTTCTGCGGCAATAGTAAGCGGTTTATTTTTCGAAGGCTTTTTCCATAAAACAGCATATTTTCCAGAATAAGAAAAGGGTTCCAAAGTTTTTACGATCAGATTTTCGGTAAAATTTCCAATTTCGAGAACGTAATTTCCAAAATCCTGTACTTCCAGAATCGTTTTCTCGTACGAAGCAATTTCGGCTTGAGAGAGCCATTGCTCGTAAAATGCTTCGATTTCCTTTTTACCCGTTCGCTGTCTGCTGTGCTCGGGCATCAAAATGGATTGCTCTGTATAAGCTTTTAGTAAGGCGTTTTTATTTTCTTGTGTAAAAGCGGTAGCAAAAGAAGTGTTATATTCTTCAATCTGTTTTCTAATGCCTAAATCTGTTTTATTTTCTTGCCCAAAAACGCCAATTGCCAAAAACAGAAAGGCTAAAATCAATTTGGTCATATTTTATTTGTTTTGGTTCAAATACAAATATACAATATTGATTATCAGTATTTTAAAAATATTTATTTATAAAAAAATAGATTTGTTTCGAAGTTATTTTCATCAAGAGAATCCGGAGGATTCAAATATTTATAGATTTTATGCCCCATCTTGAGTACGACCCCTTCGGGGTCGCATAGCTGCGGCGGGAATTATATGCTATAAATATTTGAATCCTTCGGATTCTTTCTTTATAAAAACTTTAGAATTTTCTTTATCCGTTATTTCAGCGTGCTATTTACACCAATTCCATTTTTAGAAAATTACTTGGTCATAACTCTATTATTTAGGTTGAAACACAAATATATAATATTGATTTTCAGTATTTTAAAAATATTTATCTCTATTTTAAAACATCTTTATAACCAAGTTATTTTCATCAAAGAATCCGAAGGATTCAAATATTTATAGCATAGAATTCCCGTCGCAGATATGTGACCCCGACGGGGTCATACTTAAGATGCGATATAAAATCTATAAATATTTGAATCCTTCGGATTCTTTACTTTATAAAAAACTGGTTAATTTTTTAGAAAAATAATGCTGTACAAGACAATAATTAGTTTTATAAAATGTTTATATATAAAAGATTATGATGCATCTAATCTTTATAACAATACCCTCAAGATTAATTTAAAAGAAAACATGAAAAAAATATTTTTGATACTTGCCTTTACTTCTTTTTCACTGCACAGTTTTGCTCAGGAATTGGATAATAAATTCAAAAAAATTCCGACCAAAGAGCCAGCAGTAAAAGAAACTATTCCGCCAAAAGAAGAAGCTCCAAAGGAAAATCCGCCTGCGCCTATAGAAAAACCTGCACCGCTTCAGGTTAATCCAGACGAATTATTTAAAGACACAAATCTCTATAAACCAGAGGCCAATGTTGAAGGCATTTTCTATAGAAGAAATCAGTTTTTAGGAAATATCAATACCACAGCCACGACTTCTACAGTTATGTATCGCGATGCTGCTTTTGTAGACGGCGATAAAGTAAAAGTATATTTAAACGATAAAGTAATTGAGCCTGAAGTTTTATTAAACGGCGACTTTAAAAGCGTAAAAATCAACTTAGTAAAAGGAATCAATAAAATTGACATCGAAGCCTTAAACGAAGGTTTTGCTTCTCCTAATACTGCCGAATTCAAAGTTTATGACGACAAAGGCCAAGTTATTTCGTCAAGCGAATGGAATGTTGGTACGGGCTACAAAGCTGTTATTGTCTTAGTAAAAGAATAAATTTCTTATCGAAGAAATCGTTTGAAATCATAAAAAACACTTAAAACTGCTGTCTTCAGCAGTTTTTTTGTTGCATATATGTAGTTAACTACGTAGTTTTGTACATAGATTTTAGATTTTAGATTTTAGATTTTAGATTTTAGATTTTAGATTTTAGATTTTAGATTTTAGATTTTAGATTTTAGATTTTAGATTTTAGATTTTAGATTTTAGATTTTAGATTTTA
>NZ_JBYNWZ010000017.1:0-49470 GCF_057799715.1 Flavobacterium sp. 38 | reverse complement strand
GGTCCGAAAGGAGACGATGGAGCACAAGGTCCGAAAGGAGATGATGGAGCACAGGGAATCCAAGGTCCAAAAGGAGACGATGGAGCTGTTGGAGCACAAGGTCCGAAAGGAGACGATGGAGTAAAAGGTGATAAAGGAGACGATGGAGCACAGGGAATCCAAGGTCCGAAAGGAGATGATGGAGTAAAAGGTGATAAAGGAGATACCGGAGCACAGGGAATCCAAGGTCCAAAAGGAGACGATGGAGCTGTTGGAGCACAAGGTCCGAAAGGAGATGATGGAGCACAGGGAATCCAAGGTCCCAAAGGAGATGATGGAGTAAAAGGTGATAAAGGAGACGATGGAGCACAGGGAATCCAAGGTCCGAAAGGAGACGATGGAGCACAAGGTCCGAAAGGAGATGATGGAGCACAGGGAATCCAAGGTCCAAAAGGAGACGATGGAGCTGTTGGAGCACAAGGTCCGAAAGGAGACGATGGAGCTGTTGGAGCACAAGGCCCGAAAGGAGACGATGGAGCACAGGGAATCCAAGGTCCAAAAGGAGACGATGGAGCAACAGGAGCACAAGGTCCGAAAGGAGATAAAGGTGACAATGGAGCCGATGCCCCAGTAAATACAGCTGGTAAAGGTATAACAATAACAGACAATGAAATAGCAGCAGAAACAAGTGTTGCTTTATGGAATGCTAATAAATTACAGGGTCAAACTGTCAAAGACACGCCACCAACAGCTAATCAGGTATTAACATTTGATGGTTCAGAATGGAGTCCTGCAAATCCTGCAGCAGCTGGATGGGGTTTAACAGGAAATGCAGCAACAACGGCTAATTTCTTAGGAACAACCAATGCTCAACCATTGCGTTTGAGCACAAATAATACGGAGAAAATGACGATTCTGGCAGATGGTAAAGTTGGTATTGGTGTTTCTGCACCAACTAAAGAATTAAGTGTTGCCGGTGATGTAGTTTTTTCAAAAACATTACAGATTGATGCTGATCAACAAAGTGACGGATCATCTAGAACCGGATTATTTTTCGGCGGTAATGGTTCAGGTGAAGGAATTACTTCTAATAGAATAGATGCTGCCGCTAATGATTATCGAGGCTTAAATCTTATGACAGGTGGGGTTAAAAGAATGACTGTTACCCTTGATGGTAAAATAGGTATTGGAGAAACAGCACCAGCTCATGCGCTTGATGTCGTTGGGCCACCGGCTACTTATACTCTGGCAAGTTTTCTGCATAACAACAAAACTCAGGGTATAGCGATTGGACATGATGGTATTAGTAAAATAGCTAGTACGAACGATAGCGACTTGAAGATTTCTCCAAAAGGTGATGGAAGGGTTGATTTAACAGGTAGAATAGTTATGAGAAAAGTTCCAGTTGGAGCACCGGCAGATTCGATAGTAACGGTAACTCACGATGGAAATGTTAGAAAAAGAGCGGTCTCTGATATAGTTGGTTCTGCTTGGGACTTCGCTGGAAATAATGGAACAGCGTCAAGTTTTTTAGGAACAAAAAACGATCAGCCGTTACGTTTTAGAACCAATAATACAGAGAAAATGACTATATTGTCAGATGGAAAAGTCGGTATTGGAAAGACAGCACCTGCTTATGGTCTTGATGTTTCGGTACGTGCTGACACTTTAGCCCGTTTTCAGCACAGTAATAGTACCCAAGGTGTTGCTATAAGATATGATGGTATGGTTAAGGTAGGTTCTAATGCAAATAGTGATTTTAAAATTTCAGCAAAAGGTACGGGTAAAGTTAATCTTGATGGCAGTGTAATTATAAAAACACTTCCAGCTGGCACAGCAGGTGAACAGGTAGTTGTAGTAGATGCCAATAATAATTTGAAAAAAATAGCGTCTGCTTCAGTAGGAAAAACGTATACAGGAACCGGAAACATTACAGTAAATGGTACAGTAATCAGTGCCAATACAACAAATGCCTTAGCGGTAAATGCTACTGGAAATTTAGTCTCTACTGTAAATGGTGTTGCAAGTACAGGTGTTGCAATTGTAGATGCAGCCAATAATGGATTGACGCGTGTTAATGGAGCTGCTCAATTAGGAGGTGTTTTGTCAAAACCAACAACAATTGAAACTTCGGCTATAAATACATTAAACATTAAAGGTTTGCAAGCAACCACATCACTTTCTACAGATCATGTATTAGTGCAAAATAATGGAGGATTATTAAAAAGAATTCCAGTAGCCAATTTAGGTTTGTTGGGATGGGGGTTAAGAGGAAATTCAATTACAAATGGTGATTACATAGGAACAAACAATAATTTACCATTGATATTTAAAGTCAGTAATATTGAGAAAATGCGTCTTACTAGTGGAGGGTTAGAAGTAGGTAGTGGTTTTATTGACAGATTGCATGTTAATGGTGCAAATGCTGGCAGAAGTTTAACTTTAGGACTGGCTACTTCATCAGAGGATGATTGGAATATTGCTGTAGAAAGTGGATGGGGAACTTTTATGAGAATTGGGCCTTCAGGTACTCGTAAAATCTATATTAACAATTCAGGAAATGTGAATATTGGTACAGGTAATAATTATACTAAAAATTTCTATGTAGAAGGATCTGCTGGAGGATCACAAGCTTGGAATGCTCCATCAGACAGGAGATATAAAAAGGATATTGCCCCAATTGGTAATGCGCTTGATAAAATCATGAAAATGAATGGTGTCGGATACAACTGGAGAACAGATGAGTTTAAAGATATGAAATTTAAGGAAACTCATGATTTAGGAGTTATAGCGCAGGATTTGGAACCGATTTTGCCAGAAGCGGTTGCAAAAGGTAGTGATGGTTATTATTCAGTAACTTATACAACCATTATTCCAGTATTGATCGAAGCGGTTAAAGAACAGCAGAAAGAAATTGAGTTAAAAGATAAAAAACTGCAGGCTTTAGAAAAAGCGCAAAAAGAACAGCAAATCGAATTAGACAATTTGAAAAAAGCAGTTCAGCAGTTATTATCAAAAAACAATTAATTAAATTACCGTTTTAATTTATTAGATAATATATTAAAAAATTAAAACAACAAAAAGGGCTGTCTCGCAAGTAGTGAGATGGCCTTTTTTTGTATAGGATGTAGCAGAGTTCGATTCAAAAGTAACTCTCAAGACTTGCTTTTAGTTTTAAGAGTGAGGAATGCTTTTAAAAATGTCTTAATCTGATAGAATCTAAATATATAATAATCTCAATTATTTGTCACTTTGTAAAATGATTGTTGGGGCTATTAAAGCGCGTTTTTTGGCGCTAATTGTTTTTTGTCTCGAAAGAAAAAGAAAAAAATGTTTATACCCAAACAAGAAAGAAAATAACAGAGTCAGATGCACAAAGTTTCAATTTTAGAACTGCATTGGTACGAAAATTCGAATTTTATGAAAAAACGATATTTTTATAATAAAACAGCCTTAAACACAGGTCTTTTTTGTCTTTTTTGTGCCGGTAACTTACAGGCGCAGATTGTAAACAAAACGACTTTACAAGTGAAGCCGGGTACAATAGTATCATTAGGTTCAGATTTTAATAATACGCCTTTGGGCGAAGTTATTAATGACGGTCAGCTAGAGGTTAAACAGCACTGGAGTAATGATGGTAAAATCAGTTTTACCGAATCAGAGCAAGGAACTACGCACTTCATAGGCGGGCAGGAACAGATTATAGATGGAGATGTGGTTTCGCAAAATGTGTACACCCGTTTCAAAAATGTAGTATTCGATAATAAGTCAGAAACAGTGCCTTTTATATTGGCAAGAGAAATCAGCATTTCAGGAAACGCCGATTTTAAAAACGGAATTGTAGATGCTGATACTTATGACAGTACAGTTACATTTGATAAAAACAGTAGTCATAAGAATGCAGGTAAAAATAGCTTTATAGATGGCAAATTAAAAAAAATAGGAACAAAGGAATTTGAGTTCCCTAGCGGAGATAAAAACTACTATCGTCCGATGCTGCACGGTGCTGTCTCAGAAGATGCTGCTTACGTGGTACATTACTTTCTTGAAAATTCAGATTTGCAGTTTCCGCACAATCAGAAGCAGGATCAGATAAAATTAATTGACAATAAAGAGTACTGGAAAGTAACAAAAGAAAATAAGGAAGACAAAATTGTACTAAGTCTTACTTTAGATCCAGCTACAACAGCTTCTTATATTTACGATGCTTTAGCAGGGACTAGTATTCAGATCGTAAGATGGGATATTCCTACGCAGCAATGGAAAGCAGAAGGTGGAATTGTTGACGCAGAGCAGAAAATGGTTACGGGGCGAGTGTCCAAAACAGGTATTTTTACTGTAGCACGTGTAACGGCGAGACCAGGAGAACTGGAAGATGGTTTGATAGTTTACAATGCCGTATCGCCCAACGGAGACGGATTGAACGATTTCTTTAAAATTGAAGGGATCAATAATTTTCCAGACAATACTTTAGAAATCTATAACCGTTATGGAATAAAAGTATATCAGGCTAATGGATATAATGAACAAGAGCGTGTTTTTAGAGGAGAAGGAAACGGAAAAGGCTCTTTTAAACAAGGTGCAGAAGTGCCAACAGGAACCTATTTTTATATTTTGAGGTTCAAAAATGGAGAATCATATAGAGAAAAATCAGGATACTTATACCTGAGTCAGGACAATTAACTGTATTTGTTGGGGGCAATACAGTGACGAGGAAAACAGATTTCTTTAAATTTTAGGAAAAGCAATGCTGATAGTGTAGTATTTTTTTGCTTGGGGGCAAGTTTTTTGGGGAAAATTATGATAAAATTACTACATTTATGGCATTGCTTTTCTGTTTTCCGTTTTTTAAGTTAACCAAAATCAGAGCTAATAACTTTTATGAAAGAAATCAAGCACCATTACGGCGTAGAACTAGATTGGGTTGAATCTTACGCAGAACAGCTGGAAGGTCACGTTGAAGGAAATTTTATCGTAACTCCAGATCATATTTCTACAGGTGTTCGGTATTTTTTGAATTGCGATTTCGGGATTTCGGCATTTTATAAAGAGTTTACCGCTAATACCAAACTCCATTTTACGCAAGAAAATGAACTGGATGATTTTGTAGGCATCTATTACAATCTTACAGAAGTCGGTCAGACAACTTCAGTATTTGACAATGTTTACAATTCGATCGGAAAATGGAATTATAACCTAAGTTTTATTGATAGCAGTTTAACGCACAATTATATTGTAGACAAGGATACCAAAGTATTTACGCTTTGTATTTTTATAAAAAAAGAAATTATAAAAGTATACCTAGAAAAAAATCCGACCTTAAAAGATCATGTTGACCAGATTGTAGACCCAAAGCAGAATACGATTTTAAAAATAACTAGAATGAGCAATGAAAGCATTCATCTTTTGAATGAATTGCGTTCTAGGGAAGTAGGAGGTGTTACTTTTGATTTTCATTTAAGAGGCGCTGTACAATGTCTTTTGGCAGAATATGTGCAAGGTATGTCTTTTGATGAACTGGTAATCGATAAGGTTAATAATGACGATTTTTTGGGAATTGTAAAATCTCAGGCTTTTTTGATGGACAATCTAAATCGTTCTTTTCCAAGTATTACTACACTGGCACGAGACGTTAATATGTCTGGATCAAAATATAAAACACTGTTTAAAAAAGTGACAGGATTAACTCCGAATAGCTTTTTTCTGAACAATAAACTTCAGGAAGCCAAAAGGCTGCTGATGGAAACTCATTTGACAATTGCTCAGGTTTCTGACGAATTGAGTTTTACAAGTCATTCTTACTTTACTGCAAAATTTAAAGACTTCTACGGAATGTCGCCTAAAGATTTTATCAAACAGATAACATAATGGTTGAATTTAGTCATACGTATTCTTTATCACGGGAGTGGCAGGAAACATTAGCAAAAGATCTTGTTAAAATGGGCGGGGAAATAATTAATAAAAATGTTGTTAAATTTCCTGAAAGTATTGCTGATGGCGGCTTTTATTGTACAGAAGTAATGGAAGGGCTTTCAGTTGTTGTGGTAGATGTTACGGGCAAAGTGCCTGTATTGGTAAGAAGATTGAGATCTGAGGAGGATTTATACATTATCCATTATGATTTTAGCGACGAAATGAATTTGATTCATGTAGAAGATGTCAAACATAAAATAGGCTACAAAGCCAACCTAGGTTTAGCAGTATTTGATAATGCAACCGATAATAATTTTCAACCGGCTATCGGGCAAAGAATTTATGCTTTACGTTTATTAGTGTCCAAAGAGTTGCTGAAATTTTCGGTTGCCAAAGAATTTGCTCGTAATTCAGACAAACGCAGGATCAAAAAAAGTAAAAACAAACTGTTTTTTTACGATCATATTGACAGCGAAAGCAAAATCATTATGCGCGGAGCAAAGGATAAAAATTTTCTGGATCCAGGCTTTGAAATGTTTATAAGAGGAATTGCCCTAAAATTATTGGGCAAGTTTGTAGATCGCTATACCAATTTGATTCCGCTACTACATTCGATCTCAGAGAAAGAAGCAGAATCCTTGCATAAAACAAAAGAATATTTACTAAATAACTTACTAACCGGTTTTCCCGGAGTTGCTTTTCTGGCCGACATGGCTGAAATGTCTATGTCGAAGTACATGTCTTTGTTTAAAAAAATGTATACCACCACACCCAATAGTTTTTTCTGGCGAGAAAAGATTATCCTGACCAACGAACTTCTCAAAAGTGGCAGATTCGACAGTATATCTGAAGTATTAGAAGTTTTGGACAATATCAAATTAGGATACCTTTCGGAAAAATATTATAGAACTTATAAAAAGAATCCGTACGAAGATTTTGTAAAAGCAGACTATTAAACTGCATTTTAAAACAAGAATCTTTTTTATAAAAAACATACAAATCCGTTTGAAATCCTTTAGATTTTAAAGCGGATTTTTTAATAAAAAACTCCTCTAATAGATGAAGTAATTAGATGTTAAGTGTTGATTTTCATTTATTTGAAAAATGAACTATGTCCTAATCTGATAGAATCTAATAATAATGTGTCGCAGATATTGTGTCCCTTTGTACCATAAAATATTTGCAATATGAAAAGGATCAAATTAGTAGTTACATCGTTCGTATTATTTTTCTGCAATTTTAGCTGGGGACAGCAAGATTCACAATTTACACAATACATGTACAATACCACCAATCTTAATCCGGCTTATGCAGGATCTCGTGGTGTTATGAGTATTTTCGGATCACATCGAAATCAATGGATTGGTATAGACGGTGCGCCAGTTACCAATATGGCGGCTTTTAATGCACCTCTTAACGATACCAGATTAGGAATAGGAATGTCGATATTAAATGACAGAATAGGTCCTATGGTTGATAACAACATATCTGCTGACCTATCTTATACTGTTGATATTAACTACGATTACAAATTAGCTTTTGGTTTAAAAGCTGGAGCTAATATGCTAAACGTAGATTTTACAAAACTGAATATTTATGATCCGTACGATCCTAGATTTCAGCATGATATAGATAATAAATTTTCCCCGAATATTGGAGCTGGGGTTTATTTGTACTCCGATAACTTTTATGCGGGAATATCGGCTCCCAGAATGTTAAGAACCAGTTATTACGATAAAATGGCTGGAGAAGATGCGAAAGATTTTGTTGTAAACAGCCGTATGGATACCTATCTGATGACAGGACTTGTTTTTGATATTGATTATAACATAAAACTAAAAACATCTTTACTGGCAAAAGTGGCTTCGGGTGCTCCGGTACAAACGGATATTGCGGCCAATTTAATGTTTAACGAAAAGTTTACCGCTGGTTTATCGTATAGATGGAGCGCTTCACTTAGCGCTATGGTAGGATTTCAGGTAAGCGACGGTTTGCTGATAGGATATTCGTATGACGCTGAAACAACCAAATTAGCCAATTATAATTCAGGATCGCATGAGATTTTCCTGCGCTTTGAACTTTTTGATAATTACGAAAGAATTGTTTCTCCTAGATATTTTTAAAGACGTATAAATTTACAAGCCAGCATGAAACCAAAATTAATATTACCATTTTTATTTACAATCAGCAGTGCTATAGCCCAAGAAGGTGAGCTTAAAATTGCTGACAAAAATTACGATCGCTACGCCTATATTGATGCTATTAAAATTTATGAGAATATAGCCAATAAAGGGTATAAGTCAGCAGACTTATTTCAAAAAATAGGGAATTCCTATTATTTCAGAAGTCAGTTTCAGCAGGCAGAAAAATGGTATACGGCTCTTTTTGAAATGAATGAAAAACTAGAGCCAGAATATTATTATCGTTATGCCCAGACCTTAAAAGCAGTAGAGTCTTATGAAAAGGCGGCTGTGATAATGGAAAAATTTACGCAGCTTGCTACCAAGGACAGCAGGGCAAAAGCATACAATAAAAATAAAAATTATCTAGAAGTAATCAAGAAAAATTCTGGACGTTACGAAGTAAAGAATGCCGGAATTAATTCGCCTGCTACAGACTACGGAACGGCTTTTTTAGGAAATCTGCTTGTTTTTACGTCGGCTAGAGATACACTTGGATTTGTGAGAAGAAAGGATAACTGGACCAATCAGGCATTTACCAATTTGTATGCTGCTGCTATGGATAGTGTTGGAAATCTGGGTGCTCCCAAGAAATTTTCGAGCGATATTAATACAAAAGTAAATGAATCGACTCCTGCTTTTACAAAAGATGGACAGACGATGTACTTTACCAGAAATAATTTTTCGTCCAGAAAACCTGAAAAAGGAAAAGATCATACGGTGCATCTGAAGATTTATAGAGCGACTCTTAAAAATAATAAATGGGCCAATGTAGAAGAGCTGCCTTTTAATTCTGATGAATACAGCACAGCGCATCCAGCATTGAGTCCAGATGATAAAACGCTTTATTTTACATCTGATATGCCTGGAACGTTTGGACAGTCGGATATTTATAAAGTAGCCATTTTGAGTGATGGAGGATTTGGACCTGTTGAGAATTTAGGAGCTCCAATCAATACAGAAGGAAAAGAGACATTTCCTTTTATTTCAGAGTCTAATGAGCTGTATTTTGCTTCTGACGGTCATCCAGGATTAGGCGGATTGGATATTTTTATCACGCCATTAGAAAAAAACAACGCTTATGAAGAAGTGTATAATGTGGGAGCTCCCGTAAACAGCGGTTCTGATGATTTTGCTTTTTGGATTAATCCTAAAACACAGCAAGGTTTTTTCTCTACCAATAGAGACGCGAGTTTAGGATTTGATGATATTTTTAAATTTAAAGAAAAAAATGCGATTACCTATAATCACAGGCAAAATGTGGAAGGTATTGTAATAGATGAAGAAACGGGAAAACCGTTGGCGAATATGACGATTCAGTTATTCGATTCACAGTTCAATTTGCTAGAAACTGTAAAAACGGATCAGGACGGAAAATATAGTTTTGATGTAAGACGCCAAGATGGCTATTATGTCCGTACAGCGCAATCGGCAGGACAGGAGAATCAGGTTTTAGTTTCTAAAGTAACAGGTGTTATCACGGATCCATTAACAGGAAAACCAGTAGCAGGTGCAATAGTTCAATTATTCGATTCGAAACATAATGTATTGCAGACTGTAACGAGCGACAAAGACGGAAAATACAGTTTTGATGTGAAAGCAAAGGCAGGTTATTATGTTAAAACTGCTGCATCAAAAAGAGAAGAAAACCAGTTTTTGGCATCTCAAGTTACAGGAATTGTAACCGATGAAAACGGAAAACCATTGGCGAATGTTTCAGTTCAATTATTGGATGCAAATTCGAATGTAATGCAGACGATAATCAGCGACAAAGAAGGAAAATATACTTTTGATATAAAAGTTAAAGATGGCTATTCTATTCGTACAGAAAAAGAAAATCAGGTTTTAGTTTCAAAAGTGACAGGATTTGTAACCGATGAAAACGGAAAACCACTGGCAAATGCAATTGTTCAATTGTTCGATTCTAAACATAATGTATTGCAGACTGTAATCAGCGACAAAGACGGAAAATACAGTTTGGATGTGAAAGCAAAGGCAGGCTATTATGTTAAAACAGCTGCATCAAAAAGAGATCAAAACCAGTTTTTGGCATCTCAAGTAACTGGAATTGTAACCGATGAAAACGGAAAGCCTTTGGCAAATGTTTCAGTTCAATTATTGGATGCAAATTCGAATGTATTGCAGACGGTAATCAGCGACAAAGACGGAAAATATACTTTTAATATAAAAGCGAAAGAAGGCTATTCTATTCGTACAGAAAAAGAAAATCAGGTTTTAGTTTCAAAAGTGACAGGAATTGTAACCGATGAAAACGGAAAACCAATGGCAAATGCAATTGTTCAATTGTTCGATTCGAAACATAATCTATTGCAGACTATAACAAGTGATGCATACGGAAAATACAGTTTTGATGTGAAAGCAAAGGCAGGCTATTATGTTAAAACGGCTGCATCAAAAAGGGAAGAAAACCAGTTTTTGGCATCTCAAGTTACGGGAATTGTAACCGACGAAAATGGAAAACCATTGGCAAATGTTTCAGTTCAATTATTGGATGCAAATTCCAATGTATTGCAGACGGTAATCAGCGACAAAGACGGAAAATATACTTTTAATATAAAAGCGAAAGAAGGCTATTCTATTCGTACAGAAAAAGAAAATCAGATGCTGGTTTCAAAAGTGACAGGAATTGTAACCGATGAAAACGGAAAACCACTGGCAAATGCAATTGTTCAATTGTTCGATTCTAAACATAATCTATTGAAGACGGTAACCAGTGATGCAGACGGAAAATACAGCTTTGATGTGAAAGCAAAGGCGGGTTACTATGTTCGCACGTTAGCGTCAAAAAAAGAAGAAAAACTGGTATTGGCTTCTCAAGTTACGGGCATTGTTACTGATGAAAACGGAAAGCCGCTTGCAAATGCAACGATTCAATTATTGGATGCAAATTCTAATGTATTGCAGACCGTAACCAGCGACAAAGACGGAAACTATAGTTTTAATGTTAAAGGTCATGAGGGATATTTTGTTCGTGTTTTACAAGCTGATGGTAAAGAGTTTGAAACAAGCGAAATGCGTCTTTTAGACTTGAAAAATGCTTCTAAAATGCAGCACAATATCAAAGTAAACAAAAGAACCAAAAGAGTTACTACGGGCGATGATTTGGCGAAAGTTTTTGGAATTCAAAATGTGCTTTTTAGCTTAAACAAATACAACATCAAGCCCGATACAGAACAGAATCTGGCAAAAGTTATTGCGGTTATGGAACAGTATCCGAACATGAAAATTGATATTCGTTCATACACAGACAGCCGTGCCAGCGAAGCATACAATAACAACTTGTCTGAAAAGAGAGCACAGGCAACTTTTAATTACATGGTTAAAAAAGGAATTAACAGAAACAGATTGACGGCCAAAGGCTACGGAAAATCGCAATTATTAAATGATTGTGGCGATGGCGTTCCTTGTACAGAAGAACAACATCAGATCAATCGACGAAGCGAGTTCATTATCAATATGGATTAATGTCAGAAACCACATTGAGAATAAGTAAATGATTTCTAAAATACAGAAAAAATGGAGAAGGAAAAAGTATTGGTACGCGACAACAAAGGAACATTTTTAAGAATGTTTAAAAGAAAATTTAAAGAAGAATTTGAGTTTAATGAAGATTCGTTTTTAACAGATTCAAAACAGGAACCTAAAGATTTTGACCGCTGTATATATGTAGTGTACAATAACTTAGAATTTCTTGATTTTTTAAAACAGGATAAAAAAGGAGCCAATGTTTTAGTCTATCTGTTCAATGAAAAACTGTATAATAGCGTATCTTTTTTAGAAGAATTGGGAAATTTAATCCTGCTGGACGGCTCTAAAGCGAAGACAGAAATTATAAAAGATTTAAAAGAATACTTTAATAATAAAAATGATTTTAATGAGCCAGTGCTACCGAATGGAATTTTTCAAAATTTAAGACATTACAATCAGAATTGACCCAATTTTCAACCAGCAATATTTACGTAATCTAGTTTTATTTTTTTTTAAGTTTTCTGCTTCTAGCAGAAAGGCTGTCTATTACAGAGTTTAGTTTTAATAAGTTTTTTGTTTTTGGGTATTATTCTTTAGAATTAAATAGATAGGCAGTTCATTTATGATCATAAAATGTAGGATGTTTTATGGTCATAAATGGCTTTAAATGAACAGATTTGTTTAGAGGCCAATGGTAATACAATAGCTGCTTACAATTAATAGCAAGCGAGAACAGTTCAAAAGACCCTTATAAAGTAATTGGGGAGAGGATTTTTAATTATAAATTTTATGCAAATAATACTATCATACCTTCAGCATTATTACTTTTTGAGCGCTTTTTTAATCGTTCTGTTTTCATTTCTGGTTTCCTATAAATTGTATCCGGTAATTATTTATTTAAGCTACATTAAGAAGCTTTCAAAACTGCCAGAAAAAAGAGGTTCGCATCGTTTTAAAACTGCTACTATGGGAGGAGTGGGAATTTTTTTTGGTTTTGCCTTAACCTTTGCTTTTATAGGTGCTATTTTGAGCAAATATCTAGAAATGAATATCCTATTCGATTTAGGAGCTTCACTTATCATCATGTTTGTTATCGGTATTGAAGACGATTTGCTTGTTATTTCGCCATTAAAAAAAATGATGGCTCAGCTTTTGGCCTCTGCAATTGTGATTGTTTTTTTAGGCATTCGCATTACCACTTTTAATGGCTTTTTAGGTATATATACTCTGCCTTATCTGCCGTCGCTGGTTTTTACTTTTTTGACTTTCGTTCTAGTTATTAATGCCTACAATTTAATTGATGGAATAGACGGATTAGCAGGTATTATTGCAGCAATGATTTGTCTATTTTTCGGAATTTATTTTTTGATAAATAAAGAATTTACTCAAGTATTGATATCATTCTCTTTACTAGGTTCCTTAATAGCGTTCTTAAAATTCAATACCTCACATAAGCGAAAAATTTTTATGGGAGATACCGGAAGTATGGTAATTGGTTTTGTCATCGTATACCAAGCAATAATTTTTTTAAATGTAAACAATGATGAAAATACCATATTCAGTTTTAATAATGGTCCTGTTTTTATTATAGCTATGCTCTCTTTTCCTTTACTGGATATATTGAGATTATTTTTTATCAGAATCAAAAATGGTAAAGACTCTTTTAAGTCAGATGAAAATCACATTCATACTTGTTTTTTAGATTCAGGTGCAACACATATAGAAACTACAATTGTCATTAGCACCATAACTCTGATTATAATTTTTTGTGCTTTTCTTATGGAAGAATTGAACATTAACCTGAGTATGTTTTTAATTGTTATTCTCACTATCATGGGATACTTGCCTATAACATTTAAAAGCCATTATCAGATATAATGCAAAGCACGTAGCTGAATTTATACGGGCGATACAGTATTATTTTTTAATTGAAAAGAACAAATGAAGAAGAAATTTAATGATAATGTTGTAACAGAAAAAGTTATGAATAAATTTATGTATGCAATTGTGATAACGGTCTTGCTATTACAATCCTGTGCTTCAAAAAAGGATATTTTATATTTTCAGAATAATGATATTCATGGAGCAATCTCCATTCAGAATGCTGTGGCAAGTATCGAGCCTAATGATATTTTAAGTATTACAGTTGGAACAAAAATTCCTGAAGCAGCGATGGCTTATAATATACAATCTTTGGGAAATAATAATATAGCTAATGCAGAAACTGTTAGACTGGAGGGGTATTTAGTTTCACCTCAAAGTACAATTACATTTCCTGTTTTAGGAACAATTTCGGTATTGCAAAAAACAACATCAGAACTAGAATCAGATCTAAAAGAGAAGTTGGAAACAGAGGGGCATTTAGTAGATCCTATAGTGAGGGTCAGGATTTTAAATTCGAAAGTGACCATTTTGGGAGAAGTAAATAAACCTGGCACTTACTCTTTTTCTGAGCAAACTTTGACTATACCGCAAGCTTTAGGTTATGCAGGTGATTTAACGATTAATGGACAAAGAAAAGATATATTACTAATCAGGGAGTCTAAAGGAATACGCACGATTAAGCATATTGATCTAACATCCGTGAACTGGATGAACGATTCCTCATTCAACATCAGGCAAAATGACGTGCTGATAATAAATCCTAACAGTACAAAAGTTAAGACTTCCGGATATATCGGAAACGCAAGCACTATTTTGACTATAGTGTCATTAGCACTGAGCTCAATTATTTTATTAACGAGATAACCTTGCTATGACTAATAATGAAAATAAGAAAAGTTCTTTTGAAATTAGAGAGCAGGAATTGAGCATTGATATTGTTCAACTACTAAATAAATGCTTACGCCGCTGGCCTTGGTTTTTAGTCTCCATATTCTGTTGCTTATTGGTTGCGGTGGTGTATTTAAAATATTCAAATAAGATATACATTACAGAAGCCAAAGTGAAATGTATAGATGATAGAAAAAATTCTAATTTTTCAATGGATATTTCTAAAGCATTTAGCAAGTCCGTAATTAATTTGGAAAGTGAAAAAGCAGTTTTAAAATCGCATCGACTCAATAAAAAAGTAGTAGAAAATCTAAAACTAAACATAAGCTATTTCTCAAAAGACGGAATGAAACGAAAACAACAATTTAATCCACCTTTTTGGGTTACTTATATTTTACCGGAGAGTAGTTTGTCAACAGTTGCAAAATTTGATGTTAGCCTAACCCCAACAGGTTATAAAGTTGTAAATAAAGAATCCGGTAAAGCAATAAACACAGAAGGATATTGGTTTAAAGGCAGACTTCCAGATTTTCCTATAAACATTCAGCTTTCACCAGAAGAAAACATAGATAAGTATAATGATTATGAAGTTATTTTAAAGCCTTTGAATTTAGTTGCGTTTGAACTTAGTAATGAAATTAATTTAGCCTCTATCGGCAAAAATAGTGATATCATATCACTAACATTAAAAAGCAGTAATGGTAAGCATGCACAAAAAATACTGAATAATCTGATTAAGGTTTTTGAAGAGGACGGTGTAGGTGACAATCAAGAGATTTCGAGAAGAACTATCGATTTTGTGAATGACAGGCTTGTTTTTTTAAAGCAAGAATTAGATAGAATAGAAACCTCAAAAAAGGAATTTAAAAAGAACAACAATTTAAGTTTTATTCAGGGAGATATAGAAGAGAGTATCAGAAAGAAATCATTTAAAGAGCAATCACTTTTTGAGATGGATTCTCAGCTACTTTTAGTAGAGCTTCTGCAAAATAGTTTGTCAGGTCAATCAGGTATTGAACTTTTGCCAGCCGATATCGGAGTTAGCAATAAAAGCATTAATCAGTTGGTTGAAGGATATAATAGCTCCGTTTTGGAATATCAGAAACTAAAAACAAGTGCGGGAATGAATAATCCCAGTTTAACGGTTCTGGTAAATTCAATTAATAATCAAAAAAGGAATCTTCTAAATTCTGTAAAAGGCTATCAGCAGCAATTACAAGTTACTCATTCTCAGGATAAAATAGCGCATAAAAAAGCAGAAGGATCTTTTGCCGCATTACCAGAAAAAGAAACTATATTAAGAAGTATTGAGCGTCAGCAAAATCTAAAGGAAAGTCTATATTTATTATTGCTTAAAAAAAGAGAAGAGGCTTCTATAAATTTGGCAGTGGTTGTACCTAATACAAAAATTATAGATTATGCCATAACTCAAGATACGCCTATTGCTCCAAAAACGAATGTTATTTTGATGATAGCGTTGGTTGCAGGGCTTTTTATTCCTTTCGGTATTTTATTTCTCTTAGTGATATTTGATCTTAAAGTGTATACCGGTACTGATGTAGAAAAGATAAATAATGAAATAGCTGTTTTAGGAGAAATACCGTCTGCAAAAGAACATACCATTCAAGAAGAAAAAGATGTAGAAGCATCTGAAGCCTTTAGAACATTGGTTCAAAATACCGAATTTATTACCCCAGAAACTGACAATAAATTAGGCAAAGTGTATTTTGTTACTTCTTCTATAAAGGGTGAGGGAAAAACATTTGTTTCTTATCATTTGGCCAATGCTTATGCTCAGCTGGGTAAAAAAGTATTGCTCGTAGGTGCCGACTTAAGAAATCCGCAGTTACATAAACATATCGATCAAACAAAAGGAAATCGCGGACTATCAAACTATTTGCACAATAGTGCTCTGCAATGGAAGGATATGATTCTTAGAAATAAAGATGATGATTTTAGTATAGATATTTTGTTGGCTGGAGATATTCCGCCAAAACCAATGCTTTTATTGTCAAACCAAAAATTTGGTACTCTAGTTGAAGAAGCCAAAAAAGAGTATGATGCCATTGTTTTTGATACTTCGCCAACACTGCTGGTGTCTGATACGCTCATTATATCCAAATTTGCAGATGTCACGCTATTCGTAATGCGATCTGGTGTAACAGAGAAAAAATTGGTTTCTTATTCGGTTCGACTTCATGAAGAGCATAAACTTAAAAATATGGGATATGTTATTAACGATATTGATATAAGAAACGACTACAATTATGGTTATGGCTACAGTTACGGAAGGCACGAAGAAAAAAAATCTTGGCTGAATCGTCTAATTAAATTTGGCTTTAAACCAAACTGATGCAATAGTAAAGCAATACAATTTTGCTGTAAAATTCTTTTATAAATGAAAGCGTAGGCTTTTATTAATTCATTTTTATGTTATCATTATTCAAATCCCATTATTCATTAAAAGAAATAATACCGGACGGTTATATTGATATTCACAATCATATTCTTCCGGGGATAGATGATGGATCTCAAAGTCTTGCAGAAACTTCAAGGCTTATAAAACAAATGGCTCAAATCAATATACAGGGAGCTGTGGTAACGCCTCATACTTTTACAAAGTACTGGAACAATAGCGTTAAGACCATAAAAAAAGCCTATAATATTGCTGTTGAAACAGAATTTAATAAATCTTTTATAAAAGGCTATGCCAGCGAATATATGCTGGATATCAGCTTGATAGAGCGGGTACAAAATGAAGAGCTTTTGTGTGTTTGGAACAATTATATATTGGTAGAAATTTCACATGGAGATTATCCTGTGAATTTGTTTGAAATGCTGTTTGAATTAAAATGTAAAAATTATAGCATTATAATGGCACATCCAGAAAGATACTTGTATTTGCATAAAGACATAAAAAACATCAAAAAATTAAAAGCATTTGGAGTTAGCTTCCAGCTTAATTTAATGTCTTTAACAGGCTATTATGGAAAAAGAGCACAGAAAATGGCAGAATGTTTAATTCGAAATGATTTGTATGATTTTACAGGAACCGATATTCATACTGAGCTGCAGTTGGATCAATTTACAGACAAACGTATTCATTTCGATAGAAACAAAGTTGAGAATTTATTGCAGAAAAATTGTAACTTATTAAGTGATTTGTCAATAGTATGAAAATTTAAGATTATTTTTTAAGTATTAGTAAAAATGCAAGAAAAGTGTCTTAATCTTTTACTATTTAAATGTATAATATTGCTGATAATCTGTCACTTTGCATATACTGTTTTGTAAGAATTTCTAAGTGACTGATAGTTTGTTTTTGTATACTAAACTTTAACCGCTTGAAATTTTGAAGAACGAGGCGGAATGCATTATAACATTAACTATCATATTATGAAAGAATTTGAACATTATTATACATTATCTCCTGAGTGGCATAATGAGCTGGCAAAAAATATCGGTGCTACTATAAAAGATGGCAAATTAATGCATATGCCGGAGTCAGTCGGAAAAGGATATTCTTTATTTTTAGAGGTTATTCCGGGCATGTCTGTGTTGCTATTAGACTTTGTAGCTTCTGCTCCGATAAAGATTAAAAGGCTTAGAAATGATAATAATTTACGGATCATTCATTTTGATTTTAGCGATGATGTTAATTCTATTCAGATTCAAAATTCGATTTATAAAATTGGGTATAAAGCCAACTTAGGTTTTGCCTTTACCAGCAATGATATAGAAAATACCTATCAGCCTGTTATTGGCAAGAGAGTATTTGCAGTGAGGCTTATTATTGATGAAAAACTTTTAATGCCTCTAATAAACAACTTGCAAGACAATTCGATGCAGGAAAATAAATTTGATGATAAAGAATTGTTTTTCTATGATTACATCGACAGCAACAGTAAGATTTTAATGTATTCGATTAAAAACAAATCGATTCAGGAAGAATCTTTTGATTTGTATTTAAGAGGAATCACGCTAAGATTACTGGCTAATTTTGGCAATAGATATTCGTCTAATGCCCAAACAGCAATAAGAAGGGGAGTAAAGAGAAAAGATCTGGAAGCTTTTAATGTTTCTAAAAAATACATGCTGGCAAATTTAAAAGGCAGGTTTCCTGGTGTAGATTTCTTAGCTAATAAAGCAGAAATGTCGGTCTCAAAATACAAATTGCTTTCTCAAAAAATAGAAGGAACAAGTCCAAGTGTGTTTTTTGGAAAACAAAAAATGAATCTGGCACGAAAGCTTCTTGGTGGCGGGTGTTATTTAACTGTAAATGATGTGGTTCAGGAGTTAAATTTTAAAAGAAGGGATTGTTTTACCCGTAAATACTTCAGTAATTTTGGAAGAAAACCCGCTGAAGATTTTATAGTTAAGAAAAAATAGCGCCTTTAAAAACACCTCTTTAATAATTAAAAAATTATCTAAGTTGATTCAATTTTTGGAATCGAATAGTATATAAATCAAAAACCTGTTTCATCTAGAAACAGGTTTTTTTTAGTAAGAATGTAAAAGGCAGTTTCTACTGTTGTTAGTATAGAAACTTTAATTATAATTAACGATCAATTCCAACGAAATTTCCATTAGGGTCAAAAATTAATTCAAGTCGGTTTGAAAGCTCAATTTCTGTATGTCCTGGCTCATTATCAATAGAAGTAACATGAGAATCTTTGTAGTTTTCAGTAACAAAAGCATTGATTTTCTCTGGAATTAATTCCACAGGAACTGGCTGGTAATGTCCTTCAATATCTACCCAGTTTCCTGCAGCATCAAATTCTATTTCAAAACCATTTGTTAGCAATACATCATAAAGACTTCCGTCTCTTTCTGTTTTGTGTTCTTTTGTTACGCGTGCATAAGTCGCATTAGGAAAATGTTGTGTTACAAACACATCGACTGGTGCAGGTAAATCTGCAGGAGTTATTGTTTTTTCTCTATCGTCACTATCACAAGAAGTAGTGAAAGACAGTAAAGCGAATGCTGCTATAGCGGATAAAATCGTTTTTTTCATGATTTTCAGTATTTATTAATGTTTAATTTTTGTTTTAGAAAATTGTATTAAAGTCTGAATAAGAAGCATTCAGATTTAGTAATAGATATCGAGAATAATACTCGATTTAGAACTGTCAATTATTTTTTCTATTCTTTTAAAAAAAAGCTCGTTTACCATTGGACAGCCCTGACTGCGGGCAATGTAATATTCCTGCTCTTCATGCGGAACAGCTGAATAATGATGAAGTACGATAGCTCTTTTAAAGGCGTTGTTATTGCTGTCTTCCAAACCAATTAATTTGTAGGCTTTTCCAAACATTCCTTTGTATTTATTAGAAATAGAATAACTCCCTAAAGAAGTTGATTTAGAATTTGGAATATTGCTAAACTTTAAAATCCCTTTCACTTCAGTTTCAGATCCCGATCCATGTGCTACCAATCCTTGATCTAGTATTGTATCATTTTCGAGATCATAGACAAAAAATCGGTTTTTGCCAGATTTAATTTTCATGTCTACAAAAAAAGCAATCTTAGAATGGTATTTTGAATTGGAACGTATCATTGCTTTAACCTTACTTAAACGACTATTAAATCTTTCAGCGTCAAGTTCAGAAAGGTATTTGTTGGGTTCTTTTTTTGAATTAGAAAACAAACCTGCATTCAGCATTAAAAAAAAACAAAGTATTTTCATGACAACAGTTTTTATTATTAAAAATGCATTTGATTACGATTCTTGCGATGTAAAAAAATCACTCGTAATCTACGGGGCAAAGTAACAAAGTGTCTGAGATACAATAAGTTTAGATTCTATAACATTAGGACATATTTGAAAAAATTGAAAGTTTGATACTGAAAGAAAGTCCTTAAAAGTACTGTTTTACTGGGTTTTTAAGTATTTTTTACTGTAAGTGTCTGTTTTTCAATTTGTTAAAAATGTTAAAAGTGAGATTTTTCTATAATTGCTATTATAATTTAATTACTTTTATGTCAGAAAAATAAGAAATATAATTTCTTCACTCCAAAAGAACTTCTCTTTATAAGCCCATTCAATTTTAGCAAAATTCTTTAGATTTTATGATCAAGAGATCATAGGCATCATACTTTATTGAAATAATAAAAATGAGATAAATAGTAACTTTAAAATTTAGAAATTATGAGTACAGAAGAAACAAACAAAAGCAATGAGGATTTTTATCAGATAGGTGGGGGGGCAGCTTCAGGAGCTTCATCTTCAAACGAATCATCTTCATTTGGTGTCGGTCAGATAGGCAGCATACCTTCAGGTAATGCAGTTGGTGGAGATTTAAGTCAAGTAGGTGTAGGCAACCTATCTTCATCAGCTGAGACTTCAGAGAGTAATATAGGTATAATAGGCAGCATACCTTCAGGTAATGCAGTTGGTGGAGATTTAAGTCAAGGAGTTGTAGGTGGTTCATCTTTAGGAGGGACTTCAAGTGGAGGCGCACAGACAAGTAGTTCTAGCTCTAGCTCCAGCAGTATAGGCGGAGATAGGATATAAAGAGCTAAGAATTGGAGAATTTAAAAATAAGAAGCTGTTCTTGCCGGATAGCTTCTTTTTTTAAATGCCGATGTGTTTTCTTAATTATTATGGTTTTTAACACCTTAAAAATTAAATAACATTTTTGAAAACGAGTGATTCCTTATCTCGCATTCACAATAAACCCTTTTAACAAAACTACCAATATGAAAGATTTATTATTACAAAACTTAGAGCAGTCAAGAAGTAAAGATGTTTTTCCTTCATTAGAGCTAAAAGAAGAAATTGTCAATACTTTTTTTCCAGAAAACACATTTGTCCTAACTCAAAATTTATCTCAGGTCACGAGCGCCTTTTACGGACTGCAATTGAAAATTATAGGAGAAACGTATGGCTATGATAAAATTGATGAACATTCTAAAAAGTTATTTTATGAATTGGGCAAATTAAAAACAATGCAAGCATTTGCGGCAAATCCTAAATTGGAGAAAGATACGAGAGCGTTTGTAGCAGTAGTAATCTATTCGATATACAACTCGAGTCCAGAGTATAATTTTAAAATTTTAAAGTATTCTCCAAAAGACAGCACAATAGAACTAACGGGAGTAGACCGATATTTAAAAATACTCACTCAGTTAGGAATCGAAAAGCATGTAACAATTCCAACCTTTTTGCCATTTGTAGAAGGAATAAAAGAAATCGTAAATATCGATTGTGAAATAAGCTACACTTTTGAAAAAACGGATAATAATTTCAATATAAAATCAGTGTATAACGTCAAACAACTGTAATATTATGACAACAAATCATCAGAATATTGGAACACAATTAATAGGAGAGTCTTTTCCTTACCTTTTTGAAAATGCAGATAAAATTGTTTTTAATGAAGGTACTACAGAAATTCCGCTTTTTAAGTCATTTCAGTCTTATGAGAAGGAAAACTTCAGTGAACTTTTGAAAACGCTTTCTACACTGTCAAGTCTAAGTTTGGCGAAAGAGTTAAAAACAAATAAGAAAAATTACTTTCTTGCCGAAAAAGCACGAATTAGAAAAGTTTCTTTTACTCCGCCTTCTGGTTTATTAAGGGCCAAAATTAGATCGTATTTAGAGAATAATCAGAAAGGAAAATCTTTAATTGAAGTAGTAGATGATAAAACTACAGTATATCACATGGAAATTGATTATTTCATTATAGACGAACCTTCATTTCAGAAAATATTTGAACTGAATTATTCTACTGAAAAAGCCAATGGCTATACAGATACGGAGCCAAATGTTTCAATTGAACCTGTAAGCAAAGATGAGTTTAATATAACGGTTGATAAATATACCCGCAATCATTGTGCTGGCCATTTTGACCATTATGAAATTGTTGCCGCGACACATATCGGAAGAAGCATTCTTAAAGTTATTTTTGAAATGACTCCTGATCTAAATATGGAAATAGATAATATGGAAATAGCTTTAAGTAAAGCAATGCCGATAGATACCGTTTTTAAAGTAAACGTAAAAATACTGCATCTTTCAAAGACTTTAAAAAAGTACATCTGTGCAGTTACTGATGATAAAACGCTTTACGGATATTACTTTTGTACTTTTAAAATTATTCCTTAAAACTTTAAAAAGCAAAAATCCGATTACTGGTGTAATCGGATTTTTATAAATACTAAGCTTAAGAAAAATCAAGTATTTTAGCATTTTTTATTCTGCAGCTTTGTTTTAAGCAATATGCTCTTTTGTATGATGTTTGCAGTCCACCATTAATATCAGATTACTTTTAGACCCACTTATAATACGACCAAATTGAAGTATATTCGTCGGCATCCATTTCAGACGACATCTCAATTTCATCAGTAAATCCGTTTCTGCTATTGCTCAATTCTTTACTAGAACCACTAATTAAAGTGCTCTCTTCTGCATTTGTGTAAAATTCATCTTCATTCATAATTTGTGATTTTTAATTATTATTAGAGTATGTTTTCTGCAGCTTAAATTATAATAAGTTCTAATTTTTTAATTTCCATTAAAATTAAGAATTAAAAAGACTCAAAATTTAATGTAGGATATTTTCAACAAATAAAATATTGAATATCAGTATTTTATGTCATTTTTTTATTTTTTTATGATTTTAGGACGCTATAAATAATATAATTGTAAAAAGTTAAGATCTAAATAAATAATTAAATAGGATTATTGTTTTGATAATCAGTTATTTGAGGATATGTAAAATGAAAAATTTCGTAAGTAACTAAAAACAAAAAAGTCCTAATTTTTAATTAGGACTTTCATTTGAATATAGTTTAAAGAAAGCTTACAAAGCACTAATCTTTATAGAACTAGCTTTATCATTAAAATTTCCTAAACAACTATTGTTTCCAGTTATTACAACAGACTCGCCACCGAAATTATCGTTCTGATACATTGTAATTTTGTATCCACTTTCTAGACGAACAGAAGATAAATCATCATTTACAATTCCGTACGATTTAAGTTGAGCCAATGTGTAATTGCCAGCAGGCAAAGCAATTGCATAACCAGTGTAATTGCAGTTTTGATAAACAGTTACGATGCCTCCAGCAGAAGCATTGTATTTATTGTCAACATAAATGCGTGAAAAATTGCCTACAGCATCAAAATAATTATCGGCTAATTTTGCAGGATCTGTAGCAAATTCGCCTCCTTGTACAATTGCATCATTTCCATCATCCCATGCCCATGGAGCATTAGCGCCGCCAGTTTTAAAATCATTTCCTTTAAATCCTCCAGCTGGACTAGAAAACAATTCTGTATTAAATCTTTGATCCCATAAACCTCCACTTTCAAAAATATCGACAAGTTTATACTCCACATGATTATCATAATTATCGGCAGGTATTTCTGCCACTCCGTTTGCAGAAGGGTAGTAGATAATTCCATCTCCATCGATATCATGTTGCGGCCAAGCTTTAAGACTATGTCCTTTAGCATCTTGCGCTGTAACAGGATGCAATTCTCCATTGTAATCTCTCATTTGCAAAGTGCCATCAATACTTTCTAAACCGCTTACAAACGAACTGCTCGTTGGAACGTACGAAAAGAAGTCAGAATGGCTTACAGTAACAGCTCCTTTTAAGGCACCGTACGAAGAACCATCTTTTTCAATAACCATTAAAACACCTTCTAAATCATTTTCATGCTGGTCTAATGAGTATAAAAACGGATTGTCTGTCCAGTCTCTTGGAGAAAAAAAGGCGTAAGTAATAAACCAATGCGTTTTTGATTCTACTATCGAATAGTAGCAATGAGCAGCCAAAGAATTAGCGTAAGCAGGAAGATTGTTCCAATTATTTTCTGCATTCCAATCATTATCATAATTAATGGCAGTAATGTAATCTGATTTTCCACCTTCGGAATAAGTTCCTGTAGCATCTACATCTCTATAATGAATAGGAGCCCATCTTCTTGCCAAATCAGATACTGCAGACGCAACGAATTTTTTTGTGGAGTTTTGCTGTTCTTTTGCCACAACGGCCGTTTCTTGTTCTTCCATTGTCGTATCCTGACAGGAGAAAGTAATTCCAGTTAGCAAAATGATTAAGACGTTGCTTAATACTTTTTTTAGATTCTGTTTTTTCATAATTCTAGTTTTAATTGTTTATAACATATTTAAATTCATTGATTTTGATAAATTATAGAGAGCAATGGTCAACTGAGAAAAATAATCTCCCTTTAAAAAACTTGTTTCCTGTACATTTTGCCTAGAGATATTCTGATATTATTTTGAATTATAATTTTTACTAGTAGTAAGTACCAGAAAAGAGAAATCGTACTATCTGTCAGTATTACAATATGGTTAATAAAAAGTTAACAGGATTAGGATTGCTTTTTGTTTGGAAGTAAAAAAGAAAATGATGCATTTCGGAGAATATCTTACCTTGATACGTGCAAATGTTATAAAATAGAGAAGTGGTCTAATATGAATTAGGTTTTGTTACCCATAAATTAAATTATAGTTAACTGCTTGTCTGTAGTGTTTTTTAAAATAATAATTTCTCAAATTTACAGAGAGGCTTATTACAGCCAAAACCAATTTATTTTCTACATAAAAGTATTTTAGTAAACGTGCAAAACTATCTTATACCTTCAGAAATTTCATGGCTTTCTTTCAATAATTGTATTTTAGAAGAAGCCGATGACCAGAATAATTCATTATATGAAAGAATCAAGTTTTTAGCCATTCATTCTTCTAATTTGGACGAATTTTTCAGGGTTAAAATCAGAAAACTGCTGATCAAAAATTCTAAGAAAAATAAAGACTTACTAGATAAAATTCTAACAGAAGTAAACGTCCAGCAAAATAGATTTGGAGCCATCTGGAAGAATTCAATATTGCCAGAATTGGCCGCAAATAATATTGTATATTATGAAAATCAAGAACTTTCAGAAGAACATCTTCAAGAGATCGAATATTATTTTAAAAGCATAATCTTATCCTATATTCAGGTGGTTTATATTTCTTTAAACCAGCCTAAAACCTATTTCTTAAATAACCGAAGCTTATATTTTTTGGTTAAACTAAAGGATGCTTCAGGAAATTATAATTATGCTTATTTAAATATTCCTTCGGACAAATTGGATCGATACAAACAATTGCAAAGTCTGGGAGAAACGCATTATATTATTTCAATTGATACCATAATAAAAAATTGTTTGTCTCTGATTTTTCCTTCTGGAAAAGTAGTTTCGTGCAATGCGATTAAGCTAAACCGAGATGAAAATTATTTGATAGAAGATGAAAACTCCGGAGATTTAATAGCCAAAATTGAAGCCAAAATCGAAGAACGAAAACGAGGTTCTTCAACAAGATTTCTGTATGATTCCAACATGGATGCAGAAACCATTTCTGTATGTAAAAAAGCTTTTCGACTTAAAAAAGAAGAAATGATAAAAGGCGGAACCCATCATAATATGTATGATTTGTTCAAGTTCCCAAATCCTGTTAAACCAAATCTTCAGGGAATAAATTATCCAGGTCTCAAGCATTTACCTTTTGAAAGCAAGAAATCAATTTTTGAAGTGATAGACAAGCAAAATCAGCTGCTTCATTTTCCGTATCAATCGTATTATTATGTGCTTCAGTTTTTTAATCAAGCAGCCATTAATAAAAACGTTCTAGAGATCAAAATCACATTATATAGAATTTCATCGCAGTCCTTAATTGCTAATGCTTTAATAAGCGCGGCAAAGAATGGCAAAAAAGTAACCGTTTTTGTGGAGGTAAAAGCACGATTTGATGAGTATAATAATTTATTCTGGTCGCGAGAAATGAAAAATGCCGGCATAAAAATTATTCAAAGCATGCCCAATTTAAAGGTTCATGCTAAAGTGGCCATGGTGACAATGAAAGATAAATACGGAAATAAAAAACACTATAATTATCTGTCAACTGGGAACTTTAATGAAAGCACTGCCAATGTTTATTCTGATTTTGGCTTTTTTACCTCAGAAAAAAAATATACAGATGATCTAAAAAAGGTATTTGCGTTTTTAAAAACCAAGAAAAAAACAGGAGAACCAAAACATATTTTAGCCGCAGGTTTTAATATGAAAGAAAAGCTGATCGAATTAATACAGACTGAAATAGATTATAAAAAGAAGGGAAAAGAGGCTGCTGTCTTTTTAAAAGTAAATGGAGTTGATGAAAAAGAGATTATTGATAAACTTATTGAAGCTGGAAAGGCGGGTGTGGAAGTAGCATTGATCGTGCGCGGAATTTGCACTCTGTTGCCAGGAATTGAAAATATATCTGAAAACATAAAAATATACAGAATTGTAGATATGTTTTTGGAACATTCCAGAATTTACAGATTTGCCAATAATGGTAAAGAGAAAATTTATTTGTCGTCTGCTGATATGTTGAGCCGAAATCTAAACAGAAGAATTGAAGTGGCTTTTCCGTTGTATGACGAAAAACAGATTGAAGAAATTAATACCATTATTCAACTGCAGTTGGAAGATAATACAAAAAGAAGAACCATCAATAAAGAAGGAAACAATGAATTGGAAGTTTTGGGCACTGTAAAACCTAGGCGTGCACAAACCGAAATTTATAATTGGTTAGCACAAAACAATACGGAATAATAGATAAGCTAACTAAAAAAAATCCAAGGGAGAATCTCAAAAAAGATAAATTAATTTAAAGTAAATTTTAAAGCCAGCCTTCTCTTAGCGCCTTACAAATAACTTCAGAAGTGTTTTTTGTTTTTGTTTTTCTCAAAATATTTCGTCTGTGTGTATTAATGGTTTCAACGCTTAAGAATAGTTTTTCTGATAGCGTTTTACTGTTATGCCCTTCAATCAGATTTTTTAATATTTCTTTTTCTCTTTTGGTTAATATGGGCTTGGTAGGTTTAAAAGCAGATTGCAATTCTACATCAATAAACGATGGCTCACCGTCTAACCCAATAAAGGAAAGAACCGATTTGGTGCTGGTTTTTAAATGGGTAATATCAGTATGAACAGATAAAACTCTTAAAGCGCCTCCTTCTGGAGAAGACTGAATATTATAAACTTGCTGTAAAATGCGTCTATAGCTTCCATCAGTGTGTTTAAGCCTGTAATCGTATCTCATTTTGTATTTTGATGATTTCTCAGGCTGAATTTGAGAAAAGAATTTCATAGCAGTATTCTGCACATTTAAGAAAAAAGAAACATCATCGGGATGAATATTCACAAAAGAATATTCAGTAGTAAATTCCTCTGGCAAACATCCTAGAACTTTCGTTATATCTTCTTGAACATATTCGATGGTGGAGGTTACCAGATTAAAGATGAGGTAATAATAGTCTGCGATTGAAAAAATATCAACTATTTTTTTAATGTAGTCTATGCTGTAATTTGGCTCGGCAGAAACATTAGACCTTGCCACAGTTCCCCATATTCGCTCTAACTCAGGTAACGGATCACGATTCATTGCTGTTTTTTTGATAAAATTAGATAAATAATTTTACTAAATATACTCATTAATGGGTATTTTTTAACAATTGTTTAGTCTTTAAATTTGAAATTTAAGCTAAAATAGTTTGGTGAAATACTGCATACAAGGCATTAATACTATAACTATTACAAAGGCAAACTTATTGTTGAAAAATTTAAATTTATAAATGGTTAAAAAGCAGTGTATTGGCATTATCGGGTTAAATTCAGTTTCCTTGGACTTTGCAGAGAGGCTAGTTTTGTCTGGATTTGAAGTTTTGTTAAGCACGACAGGGTGCCCTATGATTTTTAGAGATTTTTCTAAATTTTTGCATCCTAAAATCAAATCTGTTTCACTTTCTGAGGCCGCTGGCTGCGAAATAATTATTCTTTTTATAAGTAAAGAAAAGATGCTAGAGGTGGCTAGTGAAATTCCTAAAACGAGTGGTAAAATAGTCTTTTACCACAATTATCTTGTCGATAATGGAAATGTAGTTCTTAAAAATAGTTCTAGTAATACATCATCAGAAGTATTGGCTGGTATAGTTCCTAGTGCTACAATCGTTGATATTTTTACTCCCTTTGAAATAAATACATCTAAAAATGAATCGAAGCGATCTGTTTTTTATGCTACTAATGACATAAAAGTGAGAGAGAAGGTAGAACAGCTCTTAATTCAACTAAATTTTAATGCAATTTGGATGAATATGCCAAAATAAGAACGTAAAATAAAATATAACAGATAAAAAAATGTAAAATCCTATTCTTAAGTTTTTGTGATAAAATAGGTATTGCGTATATTTGAGCTATGAACAGACAAACGACTTTTTCGGTATGTGGAGAAACAATGCCAGCTCCAATGCATATTTGCGGTTTTTTCGATTCCAAAGAACAGCAGTATGAGGTAATCATTCCTTATATTATGGAGGGATTGGAAGCGAATGAAAAAGTTATAAATATTTTGGAAGGCAGCCGCCATGGTGAGCACTGCCGCTGTCTGACTGAGAATGGAATTTCTCTAACTGAAAAACTGGTAAGTGGCCAACTAGAAGTGCTTGCTTCAGAAAACACCTACACAAGCGATGGTGTTTTTGCTGCCGAAAAGATGTATAAAATGCTTGAAAGCAATTTATTGTCAGCTTCAAGAGCTGGTTATGAAAGTGTTAGAGCATGTGGAGATATGGTCTGGGCTCTCAAAAACCTACCAGGAACCGATGAACTATTAGAATACGAGGCTAGCTTAAATCAACTTACTCCAAAGCATTCTTGTTCCTTAATTTGTATGTACGATACCAACAGTTTCAGTCCAGAAATGCTTGAAGATATACTGCGTACCCATCCTTATGTGATTAAGGACGGAAAGATTAGTAAAAATCTGAAATATGAAGAAGCTTTGTAATTGATGCTAAGATTTTCGGGTTTTCCATCAAATATTTCAAATTGATTTATATTCAACAAGTTCGGTACTAGAAAAACCAAGTTTATCCAAAAAAAGGCGTACATTCTTTTTAACCTCTATATTCCCGCCACTGAATAGTATTCTTGCATTTTTGCTCAATCTGCTTTCCATGGCAACGTTAAAATTAAAAGTAGAAAACAATTTAACGATATGGGCTTGTGGAAATAAACCACTAATAATTTGAGCCGCCGTCTTTTTTGCCGGTTCTATAGCAGAACTTTCACTGCTGAATAGATAATTGTTAGTGTGGAGAATTATTTTATTGTCTATTTTGTTTAGTGGCTGCAATGTTTTTTGAAGGTTTTCCCATGGTAGAGATACGATAAGTATATCAGCATCTGCCGTTTGTTCTATTACTGATAGTTTTACATTCCCATTAATATTGCTTATTACTTGTGAAAACAAGGCATGACCTCTCGGATCATTTACTGATACTTCAAATCCTGCCTCAGCTGCCCTTGTACATAGATCAAGAGTTGCGGTACTGATTCCAATAATTCCTACTTTCATATATTGCTATTTTAAAGTATATTTTTTTGATATCTAAACAGTCTCAATTCTCCTTTGCCGATTATGTGAAAGTATCGAAAATATTCAGTATGACTATAAGTACAATTACCTGTTTTTGAGATTCTTTCGAAAGCAAAAGATGATTTTTGAAGTATGTGACTATTCCAGTTGTTCTCTATAAAAATGTCTTTTTTCAGCTATTTTCATATTTCAAGAATCTGTTTTATCCCATTTCTTAAAGTTATTTCTGATGTATAATTTAATCTGGACTAGTTCGATTAATTAAAACTGTGCCAGCGTGAAGATCCAGTTACGATATATTTTTGCCATGCAATAATGCACTAACATAAATAGATAAAGCATGTCAAAATTAGATGAAAACACAGAAGCCGTTAGAACTACTCACGGCGAACAAAAGAACTTTAGTTCAAAAGATTTCCACCAGACTTTTGCAAGACCGCAATACCACAGACCTTCGCATCTTATTCATAAAAATGTAGAAACTGCTGGTGTGCATGACCAATTTTCGACAGAACGCAAACATCCCGTATTTTTTGTAGATCTGCCAAGTAAGAACGTAAGTCTTACAATAGGCGGACTGCTTCCGGATCAAATGACAAACCGACACCGCCATACTTACGAAACCGTGCTTTATGTTATAGAAGGCGAAGGATATACAGAAGTAGAAGACGAGCGCGTAGAATGGAAAGCTGGCGATGCTGTATATATTCCTTCTTGGGCTTGGCACAGACATAAAAATTTGAGCAGTACAGAATCTGCCAAATATATTGCTTGTGAAAATGCACCCCAGCTTCAAAATCTAGGCGTGGCGCTTCGCGAAGAAGAAGGAAGAGACCTTTAATCTATTATTACGGCTTGGAGAAGCCACTTACTTAAATCCATAAAATGAAAGAAGTTCCTTTTAAAGGCGTGATTGCCTATCCGATTACACCATTCGATAGTAATGAGAAAGTTGATATTGCACTTTTTAAAAACCTTGTAGAACGTTTAGTTATAAGCGGTTCTCATGGTATTGCACCATTAGGAAGTACAGGCGTCCTTCCTTATTTGAGTGACGAAGAAAAAGAAAATATCACCGAAACCACGATCAAACAAGTTGCTGGCCGTGTGCCGACATTAGTTGGCGTTTCAAATCTTACTACAGAAAAAACAATTTATCATGCGCAATTTGCTGAAAAATCGGGTGCTGATGCTGTTATGATAATACCAATGAGCTACTGGAAACTTACCGATGATGAAATCGTGCAGCATTACGATGCAGTAGCTTCAAAAATTGGTATTCCGATTATGGCTTACAACAATCCAGCAACGGGCGGTGTCGATATGTCTCCAGCACTGCTTAAAAGATTATTAGAAATCCCTAATGTCACCATGATTAAAGAAAGCACTGGAGATGTACAGCGCATGCATTATCTAAGACGGGAGCTAGGGGAAGAGGTTGCATTTTATAATGGATCAAATCCGCTGGCTTTAGCTGCTTTTACTGCTGGTGCTGCAGGATGGTGCACTGCCGCTCCAAACTTGATTCCCGAATTAAATATTAGTTTGTATAACGCAATTCAAGAAAATGATCTTGAAAATGCGCGTGAGATCTTCTACAAGCAGTTAGACTTGCTAAAATTCATTGTAGCAAAAGGGCTTCCTCGGGCTGTTAAAGCAGGGCTGAACATTCTTGGGGAAGACGGAGGACATTTACGAAATCCATTAAAGCCATTGACCGAAACAGAAACAGCCGAGCTAGCCCGAATGCTGCTTACGGGCAAAAATTAATTCTAAATTATGGAATTTAAAATGATCCAGATTGGGATGATTTAACTCCATTCTGGATCAGCTGTCCGTTACGAGTCCTAACTAAATTTGTCCTGACAATAAAGTCAAAAATTAAAAAGAAAAAAAATGAAAAAATCTGTTTTTTACCACGCAGGATGTCCTGTATGTGTAAGCGCTGAGCAAGATATTATTGCTCTTATTGGAGAAGAAAATGTAGAGGTGGTTCATTTCGGAAACGATAAAAGCCGAATTGGAGAAGCTGAAAATGCTGGTGTTAAATCTGTTCCTGCTTTGGTTACGCCAAATGGAAATGTGCTTCATATTAACTTCGGTGCATCAATGGAAGAAGTTAAAGCTTAATTATAGGCTCTTTAAGGGCATGTCAAACTGAGATGGTCTGTAGGTGTTAAATAAATATAACTTGTAGAACCAAAGGCCGTCTGGAAGGAAACAGCAATAGAAATCGAATTAGGAAATAAAAAGAGCCAAACTTGCAATGTGGTTTGGCTCTTTTTTTATATACTATTATTTTCCTCCATTCATTACTTGTAAGGCTGTTTCTGGAGATGAAAGATATAACTTGTAAAAATCTGCCGTGGCTCCCACATGAATTTCATAAGTTTCGCTTTCTAGTGCTTTTTTCAGCTCCAAAGCAACTTCTTGCGGACTAATGCCGTTTTGACCACCTATATCTTTTGAAAATGATGTATTTACTAAAGGAGGCATCAGTTCAAAAACTTTAACTATAGGCTTTTTATCCTGCTTTTCAAGAGAAATGCGCAGCACCTGTGAGTAAGAATGCAGAGCTGCTTTGCTGACTGCGTATCCAGGCACAGCAAGTCCTGGTGAAAATGCAGCGATAGAAGAAACATTCACAAACGCCGCTTCTGGCTGTTGCTGCAATAACGGAAGAAGTTTCTCGGTCAGTCTAACGATCGAAAGGTAATTCGTCATGATTTCTTCGCTTGCTTTTTCGAAAGCACCAGCATTCTGATCTGTAAGCTGAAAAGAATAAGCAAGACCGGCATTATTGATCACAATATTTAAGCTGGAATGTTTTGCATTAAGTTCTGCAACTAAATTGGTAACATCTGCGGCATTATTAATATCAGCAACGATTGAGGTTACGTTTGGTAGTTCTTCGGCAGCTTTTTGGAGTTTGTCGGCTGTTCTTCCCGTAATTATTACTTTGTTGTCTTTAGAGAATAATCGGGCCATTTCTAGACCGATTCCAGATCCTCCACCTGTTATGAGAATTGTGTTGTTTGATGTTTTCATAATCTAAAAATTTATTATTTCGTATTCTTTTGAATTACAATCTTTATACCTCTATAAAGAAACAATGAAAATCAAGGATTTTTCGGCTTTGGCGTAAGCGACATTTGTTTAATCTCGTAAATCGCTTACATTTTTTGTGATATTTAACGAAAGAGACAATCTGTTCTCAGAGTATTCAACTCAAAATCTAATATTCAAAAATTAATTCTTCTGACACTAAATTTGTTGCTTTTAACTTTAAAATCGCACAAATTCCTCAGATTTCATGTTGCAAGTTATAATATGAAACACAATTACCAGAATTCCACTACTTTAAATTTTCTTAATTGAGTTACTTTTAATTAAAAATAAAATCTCCATGAAAAATCTTATTTTAGTTACAGCACTTTTTTTATCAATTGTCTCGTGCGATAAAAAAACAGAACAGTCTTCAGATCCCGCGCCTGAGAAAAAAGATGGAAAAACTCAAGACATATTGGCTTTAGCAGCGTCAAAGAATGATCCTGTAGTAGAAATCCCTACAACTCCACAGGTTCAAGATTTTGGCGACTATTATAGTTCGCAGACTGCCGGAGTTCTCGCTTTCCAGTGGGGATATGCACTAGTCCGAATGGAAGAAACCATGAGAGATTATGTTAATGTTCCGAATCCAAAGCCAGCAACAAGCTATAGAGCGCCTTTAAATCAGATAGGATGGGCGAGAGCGCTGCCAACAGCAAAAGATGCTGATATGCCAACAGCCAACAATGATACTTTTTATCTGAGTGCAGTTTTGGATCTTAAAGAACCGTTTATTCTAGAAACTCCAGATACCAATGACCGCTATTATGTGGTAGATGTTTTTGATATGTACCAGAATTTAATCAGTTATATCGGAAGACGGACTACCGGAACCAAAGCAGGAAAATTTGCTATAGTACCACCAGGCTGGAAAGGAACGCTTCCGTCAGGCATTAGCAAAGTTATACAAAGCACAACATCAAAAGTTTGGCTATGGGGAAGGCTGAGAGTTTTTGAAGATGATGATTTAAATAAGCTTCATGCGCTGCAGGATCAGTTTCATTTAAAATCATTGAGCGAGTTTAGCGGTAAAAATAAAAGCACACCTGCTGCACTACCTTCAATGCCAAGTTTAGAAAAAAATGATTCTTTAAGATTTTATAAAAAACTGGCTTTTGTCATGACTCAAAACCCGATTTTTGAGCAGGACAAAGCATTAGTAGGACAGTTTGAAAAAATAGGACTGACACCTGGAAAATTTGACCCCTCAAAATTAAACAAATCACAGCTCAAAGGACTTAAAGAAGCGGCTTTAATAGGGCCGATTACAACCATTGCTTCTGTCCAGTCAAGTGCCAAAATAGTAAATGGATGGATGTGGGTAACCAAATTGGATGATTTTGGTTATGATTATGCACTTCGTTCCATGATAGCAGGTCCGTATCTAGGAGGGCAGGGAGAAAAAGAAGCCATGTACCCAATACGATATACAGATAGCGACGGAAATGTGCTTGACGGTAAAAACAGCTACTCTATAAAATTTGAAAAAGATCCTCCAGTAAATGCTTTCTGGTCACTTACGATGTACGATGCCAATAATAAATTGCTGGTGCAGAATGATTTAAATCGATATAAACTTGGAGGAGACTCAAAAGGCTTAAAAAGAAATAATGACGGCTCTTTTGAAATTATCATTCAGAATGCGAAGCCTAAAAATACAGATAACTGGCTTCCGGCTCCAAATGGCGCATTCTATGTGATATTGAGAATGTATCAGCCAAAAGAAGAAGCGCTGAACGGAACTTATAAACTGCCTCAGCTTACTAAAAAAATAGGATCGAGATAGGACAAAAAATATCTAAAAAAGCTTTAAATAAAGGATTTAAAGCTTTTTTTGTATGATGAGTTGAATAAAAATTACTAAACTGTATTTTTTAGATTTTGAATAAAGATTAAAAAATCCCAGATAAATTAATAGTCTTTATATTTAAGAAAACGTATACGTAAAATATATTTTTAGAAGTATACTTTGGCTATAATTTTGGAAATTCATTGGGTTTGCTGGTTATTAAAACTTTTTGAGCCTAAAATAATTTAGCTATCTTTGTGAGATCACGCTGCAAATCTGCAGCAATTTGAGCATTTACGCTTCTTTATTTATTTCCTCGCAGTTTTCAGCCCCTTATTTCTGTGTGAAGCTTTATTAATCCTTAAAAGAATAAGATGAAACATACTTTAAGCAAAGGTGTTACTATACCCAGTCTACTATTTATAATCGGAGTCTGTGTTGTTGCGGCCTTATTTCCTTCATTAACCGAAGATCTTCTGGACACCGTTAAAAATTCAATTTTTGTCAATTTAAACTGGGTCTATGTTTGGGTGGTTACACTGGTAGTTATTTTTCTGCTGTGTCTCATGTTCAGCAGATACGGGAATATAAGACTCGGAAGAAACGACAGCAGGCCAGAATATTCTTTTTTTTCTTGGGTTTCGATGCTTTTTGCGGCAGGAATGGGAATAGGACTAATGTATTTTAGCGTAGCAGAGCCTATTCAACATTATTCCAACGAAGTATTTCAGGGAGCAGGGGAGATTAGCAGAGCAAAGAATGCACAGCTTTATACTTTTTTTCACTGGGGCATTCATGCTTGGGCAATTTATGGTATTGTCGGTTTGTCTCTTGCTTATTTTTCATACCGTTACAGACTGCCGCTATCGCTTAGAAGCTGTTTGTATCCGCTTTTAAAAGAAAAAATTAATGGGAGATGGGGAAATGTCATCGATGTTTTTGCCCTCTGCAGTACTTTTTTCGGTATTACAACCACGTTAGGATTTGGTGTAGTTCAGATTAATTCGGGACTGAGCATACTACATATTGTTCCGGGAAACAGTTTTGTTTATCAGATTATTATTGTGGCTGTTTTAGTGTCTATTTCTATTTTTTCTGCGGTAAGCGGACTAGACAAAGGAGTGCGCATTTTGAGCAATATTAATATTATTGCGGCGCTGGTGCTGCTATTTTTCATTTTGTTTGCTGGACCAACAGTGTTTATCATCGGAAGTTTTACAGAAGGAATAGGAAATTATTTCAGCAATTTTTTTAACCTTACTTTCTCGACACACGTCTACGAGGAGAAAACCCTGCCGTGGTTTTATAACTGGACAATACTTTACTGGGCTTGGTGGATATCGTGGTCACCATATGTAGGACTGTTTATCGCTAAAATTTCCAGAGGCCGCACGATACGTGAATTCATTGCTGCGGTGCTGGTACTGCCAACTGTCTTTAATTTTATTTGGATGTCCGTTTTCGGAAACAGTGCCATTTGGATGGATAAAAACCGTGCAGGAGGAGCATTAAGTGCACTTTCATCAGATCCTGATGTTTTAATGTTCCGCTTTTTGGACTATTTTCCATTTTCGGGTTTTGCAAGCGTATTGGTCATTCTTATAATCATCATTTTCTTTGTAACTTCTGCAGATTCGGGCATTTTTGTAATGAACGGAATTGCAACACGAAATGCAAAAGTATCTCCTAAATGGCAGTCAGTTGGGTGGGGAATTTTGCTTGCAGTGCTGGCGCTTATGGTTTTAAATGCAGGAGGGCTTGGCGCTTTACAAAGCATGACATTGATTACGGCACTTCCTTTTTCTATTATAATGCTCTTTTTTATGGTCAGTTTTGTAAAAGCGCTTACCATTGATCTGGAATATTATGAACGTGAATTTTCGGTTTCAACAGTTCCTTGGTCAGGGGAATTTTGGAAAGACAGACTTAAGGGAATTGTATCTTCTGGCGATAAATCGGCTGCAGAAGACTTTATCAATTCTCATGTGCGGGAGGCTTTTGAAGAACTCAAAGAAGAATTCAAAGCCAATAATATTCAAGCAGAACTGCATGTTTACAGCAATCCAGTAGGTATGGAAATTGAAATCCATTATGATAAAGTAAATAATTTTATCTATGGCGTGAGAGTTCAGTCCAGAGCGGTATCGGATTATGTGGTAACAGAAGAGAATTTTCCTGATTACAAGAGCGCTGACAGTTTCTATCCTGAATCGTATTTTGGCGACGCCAGAGAAGGGTATGACGTTCGTCTGTTTACCAAAAACGAACTGATCAGTGATGTGCTAAAACATTTTGACCGCTTTGTCGAAATCATCTCAGAACACCGCAACGCTATGTTTATCAGTAATAATGCGAATCAGAGAATGCTCTAATTCAGAAGAATATAGTTTTGTTTTTTGTAATTAATGTTTGACAAGTAAAGGCTGTTTCCAAGTTCCGTTTAAGGCTTCTTCTTTCGGCCAATAAAGACGCATAATCATAGAAAATGGTCCTTTTGGTGCTGGAAGCCAGTTTGACTCTAAGGCTTTTCCTGGTGAACTGCTCTGTAGATACAATGTCAATCCTCCATCAGCATCTTTTTTAAACTGAGGAAGCATTGCAGAATTTAAAAGATAACGATTAATTGGGTTTTCGATCAGTAAACTTTCGGGCTGGCTGTACATAGTCATTGACCAGAAAGAGTTTACAGGCGGTAATTGATTGGGAGCAAAAGTGATAGTATAATTATTGTTTCCATCTAGTTTCTCGCCATTACTATCTACATAATAGGCAGGATACATGGCTTCTTCTTTTGTATTTCCGTAAATACCCAAGACAGCGCCCATCATTCGATAGGAATAATTATTATGAAGAAATTCTCTGGTGCCAAAAAGATCTCCAGAAGAAATTTTTCCATTTTCTAACTGTTTTTTTAAGTCGTCAAATTCTTTCCAAGCAAGAGCAACACCTTCATGCATGGCTTGTTTTATCTTTGGGTCTAATGCATTTGTATCAATGATATTGCCTACTTTAACACCTATTTTTTCAAATTTAGCCCTAAGATCTTTTTCAGAAGGATGAATTGGACAGAACTGTAGCGCAAAATTTAAATTATTAAAAAATTGCAGCGATGTTTTTTCTTCTTTTAATGTCAAAGGCTTAATAAAATCTATTGCTTCTGATTTTGTTTGAGATTGTTCTCCTAAAAAAGAAGAAAGTGGCTTTACAATATATTGCTTCTGAATTGCAATTACATTTTTCAAATCATCTGAATTGAACAGTTGAGTCCTAAATTGAGCAGAGGCAATTTCAGTTTCACATCGTATTACTTTTGTGATGTTTTTTGGTGTAGTTCCTTTCCAGTTAGGTCCTATTACCATAAAATTCCCTCCATCATTCCCCGTTGTACGACTGCCCAGATATTCGAAATTATGCGTATATAAGTCTATCAATTGAAGACTCCAATACCTTTCTTTTGGAATTCTTGGGATGCTAAAAATAATGGGTTCTGCTCTTAAATCCAGACCAATCCAAGAATAAGGCGTATCTGAGTTTGGAGTTTGTATTGCTTTATCAGCGGGTGTAAAAACTCGTGGTATATTAAATAAAATATTCCACGGCGCTTTATAATCAGGATTGTTTTTATCTACAAAATAAGCATATTGAACTCTGCTGTTGTCCACAATAGGAAAACCGTAAATGTATGCTTCTTTCGTAATAGTACGCACTTCATCTAAGGATAACTGTTTATCGGTGAGTTTATGATTTTCTTTTTTGCAGCTTATGAGTGTAAAAATCAACAAAAAGAGAATAACAGGATTTTTTAGTGCTTTCATATCAAAATATTATTTACAACTGTCTTATTATTATAAAGTTAATATTTTTTTTTAAAACAAAATAGCCTTAAATAGTAGAGATGGATGCATGAGAATCTTTCGCAAAAGATTTTTAAACTCAGAACACCGTAATGCTATATTTATTTGTAATTATGCTCATCAGGGAACGTTTTGATTTAAAGTACAGTCAGGGTATTAACTTTTGGTGTTTCAGCTCTGCTATTTTTAACTAATTTTGGACATAGCTTTTAAGACCTTTTGGCAATGACATCACGATTACTATTTCAGCTTTTTCTTTTATTTTCTTTATCTGTTTATTCTCAGTCTTCTACAAAAGAATTAATAGATGAATTAAATACTATTGATAATCATGAAAAAAAGGTTGAATTGTGCCAAAAGATCGCGGTACGACTGCAAAATTCAGATTGGGAACGAGCTGTAAAATACATAGAACAGGCTGAAATTGAAGCAAAAAAAACATCGAATCCAGACGAAACTCTAGCAACGGTGTACATAACATCTGGTGAGTTATATGATGCAAAAGACGCTTTGGATATTTCTTTGCAATACTATCTAAAGGCTTATGATATTTATAAAGAAAAAAATAACACAGAAGAAGTAAAAAGGGTCGAGAATAATCTTGCTATTTTATATGCAAAGAGCAACAATCAGGAAAAAGCTTTAAAATATTTTCTGCAAGTCTATAAGTATCAGAAAATTAAAAAAGATCCGACTAAAATGGCAAAGATCTTAAATAATATCGGGACAATTTATCTCGAAAAAAATCTTGATTCTTCTTTACATTATTATCAAAAAGCATATTCGATAATCAAAGGACTGCGCAATGAAAAGTTGACGGTTTACATTTATACGAATTTGGCAAGAGCTTATTCTTTTAAGAAAGATAATGCAAAAGCAGAACTCTATTTTGAAAAAGCTTTTGCTGCCGCTGACTCTACTTCTGACAATTCATTAAAATCATTTGCGCACGAAACCTTTGTTGAATATAATCTGAAGCAGAATAATCTTGACGTGGCAATTACACATGCGAAGGAGGCTTTAGAATTAAATAAAAACAAATCTTTTGGCTTTTCTGGCATGCGATTAAATAAGATGCTTTATGATGCCTATCTGAAGAAACAAGATTACAAAAATGCGGTTTACTATTTTGAACAATACAACAAAATAAGCGACAGCATCAATATCGAGCAAAAAGCCGTAAATCTAGAAAGAATCAGGCTGGAGCAGGATTACAAGGTTCGAGGTCAAATACGAACATTAGAAGAAGAAAAAACAAGATTTAAATATTATGTGGTTGGTTTAATATTGGTTGTTGGCATTCTTATTCTAATTATTTTACTGATTCGATATCGAAATAAGAACATTAAAAACCAACTGGAAAAAGAAATACTAAAAGCAAAACAGCAAGAATTAAAACAAAGCTTAGAAGCCAAAAATATGGTTTTGGTCGGAAAAGCAATGTCAGAAATTCATCGTACTGATAATATCAACGAAATCCTGACCGATCTTAAAATGATTAAACTTAAAACGGTCAATAAAGAGTTGCAGCAGGCAATTGATATCGTTTTAAAACGTCTGGAAAAAGATCTTAATACCGATATCTGGAAAGAATTTGAAATCAGTTTTGAACAAGTCCATAAATCTTTCTTTGATAAACTCTCTGTCGATTATCCTTCACTTACTCCAAAAGAGCGACGTCTTTGTGCGCTTCTTTATTTGGATTTAACTACAAAAGAAATTTCTCAAATTACGGGGCAGTCGTTTAAATCTATAGAAAATGCCCGAACCAGACTTCGAAAAAAATTCGATTTAACCAACGAAAAAGTAAATCTGTCCACTTATCTCAATAGTTTTAAAGGTGATTTAATGTAAAATAATTATAAAGTTAACTATTTGATAACGTTATAGTTATTTTGAAATGAGTGTTTTTTAAGTGCCCTGTTTTTGGCACTGAGTGTTTTTGCATTAGTCCTTTTTTTCCGAAGGTTATTTCATCAATCTACTTTTATCAAACTATTGAAATAAATACGTTTGATGAATACAAAGAAAAAAGAAGAACATTCTAAAAGTCTTGATGAGCTTTTAGAAGAAACAAAAACAAAGAAGAGCGCACTCTTAAAAATTCTACAAAAAATAACAAAAGCAAGCTCAAAAAATCAACCGCCGAATTGATTTTTAGGGCTTGCTTTTGTGGTTTTCTGCTAACCATTGTAGCATTTACACTATTAACTAAAGCAGCCTTTAATACTAATTTTAAATTAAAAAAAATGAACCAGATTTACTCTAAAACCAGGTATTTGTTTCTTTTATTAGGTTTCTTAGTCTGTTCCGTCGGAATGGCTCAGTCACCTTTACCAAAAAACAAATCAGCGAATGTGCAGACAACGGTACAATCGCCTTTTACAGCTCAAAAAAAGGATCAAGTTTCTCAAAAAAACACAGATCAAAATAAGGATCAGGAAGACGCTTCTGCCAATCCTCTTTTGACTCAGAAAAGCGTACAAGGAACTGCTCTTTCTGAGGAAGAAAGCAAAGCAGTTATGAAAAGAGCGCAAACTAGCGAGAAATTTTTTAACAAAAGTCAAAGTGCTTCAACTGCAAAAAATGATCAGAGTGCAGACACTACAAAAGTGAAATCTTTTGCCAAATCTGCTAATTTGACTATTCAAAATATATTTGAAGTTAAAAAAGCAGACTTTGAATTGTCAAATAAAGACAAAATGCAGTTAAAATCGGTTTCGGCTAAACACGGCAGAAACTTAGCAACTTATCAGCAAGTTCATAATTCTGTTCCCGTAGAAGGAGCGATTTATAAAGTAAGGGATAATAAAACTAAAATTGATGCTTTTGGGTACATCAGTAAAAAACTTCCAGCAAACAGCAGCTATAAAGTAAATGCGTCGGCCGCATTACAAAATGCTTTAAATACGGTAAATGCGAAGGAATATGTTTGGCAGAGCAAAAAATTATCTTCTTTAGTCCATGAAAAAATCAGTAAAAAACCGCAAGGCGAACTGGTATATGTAGGTCCAAATTTTTCTTCTGAATTAACGGAATATCATTTAGCTTGGAAATATGACATTTTTGCTACCAATCCGCAATCAAGCCAGACGATTTATGTAGACGCAAACACAGGAAAAGTTATTTTAAAAATAGACTTAAGCCGCGATGTGCATACCGATAAAGTAAAAACGGCAGGTGTTTCGCCATCTACAGGAAAAGCAAAAGCGAGATATGCCGGAAATGTAACTTTTGGAACCAAACAATATGCTGATGGTTATAGATTGGAAACAGATCAAGGTAAATTTGCCGTACCAATTTATACTTTAAATATGAATCATGGCGATTTTCCATCAGATGATGTGCTTACAGAATACATTGATGAGGATAATAACTGGAATGATTTATACAACAAAGATCACGATGAAGCAGCGATCGATATTCATTGGGGATTGCAGAAAACAATTGATTATTACGAAGAAAAATTCAACCGAAATAGTGTTGATGACAAAGGAATGACCATTTTTGGTATTGCGCATTTAGGTACAAATGTAGAAAACGCTTCGTGGACAGGCGGTTGGGCGCAGTTTGGAGATGGAAATAATACTCCTTATGTAAGTTTAGGAATTACGGGACATGAGCTAACGCACGCTGTAACGCAGTTTTCGGCAGATTTAATTTATCAGGGAGAATCGGGCGCTATGAACGAGTCTTTTAGTGACATATTTGGTGTTTCTATTGAATTTTATGCAGGAAAAGACAGTAAAAATGATATTTGGCTTCTAGGAGATGAGTTATATTCTCATGGAAGTTTAAGAAGCATGTCTGATCCGAAAGCGCAAAATCAGCCGGATACTTACGGAGGAACAAACTGGGCAAATCCATCAAACACAGCTTATGATAATGGGGGTGTGCACATTAATAGCGGTATTACCAATTACTGGTTTTATCTTTTAGTAGAAGGTGGAGAAGGTGTAAATGACCTTAACAACAGTTATAGCATTAAACCAATCGGTTTGGCCAAAGCAGAAAAAATTGCTTATGTAACCCTTACAGAATACTTGTCGCCATCTTCAAACTTTGAAGACATGCGCAGAGCAAGTTTAATGGCTACAGAAGATTTATATGGTTTAGGTTCTGAAGAATATAAACAAGTAACCAACGCCTGGTATGCTATTGGTGTAGGATCTGCGTATTCAGATCAACAATTTTCACTAGTTAGTGTAGAGCAAGCTTCTTTACCATGTGGGCAATTAAAAGGTGACGAACCATTTTATGTAACCATAAAAAATACAGGTACTACCATAATCAAAGCAGATGAAACTTTAAACTTCAAATTGAGGCTTTTGGCTAATGCTCTTGGAAATCTGCGCACTATTTACAGTGATGAAGGAACGGTTCTTTTTGCTAAAGATTTGGCTGTTGGCGCAGAAACGACATTAGCAATTAAAAGCAAGATACCTTATCAAGTTGGAGGGCCTATCAACTATGTTGAGATAAAAATAGATCTTAATTCAGTTACTGATTTTGACAAACAAGACGGCTATTCTTTTGTTTCGCAAATAGTAGTTCCGCTTGCTGAGAAAGATTTTGATCTTAAAGCAACAGCTCTAAAAATGCCTGACTATTCAGGAGATATGCTGACAGCAAATCATAAATTAGAAATTACGCTTTTAAATTTAGGCTGTCAGGATATTCCAGCCGGAACACAGCTAAAAGTGGGATACGCTAACACAAAAGCAGGAAGTACGACAATCTGGAAAGATGTTACGTTGCAAACGGTTATCAAAGGAAAATCAGAAATTACAATTCCTTTTGACGAAACTGTAGATTTGTCTGCTGCAGGTCTTCATACTTATGAAGGTTATGTGACATTTAGCCAAGATCCAGTTACAACAAACAATAGTATACTAAATGCCTCTTATAGCGGTATTGTAGCTCAATTTCCATATGCTGAAGGTTTTGAAAGAACACCAGGCGGATGGAACACTAAAGCTTTAGGAGGAACGCAAAAGTTTATTTTCCAGAATTTTGCAGCTTCGTTCAGAACTACTAAATCACAATATATGTGGGGAATGGTAGATTTTAAAACGAATGAAAAAATGGGGCTTAATTCTGATTTTGTATTAGAATCTCCAATCTTTGATTTTACAAATGTGGTGTCTCCGTACGTGGAGTTCGATTTATACTATCTTTTCCATAAAGGTTACGACGGTTTAACTGTAGAATATTCTGAAGATAAAGGTCAAAACTGGAAAAAAATTGAAAGTGTAAATTACCCAGAAACAATTCATGCCGATGAAACAGAAACCGGAGGCTGGTTTACAGGAGTAAATACGGTTTTGAGAAAAGATCCTTATCAAATTCGTTTAAACGAACTTGCAGGAAAAAAAGTAGCGATTCGTTTCCATGTAAAATCAGACGATTATTATGATGGATTCATTGGCGGATTTGTAGATAATATTTTGGTAAGCAATGCACCTTATGATTTAGAAATTCTTTCGGCAAAATTAGACGCTGGAAAATGCACTATTAATAACAATAACGCTACCGTAAACGCTACGATAACGAATAACTTTGCTACTGAAAATCAGATCGTAAATGTTACAACAAAAATTCTTGATGCGGCAAAGAATGAAGTTTTTTCAAAAACAGAAAAAGCAACATTAAACTTTGCTAAATTTAAAGATACTATCAATTACGCTATTCCAAATATTAATTTACAAAATATTGGAGAGCACACTATTTCGGTTTCTATTTTCCCAGAAGACATGGCTACAGATCTAAAACCAGCCAACAACTCTTATGTTTTTACCTACGATAATTGGAATAATGAAGATCAAAAAGTAACTGTCCTTCCGTACAAAATGGATTTTGAAGATGCTACTAAATACAAAGGCTGGAGAACTTCTGAAAACAAAGGATCTGCAGGATGGAAACACGGAACACGCCCAGATTTAGGTTCTCCGGGATGGTTTTTAGAAGAGCATACCAAATTTATGGCAAGCAATGACGATAAATGCAATTGCGATGCTGCAAATGACATGCTTGTTTCTCCCGTATTTGATTTGACTAATTACAAAGAAGCACACTTATCATTTGATGGTTTTGGAGATGGCCAGCATCTTTCAGACGGTTACGTGCAAGTAAGTACTGATGGTGGAGTAACATGGCAGGAAGTATTTCACATGCCTTATTATGGTGCATGGTTTGGATATAATGTTGACTTAAGTGCTTATGCAGGAAAATCGTGTGTAACAGTTGCATTTGTACAAAAAGACAATGGCTTATTTGCTAATGGTTTTGCTGTTGATAATATCGAAATTACACCAACCAAAGAGTATTTAAAGTTATCAAATTTGATTGTGGCAGAAAGTGTATATCAAGATGCACCGACTCATGAATTTTTTATCAGTGCTAGAAATGACGGTTATAAAGAGCTTGATAAAATTACTATTAAATATCAAATCCTTCAAAATGGAAATGCTGTTGGTGAACCAGTTTCATCTGAAAAAATAGCTGCCATCAGAATGGGCGAAACTCTTGCTTATAAAATAGACGGACTTCCTAAATTAGAAGCTGGCACTTATGAGATTAAAGTGCAGGCAAGCGCTGACGGGCAAACAAATGCTAACGCAAAAAGTTTGACTGCTGCTTTTGAGGTTATTGCAAAAGCACCAGAATTGAGTAGTGAGAATTTCTCGAATCTAACACAAGGTTCACTATTTGGATCAAAAGGATTTGTATCGAATCAAAGTGACGAAAATTATCCTTGGAGAGCAGTTCCAACGACTGACAATATCAATTTGACTCTTCCGAAGAATGATCGTACTGGAGATACAGGAGGAAAACTATTATACAGTCAGTTAGAAGGCAATTCTTATTATGGCGAATTAATTTCTCCGCTTTATAAAGTAACAGGAAATACTACAATATTAGAGTTCTATTACGCATTGCAGAGTAATGTTAATGATGCTTTATTGGTAGATATTAAAGAAATTGGCGGTGAGTGGAAAGAAATATGGAGAGCTACCAGTCAAGGCACTTATGTTGATACAGAATGGCAAAAAGCAGCATTAAATATAACCAAATATGCAGGTCAGTCTGTGATGTTCCGCTTCAGACACGCTAAATCTGATGGATATTCTTATTTGGTATTAGATGATCTAAGCATTAGAACGGAAGCTGTTTTAGATGTATCGACTCAAATTTTATCTCCAAAAGATATCTGCGGCAATAGCGAAGTAAAAGTTAAGCTTACCAACGAAGGGCAAACTGCAATTAAAGAAAATTCGATTCAGTTAGATTTAGAATATTACAATACATCAGAAAAAATTTCAGAAGCCATTGTATCGGGAATTCCTGTTGGCGGAAGCATAGAATATACTTTTATCAAACAGCCTAAATTGGATGATTCTGGAGATTCTCATGTGTTTACTGTAAATGCAAAACTTGAAGGAGATTTGATAGCACAAAACAACATCGTTAAAAATTATGTGTATCAAAATGTATCATCAGATTTCAAAATATTTGACAAACCTGAAATTCATGCCTATGCAGGAACTGCAGCATACCTAAATGCTGAAACTAATTTCTTAGACAAAGAATTGGATGTTACTTCATACAAATGGAATACGGGTGAATCTTCTTATGATATTGATGTAAACAAAGCAGGAGATTATACTGTAACAGCAACGCTTAAAAACGGCTGTATTATTACAGAAACCGTAAAAGTTGTATTTGATACTTTCGAATCTGAATTGGTAAGCGGTGCTGTTTGCGGGCCAGAAGTGGTTTTAAATCCAGGAAATTATAAATCGTACGAATGGTTTGACGGATCTACAGAACCAACTTTCACGACAAAAGAAAGTGGCGATTATTATGTGACGGTTTATAACGAAAATGGATTGGGCAGAATCTTATCTACCACTATTTCGGTTCTTGAAAATAATGTAGTTCCTGAAATTAAAGTGCTTAGCGACAAAAAACTAACAGCTTCGGCTGATGCAGTTTCTTACCAATGGTTTTTAAATGGTCAGGCTATTCCAAATGCTACAGAAAAATCAGTTGTTACTATTTGGGAAGGAGAATACAGCTTGCAGATTACCAATGCCAATGGCTGTAACAGCATGTCGACCGCATTTGATTCTAAAGGAATGCTTTTAGGAAAAATAACAAATCCTTTTAGAGTATTTCCAAATCCTGCAGTTGACAATGTAAATATCTTTTTAACAGAAAAAGTAGAAGGAGAAGTACAGATTAAAGTTTATGCCATGAATGGAAGCACAGTTTCTGATAAAATCTATGCTGCCATGCCGTCAAGCATAAGTGTAAGCGGATTAACGCCAGGTGTGTATATCTTAGATTGCACTACATCAGGCAAAAAATATTCTGCTAAAATTATTAAAAAGTAAGAGACAGATTAGGTAACTCTCTTTTTGGGAGTTACCATTCTTAAAACAAAAAGGCTATGAAAAAAACAATGTTAGTTTTATGCGCATTATTCCTAAGCGGGGCAGCTATAGCTCAGGATCAAAAAGTGAAACTAGGAATAAAAGCGGGTTTAAATATGGCAAACCTTAGCGTTGATGAAAGCGAATTAGATTCATCAGACAAAACAGGATTTACCGCAGGTTTAATGGTTGAAATTCCACTTGCAAAGCAATTCTCCGTACAGCCGGAATTATTATACAGCCAGCAGGGATCTAAATTTTCTTATTCTGATGCAGAAATAAGCAATTCTAATTTTAAAAGCACGATTAAACTAAACTATTTAAACATTCCTGTAATGTTGAAATATTATGTTACAAAAGGTTTAAGCGTACAGGCGGGACCTCAAATTGGTATTCTTTTAAAAGCAAATAATGAATACCAAGATAATTTCTTAGGATATGATAACAAAGAGAATATGAATCTAAAGGAATACTCAAGCGGAATAGATACTTCAGTTAACTTCGGTTTGGGATACCAATTTAGAGATAAATTTTATGCAGATGCAAGATATAATCTGTCGTATTCAAATGTTTTTAAAGAAAGTGATGTTAGTTATTTTATCAATAACGATATGAAAAATAGAGTTTTTCAAATAACGATAGGTTATTTTTTGAATTGAGTAATTAGTATGATTCTTTCTATTGGTAAAACCACTCTTCGGAGTGGTTTTATTTTTTTCTAAAAGTGCAGATTAACCCTGAAAACTTCAATTTTTATATTTAATTCTGATAGATCCGATAAAATGATGCTTTGCGCGATTCCTTTTTTAACTTATCTTCGCTGATTATACATTTCCAAATACATTTAAATCCTAAAAATCTAATCTGTGAAAAATAATCATGATGCTGCAGAAGAGAATCAGCTTAAACGCGGACTAACGAACCGTCACATTCAGTTAATTGCCTTAGGCGGATCTATAGGAACAGGCCTTTTCCTCGGCATTGGTCCAGCAGCCGTATTAGCGGGGCCATCTGTTATCTTAGGCTATGCTATTGCCGGAATTATCGCTTTTTTTATTATGAGACAGCTTGGCGAAATGGTGGTTGAAGAACCTGTTTCGGGAAGTTTTAGCTATTTTGCCTATAAGTATTGCGGTTCTTTTGCGGGTTTTGCATCGGGTTGGAATTATTGGATTCTGTATATTTTAGTCAGTATGGCCGAACTTACAGCGATTGGGGTTTATGTGCAGTTTTGGTGGCCTGAAATTCCGCTGTGGGCATCCAGTTTATTTTTCTTTCTGGTTATTAATGCGCTGAATTTTGCGTCGGTAAAAGTGTACGGAGAAACTGAATTTTGGTTTTCCATCATAAAAGTGGTTGCTATTATTGCCATGATTCTTTTTGGAACATATCTGCTGGTAAGCGGAACGGGAGGAGAGCATGCTTCGATCCATAATTTATATAACGATGGAGGTTTCTTTCCGAAAGGTTTCTTTGAAAAAAATGCAAATGGAAGCTTCCAAGGTTTATTGTCTGCCATGGCTTTAATTATGTTTTCTTTTGGCGGTTTAGAACTAATCGGAATTACCGCAGCTGAAGCAGAAAATCCAGAAAAAAACATTCCAAAAGCAACCAATCAGGTTATTTATAGAATTCTGATATTTTATGTTGGCGCATTGATTATCTTATTTGCGTTATCACCTTGGCAGCAAATTACGACAGACAGCAGTCCGTTTGTAATGGTTTTTCAAAATTTAAACGGAATGGAATTTGAGCTTTTTGGTAACAAAATATTTTTTACAAGTCTCATTGCCAATGTGTTGAATTTAATTGTACTAACCGCTGCTTTATCCGTATACAATAGTAGTGTTTACAGCAACTCGCGCATGCTATTTGGATTAGCAGATCAAGGGAGTGCGCCTAAGTTTTTAAAGAAACTGAACAAACATTCGGTACCCGTTAATGCTATTTTAATTTCTTCTTGTTTTGCCGCGATTTGTATTTTAATTAATAAAATAATGCCAGAAGAGGCTTTTGGTATTTTAATGTCTTTAGTAGTGTCTTGTTTGGTTATTAATTGGGTTATGATTTCGTATACACATCTGCAATTTAGACGTGCAAAAGACAGAGAAAACACCAAAACGAAGTTTGCTTCTATATTTTATCCTGTAAGCAACTACATCTGTTTCATATTCTTATTAGCTATTTTAGTCATTATGTGGATGACTAATATGAAAATATCTGTAGAGTTAATTCCGATTTGGCTGGTAATTCTTTTTGTTTTTTATAAGGTTTTTAAAAAGAAAAAATAAGTATTTTTTACATCCCATTTCGTTAGAAATGGGATTTTTTTTCATCATTCTTTCTTCTGTCTTGTCCTGAAAAAAGTTTACATATTTGCGTGCACGAGCGGGTGTCTTGTCCTAAAATAGGTTTACACAAAAGTGTAAAAATATGGAAAGATATTCAAAAACATCATCATCAAAATGGCAGTCTAAGTACAGTGAAGAATTCAAACGATTTGTTTGTAATGAT
>NZ_JBYNWZ010000016.1:0-57310 GCF_057799715.1 Flavobacterium sp. 38 | reverse complement strand
AGATTTTAGATTTTAGATTTTAGATTTTAGATTTTAGATTTTAGATTTTAGATTTTAGATTTTAGATTTTAGATTTTAGATTTTAGATTTTAGATTTTAGATTTTAGATTTTAGATTTTACCATAAAAAAAGCGTTCTTCGAACGCTTTTTTTATGCCTTTTTTTATATGTTCTATAAACAAAATAGCTCTTACAGCAAAGAGAATTTATATTTACTTATATCACATATATGGTTTAAAAAACTAAAGACTTTTACTTTCTATTCTTATCTTTGCAAAAAAATTATTTATGTCGAATATATATTTAGGATATCATTTTACGATTGAGCCAAAAGAATTAGGGTCAGAAATTTTAGTGGCGGAATTGGGCGAAAAAGCGTTTGAAAGTTTTACAGAAACAGAAAACGGAATTTCAGCTTTTGTGAAGAAAGATTTATGGGATGAGAATATTCTAGATGATATTTATATTTTACAGTCTGAGGAGTTTAAAATTGAATATACAATTGAAGAAATCGATCAGATTAACTGGAACGAAGAATGGGAAAAAAACTTTGAACCAATCGATGTTAACGGAAAATGCCACGTTCGAGCTCCTTTTCATCCAAAAACGGATGCTGAGTTTGATATTGTAATTGAACCTAAAATGAGTTTTGGCACTGGTCATCATGAAACGACTCACATGATGATTCAGCATTTACTAGAAATGGACGTAAAAGGTTTAAAAACACTTGACATGGGTTGCGGAACAGCAATTTTAGCTATTCTGGCAGAGATGAAAGGCGCAGAACCAATCGACGCTATTGATATTGACAATTGGTGTTATTTGAACTCCATTGAAAATGCGGAACGCAATAATTGTAAACATATCAGCGTTTATGAGGGCGATGCGGCTTTATTGGCAGGAAAAAAATACGATTTGATTATTGCCAACATCAACAGAAATATTTTATTGAATGATATGCAGGCCTATGCTGATGCTTTGAATCCGAAAGGGATAATTCTTTTTAGCGGTTTCTACGAAGAGGACATTCCGTTTATCGATGCTTCCTGTATTGAGAAAGGTTTAACTTATGTTAAAAAGCTTCAGAGAAACAACTGGGTATCTTTAAAATACGTAAATTAGATACTGATAATCAATTCAGTACAAAAACCATATAATATGAGTACTAAAGAAAAAGTAAGAGAAAGAGTTCGCGAAAAAGAAGCCATTGCATTTAATAACGAGATCATTGTTTACAATGATGATGTAAATACTTTTGATCACGTAATTGATACTCTTATGCGTGTTTGCAGCCACACCGCTGAGCAAGCCGAGCAATGTTCTTTGATTGTACATTACAACGGGAAATGCACTGTAAAAACAGGCCCGATTGAAAAACTTAAACCTCAATGCACACAACTTTTAGAAGCGGGTCTTAGCGCCGAAATCGTTTAATTGCAAATAATTTAAAAAGCATTCTATTTTATTCTATATTTGGAAAAAATAGAATGCTTTTTTTATGGAAGAATACGGAAAAATATTAATTATTGCAATGCCGGTTTTTTTAGCTTTGATTATTATTGAAAAAATTTATGGCATTTATAAAAAGAACGACACCGCTCCATTAATAGACAGCGTATCCAGCATAAGTTCTGGCATTACCAATTCGGTTAAAGATGTTTTGGGATTAAGCATTACTTTTCTTTCTTATGAATGGCTGGTTTCCAAAATCGCTTTGCAGCATTTACAGCCAAGTGTTCTCTCCTATTTCATCGCTTTTTTTGTAATTGATTTTTACGGTTATTGGAGCCATCGTTTGGCGCACCAGATTAATTTTCTTTGGAACAAACATGCCATACACCACAGCAGCGAAGAATTCAATTTGGCCTGCGCATTGCGTCAGCCTATTGCGAGTCTGGTTAATCTTTTTACGTTTTTATTGATTCCAGCAGCTTTATTGGGCGTTCCTGCTTCGGTAATTGCCATTACGCTTCCTATTCATTTATTTTTACAATTTTGGTATCATACTAAACATATCAAAAAAATGGGATTTGTTGAGCATATTTTGGTAACTCCATCGCATCATCGTGTGCATCATGCTATAAATCCAGAATATTTAGATAAAAACCACTCTCAGATTTTTATTTTTTGGGACAAACTTTTTGGCACTTTTCAGGAAGAATTGGATGATGTTCCTCCTGTTTTCGGAATTACAAGACCTGCAAATACTTGGAACCCTATTAAAATAAATTTTCAGCATTTGAGTTTATTGATAAAAGATGCGTGGCGAGCTCCAAAATGGAAAGATAAACTCACCATTTGGTTCAAACCAACAGGCTGGCGTCCTGAAAATTTTGAGGAAAAGTATCCTGTCAACAAAATTGAAGATGTTTTTAATTTTGAAAAATACGGCACGCAAAATTCTCAAAAATTAATATACTGGTCTGTTGTCCAAGTCTTAATAACATTGTTATTTGTAAGTTATCTGTTTGAGAATATTGCAAAAATCGGTCTTCCGAATATTTTTGTCTACGGCTTTTTTATTTTTGCAACCATATATAGCTATACAGAGTTAATGGACAAAAGTAGGCTTGCACCTTTATGGGAAGGCATACGATTAGCGATTGTAATTTGCATTGTAGGCTATTATGGTGATTGGTTTGGTTTAAATCGTGTAATTCCAATTGGTAATTATATTATTTTTACCTACCTGATCATCTCTTTTTTAATGACACTTTATTTTGTCAATTTTGAATTTAAAACCAACCAAAACCAATATATCAATTCATAACCCCTATTATGAGAAACTCCTCTTTTTTTAAAATCTATGTCGCATTTAGTATAGTTTACCTGATACTTCTGCTTTGCGGTTACGAGCGTTTTGATCTCTTTCTTAAACCGATTCTAATACCAATCATAGGATTTGGAGCTTATTTTTATAGAAAATTTCCAAGTCAGAATATTTTATTGGCGGCGCTCGCACTTTCATGGCTTGGAGACGTTATTCTGCTTTTTACAGATCTTGGCGAAATTTATTTTATTCTAGGACTCGTATTTTTTCTAACGGCACATATCATCTACTGCATTCTTTTTAATAGGCAGAAAAGAATCAGAAAAAAGCAAAACAAACCTGTTTTTATATTGGGAAGCATCTTAATTGCTGTCTATTTAATTGGAATGGTAGCCGTTTTAATGCCTTATTTGGGAGATCTTGAAATTCCAGTTTCTATTTACGCTTCGGTAATTTCAATTATGCTTTTATTTGCTTTTAACGGATTTTTAGTTTGGGAAAAACCAGGCAATCAGCTTGTGTTTTTAGGCGCCATTTTCTTTATTGCTTCTGACAGCATTTTGGCCGTAAATAAATTTTATGCTCCAATTCCTAAAAGTTCCTTTTTTATTATGCTAACGTATCTTCTGGCACAATATCTGATTGTAGTTGGTGTTTTAAGGCTAAATCCGAAAAAAATACAGCAAACCGTTTAACTTTTGCAATAACCTCAACCATGAAAAAAATAGCTCTTTTAATTGTTTTATTAATTAGCGCCTCTTCTTGCGTAAGCACAAAATCGACTTTAAAAAATGTGGATGACAATGCACCAGATTTGATTTTGAAGAAGGATAATACTTTTGCTATAACACAATTTGCTAAAGATAAAAAGTACGGTTACGATCCAGATTATCCTATTAATATATTTTTTCAAAATACGAACAATGAGGCTTTAAATGAAACACGTTTCTTAAACGCATTGGCAGGTCCAAATGGTGAAAAAATAACGTATGAAAGATTAGAAACCTGCTGCCCTTTCCCTACTAAAAGAAGCAATATGGGCGCCGGATTTTTGAACGTATACGAATTAAAATGGGATGGACAGAAAAAACCTGTGAAGCTGTATTTGAATATTTATGAAAAAGGAATTTTAATGGTTCCGATGGGATTGAGGTTAAAACAATAAAATCCTCAATAAAAAATTTACGATGTACGGAATCTCTCCTTTTGTATTACTTCTAATTCCTTTATTGATTCAGATAATCTGGGGCACTAAAGCGATTAATAAAACGACAAACCTAAAATTCGTTCCTATTAGCATCACAACTGTTTTGCTTCAAATTCTGCTGTCTTTTCTTTCGGTTTATATCGCATCAGAAAATATAAATGCTAATCCTGAATTTCAAACCAGATGCGGTTTGATTATGCTTCCTATTGTAGCAGCAAATTTCCTGGCTGTACTATTACTTTTACTGACAATTGTCGTACAATTTTTTATTAAGAGATTTAGAGACAAGAAATTGGAACGCTAATTTTGATTAAAAGAAAACCATTTAACTTAATTTTTCTTAATTCCACTAAACTCCTAGCCCTGATAGGAGCGGAAATCCTTTTTTGAGAAAGCCTATTTTTTCTGGTCGTTGCAGAGCGACCAACGGAAGCTCCTGCAACGACCAAGAAAAAAAGGATTACGATAAAAAGATTGTAGCGGATAGCAGGAATAGCTTCATAAAATAATCTTAAATCTTAATCTGAAACTCATAAATCATACCTACCTTTGCACTACCAAAAATTCATATGATGAACATACACAATATTCCACAAATTAAGCATACTGAAAGCGGAAATTTCTTTTTACTTGCTGGGCCTTGCGCTATTGAAGGAGAAGAAATGGCATTGAGAATTGCTGAAAAATTAGTTGGTATTACCGACAAACTTCAAATTCCTTATGTTTTTAAAGGGTCTTTTAAAAAAGCAAACCGATCTAGAATTGATAGTTTCTCTGGAATTGGTGACGAAAAAGCTTTAAAAATCTTAAGAAAAGTTTCAGAAACTTTTCATGTTCCGACAGTTACAGATATCCATACAAACGAAGATGCTGACATGGCAGCACAGTACGTTGACGTTTTACAAATTCCTGCATTTTTAGTTCGCCAAACTGATCTTGTTGTAGCAGCTGCCAACACTGGAAAAGTAGTAAACTTGAAAAAAGGACAATTTATGAGTCCGGAGAGCATGAAACATGCTGTTCAGAAGGTATTAGATTGCAATAACGAAAATGTAATGGTTACAGATCGCGGTACTATGTTTGGCTACCAAGATATGATTGTTGATTTTAGAGGAATTCCTACTATGCAACAATATGCTTCTACAGTTCTAGACGTAACGCACTCTTTACAACAGCCAAATCAAACTGCTGGAGTTACAGGAGGAAGACCTGACATGATCGAAACCGTTGCTAAGGCGGGAATTGCAGTTGGTGTTGATGGGATTTTTATTGAAACTCATTTTGATCCTGCTAACGCAAAAAGTGATGGTGCTAATATGCTTCATTTAGACTATTTTGAAGGTTTAATGAACAAGTTAGTTGCTATCAGAAAAACAGTTAACGCATTCTAAAAATTATAATACTAAGTTCTTTGAAAACAAAAATTTTATTTTTCTTACTGGCTTGTGTTTCTCTAAACACATTTGCTCAGGAAGAAATACCAGTACAAAAATACGCTGCTCACAATAAAGGAAAATTCTTTGTAATGTGGGGCGGAAATAGAGAAAGCTACTCAAAATCTGATGTAAACTTTAGAGGTAAAGATTACAACTTTACAGTTGAAAATATGCAAGCTCATGACAAACCAAAAGGTTGGCACGTGGACTATATAAATCCTGCTAACATGACTATTCCTCAAACAAATTTGAGATTTGGTTACTTTTTCAGCGATCATTACAGTGTTTCAATTGGTGTAGACCACATGAAGTACGTAATGTCACAGAATCAAATTGCAAACGTAAACGGAAATATCAATTTGCCTGAAAATGATCCTGGGTCAATCTACAATGGGGAATACAATAACAGACCTGTAGACATGTCTCAAGGTGGTGCTAGGGAAGGCGGTTACGGTAAAGGTGATATTAATTTAGATGGTCCTGCTTTTTTAATGTATGAGCACACTGACGGTTTAAACTACGTTCATACCGAAGTGGCAAGATTTGATGACATTTCAAAATGGTTTGGACTGCCAAATATTGATAAAGTTCAAATTAATTTAACTGAAGGATTAGGAGCTGGTATTTTGTATCCAAAAACAAATACTACACTTTTAGGTAAAGAACGTCATGATGATTTTCACGTTTCTGGTTACGGTGTTTCTGCAAAAGCAGGTTTAAACATTACCTTTTTTAAACACTTCTATCTTCAAGGAGAGCTAAAAGGTGGTTACATCAACATGCAGGATATTAAAACTACAACAAGTCCTGAGGATAAAGCTTCTCAGCACTTTACTTATTTCCAACGTATTATTGCTGTTGGGGGTATTTTTAGAATCTAATATTTCGTAAAATATATTTATAAAAATAGCTGTCATTTTATTTGGCAGCTATTTTTTTTATTATTTACTTTGTAACTCAAAGTACTTTAAAATTATACTTTATGAAAAGCAAAAAATATCTATTTCCCATCATCACTTTTATTTTGAGTTTTGGCTGTGCCTTATTTGTTGCGATAAAAGTTTTTCCTAATAATCCATTTACTGGTAAATCTAAAACAGAAAAAACGGTAGCAAGTAAGTTTAAAGATGGCGATTTGATTTTTCAGACTTCAGAATCTAAGCAATGTGAAGCAGTTCGTATTGCAACGAACTCGAAGTTTTCTCATTGTGGAATTATTTATGATATTAACGGAAAATGGTTTGTTTTTGAAGCTGTTCAGCCTGTAAAACTAACACCTCTTGAAGATTGGATTAAACATGGAAGAGATAGCAAATATGTGGTGAAACGATTGAAAGATGAAAGAGTTTTAAAACCTGAAGTTTTACAGAAAATGAAAGATTACAGTCAACGATTTGATGGTAAAGAATATGATGCTTATTTTGAATGGACGGATAACAGAATTTACTGCTCTGAATTGATCTGGAAAATCTATAAAAATGCGGCAGGAATTGAGTTATCTAAACTTCGTGAGCTGAAAGATTTCAATTTAACAGATCCGAGAGTTCAGAAAATATTGAAAGAGCGTTATGGTAACAATATACCATTAGAAGAAAAAGTGGTTGCTCCTTCTGATATTGCCGATTCTGATATTTTGAAAACCGTAATAAATACTTATTAATATATTTTAAAAGCTAGATTGCTTTATGATTTCTAGCTTTTTTATTTATCATTTTACTTTGAAATTCAAAGAACTTTTAAAACTAACCTATGAGAGACTATTTAATTGAAAAACTGTATGAATGCTCTAAAAAACCCTATCAGAAATATTTCAAGAAAAATGAACCTTGGAATATTGACAAAGATAGTTTAATGGATTATCCAGAGGGAACTTTAGGATTTGGGCTGGGAAATTTTCTATACAAAAATCATTTTGATCTTCAGGAAAAACTGGAAGATCACGACATTATTCATGTTTTGACCAATACAGGCGTAAGCGTTTATGAAGAAATCGGAATGCAGTATTATTTACTTGGAAATGGAAAAACAAGCTTGTATTTGTTTTTGGTTATTTTAACTGGCACTGTTTTCTATCCGAAACGAATGAGGTATTTCATTCAACAGTTTAAAAGAGGGAAACAAGCACATTCTTTTCATTATATGGATTTCTCAAAAATGCTTTGGATGCCTATTCTAACTATTCAGCAAACTTTTAAAATTTAAAAATCATGAAAACAATTCATAATCCTTTTGAAGAAAAACAGTCTATTGAATTAGCTGTTGGAACCTTTATCATCAGCACACTTTTATTTATGCTCTACATTCTTTCACATGGAAATGCAATGGTTTTGGTTATTGCTTGGCCATTTGCTTTGGCTGGCATTGTTGTCAATACGATCATGTTTTTTCATTTAATGGAAAAGTTTATTCATTTACCTCAACACCGAAAAGATATTGGAATGAAAATTCTAATCTTACTTTCTAATATTCCAATTCTATTTTTTTATTATTTGATTGTGATGAAATCATAATTGGCACATTCACCCACCTCAGACGGATTAATCCCGATAGCTATCGGGACGTCGCTACAATAGGAATCATTCCTACGGAATTCAAACAAAAAAGCCACAAGTAAAACTTATGGCTTTTCGTTGTTTATAATTAGAATCTTAATTCGCTTTTTTGATTTCGATTCCGTTTTGGTCTAATAAATACATTAATGTAGTCATTGTTGCTGCACCAAGCTCTAACTCTCTTTTGTTAATAGCATCAAAAGTATCGTTTGCTGCGTGGTGATAATCGAAATAACGCTGAGAATCTGGTTTTAAACCTGCTTTAACAATAGCTTGAGACGTTAAATGGCTAATATCTGAACCTGCGTGCCCAATTGTAAAACTGTGCACTAAATAAGGCTCAAAAAGATCTTTGTAACCTTGTATTTTTTTCAAATTAGCATCGTCAGCTTCAATTGAAAATCCTCTTGGAGAAAATCCGCCTGAATCGCTTTCTAATGCAAAAATATGATTCTCTTTCTTTTGTTTTGAAACTTCTTCATATTTAGCTCCTCCTCTTCCGCCATTCTCTTCATTCATAAACAATACCACACGAATCGTATTTTTAGGTTTGTAGTTTAAGTTTTTCAAAATACGAATTACTTCCATACTTTGCACTACTCCTGCTCCATCATCGTGAGAACCGTCTGCTAAATCCCAAGAATCTAAATGTCCGCCAACAACCATAATGTTTTCTGGAGTTACACTTCCTGTCAATTCGCCAATTACGTTATAAGACAAAGCATCTGGCAAAGTCTCACAAGATTGTTTGAAATAAAATTTTAAAGCTGGATTTACTTTTAAAGATTTGCTCAACAATTCTGCACCATTTGTACTGATTGCTGCTGTTGGAATATATTGTTCTTTTGGCAAGTCACCGTAACTTTGCGCACCTGTATGTGGAAAATCGTCTAAACGTAAATTCATAGAACGAACAATTGTTCCTACCGCTCCTAATTTAGCCGCTTCTTTTGCTCCTGCATATCTTTGGTCGACACAAGCACCGTAAGAAGTAAAAGTTTCAATGTTTTCAGGATTCATTGGTCTGTTGTAGAAAACAATTTTTCCTTTTACTTTATCTGCTCCTAATTCGGCTAATTCTTTAATTCCTTGAACTTCGATAATTTCCGCAGTAAGACCTGTTTTTGGCGTTGCAACAGAACCACCTAATGCGCAAATAGGCACATTGGTTTTCACTTTTCCGTCAAGAATATAAGCTGTCTCTTTTTCTCCTCTAACCCAATGAGGAACCATAACTTCTTGCAGGTAAACTTTGTCAAGTCCTAAACCTTCCAATTGTCTTTTAGTGTAATCCACTGCTTGTTCTGCTCCTTTAGATCCAGATAAACGAGCACCGATGTCATTAGACAAATATTCTAACCAAGTGTAACATTTAGCTTCGGTTAAAGCTTTTTTGTAAAATAATTTGATGTTTTTTTCATCGTTTGTCTGTGCAAAAGATGTCAATCCGTTTAAAACTAAAGCAGTTAAAAGAATCGTTTTTTTCATAGTTTTGATAGTAATTTTGGAGTTTATTGTGCTTTGGGCACGTTCACAAAGGAACAAAATTCCTGACAGTTAGAGCGCTTTTTCTTCAACCTTTTCTCAAAAAAAAGCTCTAATTGCAAATTCTTCAATTTGCAATTAGAGCTTTTATATATTCAATAAATAAAGATTATTTTACTTCTATAATCTTATTTTTTGTTCCGATCCCGTTTTCATTAAAAGGTTCTATAGTGAAATAATACTTTGTTCCTTTATCTAAACCTCTAAAGTCATACGTACTATCTCCATAAACCATAATGCTGTTGTACAATTTGTCTGGAGCAATTCCGTAATAAATATTATAACCAATTGCATCCGTTTGTTTTTTCCACGAAATCATAGCATTTCTAGAATCTGCCTTGTTTCTGTCTACTTTGAAAGAAGCAACCGCTTTTGGTTTTGCTGCCAATCCGTTTCCGAAAACTCTGAAATCTGAAATTGCAAATAATCCAGATGCATTATGAATGTTTTCCATTTTAATGTAACGCGCTTTAAATGGTTTTGAAAGCTCTACATAATCATGAGGTGCATCTTTATCGTTTTTAGATTTATCTACAACCAAAGTCCAATTTTGAGCATCATCAGACATAAAGATTTTATACTGATAATAAATATCCATTGCTTTATTAAACTGTGTTGCTTTATGGTCTGCGTAGTTAATCTGAAGGGCATTGATTTCCATTGGTCTTCCTAGATCCATTTGAAGCCATTCTCCCGGATTAGCTGTTTTAGCAGACCAATAGGTTTGAATGTTTTCGTCTGTAAGATTTTCAGCCCCGTAACAGAATTTTTCATACACTTTTTTACCGCCGTGATCCATTCTGTGCGTTTCTACTTCCATACATTCTTCAGAAGAAGAAACTGTTACAGGCTTTTTGTACGAAAGCAGCATCCATCCAGATGAAGCGCCTTTGGTCTGATCGCGCTCGCTTGTAGGCAAAACGATTGGAAAATCTCCGTAAGCAGTAATTGAATACATGACATCATCTTTGTCAAATCCCGCAGGAAACATATCAATGCGACGCTCAAAACGGTCTTTTATAGAAATTTTACACGTTCCTGTATTCCAATAATTCCCATAATTATCAGCAAAAGTATTTCCGTGTCCCGCTCCAATTACAAATCCGCCTGGTTTGTAAGACATTGGATTGTGCTTTTGATACGTAAATGGCCCTAGCGGATTATCGCCAACATGAACACCGTTTGCATAACCTTTAAATTCGGTTGCAGGTGCTCCGTACTGCATATAATATTTTCCGTTATGTTTGGTCATCCAAGCCCCTTCAATGAAATTCCCCCACGGCGCTGGCTCCATATCATTATTTGGTCCAAAACGTTCCCATCCGTGAGCTGAAGGATCAAGAATAGCAACTTCTTTGATCTGCCCGTAAGGACGCTGAATATCTTCTACTTCAGTAGCTTTGTACAATGTCGCGTAATCGGCTTGATTTCCTTTTGGAAGCCAAGTATTATAATCTACCTCAACTCCCACTAACGGCAATTTTCCGCTTGAACCGTAGTACATGTATACTTTTTTATCGTCATCTTGAAAAATTGCTGGATCCCAAGTTGGCAGCATTGCTTTGTCTACGTGGCGTGTCCATCTTCCAGATTTTGGATCTGCTGTTTTCCAAATCGGATGATCTCTTTTCCAAGTCGAACCTACATAAAATAAAGTATCGTTTACAACCCAAGCCGCTGGAGCGCACTGATCGTCGTCGCCTGGCTGTCTTTGGAAACTTCCGTAAACGAAATTCCAATCTGACATGTCCTTACTCCAAAAAAAACCTGCCTGATTGGTAGCAAATAAATAATATTCGCCTTTGTAAGTTATAATAACCGGATCGGCGCTTGAACGGCGTGATTCTGGAATTCTATTATGATTGTGTGTTGTAAAATTGTATCCGATATTGATCGGATTACAATAAGTTGTTGCTGGTCTGTTAGGATCAAACCATTCTGTTTTACCAGAATTTTGCGCCATAAGACCGCTTCCGAAAAGCATCGAAAACATTACAAATGGCTTAATTTGTTTAAATATATTCTTCATGGTTAGATTTCTTTAGTTAAGTTTTGAGCTTATTTTTTAAGCTCCTTTCTTTCCTTCAAAAGTTCGGGTTCGTTTGTGGTAATGTAATTGAATTTATGTTCAATAATCCAATCCATATCCTTAGCATCATTTACAGTCCAAGCATTTAGAATAACTTTGTTATCTTTTGCTTCTTGTATCCATTCTGGATGTTTTTGAAAGACAGAATAATGATAATCGACCCCATTAATTTTATCAGCTTTTACTTCTTTTGGGGATTTGTTTCCTTCCAAATATTGCAAGGAAGTTTTAGAATCTATGGATCTGATTTTCTTTAGAATATCATAATCAAAACTGATGTAGCAGGTATTTTTATTGGCTTTTAATTTTTTAATGGTTTCGACTGCTGCTACACCCGTTTTTTGTCCTCTTTCTTTACTAATTTCTGAAGGTTTGATTTCACAAACCAAAAGCGTGTGTTTGTTGTTTCGCATTCCTTCTGAAATATATTCATGAAGTGTTGGAAGTTTTTCTCCGTTAGAAAGTTTAAATTTTATCAAATCTGCATAATTTGTTTCTTCAATAAGCAGTTTGTTATAATGCGCATCGTGATTGATTACAAGCGAATCATCTGCAGTTCTCCAAACATCAAATTCTGAACCCGGCAATTTAAGATCGATTGCATGTCTTAAAGCCGCAATCGAGTTTTCTGGCAGATTATTCTTTTTCCAAGCTCCGCGATGTGCTACGATAGCATTTTTTTGTGCATTACTGTATGAAAAAACAATCAGACATACAGCGGTAAATATTTTCAAAGTATTCATAATAATCGTAGTTAAAAAATTACAAAAAGGTCATCCATTTTAGAAAAAAAGCCCTCCAAATGAAGGGCTTTTCACTAATCAAATAAACCAACTATTTAGTTAACTCAAAACTAACTTTCTTATCGGCATTTGAATTTCCGCCAACGAAAATATCAAACTGCCCTGGCTCTGCTACAAATTGTAAATCAGAGTTGTAGAATTTTAAATCTTCAACAGTAATGTCAAAACTTACGGTTTGTTTTTCACCTTTTTTAAGTGCTATTTTTTGGAAACCTTTTAGTTCTCTAACTGGTCTTGTTACTGAACCAACTAAATCTCTAATGTATAATTGAACGGTTTCTTTTCCGTCAAAATTTCCAGTGTTTGTTACCTCAACTGTTACTTTCAATTTTCCAGATGCATTCATTTTATCTGAAGAAATTTTCAAGTTTGAATAATCAAAAGTGGTGTAGCTTAAACCGAATCCGAATGGGAATAAAGGCTCGTTTCTTTCGTCAATATAATTTGATCTGAATTTTTCGAATTTTCCTTCTTTATTCTCAAGCGGTCTTCCAGTGTTTTTGTGTGCGTAGTAAATCGGCAATTGACCAACACTTCTTGGGAAAGTTGAAGTTAATTTTCCTGAAGGATTTACATCTCCAAATAATACATCAGCAATAGCATAACCTGCTTCTGTACCAGCAAACCAAGCGTTTAAAATAGCAGGAACTGTTTTTTCTTCGTCAGTAATTACTAGCGGACGTCCGTCGAATAAAACTAATACAACTGGTTTTCCTGTTTTCAATAAAGCGTTTAATAAATCTTTTTGCGCTTGTGGAATTTCTAAATTCGTACGGCTGCTTGATTCTCCGCTCATTTCTGCAGATTCTCCTAAAGCCGCCACAATTACATCTGACTGCTCTGCTACTTTTAAAGCTTCTGCTAATAATTCTTCTTTTGTACGAGCGTCACGGTGTAATGTTTTTCCAAACATTGTAGCGTTTGTTTCAAAAGTTTCATCATAATCTAAATTACTTCCTTTAGCATATAAAACTTTAGTTTCAGCCCCTGCAACTTCTTTAATTCCTCTTAATAAAGAAACCGCATTTTCCATTTTTGTTGCCACAGACCAGGTTCCTGGCATGTTTTCTTTAGCATCTGCCAATGGTCCGATTAAACCAATAGTTCCAGATTTTTTAAGTGGTAAAACTTGGTTTTGATTTTTTAATAATACTAAAGATTGAGCCGCAATTGAACGAGCTTCTTTTCTACTGTCTGTTGTGAAAATCTCCGTTTTAGCTCTTTTTTCATCACAGTATTTGTAGGGATCTTGGAATAATCCTAAATCGTATTTCGCTTCTAAGATAAGTTTCACAGCATTGTCGATTGTTTCGATTTTTACTCTTCCTTCGTCTAAAGATTTTTTCAAAGTACCTAAGAAACCTTCTCCAACCATATCCATCTCAACACCAGCATTTAAAGCTAAAGCTGAAACATCTTGAAGATCTCCCATCCCGTGTGGAATCATTTCAGGAATTCCAGTAAAATCTGTTACCACAAATCCTTTGAATCCCCATTGTTTTCTTAAAACATCTGTCATTAACCATTTGTTCCCTGTTGCTGGAATTCCGTCAACTTCGTTGAAAGATGCCATTACAGAACCTACACCTGCATCAACAGCAGCTTTGTAAGGAGGAAAATAGTCATTAAACATTCTAATGTGGCTCATGTCTACGGTGTTGTAATCACGTCCTCCTTCTGGAGCTCCGTATAAAGCGAAGTGTTTTACACACGCTAAAATTGAATTATTCTTAGAAAGATCGCGCTGTTGGTAACCGTTAACCATTGCTTTTGCGATCTGGCTTCCTAAATATGGATCTTCTCCAGAACCTTCAGAAACTCTTCCCCATCTTGGATCACGAGAAATGTCAACCATTGGAGAGAACGTCCAGTTGATTCCGTCTGCACTTGCTTCTTTAGCAGCGATTTGAGCACTTCTTTCGATTAAGCCCATATCCCAAGTACAAGATAATCCTAGTGGAATTGGGAACGTTGTTTCGTAACCATGAATAACGTCCATACCAAAAAGCAACGGAATTTTTAAACGGCTTTTTTCAACCGCAATTTTCTGCACTTCTTTAATTTTTTGAACAGATTTAATGTTAAACAAACCACCCACTTTTCCTTCAGCAATATTTTTTGCCACATTTGAGCTGTTTGCCTGTCCTGTTGTAATATCTCCAGATGTTGGCAAATTTAACTGGCCCAATTTCTCGTCTAAAGTCATTTTTGACATCAACTCCGCCACAAATTCAGACTTTGGTTTAATTTTTACTGTATTTTTAGCAGGCTTTTTTTGAGCATAACCCAAAACAGCGCATCCTAAAAAAAGTAAGACTAATTTGTTTTTCATTCTATTCTATTTATTTGTTTGTATTCGTTTTCTTCTGCTGCAACATCCAATCGTAGATTGCTGCATTATCATAAACTCTTGTCCAGCTGTCGTGATTCGCATCATCAAAAATGGTCAGCTTAACATCTTTTGCATTGCATTTTTTCAATTCTTTATAAATCGCGATTGCATAATTGACATTGACCACATCATCTAAAAGTCCGTGGTAAATTCTGGTTGGAATATTGGCTATTTCACAAGTTTTTTCTAACTGAATCAAATCTACAAAGCCAGCGACAGGTACATTTGCGGCAAATAGATCTGGATGTGCAAAAGCCAAATTCCAAGAAGCCCAACCTCCTGAGCTCAAACCAGTAACATATATTCTTTCTGAATCAATTTTATTCTCTTTCTGAATTTTTACAATCAGCTGATAAATCGATTCGATATCCCAATTTTCATCTTCCTTGCATTGCGGCGCCAAAACATAAGTGTCTAATTGATGTGTTTTTAAATATTTTAAAGGACCATTAATTTTTACTTTTTCAAGGTCTGTTCCTTTTTCTCCGTCTCCAGAAATAAAAACAATTAGAGGCTTTTTCTCTTTAACATTCGCTGGACGATGCAAAACATATCCAAGCTCATATTTAGACATTATAACTGTATTTATTTTTCCTGTTGTTTCACTCTGTCCAAAAACAACGATAGAAAATAACAGAAATATAAAGGCTAATTTATTCTTCATAGAAACTTAGATTCCGTATTTACCAGATTTAAATCCAAGTTTTGTTAAACCTTGTTTTACTTCTGGTGCATTCATAAACAGTTTCCATAACAATCCTGTTCTGTAATTCTCAATCATTACCACTTCAGGGCCTTGATCAATTGCTAAATAGCGTTTTGCTACCCATTTATTTCCTAAACTAAATGCATCATAAAAACCTGCATTTCCCCAAGTTTCCTCTTTATGATTTTCATATAAATTGCGGATAAATGTCATCGATTCTTTTGGCGTATATACGATTGAACTGATAGCAGCTGTTGGCGAAATTACACCTTGATCGTTACTTGGCATGTGTGCATTGTACCCAATAGAACCGTCAGGGTTTCTTGAATATGACGCTGTTAATCCCCAATATTCAGGGCCATATCCAGCAATTTTCTTCGGATTTTCTACACAATATTGGTAATTGATTTTGGTCTGATTTACGTTTAAATCCCAATAGTTAGCATATTTATCGCTCAATTGGTTTGGATCTAATCCTACATAAGAATAATGCGCCCAGAATAATGGACCACCAAATTCTTCTGCCCCATTGTGTTTTAAAATAAGTGGGAGATTATATTTTGTTTTTGAAGAAACAATACCTCCACTTCTAGCCCATCCTTCATGATACGCTTTTGCATCGATTGTATGGGTTGGTGAAGAAGCAGCCATTACATAAGTAATAAGGCATTCATTATATCCTTGTAGAGGAAAATCCATCTGCCAAGCATAATTAGGAGACCAGTGCCAGTATAAAACATTTTTATTATTGGTATACCAATTCCATTCAACCCCTTTCCAAAGCTCGTCAAATTTTTGAGCAACTGCTTTTTCTTTTTCAGAACCATCTTTAAGATATTCACGAACGGTAATCATTCCCGCAACCAAAAATGAGGTTTCAACTAAATCTCCTCCATTATCCTTGGTTCCAAAAGGTTTTACCTTTCCTGTATTTCCGTCAATCCAATGTGACCATGCTCCGTGAAAACGATCTGCTTTGCCTAAAAAATCTGCTATTTTGTTAAGTCTTTCTACTCCTTGTTCTTTTGTAATATAACCTTGTGACATTCCAGAAACAAGTGCCATTAATCCAAAACCTGAGCCACCTGTTGTTACGATATTAGAATCGTTTTCAGGATAAACCCCATCTGGATGGTAACGTTCTCTGGCTAATCCAGAATTTGGTTCTGCATAATCCCAAAAGTATTTAAAAGTTTGTTTTTGAACAGCATCCAAAAGCTGCTCATCTGTTAATGCAGCAACGCCAGAAGTATTTTCCTCCGTATTTTCTTTCCCCTTGTCAGCATTCGATCCACAGCTAAAAAAAGTAAAAGCTAAAAATAAAACTGAAATTCTAATCATTATAAAAATTTAAGATTTTAATAAATAATCACTCCCTCCAGTAATTCTGGAGGGAAGTGATTTTTAAGATTTTGATTAATAACCAGGATTCTGAGCTGTTACTCCCCCTGACTCTTGAACAACCGTAGCCGGAATTGGATATAATTCGTGTTTACCAACTATAAAAGTTTTTCCGTTAGGGAAAGTTGGACTGACATCAGCTTTTAATGCTGCTTCTGCCTGTCCTGTTCTTACAAGATCAAACCATCTGTCATGTTCAAAAGCCATTTCTAATCTTCTTTCTTTATAGATCGCTTTTCTAACATCAGTTTGAGAAGTAAATGGCGTATCACCAAGACCTGCTCTATGTCTAATTTGATTGATTAAAGGAATCGCAGCTGCAGTTTGTCCTAATTCGTTTAACGCCTCGGCTTTCATCAAGATTACCTCTGCATATCTTAAATATCTAAGATTTGTATCTGTAAATTCTTGATTGTAAAACGCTGACGAATAAGCTTTATAATTATACATCGGGTTAGATACTGTTGATGCTACAACTGTACCATCATATAATGTAGTACCTCTAAAAATAATTGTTGCAGCTCTTCTTACATCTCCAGCTTCATAAGCGTCAGCAAGTCCTTGAGAAGGTGTGTTGAAACCCCATCCCCATCCTCCAGAACCTCTTGGTGCTTGAGAAACTGTATAATTTCCAATTCCGAATCCTGGAGAAGCAGTTCCTCCTATTCCATTGATTTCAAAAATTGATTCTGGACCAAACTCTCCTTCTTTTTTATATTGTAAAGAATAATCTGAAACTAAAGAGTAACCTGTTACCTTATCACAGTTGTCAATTACTTTCTGCCAGTTTTTTTGATATAAATTAACTTTCGCTAACAGTGCATATGCTGCTCCTTTAGAAGCACGAGCTACATCACTTCCGCTGTAAGAAGATTTTAATGGTAATTTTTCTATAGCTTCATTTAAGTCTTGTTCGATAAAAGCATAAACTTCAGCTGGACTTTTACGGATTAACTGCATATCTATATCGTTTTGATTTCCTGGAATTGGTAAACGATCTACAATTGGCACTCCTCCATATCCTTTAAGCAAAGTAAAGTACATAAAAGCTCTTAAAAACTTCGCTTCTCCTTCTAATCTGGTTTTTAATGCCGGTGAAACCTGTGTAAGCTTTGGAAACATAGCTAATGCCTGATTGGCTCTATTGATTCCTGCATAATTATAATTCCAGATGCTTTGAAAAGATGGTGTAGAAGCATTAAAAGTCAAAGCATCCAAAACATCTTTGTCCGTACCAGTATCTCCTGGATCTGATCCTTTGTCTGCATCATCAGTCATTATACTAGTAACTCCATTCCACGCAAAAGAAGACATATCCCAACTTAAAAATATATTGTAAATTGCATCAACCATTGATGTTGCACCTGCATCGCTATCAACTAAAGCAGGATCTGCGGGTATATTTTTTGTTTGATCTACTTCTAAGAATTCATCCGAACATCCAGATACAAATAATCCAGAAAGTATAAAAAGTGATATATATAATCGTTTCATGATATTAAAATTTTAAGTTTGCACCAACTACAAATGTTTTTAACGCTGGGTAAGCATCTAACTCAACTCCCTGAGTACCTGTAACCAATTGTCCATCTCCTAAAACTTCAGGTGAGAATCCTGAATATTTTTGAGTAATAAAAGGATTCATAGCATTTACATAAATTCTGCAATAATTAATAAAACCTTCTTCTCTTAATGGAAGTTTATATCCTAAAGTGATATTATTAATTCTAAAGAAATCTCCTGATTCTAAATAATAAGTTGACGCAACTGGAACCTGATTAAATGGAGCTGGATTTGAAGCTACTTGACCTGGTGTTGTCCACATGTCATTTAATAAAGAAGTTTCTACATTTTCTCCATAAAAACGTTGTGCTTTTTTTCCGTTATACACTTTCGCTCCTCCTGTACCGTATCCATCTACAGAGAAGTCAATATTCTTATAATTTAATCCTAGAGTAACTCCATAAGTAGAGGTAGGTAAAACTGATCCTACATATTTTCTATCTCTGTTTTTGTCTAAATCTAAACTACCTTGAGGAACTTTATCTCCATTCGCATTGTAGTACAACATTTTCCCATTGGCAGGATCAACACCCGCATATTCGTACATATAAAAACTTCCAAGAGGATGACCAACTGAAGTATTATCTAAAATTTTTGTAGTCTCACCATTACCTAATGAACCGCCGTTTACTGTTGCAATTCGAACATTCTTCATACTAGCTAATTCATTTTTGTTATGTGAGAAGTTTCCGCCTACCCAATAGCTTAAGTTATCAGTAATTTTATCATCCCAACGTAGAGCAATTTCGTAACCTTTATTAGTTACTTCTCCTACATGTGTCGGAGATTCTAGAGTGATTCCTGAAGTTGAATATGGCTTAACATTTAAAATTGCATTATTTGTGTTTTTACTGTAAACATCAAATGATCCTTTCAGTCTGCTATTAAACAACTCAACATCTAAACCTGCAGAAGCTTCTTCAACAATTTCCCATCCTAAGCTAGGGTCAATTTGCGAATTAATAGTTGTTCCAGAACCACCATTATAATCTACTCCAGATGTGAATGACTGGATGTTTAATGGCACTTTTTGGTTTCCTAATTTACCCCAAGAACCTCTAAGCTTTAATAAATCTAAACCTTTAATATCTGACAAGAAGTTTTCTTTAGTTACAATCCATCCAAGACCAACTGATGGGAATGTTCCCCAACGGTAATCACTAGAATAGTTAGAAGATCCGTCACGTCTTACAGTACCTGTCAATAAGTATCTGTCCATTAATTTATATTGAACACGACCAAAATAAGACGCTAGTCTAGCTTCGTTGTCATTAACAGCTGTATAATTAGTTACACCACCATTTTGTGCATAGAGAACACCATCAAGTCCCCAGAAATTACTATTTGGGTTAACATTTTTCACAGATGCAGTAGTTTTTGATCTAGTACCGATTACGTTTGCTTCAATACCCGCAGTAACTTCGACATCGTGAATCTCTCCAAAAACTTTATTGTAAGTAAAATAGTTAGATAAATTCCAGTTGAAATAATCATCTGTATTTCTTGTTAAAGTGTTTGTGTTCAAACTCTTTTTATCATAACTAGCTTCAACTCTTGATGGATCAGCCGCTAACCAAAGGCCCAAATTATCTACAAAGTTGTATTGCTTGTAAGTGAAATATTCTCCATTAAATTGTGACGTAAATTTCAATGATTTCATTATATCCCAATCTAGTCGCAATCCGCCTTGAATCATAACAGTTTTTTGCTCCTCATCATTATAATCTAAAGCAACTATAGGGTTACCAACGGAGTTAAAAGAATCTCCTGTTTCGCCAACAACTCCATTTAAAACAAATGGCACACCATATTTCCCGTCAGCATAACGTACTGGAACTAAAGGAGATTGTCTGTAAGCCGATGTAAATGCTGACATTGGTTGTGGTCTATTTTTGATAGAACTAACACTAAAATTTTGGCTAATTTTAAGTTTCTCAGAAATTTTGTACTCATTATTACTTCTGAAAGTAGTACGACCATATTCTGTACCTTTTAAGATACCTTCTTCTTCGTAATTACCAACACTAAAGAAGTATTTAATATTCTCTGAAGATCCAGAAAGAGATATATTGTTTTGTGTATAAACGCCTGTTTGCGTTATCTCATCAAACCAATTTGTGTTATATGGCTGGTTTGCAGAAAATCTTCCGCCAGGAAACTGACTAATAAAAGCTGCATTATTATACTGAATATATTGATCAGCATTTGCCATTCTTACTTTCTTTAGAGGCGATCTAAAACCAGCATAACTTTCAATATCTACAGTAAGTTTTCCTTTACCTGTCTTAGTAGTAATCATGATTACACCATTCGCACCTCTAGTACCATAGATGGCAAGAGCAGAAGCGTCTTTTAAAACTTCATAAGAAGTAATATCATTTGAGTTGATATTGTTAATGTTGTCAGTAGGCATACCATCCACAACATATAGTGGATTTCTTCCTCCCAATGCGGTACCAACCCCTCTAATCACAATAGACGGAGTACTACCTGGCGCGTCTGAAGTAGCAACTTGAACACCCGCAGCTTTACCTTGTATTGCTTGCGAAGCATTTATTACTTTCATTTTGGTAATTTCTTCGGACTTAATTGAGCTTACCGCCGAAGTATTATCAATTTTCTTTCTTGTACCGTACCCAATTACAACTACTTCTTTTAAGGCTGTGTCGCCTGATTCTTTTAAAGTAATAGTCATTGGTGCGGCAGTAGCCGGAACAGAAACCGAATCAAAACCTAACATAGAAACTTTTAAGATGTCTCCTGGTTTTGCATTAATTGTAAAGTTTCCGTCGAAATCTGCGTCTGCAGTTGCCCTAGCGTCAGCTGAAGCGATTATTGCTCCTGGAACTCCCATTCCATTACTGTCAACTACTTTTCCTTTGATTGCTTGCACTTGCCCCATCATATATGTAGGCAGCAGCAAGAGTGCTAAAAAGCTAAAAATAAAATTTTTCATACAGTACGTAATCGTTTAAGTTAGTAGAGCCAAATTAAGCAATTACAACGTTGTAGTACATCAATTACCACTACAGCATAGCTACATCATTGTGTTAAAATTTAACGTTATTATAATGATTATCAACTCAATAAATGTTAACAAAAATCCTTTAACATATCGTTATGATGTAGTAATGATGTATTTCAATTATATAATAAATGATGTCGAAAAATATAAAATCTGTAAAAAATAAAATCAAATCTTACAGACTTAATAAAAACTTTGACAGGTTTTCGTCTTGAGTGAGGTCTAGTTTCTTTCTAAGGCGATATCTATGCAATTCTACGCCTCTAAAAGAAATATTCATCATAGGAGCAATTTCTTTAGAAGAAAGGTTCATTTTAAGATAAACACATAGTTTAATATCCTTTGGAGTTAGATGTGGATATTTTTTAGAAAGATTAATGATAAACTCGTTATGAATTTGATTCAAATTAGTTTCAAATGTTTCCCATTCGTGTTTATTCACTTCATTAATCTTAATTGCTTTTCTAATTTCGTTTTTAAGCTTGCTAAAATCTTTCTCAGTTTCTAAAATACCTTGAATTTTATCAATCATTTCTGTTTGTTTTGCGATTGATAACGATTTGCCGGCTACTTCAGAAGATTTTGCCTGTAGTTCTAATTCTAAAATATGTTTTTCGTATTCTTGAATATTAAGTTCGTTTTCTTTCTTCAGCTCCATTTCGAGAATTTCTCTCTGATGCTTTAATTCTTCACCTTGCAATTTTAGTTTTTGCATATAACGAAGCTTATTCCATTTATAATAGAAGAATAAAATAGCTCCAACAACAAGAAGATACAGCAGAATCATCCAAAAAGAAAAATACCACGGTTCTGCAACTTTAAACTTATATGAAGAAACTTTATCATAAGTTGCTCCATCGTGTTTGAAGATTTCTACCGTATGATAACCGCTGCTTAAATTGTTCAAAACGATCAATCCGTCAGAAATTGGAATAAATTCTTTTTCTTTATCGAGTTTATAAAATAGATTTGGTCTGCTCGCTCCGTAAATTCCAGAAATGACATTAATCTTTAATTCGGTATTGAATTTAATTTTCTCTTCACTCGCAATCAAATTATCATTACTAAATGCTTCAATCTTGACTCCAGAATTTTGTTTATTTTCATATTCGAGTTTAAGCGAAATAAATCCGTCATCTAGATTAAATAGATAATAATTGTCTTTTTTGAAAATTCTTAGATTCTCGTTAATCAATTTTCCTTTATAATATTTCTCTTGAATTATATTCCACACAAATTTGTTTCCTTCTGCATAAATATGATATAGGATTCCGTTTTGCAGAACCATAAAATGATCTTCGTCTATAGAAACAACATCTGTTACGTTTTTGAAATTAGCATTAAACAATTCATTTTCTTCCAATTTACCAGCTATAGAATTGTAGGTGTACCAAGTATTATTAATGAGAAAAAGGATTTCTTTTCTAAATTCAAAAATCTTAATTCCAAAATCATTGATTATTTTGCTCTGCTGCGTAACATTTTCAACTTTTAGCGTATTATAATTATCGTCCAGCAAAACACGATACAGACCACGATAGTTATCGGCAGCCCAGATTTCATTTTTTTTGTTTTGAGCAACATATTTTATAGGTTTGGCTAGATCTTTTATGATTTTATAATGTGACATATTGGAAGGATCATCATAAACCAAAATACCGCTGTAAGTGGACTGAAAATAAGTATTATTGATGCTGCTTTTAGCCATATTCCAACCTCCGCTGACACCATTAATCTTATTTAAAGTATTATTTTCATACGAAAAAGTACCATCGTTATGACCAATAATATATTTTCCGTCAATAGAAGAAATATTCCAGCCCTGCCCTTGCGTATTAGGCATCATATTAAATTTTCCTGCACTATACTCAAAAATTCCGTGATTTGAAGCAATTAAGTAACCTTTATTGATAGAAGCCACAGCATAAACAGATCCTAAAAGTCCAGAATTGTCATAAAAGAATGAAATTGGCGAATTAACCTCAACATGTGCAATACCATTATCAAGACCAACCCACAAATCGTTTTCTTTATCCAAACCTATGCTTAAGACAGAATTATTCATTAAAACATTATCACGTTCGATATTTTTAAATGAATTGGTTTTTAAATCTAAAATGAAAATTCCGCGGTTTCCAGTTCCGATAATTAGTTTTTCGTTCTTTATAAATTTTGCCACATTTACTGTAGCTGATTTTAAAGTTTCGTTTATTGGATTATCCCAGCTTTTTAATCCATCTTTTTCTATAGTGAAAACACCTTTTTTCTGTGTGAAGATGTAAGTCTTGTTTTGATACTTTTCTATAGCATGAACAACCGTATTTTTTAAAACAGTCCATCCTTTTGGATTGGCAATATATTTACCATTCATTTTAAAAATTCCGTCTCTAACAGAAGCAACATATAAATCTTTATCTACACCGAAACAATACGATATAAGAAAAGGAAATTTAATTTTCTTAATTGTTTTTCCGCTATAAATAAAAACGTCATTAAAAGATTGAAAATAAAGCGAACCATTAAATCGGAATATTTTCCAAATTTCTTCGTTGTCCTTTTCATCAAATAATCTTAGATTTTTGGTAATAGAAATGTAATGCATCGTTCCGTCTTTTCTGTACCAATAGCCAAATTCTTTATAAGAACCAGAATAGATTTTATCGCCTTCAATTAGAATAGAGCGAATGATGGTTTTGTTTGGAAGTGTATATTTTTCCCATTTTACTCCGTCGTAGCGAAGCAGGTAATGATTATTGGCAAAATACATGGCATTATCATTTCCCTGAGCTACATTCCAGATCTGATTATCTCCCTGATAATCTGATTTGCTGTAATTTTCGACAAATGGAAGTAATTCTTGTGCTTGGAGTTGTAAAGCGATGAAAAAGAAGAAAACTGATTTAAAAAGTATCGATTTCAAGATATTCGTTTTTAAACCCAAAGATACTCACAAATATTTAATTTTAAGGCGTAAAAAAAGCCTCTCGAATGAGAAGCTTTATAAAACAAAATGTCATTTTTAATTTTCAAGTAAATGATAAACTTGATTTGCAATTTCATATTCCTCATCTGTAGGAACAACTAGGACTTTTACAATAGAATTTTCTGTATTGATTTCTCTCAATTCTTTAGAACGGATTTTATTTTTTTCAGCATCAATTTCGATTCCGTAATAATCCATATCAGTACAAATCAAGTTACGCATGAAAGACGAATTTTCTCCGATTCCCGCGGTAAAAATAATGGCATCCAATCCGTTTAAAGCAGCCGCATAAGCACCAATAGTTTTTCTAATTCTGTAAGCATTCATTTGTAACGCCAACTGGCAGTCTCTATTTCCTTTTTCGGCCTCTGCTTCAATATCGCGTAAGTCGCTGTAACCTGTAAGACCAAGCATACCACTTTGCTTCAATAAAACGGCATTTACTTCATCTGGAGTATATCCTAAATTTTTAATCATATAAAAAATAACAGACTGATCAATATCACCCGCGCGAGTTCCCATAATTAAACCATTTGAAGGCGAAAACCCCATCGAGGTATCAATACATTTTCCGTCTTTAACGGCGGCCATACTACAGCCATTTCCTAAGTGAATGGTAATTATTTTCGAATTGTCTTTTAAATAACTAATCGCTTTTTCAGAAACATATTTGTGGCTCGTTCCGTGAAAACCGTAAACACGCACTTTATTTTCAGTCAAAAGATAATTCGGAATAGCATATTTATACGCTACCTCTGGCATTGTCTGATGAAAAGCGGTATCAAAAACGGCAATTTGTTCTGCAGAACTAAAAATTTCCTCAGCCACATTAATTCCCTCTAAATTGGCAGGATTATGCAAAGGCGCAAGTTCAAAAAGCTGTTTGATTTTTTCTTTTACCTTATCATCGATTTTTACCGTATCGCTAAAATCGCTTCCGCCATGTACTACACGATGTCCAACAGCAGTAATTTCTGAAGTCGATTTAATTACTCCTCTTTCGTTATCCAAAAGCATAGTGGCTACTTTCTGTAAGCCTACTTTATGACTCGGAATTGGAAGCAATTCTTCGTATGAAGCATTAGCAGTTTTAAAAGTAATATTTGAAGTTTCTAAACCAATTCGGTCAATCATTCCAGAACAAATTACTTCGTTTTCTGGCATTACCATTAATTGATATTTAATTGAAGAACTTCCTGAGTTTATAATTAGTATTTTCATTTTTTTTGTATTTGCCACGAAGGCGCTAAGTCACAAAGTTTTTTTTATAAAGTTGAAATTTTGCAGATTCGTACGCAAAATTTTTAATTTTTAATTCCTAATTTTTAATTGATTTACATTCCCTGAGCTTGAATAGCCGTAATTACTACCGTATTGATAATATCATCAACAGTACAGCCGCGACTTAAATCGTTTACAGGTTTATTTAAGCCTTGTAACATTGGTCCGATGGCTAAAGCTCCAGTTTCTCTTTGAACGGCTTTATACGTATTATTTCCTGTATTTAAATCAGGGAAAATAAGTACGCTTGCTTGTCCCGCGACTTCTGAATCTGGCATTTTACTTTTTCCGACGCTTAAATCAACAGCAGCATCGTACTGAATTGGTCCTTCGATTTTTAAGTCTGGCCTTTTTTCTTTTACAATTGCAGTTGCCGTTCTTACTTTATCTACCTCATCTCCTTTTCCAGATGATCCAGAAGAATACGAAAGCATGGCAATTTTTGGTTCAATTCCGAATGCTAAACTCGATTCTGCAGAAGAAATTGCAATTTCTGCCAACTGTTCTGCCGTAGGGTTCGGATTAATAGCGCAATCTCCAAAAACAGAAACTCTGTCTTCTAAACACATAAAAAACACCGAAGAAACTACCGATGAATTTGGTTTTGTTTTAATGAATTGCAATGCTGGTAAAATTGTATGTTGTGTAGTGTGCGCCGCGCCAGAAACCATTCCGTCTGCGTGCCCTTTGTACACCATCATCGTTCCGAAATAGGAAACATCTTCCATTAAATCTCTTGCCATTGTGATACTTACGTTTTTCGCTTTTCTAAGCTCGTAATACGTATTGGCATAATCCTCATAAAGTTCAGATTCTTTAGGATTAATGATATTTACTTTAGAAAAATCAAGAGTAATTCCTAATTCTACAACTTTACTTTCAATTTGTTTTTTGTCTCCAATGATTGAAATGTCCACCACATCCATATCAAGCAATCTCGATGCCGCCGTGATAATTCGATCATCATTCCCTTCTGGAAGAACAATATGCTTTCTATGCTGTTTAGCCCTTTTAACCATATTGTATTGAAACATTTTCGGCGTCATACCTTCTGCTTGGAAAGTGATTAATCTTTCTGATAAGGCATCATTATCCACGTATTTTTCGAAGGTTGTTATTGAGGTTTCAATTTTATGGGTATTATTAGCATAAATCTCCGATTTGATAGAGCCAATTTTATTTGTAATGTGATACGTTCCGCCATCGACAGCAATAATTGGCACAATGGCTGAAAGTCCTTCGATAAGCTTTAAAATGCTTTCTTCTGGAACGATATTTCCCGTTAGGATAATCCCAGAAATGGTTGGATAATTAGCCGATTCATTGGCTTGTAAAGCTCCCAAAATAATATCTGAACGGTCTCCTGGAGTTATCACTAAAGCATTGTCATGCAAATGCACCAAATAATTATGCAATTGCATTGCTCCAACGCTGTAGTGTCCGATTTCATTATTCAGATAATTTTCTCCAAACAAAACTTTAGCATGCAATTCGTTTACAATTTCTTGCATGGTCGGATTGTTCAAACTAGAAATAAGCGGAATTGTATTGATCAATACATTGGATGGCAGACTTTTTTGCAAGCTATTTGTAACCAGCTCAATATTTTCTGGTTGCACTTTATTGGCAAAAACCGATAAAACTTCAACCTCTTTTACTTTGAAAGAATCGTAAACCAAATACAAACTGTCTAAAAGTTCTTCTAAGGTTTTACCAACTCCTGAACCTACAATTATGGTCGGAATTCCGAGATTTTTAGCAATTAAAACGTTCAAATCTAATTCGATGGAAGTTCCTTCTCCCGTAAAACTTGTTCCTTCAACCAAAACAAAATCGAAGCGTTCCTCTAGTTTTTTATATTTTTCAATAATTAAATCGAGAACCTCTCCTATTTTACCTTTGTTCTTTTTCTTGATCAGTCTGCTTTTGGTAATTGCATAGGCATCTTCAAACTTAATATCAAGATTAAAATACGACAAAACCGTTTCGATATGATTGTCTACCTCACCATCAACAAAGTCTTCGATAATAGGCCTAAAATACCCTACTTTGGCTGTTTTACCAATTAAGATACTCATTAAACCGAGCGTAATAATCGATTTACCGCTATTGTGATCACTAGTGGCTATATATATTGCTTTACTCATAATTATTTATATTTATTCTAAATAACAAATTTAAAAAAATCAAATTCTAAAACTGCAAAACAGTGCTAAAACCAGCGTCGTTTTTTAAAATAGATGATTAGTCCTATTACCAACAAAAACATGACACCCATAACTACAAAATAGCCATTCTGTGTTTTAAGTTCTGGCATATTCTCAAAGTTCATTCCGTACACTCCCACAATAAAAGTAAGCGGAATAAATATTGCCGAAATAATAGTCAGCGTTTTCATGATTTCATTCATTTTTCGACTTTGCTCCGAAAAATAAAAATTAGAAGCGCTTTCTAATGCGCTCATATCTGATTCGATCTGATCCAAAAGTTCGAGACTTTTTTGATGCAACCTAATAAAGAAATTGAATGTTTCTTTCTGGATTAGCCCATTATCTTCGTCGTCATCTTTTTTCGTTTTCAAATAATAAAGCGAGTCTCGAAGTGGCACAATGGAACGTTTTAGAAAATTTAGATTATCTCGGTGATTTTCAATTTTTTCTAAAATAACAGGCTTGGCACCTTGTTTAGTCAGATTAATCAATTCTTCTACTTTATCTTCTTCATCTTCCAACGTGATGTAGAAATTTTCCATTACAGCATCCAAAAGCAAATACAAAAGATAATCTACCTTTTTGGTTCTGACAATTCCTGCATGCGTACGCAAACGCTCCCGAATGTGCGTAAAGAAATCGCTTCGTTTTTCTTGAAAGGAAATTAAGATTCCATCTTTCAAAATAAAGCTTAATTGTTCTACACTAATATTATCTGAATATTCAGAAGGAAGAAGCGACTTTATATTGAAGAACAAAACATCGTGCTGTTCTTCTAATTTGGTTCTTTTGGTGGTGTTTAAAATATCGGCAAGAAGAAAATCATCTAATTTAAAATGTGCACCGATCGTTTTAAGAAGATTGATATCGTGAAGCCCATGAATGTTAAGCCAATTGTTTTTAGTATAATCAAAACAAGAATTTAAAGCCAAAACTGTAAACTTATCGTATTCGACAATATCTTCGTCATTATAGACAAAAAGTTGCATCTCAGTTTCGTGATCTTTGTGCGTGCCAGTATACTCTAAAGTAATGGGTTGCAGCTTGCGCCCTTTCTTATATTTGATCTTTCTCATTCATGGAAATTTACAATAGTAATATTACGAAAAAGAATTTGAACAAGAAATGACAATTGTCAGTTTGTGGAAAAACTGACGTTAGACGCACTGCCGTGCGTCTCTACATTAAAATAATTGGCATAAAAAAACCGAGTCATTTCTGACTCGGTTTACTGTAAAATTTTTCTGTTATTTATTGTGCATAAACAGTATAAGGCAAATTTTTAAAAACTCCGTTTGTAACTTCGAAAACTTCTGGGGTTACAATTTTAGTTTGCAAAGCACCTACTTTCTCTGCTTTAAAACTAAATGTACCAGAAACTGTTTTCTTCTCAGGATCCATAGCTGTAATTGTTATTTTTCCTGTTTTAGGAAAATGCTCACCATAAGAATTTCCGTCTACTAAATAATAATTTAGAAATAATGCATCACTATTTACTATTGGAGTATCAACATCATTATCCTCATCTGTAAAAGTATATTCTTTGAGAGGCATAGCATCTTTTGTTGTTAATTCACTTTCGCAGGCTAATAGAATCATTTGCGACTTATCTTCAACATTTATATCAAAACGCTGACCGCCATCTTTCCCTGAAACTTTTATTAAAGTAACGCTGGTAATTTTTGTAGCTTTCCATGCATTGCCATTTATTGTAGCTGTAACTGAGCCATCCAAGCTGTTTTCTTCACTTTCATCACTACTGCAACTTGCAAACAATACTGATAAGGATAATAATCCAATACTTAATAGTTTTTTCATAGGTTTTATTTTTGATTTTAGTTGCGACAAAATAAATAGTAAAAACTTTAAAAAACATACGGAAAACCTCATTTCAAAAAATTAAATAGTATTAGGTCTAATTGATATAAAAAATTAGCACAAAAAAACCGAGTCATTTCTGACTCGGTTTCTATCTTAATATTTTTGTACTAATTGCTTAGCACTAAAGAATTACTTAACCTCTTCGAATTCAACGTCTTCCACGTTATCTCCAGAAGACTGCTCTTGTTGTGGAGCAGCTTGCTGTCCTTCACCACCTTGAGCGTACATTGCTTCTGTAGCTGTTTTCCAAGCTGCATTTACATTGTCTAATCCTTTTTGGATTGCGTCAAGATCTTGAGATTGGTGAGCCATTCTCAATTCAGTTAAAGCGTATTCGATAGCTGTTTTTTGATCGTCTGTCAATTTATCTCCTAACTCTTTCAATTGAGATTCAGTTTGGAAGATAGTACTGTCAGCTTCGTTCAATTTCTCAGCTCTTTCTTTAGCGATTCTATCAGCATCAGCATTAGCTTCAGCATCTTTTTTCATTTTTTCGATTTCTTCAGCTGTTAAACCAGAAGAAGCTTCGATACGGATATCGTGAGATTTTCCAGTTCCTTTGTCAGTTGCAGAAACTTTGATAATACCGTTAGCATCAATATCGAAAGTAACTTCGATTTGAGGAACTCCTCTTGGTGCTGGTGGAATACCATCTAAGTGGAAACGACCGATAGTTTTGTTATCAGCAGCCATTGCTCTTTCTCCTTGTAATACGTGGATTTCAACAGATGGTTGAGAATCTGCAGCAGTAGAGAATACTTGAGATTTTTTAGTTGGGATAGTTGTGTTAGACTCGATTAATTTAGTCAATACACCACCCATAGTTTCGATACCTAAAGAAAGAGGTGTTACGTCAAGTAACAATACATCTTTTACATCTCCAGATAAAACTCCACCTTGAATAGCAGCTCCAATAGCCACAACCTCATCAGGGTTAACACCTTTAGAAGCTTTTTTACCGAAAAATTTCTCTACTTCGTCAGCGATTCTTGGCATACGAGTAGAACCTCCTACAAGGATTACTTCGTCGATATCAGATGTAGATAAACCTGCATCTTTTAATGCTTTAGCAACTGGCTCCATAGAACGTTTTACTAAAGAATCTGATAATTGCTCAAATTTAGCTCTAGATAATTTTTTTACTAAGTGTTTTGGTCCAGAAGCAGTAGCCGTTACGTATGGTAAGTTGATTTCAGTTTCTGCAGAAGAAGATAATTCAATCTTAGCTTTCTCAGCAGCTTCTTTCAAACGCTGTAATGACATTGGATCTAAACGTAAGTCAATACCTTCTTCAGTTTTGAATTCGTCAGCTAACCAGTCAATAATAACTTGGTCAAAATCATCACCTCCTAAGTGAGTATCACCATTTGTAGATAATACTTCAAATACACCGTCTCCTAATTCAAGAACAGAGATATCAAAAGTACCTCCTCCTAAATCGTAAACAGCAATTTTTTGATCATTTCCTTTTTTATCTAATCCGTAAGCAAGTGCCGCAGCAGTTGGCTCATTGATGATACGCATAACTTTAAGACCAGCGATTTCTCCAGCTTCTTTAGTAGCTTGACGCTGAGCATCGTTAAAGTATGCAGGAACTGTAATAACTGCCTCAGTTACTGTTTGACCTAAATAGTCTTCAGCAGTTTTTTTCATTTTTTGAAGTGTCATTGCAGACAATTCTTGAGCAGTGTATAAACGACCGTCAATATCCACACGTGGAGTATTGTTGTCACCTTTTACAACACTGTAAGGAACTCTTTTTGCTTCTTCTTGAGTTTCAGCAAAAGTGTGTCCCATAAAACGTTTAATAGAAGCAATCGTTTTTGTAGGGTTAGTTACTGCTTGTCTTTTTGCAGGATCACCTACTTTAATTTCTCCACCTTCAACAAAAGCGATGATAGATGGTGTAGTTCTTTTTCCTTCTGCGTTAGGGATAACAACTGCTTCGTTACCTTCCATTACAGAAACACAAGAGTTCGTCGTACCTAAGTCAATTCCGATTATTTTACCCATTTTTTATATATTTAATTTTGATTTAAATTTAATAACTCAGGTGGCATAAGTCAATCTTTGTGCCAATATAAAAAACCAATAGAATTTGTCAGTTTTACTGTCTGAGCACTCAAAACCATCTGACAACATGACATTTTTAAGACCTGTCAGGTATGGCATATCAGTACTTTAGCTGTCATTTTAGGAGCTGATTCCTGCTGTACGCTATATCTTTTCCCTGCTAAAGGAGCAGGAAAAAGGATGCCGCTCCCATCAGGGCTAGGGTAATCATTTTCATAAGAACATTAAAAAATCACTTTATTACGAAAATACCCAACAAATTAAAGTCCATATAATTTAGTAATAATAAATAAACATATATTTGATTTTAAAACAAACACAAACTTTGCTCCATCGAAGGACGAGCTGAGATAAAAGTGAATGTTTGTATTTGGACAACAACTTTAGATAACGAAACTTAAGAAATTATGCCAATAAATTATAAAGGGCTTTTGAGAATTCTAATGGCTTTTTTTTCATTGATTATAACAAATTCTTCTTTTGGGCAGGACTTTGACTATCACAACGACTTTAAAGATTTACTAAAAAAAAGTAAAGACAAAAGTAGCGAGTACTATTATCCTAAGTTATTAGAAAGATTTAATGCCAATGACAGCACTTTGACAAACAAAGATATTCTTGCCTTACAAATTGGTTTTACAGATAACAAAAATTACAAGCCATATGAAACAATTTATAAGGAAAGAGAAATTTTAGGTCTTATTTCCGATAAACAATATGAGAAAGCTGTAATTAAATGTGATAAACTCTTAAAAACAAATCCTTTAGACTTTACTGCGCTTATGGAAAAAGGATTTGCTTACATGAAACTAAATAAAACAGATGTTTTAATCCACAAAGAAAAAACAATAAAAATTATCAATTCAATAATGTGGAGCGGAGATGGGACTACAGAACGTCCCTGTTTTGTGCTTAGTCCAATAGATGGACAAACTTTGATAAAATATATTTTAGGTGGCTCAATTGGGACAATGGGTTCTGGTAGAGATAAAAACGGATATTTTCTTGACATCTTAGAAATGAAAAAAGACGATGAGTCCCTTACGAAATACTTTATAATACAACACGCAACAGACAAAATGTTTGATAAATAGTAAACAACCTAAGAAACATTAGCAAATACAAACAAATTAAAAGCTTTTCATATAATAAAAGTCTAAATAATGGAAAACTACAGCATCATCATTTTTATTCTAACTGTCGTAATAGGCCTATCTGCATTTGCAGACAAGCTAAAACTCCCCTATCCTATTCTTTTGGTTATTGTTGGTGTCGAAATTGGTTTTATCCCAACTATGGCAGAAATCGAAATAAATCCCGAAATTATTTTCCTGCTTTTTCTGCCTCCTTTATTGTATGATGCTTCGTTTAATATTTCATCAAAAGATTTCAAAACAAATCTTCATACCATCACTACATTGGCCATTTGGCTTGTTTTCCTAACAACGGTTGGTATAGCGGTAGCGGCCTATTATTTAATTCCTGAAATGACCTGGCCACTAGCTTTCGTTTTAGGTTCAATACTTTCAGCAACCGATGCTGTTGCTGCCATAAGTATTACCAAAGGACTCAAAATATCTCATAAAACAATAACTATTCTCGAAGGAGAAAGTCTTATCAATGATGCGTCTGCTTTAGTTGCCTATCGATTTGCGGTTGCCGCTGTAATGGGCGCAGCTTTTATAATTTGGAAAGCGGCTTTAGAATTTGTGTTATTACTTGGTGGCGGATTCCTTGTCGGATTTGTAATGTCAAAAATCCTGTCTTTTATTTTAGCACGAGTAAAAAACAAGCCAGAAGTTACTATTAGTTTCATGCTTTTAATGCCTTTTGTAACTTATCTTATTGCAGAACATCTTCATGTTTCGGGTGTAATTGCTGTCGTAATATTAGGATTGGCGATTTCTCGATTCAGCAAAAAAATATTCCCAGAAAGCCTTAAAAACCAATCCAAAGGGCTTTGGGATGTTATCGTTTTTCTATTAAACGGATTAATCTTTATCTTAATTGGACTCAACTTTCGCTACATTCTAAAAGATATCGACAACGACATGATTCTTCCTTATATTGGTTATGCACTCATAATTACCATTGTTGCGCTTTTAATCAGAATGGTCAGAGTTTATCTGCAAAAAATAAATTTGCAAAAAGCCTTTCAAAGCACTAAAAAAGGAAAAAGAAGAGTAAGCGAACATGCCCTTCTTGATTTTGGAAACAGCTTAATTATTAGCTGGTCTGGAATGCGAGGCATTGTATCTTTGGCTATCGCGATCGGACTTCCAAGATTTCTCGAAGACGGAACTCCTTTTCCGCTCAGAAATGCCATAATATTTATTTCTGTTGCAGTAGTACTGCTAACTTTAATCGGACAAGGATTAACATTGCCTTTTATCGTGAAAAAAATAAATGAAATTGAAGAGAAAAAGCAAATAAAAGATAATTCCAACTAACCGAAAAAGAATGTAATTTTACTTATTCAACTGAATTTCAATCAAAACCAAGAAAAATGACTTCAGCTATTCTTACTACAACGCCAGATTCAGAAATCGTAACTACTCGGGTTTTAAATTTCCCACAAGAACTTGTTTTTAAAGCCTGGAGCATGCCCGAACATTTAAAAAATTGGTGGGGACCAAAAGGCTTTACCAATACTTTTCATGTGTTTGACTTTCGCGAAGGCGGAAAATGGACTTTTACTATGCACGGTCCCGAAAAAGGAAATTATGAAAATGATGTTGAATTCATCAAAATAGAAAGACCAAATCTTATTGCTTGGAAACGTCATTCAAAACCGCTTTTTCAAATCTTAACCACTTTTGAAATCGTCGCCGAAAATCAGACCAAAGTGGTTTTTAAGATGCTTTTTGAAACTGAGGAAGAATGCCAGAAATTGAAACCTTATGTTGTAGATAAAAATGAGGAAAACTTTGATAAACTGGAAGTTGAATTATCTAAAATGAAATTATAAAGAGGTATAAGATTATGTGTAAATTTTATAATACAATTGGATGTCTGAATACCATACAACTTGAATTATTCAGAAATAATATCGATGAATTTTCTTCAATAAATGAACTTATTGATTTTCAAAAAAACTTTCACATCACCGAACAAAAAATTATTTCAGATCACAACAAATCAATACAAGATGAAAAGATATTTCTTGAGAATGAAATTTCTGAATTAAATAGTCTTGTGCCTCAAAAAATAATTGATTTAAAGAATGAATTGAGACAAAAGCTAAATGATCTAAATCAAGAAATTGAAGATTTGCCTGAAACCAATTCTAAAATCATTGCTACAATAAAAGATTATTGGATAAATCTTATAATTCATCTAGAGTTTTGGTTTGTACAATTCGCATTTCCTATTAGAATTATTTTCTTTAAGCATTCAGCTAAAAGATTAATTTCAAAAAAGAATAAGCGTTTTCTATATATTTCTACAAATTTTCAAGATGCTGTAGCGAATAGCAGCTTTGTAGATTTACAAAAATTTGAATTAAAAAAAAGAATCATAACTGCACTTAACAATACAATCTACGGAGCAATTGGTGAACAAAAAGTAAAAAATGAATTAAAGAAACTTTCTGATGATTATATTTTAATAAACAATTTCTGTTATAGTTTCGAAAATCCAATTAAGCAGAGCAATGGTGATTTTATAAAATCTATTCAAATTGATCATCTCTTAATTTCTCAAGCTGGCATTTTTATAATTGAAACGAAAAATTGGAGCAATCGATCCCTTGATAATTTAGACTTGCGCTCTCCGGTTCAACAAATTCTCAGAACTAATTATGCTTTATTTAAACTCTTAGATAATAATGCAAAAAAATACAATTGGAATTTTGCTAGACAACATTGGGGAAACAGAAAAATTCCCATAAAAAATATAATCGTTTTCATAAACAATACTCCAAAGGAACAATTTCAATATACTAAAATACTCGGAATTAACGAATTAATCCCGTATATCCAATATTTTAATTCTAGCTTAACAATAAATGAAACAGAAAGTATTGGTAATTATTTATTGAACATTTCTCAGCATAACGAAGTAACTTCAAAATTAACTATTCAGTAAATCAGAAAAGAATAAAACTTTCAAATAAAATATTCATTCGTACATAAACATCTAAAATGAAACTATGAAAACTTAATTACATATCTTTACAATCATCATCAATCATTAAACAATCAAAAATCAATCACATGAAAAAAATCATTTCTCTTGCGATTCTATTCGCAACGCAACTTTTTTATGCACAAAACGGAGTCGCAAAAAAACCTGAAACTGTTATTATCATCAACAACGAAATTGCCACAATGGATCAAGTTATGAAATATGGCAATGAGGGTTATGTCAAATCAATGAACAAAGGCGTTAGCCAAGAAGAACGCGATAAATTGGCTCAAAAATTTGGCGATAAAATTGGCGACAGAGAATTTATAATGGTCATTGAAGTTTTTACGGAGCAAGAAAAAATTGAAAATGACAAAAAAAATACTGCTGTTGCAACAGAGCAAAAACCTCAACCAAAAGAAGAACAATTTCTTTTAAACATAGATGATCAAGCCAAAGATTTTACTCTAAAACTGGTAGACGGAAAAGAAGTAAAACTTTCTGATTTAAAAGGAAAAGTGGTTTTGGTAAATTTCTGGGCAACATGGTGCGCGCCGTGTCTACAAGAGTTTTATGATATTCCATCAAAAATTTTAGAGCCTTTTAAAAATGATAATTTTGTATTTTTAGCTATTTCAAGCGGAGAAACTGAAGCTCAAGTTGCTAAAAAAGTAACGAAATTAAAAAAAGACGGTTTAGATTTTAATTTCGGAATTGATCAAAATGAAATTATATGGAATCAATATGCCAAAAATGCAATTCCTAAAAACTTTTTAATTGATCAAAACGGAGTTATAAAATATGTTGCCGTAGGAAATGCTGAAGGAAACTTGGACAACATCGCAAACGAAATCAAAAAACTGCTTTCAAAATAGTTTATTTGCCAATCTATTTGTATTTCGGAAAACAAAAAAATTATGCGCGCATAGTAGTTTTGTGCTAATCGTATATTTTTTATTCGTAATTTCGGTTTTCAATAAAATACAATATTAAAAATGGCTTCATTTACAAAAGAAATATCATTTCGCTGGTCAGATCTTGATCCTAATTTTCACGTTCGTCACAGTGCCTATTACGATTTTGGTGCACAGCATCGTATCGAAATTCTAGAAGAATTAGGTTTAACTTTAAAAGTAATGCAGACACAAGGTTTTGGCCCTGTTTTGTTTAGAGAAGAATGCGTTTTCAGAAAAGAATTAAAACTTTCAGATAAAATATTCATTCATACCAAAACTTCAAAAATGAAAGCCGATGCTTCTCGCTGGTCTATCGTTCATGAGTTTAGAAGAGAAGATGATACACTTTGCGCAACAATTACCGTTGACGGTGCTTGGATGGACACTAAATTAAGAAAGCTTGCTTCTCCAACGCCAGAAATTGCAATTCAAGCTTTGAGCATTTTCCCAAAAAGCGATGATTTTGTTGGATTATAAAACAACATTCTTTTCAACTTTATAAAAATCCCAAAAACATATAAATCTTGTTTTTGGGATTTTTTTCTAAACAAAAGTTTAATTGATTTTGTCATTGAAACTTTAATCCAAAGTTTACTTTTTCGAAAGTTGTACTGCAAGAAATGGCAAATCGCCCGACATTTACAGTTCCGAAAATACCTCCTACCGACTGTCCAGAATAAAATCCTCCCGCTGAAAATCGGCGAACCTGATATTTTAGCGCAATGTCATTTACTCTCGAACTCAGCTGTCCAAAAGCTATCACATTTGGGATTATTTCATAACTCCCAAAAACTTTGGGAACCAGTTTTTTGTAATAATCAAAACTTTCGTCGGTTTCATAATCAATTATTGACGAATGCAAGTTTTCTAAATTTCCGCCAAGATAAGTGTTTTCAGAAAAGTGCCATGAGATGCTAAAACCTGTAAAAGTTCCCTCATAACCGCTTCTAGAATCTACATAACCTATGCCAATTGTGGCTCTGAATTTCTCGCAAATTTTTCCGATATAACCAACATAAGTTCGGTCAATTTCAGACTTATCGATTCCAGCACCGAAAATTATGTCGTCTTCACACATCGTAAGAGCATACTGAAAATAAGCCGAATATTGGTCTTTGTTTGCCGCGACAACACTCCGGCCTTTGTCAAGATCGATATTTGGAGAAATTAAGGTTGAGTTTATAACGGCGAAATCAAAAGTATTGAGTTCTTGGGCAAATGTGGGGACAGTGAGCAGGAGCAAAAGTAGTGTTTTCATGATACTATTTTTTAAGGCTTACAACATTTCTAACACTAAATTACAGCCATTTTTCGTGTTAATAAAAGAAGTTCTTTCAAGTGCTACATTACTCGTCAAAATGCATTATTTTCACAATCACTATCATTTAATCGATAAAATTTCAATAAATCATCGATTATTAACACCAAAACAATGAAATCATTTCAATCGCTTTTTTTCTGATAATTTTAAGATTTTAAGCTTTGTTTTAAAAGTGGTTCGGTTTAACTTTATAAATCATAAAAACAAATGCCACTAAAATGAAAATTCTGAAACTATTATTGATACTAATTCCTTGCTTAAGTTTTGGACAGCAGACGAATATAAAAGAATTGGATATTAACTTAAGTAACTACGAATATCCATTTCCTGTTCATTTTATCGAATTGAGCGGCCAACGCCAATACTTAAAAATGACTTACATGGATATTATTCCAGAAAACTACAATCAGAAAAATATTGTTTTACTGCACGGAAAAAATTTCAACGGAGCTTATTGGGAAACGACCATTAAAGCATTAGCAAAAGAAGGTTTTCGAGTAATTGTTCCCGATCAGATTGGTTTTGGAAAGTCAACAAAACCAGATAATTTTCAATACACCTTTCAGCAATTAGCCGAAAACACCAAAAAGCTTTTAGATCATTTAGGAATTAGCAAAACGACTGTTTTAGGACATTCTATGGGCGGAATGCTGGCGACGCGCTTTGCCTTAATGTATCCTGAAACTACTGAAAAACTGGTTTTAGAAAATCCGATTGGTTTGGAAGACTGGAAATTAGTGGTTCCTTACAAACCTGTTGACTGGTGGTACGAATCGGAATTGAAACAGAATTACGAAGCCATCAAGAAATACCAAATGGCGAATTATTATGACGGAAAATGGAATGCCGATTATCAAAAATGGGCCGAACTTGGCGCTGGTTGGACAACTGCACCAGATTACGATCGTGTAGCTTGGAATTCTGCTCTTTTGTACGATATGATTTTTACACAGCCTGTTTTGTATGAATTTCAAAACATCAAATGCCCGACGCTATTAATTATCGGAACAAGAGATAAAACAGCTTTAGGAAAACCATTGGTTTCTGAAGAAGTGAGAAAAACAATGGGAAATTACGCTGAATTGGGTAAAAAAACACAGAAAGCAATTCCAAACTCAAAACTGGTAGAAATTCCAAACACAGGACATTTGCCACATATCGAATCTTTTGATTCATTTATAAAACCATTAATCGTATTTTTGAAGTAATATTTTTTTTATAGCCACGAATTACACGAATTTTCGCGAATTTATTTTTTAGAATTTCGATAAAAAAATTAGTGCAATTCGTGTAATTCGTGGCAAAAAATCAACAATTTAAAATCTAAAATAAATATGTTTACAATCGAACAAATCAAAGAAGCACATTCAAAAGTAAAAAGCGGAGCAGATTTTCCAAATTACATTCAGGATTTAATCATTTTAGGAGTAAAAGGATACGATACTTATGTACATAACGGAAGCGTTGTTTATTACGGTTTAAATAATTTTACTGCAGAGGCAGAAGAAAAATATGCTGAAATTAAAGTAGCTGATTTTCCAAACAAAGAACTTTTTATCGAACTTTTGGTAAAACATCAGCACGGAGAAACCGATTATATGACTTTCTGCAATCATTGCGCACAATGCGGAATCGCAAAATGGAGAGTTGATATTGTCGAAATGACTTGCACTTATTTTGACAAATCGGAGCATGAAATTTTAATCGAAAAAATTCCTAGCTAATTCTCGAGCATTCATGACGATTTCTAACCAAAACCACCAAACCTTTTTAAAAAAAAGTCTTTTACTTTTTATTTTAATTTTTTCTCTTTTTGGCTTTTCGCAAAAGAAAAAAGACAATCCAAAATTTAAAGTTATTGCTTTTTATACTGCAAAAAACGATCAGGCGCATATCAGTTTTGTGCATGAAGCCAATAAATACTTTCCAAAATTAGCCGAAGAAAATCATTTTCAATACGATTCTACCAGCAATTGGGACAATTTAAACGCACAATTTTTGGCAAAATATCAGGTTGTTTTGTTTTTAGACACCCGTCCTGAGAAAAAAGAACAGCGAGAAGCTTTCCAGAAATACATGGAAAATGGTGGCGGTTTCATCGGATTCCATTTTTCGGCATTTGCTTTAAACGATTCTAGTTATCCTCAAGATTGGAACTGGTATCACAATACTTTCTTAGGCTCTGGCGAATACGGAAGCAATACTTGGCGACCAACTTCGGCAGTTTTAAGAGTAGAAAATCAGCATCCAGTAACCAAAAATCTGCCTAAAACTTTTACTTCTGCTCCAAACGAATGGTACAGATGGTCAAATGATTTAACCAAAAATCCAGATATTGAGATTTTACTGGCTATTGACGAATCCAGTTTTCCTTTAGGAACGGGTCCAAAAGCTCATGAAATCTGGCACAGCGGCTATTATCCTGTTGTTTGGACCAATAAAAAATATAAAATGCTGTACGTAAATATGGGGCACAATGACATTGATTATGAAGGAGGAACCAACAAAACTTTATCGTACACTTTTGAAAACAAAACACAAAGTCAGTTAATTTTGAACGCCTTGCTTTGGCTTGGAAATTCAAAGAAAAAATAAACATTTACGCAAAATAAACACATTACTTTTTTCATGAAAGACAAAATTATTTTCATTCTCATTACACTAGCTTTATTTTCCTGCAACTCCAAAGAGCAAGTGAAATCTAGCAATCAAAAAAAAATAATACACGAAAGCACCGAAGTAAAGAAAACGGACAAAACTGCCGATGCAACTCATTATCAAATCTCAGTTTATGACGATCCTCAATTTACAGATAGAATTTTAAATACAAGAGAAAGCTTAAAAAAGCTTTCTGCGAATAATCTTTTCTCGAATATTAGCACTAAAATCACAGCAAAACTAAATGAGAAACAGAATCAATTTTTCAAAACCAACACTAACTATGAGCTAATCTCTTTTGCAAAAGGCAATATATTTCAAAAAAATAGCGAAGATTATATTTTTATAGTTTATGATGTGAAAGATAACAGAACTAAAATATTGTTTTTCAATGCAGCCACAAATACATATGCTGAGCTTTATAAAGATCTTAAAGTTAAAAATGATTTAGAAGATGCAAATTGTAACGGCTATTCTTTTGGAACACTTGATTATCGATTTGCGGTTGACCATTTAGTTACAAATGAAGATGCTATTACCATAAATCCAGAATATTTTCTAGAATTTATACCAGTTATGATTACTGATATCTCAAAAGATGAAAACTTTTTATTGGAGGAAGGATGTTTTTCAAAGAAAGCTTCCAAAACAAATTTAGAAAACACAATTTGCATTTCAACAAGTTCTGCATACAACAATTGGGAATGTCTGAAATACGACAAAACAAATAATACTTTTTCGCTTTTTTACAGTCAAACATTTGCCGATTAATTACTGAAAATAAACTATAAAAAATAATATGCTTACTACATTTTCATCTATTATAAACGTTGAGGGATTGTTAAGACTTCAAGATTCATCTGAAATCATTTTAATTGATGCTCGAGCTGGTGCAAATGCTTTTGAAACCTATCAAAAAGAACATTTAAAAGATGCTCGCTTTGTTGATTTAAACCGTGATTTGGCTGCTATTCCAGAAAACCCTGCAAACGGCGGAAGGCATCCTTTGCCTTCTCCCGAAGAATTTTCAAATACACTTTCTGCTTTAGGAATTTCACCTTCAGATCATGTTGTCGTTTACGATGATAAAAACGGCTCCAATTTCGCTGCTCGATTATAGTGGATGATGCGCGCAATTGGACATGAGAAAATTCAAGTTTTAAACGGCGGTTATCAAGCTGCAATTCAAGCTGGTTTTCCAACCAATTCTGGAATTGAAACTTTTGAAAAGAAAGTATATCCTTCGCAAGAATGGAAACTGGCTTTAGCCGATATTGAAGAAGTAGAAAAAGCGCGTAAAAGCGATCAAAGTATCGTAATCGATGTTCGTGATAAAAACCGTTACGATGGCTTGACAGAACCGCTAGATTTGATCGCAGGACATATTCCTGGTGCCATCAATGTTCCTCTTACTGAAAATTTAGATGAAAACGGATTTTTTAAAACTCCAGATGAATTGGCCGAAAAATTCAAATCCGTAATTGGAGATATAAAACCAGAAAATACAATTGTTCATTGCGGATCTGGTGTTACGGCCTGCCATACCTTATTATCAATGGATTACGCCGGACTTCCAATTCCGAAATTATATGTCGGTTCTTGGAGCGAATGGTCTAGAAATGACCGCGAAATGGCAACAAAAAAACAAAATTAATGATTTCTTTTTGCCACAGATTAAAAGATTAGAAAAGATAAAATCATTTTTAGCTGAGGCAAAAACTTTTTAAAAATATAAAATTATAATAATGCAGCACTGGGATATACTCTTATCAAATCAAGTAAATAAAAAAGCTTTCATAGATACTTTACTTGCAGGCGAAGCAAAAGGAGATTTAGCCGTTTTTAACAACCAAAAAGGAATTCTTTTCTCTGATATTGCCATCGAGAAATTTATCGAAAAAGAATTTCAATACGATAGCGTTGAGGCTTCAAACAGACAATTACGTACCTTTTCTTCTGGAGAACGCAAAAAAGAGTTTTTACGTTACTGTATTGAGCAAAAACCTGATTTCATTATTTTCGACAACCCTTTCGATCATTTAGATCAAGCTTCTCGAGTGGTTTTGGCAGAATCATTACAGAAATTAACCGATTCTATCGCCATTATTCAATTACTGAATCGTACTGTTGATATATTAGATTTCGTTCCGAATAAGGCTTTAATAAAAGATAATACGTTTGAATTGTATCCGTTTGTCAAAACCGAAAATCATTTTAAAACTTTAAATACTGCTACAATTCCAAAACCCGCAGAACCGCATTCTTTTCACGAAAGTGTACTAATAAAACTTGAAGATGTTTCGGTAAGTTACGAAGAAAGAAAAATTCTCAACAAGATTTCTTGGACAGTAAAACAAGGCGAATTCTGGCAGTTAATTGGACCAAATGGTTCTGGAAAAAGTACTATTCTTTCTTTAATTACTGGAGATAATCCGAAAGGTTTTGGACAGAATTTATTTTTGTTCGGGAGAAAAAAAGGAACCGGAGAAAGCGTTTGGGAAATCAAAAAACAAATTGGAATCTTCACCACTTCTATGACCGATTTATTTCAAAAAGGACATACGCTAGAACAAATGATTTTATCAGGTTTCTTTGATTCTATCGGTTTGTATACAGAACCAACTACGCATCAAAAAAACATCGTAAACCAATGGCTGGAAGTGATCGAGATGACGCATTTAAGAAAAAAACGTTTTATTGATCTTTCAATCGGACAGCAGCGTGTCGCATTAATTGTACGCGCCGTTTTAAAACATCCGCCATTGTTAATTCTAGACGAACCAGTTGAAGGTTTAGATGACGAAAACGTAGATTTAGTGATTCAATTAATTAATACCATAAAACAGGAAACCAATGTGAGTATCATTTACGTTTCGCATAGAATTGAACAAGGCCTTGCTCCTACTTCTATCTTCGAACTTTTACCTTCAGAAAAGGGATCTATCGGAAAAATAAAAAACCATTCAGAATTGAATTAAAAATAAGTTAATTAGATAATGAATCAATTAGATAATTTATCTATAGAAAGCAAAGCATATCTACGGAATACCGGAACGATACCAAATTATGACAAAGCAAATAAGCCTTATATTTCTTTTTTTACTGATTTTAAGTTCGTGTTCAAGCACGATATCCACATCTAAAAAAGAATATATTTTAAAGCATTCAAAAGAACTAAAATCAGATTGGACGATTAATTCTAAAGAATGGATTTTAAAAAATGACACCATCATAGGAAAAGGTTCACTTTCGCCTTGGGGAGTTTTAATATCCAAAAAACAGCTTCCAGAGAATTATGAAATCGATTTTAAAGTCAATATGACCAACGAATCTTTATTTGAAATCATGCTCCATTTGGATAAAGGAAAATACATTAGAACCTATTTGTATCAAATTGACCAAAACATTGTAATTGGCGACGGTGTCTATGATAAAAAAGACGATTCGTACGGAAAAAGAGGTGGAAAAACGTTGTTTAAAAAACCAATGGAACTACAAAACAACAAATGGTATGCTGTTAAAATCAAAGTCGAAAACAATCAATTATACTTTTCTGTAGACGATAAAACCTCTCTAGAATGTTCCCTCGAAAAAAGCAATCTGAACCAAAAAGGAAAACTAGGTTTTATAACCAATGGAGAAGTTAAAATAACCAATCTCACAGTTAAAACGTTCTAAAAAAAGTCGCTACGAATGGAAAAATACGAGATACTACAAAATGGTGATAACGAAATGACTATTTCATTTTATTTCAATAAAAAATCGCTAATTGTTCCTTCAATAATTTTCATTTCAACATTCTTATTAATTTTCACTTTGTTAAAACCTGATACATTGGCTAATACATTTATTGCAATAATTATGCTAATGCTAGTAAGTGCTTTTATACTATTTAATGATTATTTCGAATGGCATAGAAACAAATTTCATATCCTTAGCATTAAAGATGAAGATTTGTGCATCAATAATAAATTTCATTGCAAATTATTTAAACTGCAATCCGTAAATGTTGTTTATTTAAACGGAAAATATAGCCTAGGCTGGATGGTTTACTTGGATGTTTTTCCTATTTCTTCTAATGACTACGTTATAAAAAAACACTTAAAAGAAAAAGAGGCACATGAAATAGCAGAAAAAATCTCAATATTTCTTAATCGAAAGATAAAAATAGAATCATAAAAAAAGCTCCTAAAAGGAGCTTTTTGTTTATTTATAAGATTACGGAAGAAATTATCTAATTGACTAATTCTCTAATTTTATTCCTCCTCATCTGTATTATGCGTTTTCACATAATTACGCCATTTCTCAATACATTCTTTAAAATCGTCTGGCAATTGCGTATCAAAACGCATCAATTCACCTGTATTCGGATGAACAAAACCAAGCGTTTTAGCATGCAGCGCCTGACGTGGCAAAGCTTTAAAACAATTCTCAATAAACTGTTTGTATTTCGTAAAAGTCGTTCCTTTCAAAATCAAATGACCGCCATAACGTTCATCATTAAATAACGGATGTCCGATATGTTTCATGTGCGCGCGAATCTGGTGCGTTCTTCCCGTTTCCAATTTACAAGAAATAAGAGTTACATAACCAAAACGCTCCAAAACTTTATAATGCGTAATTGCTGGTTTTCCAATTTCTGGATCAGCAAAAACAGCCATTTGCATGCGGTCTTTTAAATGTCTTGCTAGGTTTCCTTCAATTGTTCCAGAATCAGCTGTAACATTTCCCCAAACCAAAGCAATATACTCACGTTCAGTCGTTTTAGCTTCAAACTGTTTCGCCAAATGCGTCATTGCAGCTTCCGTTTTAGCTACAACCAAAAGACCAGAAGTATCTTTGTCAATTCGGTGCACCAAACCAGGACGCTCACTGCTGTTCATTGGCAGATTATCAAAATGATGCGCCAAAGCATTTACTAAAGTTCCAGTATAGTTTCCGTGACCTGGGTGCACCACCATTCCTGGCTCTTTATTGATTAATAAAAGAGCATCATCTTCGTAAACAATATTCAGCGGAATATCTTCAGGAAGAATATGATTTTCAAATGGAGGATGCGACAACATAACCGTTATCACATCAAAAGGTTTAACTTTATAATTTGATTTTACTGGAATATCATTTACAAAAATGTTTCCATTAGTTGCTGCGTTCTGAATTTTATTACGCGTGGCATTCGGAATCAAATACATTAAATATTTGTCAATACGTAAAAACGCCTGACCTTTAGGGACTTCAAATCTGTAGTGCTCAAATAATTCGTCTTCCAGATCTAAATTTTCTTCAATATTATTGTTCATCACTTGGGGTTTCTGCAGGTACCGCAGTACTGTCTGCTGCCTGACTTTCATCTACATAACTTGCTTTTCCGTCTCCTAAAACCAAATCAATTTTAGAGGCTTTAAGCACACGGTCTCCTACTTTTAAGTTTCTGCCTTTCAAACGCATTTCCAAAACCATATCTTTACCAAGATTCGGAATGTAGGTAATCGTTCCTGGCTCAAGACCTAATGCCTTTAACGTCGGCACAGCCTCACGATATGTTTTCTCGATCAAATCTGGAATCTTTACAGAAGAAAAACCAGAAGCATTAATCTTGATATAAATTTTCCTACCCACTTTTACCTTCGTTCCAGGCAGCGGATCTTGTTCTACAACACTATATTTTGGGAATTCACTTCTATAATCAACGCTATCCAAAAGTACATAGTCCAAATCAAGTTCATCTAGCTTTGCTTCTACTTGTTCTTCAGTTAATTTAGACAAATTCGGAACCGCGATTTCGTGTCCGTGATCAGTCGTAAAAGTCAACCAATGCATAAATAAATAACCAATAGCTGCAATAATAGCAGCGGCAGCAAGCAATTGCAAGAAAAAAACTCGGCTTGTTAAATACTGACGTAAACTCATAAATTTATTTTTAATAGCGACAAAGATAAAGTATTTCGTTTCAAAAAAAATGATAATTTTGTTTTAAACATAGAACTCTTGGAATTTGGAATTTCAAAATTTGATTTTTTATTTTTCAGGAGCTATTCCTGCTGTCCACTGTATTCCCGATTAACAAAAACTACGGCTAAAAAGCCTTGTTTTTCTAAATCGGGAGATGCCGTTCCCATCAGGGCTAGGGCACTCGGTTTCATAAGAACGTTCTTTATTTTAAAAAAGTACAATTTGCCTTCATGGGTAAAATCAAAGAATCAACGCAATATTTGTCATTTCGACGAAGGAGAAATCTTCGTGAGAAACTCGACAAAGATTGGTAATTTTCTTTGTGGAGCTACTTGCGGAGATTTCTCCTTCGTCGAAATGACAAGATTGAAAAAAATCCTTTAATCAGTGCAATCTTTGACAAAAAAAATTAGCGTAATTCGTGCAATTCGTGGCAAAAAAATATAAAACAATAAAACTAAAAATATAAAATGAAAAATATTGCCATTATCATGGGCGGCTATTCCAGCGAATACAAAATCTCATTAATCAGCGGAAATGTCGTTTACCAATATCTTGACAAAACAAAATACAACGGATTCCGTATTCACATTTTTAAAGAAAAATGGGTTTATGTAGACGAAAACGACGCTGAATTCCCAATCGACAGAAATGATTTTTCTGTTACTGTAAACGGAGAAAAAATAACTTTTGACTGTGTTTTCAACGCTATCCACGGAACTCCTGGCGAAGACGGCTTAATGCAAGCTTATTTCGAATTAATCGGTCTTCCACAATCTTCTTGCGATTATTACCAGTCAGCTTTAACTTTCAACAAAAGAGATTTATTATCGGTTTTAAAACCATACGGAATCAAAACTGCAATTTCTTATTATTTGAATAAAGGAGATAAAATAAACACAGCAGAAATCATCGAAAAAGTGGGATTGCCTTGTTTCGTAAAACCAAACAAAGCGGGTTCTAGTTTCGGAATTTCAAAAGTAAAAACAGAAGCCGAACTTCCAATTGCAATCGAAGTCGCTTACAAAGAAGACAACGAAATCATTATTGAAAGTTTCCTTGACGGAACAGAAGTTTCTGTCGGCGTAATCAACTACAAAGGAGAAGTTATCGTTTTACCAATAACAGAAATCGTTTCAGACAATGATTTCTTCGATTACGAAGCGAAATACGAAGGAAAATCACAAGAAATTACTCCTGCGAGAATTTCAGATGAAATGACTAAAAAAGTAGGCGAAACTGCAAAACGCGCTTACGAAGTTTTAAAAATGAAAGGTTTCTCAAGAAGCGAATTCATTATCGTAAACGACGAGCCACACATGCTCGAAATGAACACAATTCCAGGCTTAACAACCGAAAGTCTGATTCCGCAACAAGCAAAAGCAGCCGGAATTTCATTAGAAGAATTATTCACAAATGCAATTGAGTTAGCTCTTTCTTAAAGCTACTAAGATACTAAGGCGCTAAGATTCTAAGATTTTAGCGCCTTTTTAAATTCCATTCAATCTGCCAATAAGGTTTTCATAATTTACATATAATATTGTTGCACAACATAGAAATTACGATAAATTTCGAATACCAAAACTTAGTACCTTAGTTACTTAGAATCTTAGCAACTTAAAAAAATGAAACAAATCTTCGAATGGAACCGATTATTATTTAATGAGCTTCCTGAAATATTCCTCTTGGAAGTGATATTTCGTTCTACCGTCATGTTCATTATTTTACTGCTAACGCTAAAATTAGCTGGAAAACGAGGTGTAAAGCAATTATCGATTTTTGAGACTGTAATTATTATAGCGCTTGGCTCTGCAGCTGGTGACCCAATGTTTTATGAAGATGTTGGAATTGTTCCTGCCATTATCGTTTTTACTGTGATAATTGTTTTATATCGCATAGTAACTTGGCTTACAGGAAAAAGCAAAAAATTTGAAGAATTCATAGAAGGAAAAACCGAATGTCTGATTAATGACGGGAAATTTTCATTGACTTCTTTCAGAAAAGAAGCACTGGCACAAGACGAGTTTTTCGCCGAACTCCGCATAAAATCGATTGAACATCTGGGACAAGTAAAACACGCTTTTATTGAAACCAGTGGCGAAATAAGTGTATTTTATTATAAAGACGAAGAAGTTGGTTATGGTCTTCCTATTCTTCCTTTATTGTTTGAAGCAAAAAGCAAAATGATTCCAAAAGACGGAATTTATTCCTGCTCGTTCTGTGGCAACACAACTGAACAAAAAAAAGGTACTGCAACCTGTCAAGTCTGCCAGAAAGAAGAATGGGTAGAATCGATAAATACAAGGAGAATCACTTAAGTTTTAAATTCCATTTTTTTTAAATTCCAAATTCCAATCTTAAAAGAAAAAACTAGTAGCTTAGCAACTCAGAATCTCAGAACCTTAAATAAAAAACTTTGTGCCTTCGTTCCTTTGTAGCATTAACCGTCAAAAGAAAAAACTTAGTAGCTTAAACAAATCTTAGTATCTTAGCACCTCAGAACCTTAGACCCTTAACAAAATGCGTAAAGCCATATTTCCAGGATCATTTGACCCCATAACACTTGGACACGAAGATATTATCAAAAGAGGAATTCCTTTATTTGACGAAATTATAATTGCAATTGGTGTCAATGCCGAAAAAAAATACATGTTTTCTCTTGAAGAAAGAAAACGTTTTATCGAAGAAACTTTCAAAGACGAGCCAAAAGTTTCGGTTATCACGTATGAAGGACTAACAATCGATTTGGCAAAAAAGCTAAAAGCTAATTTCATTTTAAGAGGTCTTCGCAATCCAGCCGATTTCGAATTCGAAAAAGCTATTGCGCATACTAATCGAAAATTGTCTAAAATAGAAACTGTTTTCTTGCTGACAGCCGCAAGTACTTCATTTATCAGTTCGAGCATTGTACGCGATGTATTGCGTCATGGCGGCGAATATGAAATGCTAGTTCCGAATGCGGTTAGGGTGAAAAAATAATATGATAAATAAGAGACAAATTCTTTTTTATATTATTGCACCAACATTCTTTCTGACAATTTCGTCAAACAATTTATTAGCTCAAAAAGATCAGAATTTTGAAAAAGAAATAGAAAATTCTAGCCAATATAATTTTGATAAAATTGATTTTATCGATCTCGAAAACAATGAAAAATTAAGCGGTACTTTAATATCTCCAAAAACAGCATATTCAAAGATTGTTATAATTGTCCCCGGTAGTGGAAAGAACACGAAAAACTCACATTATGTTTTAGCAGAAGAAATATTAAAAAACAATATTGCTGTTTACAGATTTGATGATCGTGGAATTGGAGAATCAGAAGGAAAAATTAATTTTAGCGTAGATCAGATAATACGAGATTTATATTATGCCTATATTAATATCAAAAAAATAAGCTCTTTATCTCAAAAAAGTATTGGAATTTTGGGGCATAGTTTAGGAGGAATTGCAACTATTGACAACTATCGAAAAGATCTGGATTTAGATTTTATTGTATTGGTCTCAACCCCATTTGAAAAATATGGAAAATTTAATAAATCACAATTCCCTTTTGATAGCATAAAAAAAGTAAGTGCTAAGATTGTATTTGAAAACATAAATATTCCACTATTATTCATAGCCGGCTCTAACGACAGTTTCTTAGAAAGTAAAAAAACTGCAGAACTTTTGCATTCAGTGAATAATAAAAATATTGATGTTAGGATAATTGATGGGCTTAATCACTTCTTAGTAAAAGGAAATGATGATTAGAAAGAAACAAAAAAGTATGATGATTTATATCACATTGACCAAAAAGCAGTGAATGAAATTGTTGGTTGGATTAAAAGCCTCAACCCCGATTCAAATCATAAATAGTTCTAAACATTAAATTTGGAAGGCACTCATATTATAAGTAAATTCGCATTTTCAAAATAAACAATAAATAATGAGCATCGAAAGAGAATTAAGCAAACGAAGCGGATCTAAATGTGAGCTTTGTGGTGCTGAAGAGAATTTAAAAGTTTATCAAGTCCTGCCAACTAAAAAAGGCGGAATTGATGAAGCTATATTAGCCTGTAACACTTGTATTGACCAAATTGAAAATCCAGACAATGTTGATTTAAATCACTGGAGATGCCTGAATGACAGTATGTGGAATGAAAATATTCCTGTACAAGTTGTTGCTTGGAGAATGTTAAGCCGTATGCGCGCAGCAGGCTGGCCACAAGAATTGCTAGACATGATGTACCTTGACGAAGATACGCTAGAATGGGCAAAAGCAACTGGAGAAGGCGAAGATGACGAAAATAAACTGGTTCACCGTGACAGTAACGGTGTAGTACTACAACACGGAGATTCAGTTGTTCTAATTAAAGATCTTAAAGTAAAAGGTTCTAGCATGGTCGCTAAACAAGGAACTGCTGTTAGAAACATTCGTTTAGATCACGAAAATGCTGAATATATAGAAGGAAAAGTTGATGGACAGCAGATTGTGATTATTACACAGTATGTAAAGAAAATATAAGCTTCTGAGGTTATAAGTTGGTAAGCTTCTAAGTTTTCTTTTAATGCTTAATAACTTAACCGCAAAGTTCGCAAAGATATACGCAAAGTTCGCAAAGCTTTGCGAACTTTGCGCTTTTGTAAAGCATCTAAAAAATAAACTTTACGTGCTTTGCGGTTAAAAAACAAGAAACAAAAAAAGCTGTTCGATTAGAACAGCTTTTTTATATTATAGTTAGAGCTAAAGCTTAAAAAACTTTGCCTCTTTGTCACTTTGTGGCTTTGACCTCAAAAAAAATTATTTTTGGAATAATTTGCTGATTTGGTCTTTTACGAATGGCTCAGAAACGTTGTTTGTTGCAGCATCTCTTTCTTTACCAGAAACCATAAATTGTACAGTAGCTTTGTCTGGAACAACATTTCCTGTGTAGTGCAACCAAATGTAGTTGTTAGGTAACTCCAATTTGATATCGTACAACGGAGACGCTGTAAATCCGCCCATGATAATGTTGTACAAAGAGTTGTAAGCATTATCAATGTTTTTGAATGAAAATTTTCTCAAAGTCGAATCATCATCACTTTGAATAATAGTGTAATACACTGTGTATTCGTCACCAATTTTCTGAATGTAGTTGTTGTTTACTTTTCCTAGTTTCTCAACAGGAACTGTTTCTAGAACTTTAACCTGTGCAAACGAAACAAAACTAAAAAACAATGCGGCAAGAGTAATAATCTTTTTCATGTGGTATTTGGGGTTTACAATTTTACGATCACAAAAAAACACAGAAATATTGAAAAAACACCTATCAATTGATTATTTTTTTAACATAAAATTGTAAATTGTAGTTACAAAAACACAATCAACTGAAATACAAATAATTGACTTTTAAATTCCAATAAAAAAATCCCAAATTCCAATTCATCTTTTAACCAATCTTTACGAAGGCAAAAGCTTCACAAAGTACATCTCCAATCTTTGCAGAGCTACTTGCGGAAATCCTTCGTTCCTCAGGATGACAAACACTGGATAAGCTTCTCAAAAATTATTCAAGCATAAAAAATTTATGAGAGTATATAGCAAAAACCTAATTCTCTAATTCTCAAATTGTCTAATTATCTAATATTTCCCCTTCTTCTCCTCTTCCTCTTTTTTAATAACATTTCGGGCAACTTCAATTTTAAACTTCTTACCTTTCATTTTTTCATCTTTAATGTTTTTCAGAAGATCTTTTACTTTATTATATTTTACAGCTGCAAACGAAACAAAATCTTTTACTTCGATTAGGCCTAAATCGTCTTTTTCTAGTTTTCCTTTTTGAGAAAAGAAACCCACAATATCAAATTTATTCAGCTTTGTTTTCTTTCCACCACTGATATAAATCGTTTGGAATTGAGGTGGTTTTGGCAGCGAAACATTTCCTTCTACATCCAAAACATCCATTTCGTAATCAATGTAATCTAGTTCTTTTTCACTTTCGTGAATGATAATATACGCTGTTCCCGTTGCCTGCATACGAGCCGTACGACCGTTACGATGTGTAAACTCGTCTTCTTTTAAAGGCAAATGATAATGAATAACGTGTTTCATTTCTGGAATATCCAAACCACGTGCAGCCAAATCGGTTGTCACTAAATATGTGACACTTCCGTTTCTGAACTGAATTAAAGCTCGTTCACGTTCTTCCTGATCCATTCCGCCGTGATAATACACAGAGTAAATTCCTTTTTCATTCAAAGTATCGCTAATACGTTCTGCAGCGTCACGGTGATTACAGAAAATAATAGCCGATTCTGATTTTAAAGAACAAATCAAATTGAATAAACTCTGCAATTTATCTTTTGAAGGCGAAATCACCATTTTCATAGAAAGATTCGCTTTTTCTTCCTCTTCTGGAATAAAATCTAAAGTAATCGGATTTACAACTCGAGTATATTTCGGGATTTCGATATCTGAAGTCGCAGAAACCAAAACGCGTTTGTTTACTTTCGGCAATCTTCCGATAATGAAAGACATTTGCTCGTGAAAACCTAATTGCAGGGATTTATCAAACTCATCTAAAATCAAATTCTGAATTTTATCGGTTCTAAAAGTTTCTCTGTCAATATGATCGGCAATTCTTCCAGGCGTTCCAATTAAAACCGCAGGCGGATTGCTTAAATTTTTGATTTCAGTATCAATCGAATGTCCGCCGTAACAAATATTGACTTTGTATTGCGTTCCCATTTTCTTCCAAACCTGTTCGATCTGAAGTCCAAGTTCTCGTGATGGAACTAAAATAAGACATTGTACTGAAAGGATTTCAGGTTGCAACATTTCTAAAATAGGAAGTAAAAACGCTAATGTCTTTCCAGATCCTGTCGGAGAAAGTAATAAAACGTTGTTTTCGTTTAAAATAGCATCGTGTGCCATTTCCTGCATCTCATTCAGGTTCTTAATTCCTAAATTGGAAAGTATATCGTTGGAATGGTGTTTTTTATTCATTTTGCAAAAGTAGGCAAAATTTGTTTCAAGTTTTTCTTGTTTCAGGTTTCAAGTTTAAATGCTGGATTATTTTATTTCACGCAGATTTAAAAAAGATATAAGCAGATCTATTTGATAAAATTTTTAAAACAATCTGTAAAATCTGATTAGATCCAGCATATAAAAATTAATTTAAATCTGCTTTAATCAGCAAAATCTGCGTGAAACAATAACATTTGACTCAGATTTAAAAAAATCAAAATTTAATCTGCCTAGATCTGTAATCCCGATAGCTATCGGGAGCGTGAAACAAAATTATAGACAAAGTAGATAAACTTGAAACCTGAAACTCTAAACAAAAAAACTATATTTGATTGTTCAAAAACCAAAACCATGAAACATCTAACCATTTTCTTTTCACTTTTCACAATCACCCTTTTCGCGCAGAACAACAAAAAATACGATACGTTTTTCGAGAAAGGAAACGGAAATCAAGCCGCAGATTACTACGAAACCATTCGCTATTTTAAAATGCTGGCGAATGATTTTCCAACGATTCAGGTTAAAGAAATGGGATTGACAGATTCTGGTGAACCCTTACACATGGTCACTTTTAATCCTGACAAAGAATTTGATTTTGATAAAATCCAGAAAACCAAAGCCGTTTTGTTTATCAATAACGGAATTCACGCTGGAGAACCTGACGGAATCGACGCTTCGATGCAGTTTTACAGAGACTTAGCAACTGGAAAAATGAAAGCACCTAAAAACACCGTTTTGGTTTGCATTCCAGTTTACAATATCGGTGGCGCTTTAAACCGAAATTCGACAACGCGCGCCAATCAGGATGGACCAGAAGTTTACGGTTTTAGAGGAAATGCGAGAAACTACGATTTGAACCGCGATTTAATGAAATCAGACACGCGAAATACCAAAAGTTTTGTAGAGATTTTCCAGAAAATAAATGCTGATGTTTTTATCGATAATCACGTGAGTAACGGTTCTGATTATCAATACAAACTAACTTACATCATGACACAGCACAATAAACTGGGAACGGTTTTGGGAGATTATATGAATGATGTTATGATGCCCGCTTTGGTGAAAGATCTTCAAAACAAAAAAATCGAAACTACGCCTTATGTTGATTCATTTAAAGATACGCCGGACAAAGGTTTCGGACAATTTGTTGACAGTCCGCGATATACTACTGGTTATACTTCTTTGTTTAATACGATTGGCTTTGTAGTTGAAACGCACATGTTGAAAAAATATGCCGAACGTGTAAAAGTAACTTATGAATACATGAAAACCACTTTGGATTTTACAGATGCTAATTATCAAAAGATAAAAGATTTAAGAGTAAAGAATTTAGAGCAATATCAGCCTAAAAAATCATACACTTTAAAATGGGAAATGGACAGCACAAAAGCAACCAAATTTACGTTTTTAGGTTACGAAGCGGGTTACAAAAAAAGTGATGCGACAACGGGCGATCGCTTGTATTATGACAGAAGTAAACCGTATAAAAAAGACGTTCCGTATATCAAAGAATTTAAATCGGTAAAAGACGTTGTTATTCCGTCTGCTTATATTATTCCGCGTGGTTATTGGAATATTATTGAACTTTTAAAGAACAATAATATTACTTTCCGCCAATTAAAGAACGACACAATTGCTGCCGTTGAAAGCTACAGAATTGCTGATTTTAAAACTGCAACGTCTGCTTACGAAGGGCATTACCTGCACCGAAATACAACTGTAACTCCTAAAATGGTAAAAATGAATTTCGCTAAAGGAGATTACTACGTTCCGACCAATCAAAAAGGCGTAAAATATCTTTTAGAAGCTTTTGAACCAGAAGGCGTTGATTCATTCTTCAACTGGAATTTCTTCGATGCCATTTTACAGCAAAAAGAACATTATTCTGATTATGTTTTTGAAGATTCAGCTGCAAAAATCCTAAAAGAAAATCCAACTCTAAAAGCTGAATTGGAAGCAAAAAAACAAAACGACAGAGAATTTGCTAAAAATCCTGAAGCGCAGTTAAATTGGATTTATAAGAATTCTGCTCATTATGAAAAGGCACATATGCAGTATCCTGTTTATCGAGTGCTTTGATTTTTTTAACTCAATCCCGATAGCTATCGGCAGCAAAGTTTTTTTGATTTTGATTGAGTTTAAGAAAACGCTGAGGTCGCAAAGCTGTGCGTACAGAACTTTGTCAAAGTTTTAAACTTTGACAAAGTTGAGCTAGATTTGCCATAACGATGTTTTTTTGTGTATCGCTATTTAAGGACTAGGCATAGTCTAAAATAAAAAACCTCGAAAAATAATTTCGAGGTTTGAAATTTTAAACAAACAATCTAATCATAAATTTCAACAATCGGATTCACTTTAATAAACTCTGTTTTATCATTTTTCCTTTTAACTAGGTAAACCGTAGAGTTACTAAAAAAGTTTACCAGTTCAGAGTTATTCAATTTGTTCTTTTTGTTTTTATTATAGTATTTTGAAGTTCTTACAAAATCTTTAAGACAAAGCACTTCTTTCGGGTTTAAGTCATTTACAATTTCTACTCCTTTAAAATAAAATACTTCATCTTCATTTTTATCTTTTAATAAAAACTTATTTGGACTCGTTTTGGATTCGACAATGTATGAATCATCTAATTTAAAAAAAAATGTGCCATTCGATTTTTCTTGAGCATATAAACTGAATCCCAATAAGAATGCCGCATATAAATATATATATTTTTTCATAACTCGATTTTAAAAAATATGTAATTGAATTTTGTTGTCTAATATACAAAAGTACTATTATTTTACACTTTATGGACAAGGAACAGATTTACCTAAAATAGGCACTCTACTTGCCAACGAATTAATCGAAGCTTTTTTGTCTTCAGGCAAATCCGTCCAAGCCTTTACACTACTATCCTTTAAACCTCCCCAAGCCATGGCCTCATAGAAGGCATCGCTTGGCTCTTCTCCATAATAATTAGTATATTTGTTATAATCAGCACTTAAAACTGTTTTATGAAATGATTTTAAAAGCATCTTTCATACTACTAAGATAGACCTGCGCCATTGCATTATGCTGATTTTCGTAAGTTTCAAAAACTTGTTTAAAATTACTTGCATCAATATCATTAGAATTTGTCGTATTTAACTTTCGATAAATATCTGCGTGTATGTATTCGTGCAGGATAATCCTAGCGGATTCTAAAGCTGCAAGTCCATCCAATCTATTTGTACTTATTTCTATCGTTATAAGACTATTCCCCCGCTAGCGCGAGCGTCCCGCTCGTGCACGCATGTCTTGTCCTAAAATAGGTTTACACAAAAGTGTAAAAATATGGAAAGATATTCAAAAACATCATCATCAAAATGGCAGTCTAAGTACAGTGAAGAATTCAAACGATTTGTTTGTAATGA
>NZ_JBYNWZ010000015.1:0-80963 GCF_057799715.1 Flavobacterium sp. 38 | reverse complement strand
TTTCCCGAGAAAATACAGGCTTTTTATATTTGATAAGAAATATTATAAGATTTTTCGAATCATAAAAAAAGCCTGAGAAATCTAGATTTCTCAGGCTTTTACTTTAAAGTAGTAGCGGGAAGCATTCAATTATCTAACCAGTTTTTTAAAGATTTTTATAAAGTCGCCACAAGTTTTTGACTTTTTTAAATTAAATTATTAATTTTTTGCAACATCTATTTTATTAAAATCGATACCCGGCACTTAGTCCAAATTTTGCAACAATAGTATGATCTGTTTTATCTGCATTGATTAATATACCGCCATAACCAACATTTGCTTCAAAAAGAAATCCGCTTTTACTGACCCATTTCCACCCTCCGCCAGCACCGAGAGCAAAATTAATAACGTCGGGATTTTCGGTATATATGGAATGATCTTCTGAAGCGTATATTTTTTTGCCATCTGTTGAAGCCAGCATTCCAAACCCTTCAACAAACCAGCCTGATGCGTATTTTTTACCAAAATATCTTCTGTAATAAGGAGATATTGAATAATTTAAATCCTTTTCATTTTTTGTATTGTCAAACACATAATAAAAAGAAAGTCCTAATGACGAATGATGATTTAAATTTCTTTCGTAATCAATCTGAAAAGATCCAAGTAAAGGAGGTAGTATATTTAACTTAATTTCATTATTTTTCTGATAAGGATCAGTTTCATTTTGAGCATTGACGGAATAAAAGGCGGACAAAATGGTCAGTAGTAAAAAGATTTTTTTCATAAAATTAATTTGAATTATTTAGGTCCAAAATTCATATAAGAAAAAAGAGGAAAGGTCTCAAAAGCTTAAAAGTGGATAAAATGAGACTTATTTACAACTGTTTTTATATTCATTAGGTGTCTGGCCAGTTGATTTTTTAAAGGCTTTATAAAAAGTTGCTTTTGATGTAAACCCAGATTCCAGTGCCATTGCTAGTAAATTGTAGTTTTCGTATTCAGAATCTGATATCATTTCTTTAACAGCTTCCACTCTATATCTGTTAATGTAATTGGCAAAGTTCTCGCCCGTTACGGTATTTACAATTTGCGAAACATATCCTGCGCTTATGCCTATTTTTTCAGCAACTTTTTCTCTATTTAGTGTGCTATCAGTATAAATATGCTGCTCTCTGCAAAGAAGTTCCAGTTTCTGAAAATAAATGTTATATAGGGTGATAGATTCTTTGTAATCTTCTGGCGTATCATTTTTAGAAATTTCAAGATTTGAATATGAAATAGCTAAATCTTGATTTAGAAAATTACAGATAGCATCTTTGTTTTTGGCAAGTTTATATTTGTAAATACCGACATAAGCAGTCCAGTGAATTATAAATGTAGCAGCTAAAGCCAGGATGCTCATCGTTGCAGAAAGATCAAATGGAAAAAATAAGCTGGCTATATAAATCGTAAGAAAAGCAAATATCGATGAAGAAATAATAGTTAATAAGGTAATGATCCATTTTTTATCTTGTGAATCTTTTAAATGTTTTGTCATAAAATATGAGTAAAAAAGCAAAAGTGGGATAAAAGTAAGGGCAAAAAAAAGGTGAATCCAACCAAGTATGTTGAGTGTAATTGCTGACTCAGGAATGGTATAAATTCCTGTAACACGATCAAGATCAAGGGTGATATTTAGGACAGCCGAATAGGCAAATGGAATAAAACACAAATATGATTTTTGCTTACTTCTTATAGTATCGTCAATGCGGTTTATTATAAACAAGAATAGGAAGGTGGGTAATAGAAATATCCATTCGATATGGTCAATGAAACGTAGAACAGGATAGGAAGCAAATGCTTTTTCAACCTCAAAAACATGATTCAGTAAAATAATCGAAAGTACAAATAGTAAATATGCTAGATATTTATTTGAATTGCTATTGAATAAGGAAGATTTTAAAATAATGCAACCTAATGCTATTCCTTGAAAAACAGCAATATTTAAAAGTGTAGTATAAATCACGTTTTTTGTTGCTAAGTTGTTAGTTTTGGGATATATAATTCGAATGAGCCGTTTTTAAGACATAGCTAATTTCATGCTAAATAACAGGACGAATTTATAGGAATACAAATGATTTTCTTAACAGATTAAGAAATGATTAACTAAAGACATGAAAGAATTATATGTTTTTTTGATTTAGTAAAAAGAAGAAGTGTGATGAAGATTTTTATATAGCAAAACAAAAAAGCTCCAGATTTCTCTGAAGCTTTTTATCGTTGTAGCGGGAACGGGACTCGAACCATGTATTTGTACGTTTTTGAAAAAATCTTTATGATCGCTCCGCCATTCGAACCTGCTTTTGTCTGGTGCTGTCAATGCAGGAATTTTACTTTTGTCTTCAACTGTGTGCCACGATTCTGCCACAAAAATAAAATGCATGATATGCGGTTAAATTCGCCTTAGATTTTTTTAAAAAATGAAGTCCATTAAAGTACTGCAAATTACAGATTAAATTTGGAATATCTGAATTGTCGTGACTCTGTCATGACAATTCAGATGATAAGAACCACTGTGCAATTCATTATTTATACATTTCTTTTCTTTAAAATTCTATTTCGAAATAATTGAGCACCGATTTATAATTATCCTGTGCAGTCAGGCAGGTGTCCATTAAATATTCTTTTATGCTGGTCCATTCCTGTAAACCTCTATAATAAAACAGCTTCAGCTGTTCATCAATTATAAAAGGGACAATATTGTTTGCAAGACATTCTTTAAAGATAATCAGTCGGCCCACACGGCCATTACCGTCCTGAAAGGGATGAAGTATTTCGAAATTATAATGAAAATCGATAATGTCCTCTATCGTTTTATTTTTAATACTGTGGTAATCTTTAAGCATTTCTTTCATCTTGGATGAAACAAGTTTCGGAGGACAGGTTCCGTTTCCTCCGACTTCATTTGGAAGCTTTTTGTATTCTCCAACATTAAACCAGCTTTTCCCGCTATCAGAAGTTCCGGACTTTAGTAAAAAATGGAGTTCTTTAATAATGGATTCAGTGAGTTTTGCATTTGCCTTATCGATTATAAAATCAATGCATCTAAAGTGATTAGCCGTTTCAATTATATCGTCCACATTAATGCTTTCTTCAGATATGCCGACTGTATTGGTCTCGAAAATATAGCGAGTCTGATCATGGGTCAGTCTGCTTCCTTCAATTTTGTTGGAGTTATAAGTCAAATCGATCTGGGTTCGATGATAGATCCCCCCTTTTAGTTTCATTTCCTTCTGTTCCTTTAGAATGTCCAGCAGGAAGTGTTTATTTAATTTTTTGTTATTTTCTTTTTGGGCAATAACGGCATCACTAGGAATATTCCATGTCTTGCCAGTTAGGAAAGCGCCTTTTAATCTGCCCGATGCGCAATAGTTGCGGATTGTTCTTTCGGAAAGCTCCACTTTTTTCGCAAATTCAGCTGTTGAAATATATTTCATTTTAAACAAGTTCCGTTATCGGCAAATATAATGTTATTTTTTAACTTTTTTCTTGATTTTTTTTGCCGATAAATATACCGGACAATTTGTTTCTATAAATACTATGCAATAGCCTTTTTAGAGATCAATTGTGCAAATTGGACTTTATAAAAGAAATTGTGTCGACAATGTCGACACAATCTAAAACTACAAAGAAATTAAATTGTGTGCACTGTGCGGACACATAACTATTCTAACCTAAATTCGGAAAAACTTGATTTTGGTGAGGTTTTACTTTCTTAAAAAGCAATGTGCCACGATTTTGCCATACTAATTCTGACTTTACGGAGGTATCGTAATGTGCTGGTTTTAATGCGGAAGGATACTTGTGGTGTCCTAATTAAATTCAATATCTTATTTTCTGGGTATAGCCGTATAGCAGCTCAATAAATATTTAAAGCTCAAGAAAGTTTTGCACTGCCGTTTGTATGTCCTGACGTATTAAACTGAGCGAATATTGTTTGGTGAGGAAGGCTGCAGCGTGGTTTTCTTGAGCAAACTTTTTATCCGCTTCACTCGAGGAAGTGGAATAGATGATCACGGGGATATCCTTAAAGTTGGGATCCGCTTTAATCTGCTGAAGGAATGCCCTGCCGTCCATGATGGGCATGTTAAGATCCAGAAAGATAAGGTCAGGTTCTGCAAAGGAGCCGGATCTCAATTTCTCAAAAGCGGCGGCGCCGTTCTCGGCCTGCTGATACAAAACAGAAGGATGTTCTGCCGCTAAAGATTCTTCGAAAATTTCGCGGTCATCAGGATCATCATCAATTAAAAAAACGGTCTTCATAAAATGGGGTAAAGCGAATGCAAATATACAATTTTTCGCGATAATTTTAATCTTCCCCTTTTTTTGCCTGTGATTTTGGCAGTATCATTGCAAAAGTGCTCCCTAGGCCTTCTTCTGAGACGGCGCTGATGGTCCCGCCGTGGTTCTGGAGTATTTTCCGGCACATGGCAAGCCCGATCCCCGTGCCTGCAAACTGGCCATTTCCATGCAGGCGCTGGAAGATATTGAATATCTGTTCGGAATGCTGCTGGGAGAACCCGATGCCGTTGTCGCTGATTTCTATTTTAAGATAATCTTGATCCGGCCCCTCAGACAGGCTGTTCTTGTCAGATTCGGAAAGGTGCTTTAGCCTGATGGAGATCAGCGGGGGGATATCTGGCCTGCTGTATTTCAGCGCATTGGAAATCAGGTTGCCGAACAGCTGTGCCATCTGCAGGGGAATGGCTTCTATTTCAGGGAGCACATCGCTCTGGATCACAGCATTTTTCTGCTCGATGACCAAGTCAAAATCCGCCAGGGTCTCCAGGATGACGGTGTTCAGGTCCACAGGCTCAAAATTCTTTTCCGCCTGGGAGAGCCTGGAGAACTGCAGCACGTCTTTTATCAGGTTTTCCATTCTCTTGGCCGAGCCGGTTATCTTGCCAAGGTAGAGGTCGGCTTTTTCAGGATTTTTATGCAGGTTGTTTTGCAGCATGTCGGCAAACACGCTGATTTTCCGTACCGGCTCCTGCAGGTCATGCGATGCGATATAGGCAAACTGGGAAAGCTCGCGGTTGCGCGCTTCCAGTTCGGCATTTGCCGCATTGAGCTCTGAAGTCCTTTCGGAGACCTTGAACTGGAGCTCGTGCTGCAGCTCGCGCTCTTTGGTCACATCCTGGGCTGTTCCGCTGATGCCCTCAGGGGTGCCGTCCTTGGAGTACAGCAGCTGCGCATTGGCGTGTATGATGCGCTTTTGGCCTGTAACCTTGTTGGTAATGGGAAATTCGTAATCATAGGAATCTTCGGCATCGGCTGTGAACGCCTCTTTAAACGCTTCCATTACTTTTTCCCTGTAGGGGTCTTCGATGCGTTCCAGAAATATGCCGCTGCTGCCGTGGTTATCGGCCAGTCCAAGCCACTCTTTGAAACGGTCCGAACAGGTAATGCTCCCGTCGGCTGCGCTCAGGCCCCAAGTGGCCAGTTCGGCCAGTTCGATTGCCCCGGCGAGCGCCTGTCTGGTCTCTTCGAGTTTTTTGGAGGCGGTGACCTGCTGTGTCACATCAACGGCTATGTCCATGATGCCGTAGATCTCGCCTTTGGAATTGCGGATGGGCGTATAGGTGAATTCAAAGTAATAGGTGCTTAGTTTTCCATCGACCTGCAAATCTGCCGGCATAGCGCGCCCATAGTAGGTTTCCCCGGTGCGGTAGATGTTTTCCAGTATGCCGATAAACGGCTGGCCTTCGAGTTCGGGAACCGCATCGATGAACGGTTTTCCAATTACGTTGCGGTCTTTTCCCCAATAGCCGATCATGATGTCATTGGCAATTTCAATTTTCAGATCGTCTCCGGTGAAAAGGCAGATCCCGACCGGTGACTGCTCTACCATTGAGGTTACCTTATGCTGGCTTTCGGTGACCGCCTGCCTGCCTGAGATGATTTCATCCATGTCCATGCAGAACCCTGCATAGCCTGCATATCGGCCTTCGGCATCGTAGAAGGGATCGCCCGCGGCCCTGCACCACATGGTTTCCCCCGTATGCTTTCTTGCCCTGAAAAGCGTGTCAAAGTGCCTTTTTGAGGCAATGGCATCCAGATAGGCATCTTTAGCCCTGTGGTAGTCTTCGGGCGCGATGGCATAGGTCCAGTTCCCTTTTAGCAGCTCCTGGTAGGGCATTCCGGTAAATTCGATCAGCGTCTTATTGAAATAGGTCATCCGACCATCCTTATCTGAGAGCCATAAGCCGGTAGGGGAGCTGTCGGTCACATTGCGGAACAGCGCATCTGCCTCGCGCTTGCTGATTTGAAGCTGCTCTTCGGCCTGCAGCAGTGCCAGACGGCTGTTGTCCTGCTCGGTGATGTCGGCAACGGTTCCCGAGAATGCAGAACCGTTTCGATGCGAATCAAACATCCTTGAGGCAGATATTGCAATCCTATGGATGCTTCCGTCTTCCCAGATCACGCGGGGCGTATAATGGAAAGTGCCGCTTTTGATACCTTCTTTAAGAGCCTGAACCCTGAGCTCCAGGTCTTCGGGATGGATGTATTTTGAAAGCTGGTCTATGGTGAGCTCTGCCTGGACTTTTCCGGTCATAAGCCTGGTTAGCTCAGCAGTGTAGTCGATGGTGCCCTGGGAGTAGTCCACGTTGAAAATTCCCAGCCCCATGCTTTTGATGGCAATATCGGTAAGCTGGCGTGATTTGTAGAGTTCTTCGGCCGCTTTTTTCTGGGCTGTGATGTCCTGCACCGTGCCGTTAAAGCGATACGCGATATTGTCCTTGTCAAACCACGCCTTTCCCAAGGCATGAACCGTTCGGATATCTTTAGATTTAGAATCTATGATATCGTACTCAATGTCGTAGCGCCCGCCAGAACTGTAATCCAGTGTCCTGTTTATGGAATCCGCCACACGCTCCCTGTCATAGGCCGCTATGGATTCCAGCGCATGGCGCAGGAGCACTTCATCTTGGGACTGCAGGCCAAACCAGTCCTTAAGCCTTGGGTTTGCAGAGAATCTCTGGGTCTTTGGGTCCAGGTCGAAAGTGCCGAACTCTGCGGCATTGATCGCAAATTCAAGCTCTTCCTTACTCTGGTTTATTTTCTGCCTGTGAAGCACTTTTTCTGTAGTCTCAGTGGCAATGACCAGTACGCCTTTGATCTGCCTGCTGTCATCGCGCACAGGGGAATAGCTGAAAGTCCAGTAGCAGTCTTTAAGGATTCCGTCCCTTTCAATGGGCATCAAAAGGTCATCGTACCATACGCTTTCCCCTTGGTCTAGAACCCTTGCTATCAGTGGCTGTATAAAGTCCCAGCATTCGTGCCAGTAATCGGCCGCTTTTCCTCCCATTGCATGGGGGTGCTTGGCAGTTCCCATTATGCCGAAATAGGAGTCGTTATAAAACTGGGTAAGCTCTTCCCCCCACCACAAAAACATCGGGAACTTGCAAGAGAGAAGGGTGGATAGCGTATTTTTCAGATTCTCGGGCCACTGCTCAACAGCACCGAGAATATGCGCGCCCCAGTCGATTCTCTGTATGATTCTGGCAGCTTCACCTCCATTGTGAAGGAAATAATAGTCGGAATTGTAAAGGTCTGGTTTCAAAGGTTTGTTTTCAGGTTGCCAGCCGCATATATTGGCGCGGCATATTTAGGTAAATATAGCCAATTAAATGTAAAGAGCCAGTTTTAGGCTTGGTAATGCTGCGGGCATTTTTTTTCTCACATCAGAAATGTGCCGGGATCCGAGGCGGTTTCTTCCTGCTGCTGCTGCTCGCTTTGCTCTTCTTGTTCATCAGGGCTGCCTTCACCGGTTTGTAAACGGGCGCCCACCAGCAGGGTATTAAAACGGCTTTTTGCTTTTGCCAGTGCCGATATGCCTGTACCCAGGCAGTGGTCGTACTGCAGCAGGAGCTGCTCTTCATAGCATTCGGCGGCACCGTCTAGGGGGACGCTGTGATAGCAGTTTTCTGGAGTCATAAGCTGATATTGGATTGATTAAGCGCCGCTTCCTTTTTTACAGGCCGCGGCAGGGTAAATGTAAAGCTTTTGGGTTGGGTGCCTTTTATATAATTTTCGAGGGGAATTGTTAAATTCTCATTTGCCGCTTTTCAATTTTAACAGGGGCACCTATTCCGGATAGGGTTTAAAATTATAAATTTGATGCTCTATTTACGGATGTTCAATATCAAATATTTCACAATGGAAAAAGAGATACAGCTAAAGGTGAGAAAAGATCTGGATGCCCGAGAGCAGCATACTATCCTCAAACTCAAAGGCAGCCTGATCTCAAAAGGCTATACCGAGATTATCCATATCCTGGACCAGGACGAGCAGTTCCATATCAATACTTTTGAAACAGATGCCGATAAAAGCGGTGAAGCCCTGGAGTATATTGCCGCGTTCATCGAGCAGGAAAACCTTTCGGGGGCAATCAGCATCAAATAATTAATCAGCCCTTTTAAATCCACAGCCCGCCAGCCGTCAGGCTGGCGGGCTTTCGAGCCTTAAAATGCGGCCATAAAAAAAAGCCGATTCAATTATCGGCTTCTGCTTTTACGTTTCTTTTTTTCATGCGCTGTTTTATCTGATACAGGTTTTGGGAAAGCAGGTGCAGTATCTGCTTGTGGTGATTTGAAGGCCTGTTCTTGAACCCCCTGCATTGCAGCACTTCCATGCGGCTCAGGGATAGTTCGATGGTTTCCACTGATTTATCGGCAATTTTTGCCGATAGGATAAGCGAATCTTTTTTGCCATAATATTCATTGGTGAATACGCAGTGCCCCAAGTCATCGCCCTCGCGCATAAAATCCTTGACGTTTTCAATCACCGAAATGTTCAGTTCCCTGTCCTGAAATGACAGTCCGAAAAAGCGTTTTTTATCGCTTGCGTACCTGCTCTGCGCTTTTTCGATTTCAAGGCGCAGGTCTTGGAGTTTTTTCTTTCGTAAAAGCCCGCGCTTTTTATGCACCAATCGGTCATGCGCTCCGCTGAGGTTTTCAGGGCATACGTAAAGGGGGCTGCAGAGGTCTTTTTTGAAATGCCGAAGCAATTCGAGATAATCCTCCCAAATCTGCACATCAGCGATTTTGTAGCTGTTCCTGATGGCGGTCTTGACTGCCTGCCAGTTTCGGCGGATGCCCTGTCCTGAAACTCGCAGATAATATTGCAAGAGGTTTATTTGACGTGCTTTTAAAAGGGTTTCAGTAATGGGGTCGGATAAAAGCGATGCAAAGAGCAGGTGGGGCGCTATATCATGCACCGAAGATTTAAAGCCGTTGCGTTTCAAAACAGGCAGCACTTTGGTCTGCGGAAAGACCTTGTAGGGACTAATAAAGCACTTGGCATTGCGGACAAAATCCTTTAGCCTTATTTCAAGGGGGGAATAGAATTTCCACGCATCGCAGGCCTGTGAAAACGCATTGGTGCTGCGCGAGAGCGTGCGCACTTCCCCTGCGGGGCTTATCCAATGCTGCATGACCTCATGGTGGAAATAGGTTGGGGCGAAATTCTTTTTCATGCGCTTATAGGCTATGGCCATGCGCACCACCTGAAACCCTGCGCAGCGCTGCACCACGGCAAAGTATTCAGTCTCTTTAAAATGCACCTGATTGCAGGGCATCATTTTAAGCCTGCCTTTGCAGGCAGGACAGGCGGTAAATTTGGCGCAGGAGCTTTGGCAGGAGGGTTTCCATACATGGGTGCAGTCCAGACAATAGAATTTGGAGCGTGAGAGCACGCCCCATTTCAGGAAGATATTTTTTTCTGCCCAAACAAAAACCTCAGGATTTATGGGCGAAAGCGTTGCGCTTAAATCGGCAAGCTTTTTCTCGATGTGGGTTTTGGGCATCATAGGTCAAAGAGTGTCAGGGCGGTCTGCGCCGCAGGTTTTACATCTTTTTGTACTGGGGGAATATTCTCTTTTTGAATTTTTGCAGCGGGGATTTCCGGCTGTGAGAAAAGGTCGGCAGGGGCGGAGGGCTGCACTACGGCACGGAATGCCACAGGAGCAGGCGTTGGGATGGAATCATCGGTGTAGTACTTTACTGCCATGTCAAAAATTTCCTGATTGTCAAAGTAGCACAAGCCTGTTTTTTTGACCTCTACGCCGATGTAGTGCAGACAGGATTCGAAGTTCTTGGAAGCTTTGGCGTAATGGGGCGCAAAGGCGCTGTCGCCCTGCGAGAGACTGCTCAGGTAATTCTCTATTGCTTTTCTAAAATTTTCAGAAGCTTTCATAAGAATGGATTTAAGATTGAAATTTTCACTCAAAGAGCCTTGAATAAAGGTCGTAGCAGTACTCTTCAAAACAGAGCCAGCATACAAAAGTGTAGTGCGGCGCGCTAAATCGGTTCTCGATAGGTTCTCCAATCGCTTCTTCAAGCTGGGTTCGCATATCTTCAAGCTCATCGATATGTTCGATGTAAAATTCTTTGCAGTCCGCATTGTAGATAAACTCTGAAACCATCCCGCTTACGCAACCGCCAGTCTGCAGGTCAAGGAAAAAGGATTTCAGCTGTACGCTGCGTTTGCCGTCATACGAAGTGATGCTTCTAAGGATAATTTCATTAAAGGCATCACTTACGCGATAATCGCTGTAATTTGATTTTTGTAAGGCTTTCATAATAAAATATTTTAGGCGTGCATAAATTTTAAAAGGCGTAAGGTTTAGAAAGGCAGGTCGTCGTGGTCGTCCGTGGTTTTCTGCTGTTTGAGGGCGGGCGCAGGCTTGCTGTTATCCGCCTGCGCAAAAACGAGGATTTTTATATCCGAGGTATGAAAGGTCAATGTCCCGTGCGCGCGGGCATCATTTCCGATATAGACATTCAGCCCGATGCGCCCGAAGAGCTGCACAAGGGTGCCTTTACGAAGCCACTGCGCCAGTCCTGCGCTGAGCCAGTAGGAGCAGTCGATATAGGTTACCATTTTTTTTGTCTCGGCGCTTCCTTTGGGCTTGTAGCTGTCGTTGACCGCTATGGAGAAGTTTACCACCTCACGGTTTTCTTTTACTTTCGCCACTGAGGCATCTTTTACAATTCGTCCTGTGATTTCCATGATTTCTAATTTTAAATGGATACTTGTTCGAGTTTTCTTTTCCATGCCCCGCAAGAAAAATTTCAAAAGAAAAAACGGGAAAAAAGAAAGCGGAAGAACAGTGTGCGAAACGAGCCGGAGTGCTATAAGTCCCGAAGGGCCGCGTAAAGCGGTTATGCGCATGCAGGAGAGGGCGGGCACTACTTTGGCTGCCCTTTTAACCCGTTTTGAATTGAAAATTTACAACTCAGCTTTTTGCGCATTTGAGATTCCGCTACAGAATAGCTACCTTAGCGGTTAGTAAGAAAAAAACAGACCGCAGGCCTAAAAAACTATGGGACCAGACCAGTATATCAGACTCTCACAGCTCAACGACCAGATCCAGGACACGATCAATTCCCGTTTTAGGGGACAGACGCACTGGGTGGTGGCTGATATCACCAACCATTCCTTTAAGGCCGATAAGAAGATCCATTACTTTGAGCTGGTGGAGAAAGGCGAGAAGAACAGCGCCATTATAGCCAAAATCATGGGAAAGGCTTGGGGAGAGGGGGCAGTGCAGCTGTCAGATTTTGAGAAGAAGACCGGCCAGAGATTCACCAACAACCTTCATGTGCTGGTAAAGGTCAGCGTGGATTATCATCCGCTATATGGGCTTTCTGTAAATGTGCTTGATATAGATGTGAATTTTACCCTTGGGGTCTTGGAGCAGCAGCGCAATGCGACCCTTAAAAGGCTTGCTGCAGAGAATGATTTTATCACCAAAACAGCCGATGGCTATTCCACGCTTAACAGCCGTCTGAAACTTCCCCTTGCCATTCAGAGGGTTGCCGTTATCTCAGCGAGCAACTCGGCAGGAAATGAAGATTTCCGCCATACCCTGCAGCACAATGATTTTGGGTATGCCTTCCAGATTGACGATTATTACACCATAGTGCAGGGGGACAACAATGCCAAGCTTTTCCTAAACAAACTCATTGAAGTCTATAATACAAAAATCCCTTATGATGCCATTGTCATTGCAAGGGGAGGCGGCGCACAGTCGGATTTCCTGATCTTTGACAATTACCAGATCGGGCGTGCTGTGGCTAAATTCCCCATCCCGATCATAACAGGGATCGGGCACCAGAAGAATGTGACCATCACCGACCTTATGGCCCATACCCATACCAAAACACCGACCAAAGCGGCAGAGTTCATTATTGCCCATAACCGCAGTTTTGAAATGGGGCTGCTTTCCCTGCAGCAGCTTATCGTGATCAGATCCCAGCAGCTTCTGCTGCAGCATTCCAAAGGGCTGGAAGAGCTCAAGAGAAATATATCCAAAAATTCAAGGGAGGCGCTCTCTGGGCACAAGAAGCAGCTGGCCCTTGCCAACCAGAGAATCGCGGCGGACGTGAAAGACATACTGCACGGGCACCAGAAACGGCTTTCACTGAAAGCCCAGATAACGGCGCAGCTTTCACAGAACCTGCTTCGCCGCAAAAGGAGCGATATGGAATATCTTGCAGGGAATTTAAAGCTGTTTGCCGCAGGCTATCTGAAAAGCAGCAATCTTCATCTGGAGCATATGCAGAGAAGCATTGCACTGATGTCCCCGCAGAATATCCTGAGGAAAGGCTACGCGATTGTGAAAGCCAATGGGAAGATTGCCGCAGGCACCGGGGATATAAAACAAGGGGACGATATAGAAGTCATCCTGCACGATACCATACTTAAAAGCACCGTTAAAGAAAAAATACAATACGATGGAAGAGAAACTGACTTATGAGCAGGCTTGGGAAGAGCTTGCCGCCATTTCAAAAGAAATAGAGAACGAGACCATTTCGGTGGACCAGCTTGCCGCTAAGGTGAAAAGGGCATCGGAGCTTATCGCCTTCTGCCAGGGCAGGCTTAAGGCCGCAGAGACTGAAGTGGGCAGAATAATAGACGGCATGGAAAAAGAATAATAGGACTTGAATATCCAGCAACACTATACATGCTGGAACTGTAAAACAAAAAAAGAGCCTCAGGCTCTTTTTTTGTTTTAAGCATCTTCTAGCTGTTAGAAGATGCGCTTCCAGTGCTTGCTGCCCCTCCTGAATTATCATTTCGCCCCGTATCATAGATGGAATCATCCGCTGCCGACCCATCGCGCTGATCGTCCCAGTCCCCTGTATTGGCATCTGCATCCTTATTGCTGCTCTTTTCAGGCGGATTCTGATATCCCTGCGCTTTTAGGGCACTGTGATACGGACATTTCTGGATATCATCGTAATTTTCTGCTGTATTTTCCATGACTGATCAATTTAAAGTTAATTATAAAAATACGGCTAGCGGATGGTATTTATTTACAGGCAGAGAGCTGGAGGTTATTTAATTTCCATTTTTGCTGACATGGCTTCTCCTATTTTTAATTTTCAGGCCCATTATCATCTGCAAATGGATCGGGAGCATTCTTCAGGCTTTCCTGAAGATCCAATAGGGTATCGGGCGAAGCGCTTTGCTGCTCGGAAGCGGGCGCTAAGGCCAGAGATCGGAAAGCGAAATCAATCGGCTTTTCCTTCCCCATCTCAAAAAAATGCACCAGATACTGTTTTTTTTCGATATCCACTGCCAGAACTTCCCCTTTGTCCCATACGGGATGCACCACCATATCGCCTTCTTTGAATGCGGTCTCTTGGGTGTTCTTCAAGGATGCTGCGGTGGCCTGCGAGGCCTGAAGGATCTCCGGGGAAAGCTTTCCCTTGCGCACATAAAACTCCTCCTTGATTTCAAAGAGAAACCGTGACGGGTATTTATTAAGTCCGGTAGTGAAATTAAACCCTTCGGAGTCGGTCATATAAAACCGCTTCTCGGCGCGCGTTACCGCCACATACATCAGCCTTCTTTCTTCCTCTATGGCGCGCTTTCTTCTTTCTTTGATCGATAAGGCGCTCGGGAGCACCCCTTCGGTGAACCCGCACAGAAAGACATAGGGGAATTCAAGGCCTTTAGAGATATGTATGGTCATCAGGCGCACCTTGTCCTGATTTTCGGTGTCTTTGTCCAGATCCGTGTACAGGGCTATCTCCTGCAGGTATTCGACAATATTTATAGGACCGTTGTTTTCTTTTTCCAAGAGCATCATCGAGCTTACGAGCTCTTTGATATTCTCGAGCCTGTCCTGGTCTCCGTCCTTGCGGTAGAGTTCGGAAAGCCCGCTTTTATCAAGTATGATTTTTACAAGGTCTGAAATAGAGTTGGACTGCGCATCTTTCTTCAATTCTGATACCAGTGCCAGAAAATCGGAAGCCCCTTTTTTATTGAGTTCCTTATCCTGGAGATTATTCTCCAGCGTGTGAAGCAGCGAGAGGTTCTGTTCGCCTGCCAGCAGGCTCAGCCTTTCGAGGAACTTTTTGCCGAGTCCCCTTGTCGGGTGGTTGAACATGCGCAGAAAGGAGAAATTATCCCCCTGCACGATAAGCCTTAGAAAAGAGAGCACATCTTTGATTTCCCTGCGCTCAAAAAAACGGATGCCCCCAAATATGGCATACGGGATATTTTCCTTGATGAGCGCCTGCTCGATATTTCTTGAAAGATGGTTGGAGCGGTAGAGTATGGTAATATCGGAATACGAGGCATTTTCTGTCTTCATGATTTCCTTGATTTCCGAGGCCACCCAAAAGGTTTCCTCAAAATCATTTTTGCCGTGGAAATGCACCACTTCAACGCCTTCGGGATTGTCGGTGACCATATCCTTATCCACCCTAACCGTGTTGTTTTTGATGATATGGTTGCCGACTTTCAGGATGTTGGGGGTCGAGCGGTAGTTCTGGTTCATGAAGATGGTTTGGGTATCAGGGAACATCCTGTCGAATTCCACCAGATACTCGGGCTTTGCCCCGCGCCATTCGTAGATGGTCTGGTCGGGATCGCCCACAAGGAACAGGTTCTGGTGCACGCGCGAAAGCATTTCCACCAGATGGAACTGGCTGTCGGAGCTGTCCTGCGCCTCATCGACCTGTATGTAATGCAGCATTTGCTGCCACTTGGACAGCACATCGGGATTGCTGTCCAGGATAAAAGCCGTGAAATGGATCAGATCGTCAAAATCCAGCGCATAGTTGCGTTTCTGCTTGTCCAGATATTTCTGATACACCTGGCTGGAAAGCGAGTCCTTCTCATCGGAAGTGAAGCTTTTGTTTTCAATCATATACCCCAGATAGTCCGAGGTGCTTTTCTGTTTGGAGATGAAGCGCAGCACCTGTTTGAAGGTCAGGTTTTTGGAGTTGATGTCCAGTTCTGTGAAGACTTCCCTTAGGATGGTTTTCTGGTCCTCGGCATCCAGTATGATGAAATTCTTTGGATAGTGCAGCTTATTGATTTCCTCACGCAGAAAGCGCACGCAGAAGCCGTGGTAGGTGGTGATGAAACTCACATCGTAGAGATCCCCGATAAGCGCCTTGACCCTTTTTTTCATTTCCTGTGCGGCCTTGTTAGTAAAGGTCACACAGAGGATGTTGGAAGAGTTGATGCCCAGCCTGTCCACAATGTAGGCAAAGCGGGAGGTAAGCGCTTTTGTTTTCCCCGACCCGGCGCCGGCAATAACGCGCACGTAGCCTTCTGTGGTTTTTACGGCCTGAAGCTGGCTCGGATTAAGGTTTTCAAGAATCGGATCGTTCATTTTAAAGGATGATTTTTTTTTTTGGACCCTATTTTAGCTGATGTCAGGTAAAATGAAATAGGCACGCAAATTTATGCAATTAATTGAAAAGCGCAGCGGCATTGAGCCCGATTGGCTTTGGAGGGACATTGCAATAAGATAATGCATTGCCAGTATAAAGAGCCGATTCAAATAAAAAATCCTGAAGAGGATCTGGAAATAAATGCCCTTCAGGATTTTTTGCAAACCGCTTCTGCTTTTTTTTATAAAACAGCTTAATAACTGCTGCCCATTTTCATTCCCCCTGATGCCATGGGCCGTCTTTCAGGCGCACGGTTTCTGAGGCGCTTTCCCTGGAAGGGGAATTTCCATTAAGATGATCCACTACTTCTTCAACCGTTGTTCCTGCTGCCCGTACGGCATCTTTCAATATTTCTTCAGGGACATTGAGCTTTTCTGCCCACTGCTGGATTTCTGCCTGCTGGGAGATATCGATATGCATATCATCGCTTTGTGGCATATTGTTTTTATTTTCCATGATTTCTAAATTTAATGATTTATCCAAAGTTAGCATCAAGCCGCATAATCCTGTTATATGATAAGAAAGGAATATTATAGCATTTCTATGATTATCAGCTTTTTAAAATAAGGAGCCGCATTTTTTATATCCCGCGCACCTGCCGAAAAGTGAGGTTGATCCTGGGCAGGACTTGGCGGGCTGTTTTAGGCACCTGATGCTCCCAATAGGTATTGGTGCTTCCCGCCATCAGCAGGAAGCTGCCGTGGTGCAGTGGAATTTCTATCGGCTCGATGTGCTTGAGGGTCTTATGCCGCAGGCGGAATAGGCGGGTTTCCCCAAAAGTCACAGAGGCAATGTTCATGTTCTTGTTGCTGGAAGAAGTTTTGTCGCTGTGCCATCCCACACCGTCTGTGCCGTCCCTGTAAAGGTTCAGCAGCACGGCATTAAAATTTATGCGGGTCTCCTCGTGCACGCGCTCCCTGATCTGGAGCAGTTCCAAGGGCCAGTGGGGATTGGATTTGCGCTCAGGCCTGCCAGAATCGCCATACCAGCAGATCATGCGCGGTGCGGTAACGACCTTGTCATACATAGGCATTTCATATTCCCTCCACTGCGTGCCATGGTATAAAACATTGTAATAATGGTCGGATTCCTGTTTATTGAAAAAATTATCAATCAGCAGCAGCTCGGCATCAGGGGCGTCAAATATCCTTCTGCCGCCAGTGCCTGATGAAAAAATTTCGGTGTCATCAAAAAGCATCATTTTGTTTAGTTTTCTGGTTATACTCAGACTGCCGGAATCCCGGAGGAATCCTGTCCGCTGCTCATTTTAAGCCGCGGGATATTGATTTCATGTTCCTGCGGATAGGGTGCGCGATGGGTCATGCTCACATCCTCGCGTATTTTCTGCTGGGCCCTGTATTTCCAATCGTTCTCATGCTCATAACGCGGATCGGGTATAAAAGGCATTTTAGCCATCTTTATGACCGTTATGGTTGGGAAATGGTAATCCACCTCGACATTGCCCAGCAGCAGGTAGCATCCCCCTCCCTGAAAAGGGTATGCCGAGAGGCTGTCTGTGAAATGCGCCGTATCAAACATATCCCCTCTGGCATCTATCCAGGTGCCGAAATACATAGCGCCCATCTTTGTGGGCACATGCTTGCGCGAGATCAGATAGGCGAGCATCCGCACCTGTTTTTTATGATGGGCCAAAAGGTCTTGCGCCATCACATTGCCCCTGAAAGGGGTCTGAAGCAGATCAAAAGGGGAACACGAGACAGGGAAACCCAGCAGTTCGATCTCATCAAAAGCATCTTCAAAAGCGGAGCGCTCCAGCTGCGGCAGTATAAATTCCTTCACAGGCTGCTCAAGCAGCAGCGGGGTAAGGGGTTTAAAGTTTACCAGAATTAGGCGGGTAATTACCAGCAGCTGGTTTTTTGTCTTGCCGGTGAACCGGAACGCGCCGATGAAAATCAGGATCTGTATGGCTTCGATTCCGATTGCTATGCGGTTGATAAAATCCTCAAGAGATTTGTACAGCCCGTTTTTTTCGCGTTCCTGCTGAATGAGAAGCGCTGTTTTGGATTCCAGGCCCTGCAGATGCATAAAACCCAGATATACATCAGAGCCATACAGAGTGGTTTGGATTTCACTTTTATTCACACAGGGATTGTGCACGGTGGCCCCAGACATCCTAGCTTCATGCACATATACTTCGGTGCGGTAGAAACCGCCCTGATTGTTGATCACTGCCACCATAAACTCGATTGGATAATGCACCTTCAGATACAGGCTCTGATAGCTTTCCACGGCATAGGAAGCCGAGTGCGCCTTACAGAAGGAATAGCCTGCAAAGGACTCGATCTGGCGGTATATTTCAGCGCTCAGCGCGATGGGATGCCCTTGGGCCCTGCAGGATTCAAAGAAGTTATCCTTTACCTTCTGCAGTGCGGCTTTGGAACGCCCTTTTCCTGACATGGCACGCCGGAGGATATCCCCGTCAGCAGCAGTAAGGCCTCCATAGTGCTGGGCAATCTTGATCACATCTTCCTGATATACCATAATGCCGTAGGTTTCCCCGAGCTGCTGCTGGAATACGGGATGGAAATATTCAAACCTGTCGGGATGGTTGTGCCTGAAGATATACTCTTTCATCATTCCAGACTGTGCCACTCCGGGACGTATGATGGATGAGGCGGCCACAAGGGTTTTGTAATTGTCGCATTTCAGTCGCCGCAGAAGACCCCTCATGGCCGGGCTTTCGATGTAGAAACAGCCTATGGTTCTGCCTATGGAAAGAAACCTGTTGCAGCTCTTTTCATCTTTTGACATCCTGGTGTCACGGATGTTGATGCGTATGCCGCGGTTCTTCTCAATAAGCTTTACGCTGTCGTCAATATGCCCGATCCCGCGCTGGCTCAGGATGTCAAACTTTTCAAGTCCGATATCTTCGGCCGTATGCATGTCAAAAAGCACTATAGGGAAGCCCTTTGGTGGCATCTCCAGAACTGAATAATTAGTAATGGGCTCCTCGGAGATGAGTATGCCGCAGGAATGCATGCTTCTCTGGTTGGGATATCCTTCGAGCATCATTCCATACTGCTGCACCTCGCGGACCACTTCATTGGTGGGATGCAGCGCCATAGGGTTTTTGGCCAGCGCGTCGAGCTCTTCTTTTGGAAGCCCGAAGACCTTGCCGACCTCACGGAATATGGAGCGGTATTTGAATTCCACATTGGTGCCGCAGAAAGCCACATGATCATAGCCGTAGCGGGAGAAGATATATTCCAGGATAACATCCCTTTCCTTCCAGCTCCAGTCAATATCAAAATCCGGAGGGCTCTTGCGGTTCAGGTTCAGGAAACGCTCAAAGTAGAGATCCAGCTCCAAAGGGCAGATATCGGTAATCCCAAGGCAGTAGGCAATAATGCTGTTGGCCCCGCTGCCGCGTCCTATATGCAGGAATCCCTGAGAATTGCTGAAGCGTATAATATCCCATGTGATTAAAAAATAGCCGCTGAATTCCAGCTGGTCAATTACTTTGAGTTCCCGCAGCATCCTTGATTTTGCCTCTGCATTATTGTTTCCATAGCGCCATTCCAGTCCCTGCTGGGCCAGGGTGGTGAGAAGCTGCAAGTCGTCTTTTCTGCTGTTGGTATAGAATTTCTTATTTTTCGGCGTTTTGAAATCAAATTCAAAATGGCACTGTTCAATTATTTCTTTTGTATTGGAGATGATCTGGGGGTAGCCGTCATAGCATTTAAGGATCCTGTCCAGACCCACCATGACTTCTGTCTGCCTGCAGCAGTCTGTTTGGGAGAGGCGTGAAAAAACTACATTCAGGTCTATAGCCCGCAGTATCTTATGGAGTTTGTATTCGGTTTTGGTGCGGAAGGTGACAGGCTGCAGCACCACCATGCTGTCTGCTTTGGTCTTCCAATTGCCCATAACCAGTGAAGGGCGCTGTTCGGGGCGCAGGCCGATAAACTCATGCTCCCTTAATACAGAGGGCACATTCTCCAAGGGATAGATGACAAAAACATTTTCAAAGGCTGGAGCGATTAAGGGAAGTTCTGTATTGTCAAAATTATGCCGGGTCAGAAAACGGTTCATTTCTGCAAGACCTGCCGCATTTTTCGCCAGTCCGATATAACGCAGCGCATTCCCAGAGCGAAATTCGATCCCTACGATGGGCTTGATGCCCGCAGCCTGGCATCCTTTTATAAAGTCGTAAATCCCAGTGGCGGTATTGATATCAGTCAGTGCCATAGCCGTGATGCCCAAGTCCGAAGCTTTGGATATCAGGTCCTCAAGCGGTATGGTGCCATAGCGCAGGGAATGGAAGGAATGGCAGTTGAGATACATTTACTCTGATTTGCGTTTTAAAATTTCATTTTTGGCATTGGGTTTGAAAGAAGCGCCTGCGCACCGCATTACCGCATCAAAACCGTAGCGGTTCTTCATGCGGTCCATGGCCTGATAGAGCGCCAGCATTTCTTCAGTGTCATTGAAAATGTCGATCTGATAGGTCCCGCGCACCAGTCCGCTGAACGTAACTCCGATCAGCCGCAGCCTCATACGGCGCTGGTATAATTTATCAAAAAGATCCTGCACAATTTTGGCCAGTATGTGATCAGCCGAAGTGTGCTGCACACGGCATTGTTTTGTTTCTGTGTCAAAATTTGCGTAACGTATCTTCACTTTTACAGCGGAAGCCAGCCACGCCTCGGAACGCAGCTGGTAAGAGAGTTTCTCCACCATGCCCAGCAGCACACGGTTTAATTTCGCAATGTCAATGGTATCCTGAGAAAAGGTATGTTCTGTGGAAATCGACTTTCTTTCCGTGTAAGGCTCTACCGGATTATTGTCGATGCCGTTAGCCTTTTTCCATAGCTCGATGCCGTTCTGTCCGATCATGCGCTGCAGCGATTCGGCCGGCATTTCTGAAAGGGTCTTTATGGTGCGGATCCCGATGCGCGAGAGCAGCTGGAAAGTCTTATCGCCCACCATCGGTATTTTGCGGACCGAAAGGGGATTTAAAAAAGCCTGTACCAGATGTTCGGGGATTTCAAGGTTCTGCTTCTGCTTTCCTTCGCCCGTGCCGATTTTCGATACGGTTTTATTGACTGAAAGGGCAAAGGTTAGGGGCAGTCCGGTTTCTTTTGTGATGCGCTGCGCCAGCTCGTCGGTCCACTTATAGCTCCCGTAGAATTTATCCATTCCGGTAATGTCCAGATAAAACTCGTCGATGCTGGCTTTTTCCACCACGGGAGCTTTCTCCTGGATTATTTCGGTCACGTCGTGCGAGAGCCTTGAATAGAGTTCCATATCGCCTTTCATCACTTTTGCCTGAGGGCACAGCCTGAGCGCCATCTGGATAGGCATGGCCGAGCGCACGCCGAATTTTCGGGCTTCATAAGAGCAGGAAGCCACCACACCTCTTTCGCCTCCGCCGATAATCAATGGAATTCCGTTAAGCTGGGAATTGGCAAGCCTTTCGCAGGATACGAAAAACGTATTCATGTCTATGTGTACAATTGCCCGGTTCATAATCTTAATCATTTTATACGATCAAAATTAGTACAGATGGCAACATTTTTTTTAAAATAAATGTTCTAAATAATAACAATATTTTAAAACCCTTATTTTTCAGGGAGTTTAAAAATCAGTTTTTATGGTGATAAATGTTTATTCAGAATTTACGCAGCATGGTTTAAAGGAATCTTTTTCGGGAAGGCTTTCAGCTAAAAGGAGTTTAGATGTGAAAACTGTTCAGTGCAATGCGCTTTTCTTTTCATAACATTCAAGCAAAATATAGATTTTGACAATATTTTATAGGAAAAAGACTTATCTTTGCATGCTATTAACCGCTCCCACGGATATAATTCGATTATTTATCGATTTTCAACGGCCGGCACAAAGGCTTTTGCAGATTTTTAGATTCTTGTCTTCCGTAACTGCACAAATTTCCAAGCCATGCCGCAACAGCAGGGTCCCCGACAGATTATTTTTCATGCAGATGATGACGAAGATGACAGAATGCTGTTTTTGGACGCCGTTGCCGAACTCAATTTGCAGCTTAAAGTGGAGCAGGCCCAAGATGGGCAGCGGCTTTTGGATATTCTTTGGCGCACTGCTTCAGAAATGCCGGAAATGGTATTTCTGGATATTAATATGCCCGGTAAAAATGGATTTGACTGCCTCAAGGAAATAAGAAGAGCATCAGGCTGGCAGAATAAGTTAAAGGTAATAATGCTTTCCACCAGCAGCAATATTGAAAATATTGAGCTGTCCTATGAATTGGGAGCTGATTTGTATGCCGTCAAGCCCAGCACCTTTGAGGGGTTCAAAAGACTGCTCGCATCTATAATGAGCTTGGACTGGAATATTTCAAAAAGGGATAGGAAAGAATTTCTCCTATTTGAAAAATAAATAGATTTAGATTCAAAAAAGCCCTGCATACTATTATGCAGGGCTTTTTTTCACAAGTCCTATAGGGCGACTTCAGCATCTGTAGAGGACGCGCCAACAGGCTCTTCGCCAGCAGGCTCTTCTGTGTTCTGTTGGGCAGGCTGCTGGACTGTCTTTTTCATCAGGATATAAAAATCCCTGAGATGCCACCATGCAGGACATCGGTCCAAAGGCCCTGTAGAGTTTCTGATTGTGGCATAGCAGCTCCGTAAGAAAACCTGCGTATCGGTAATCTTTGCCCACGGTGTCCATTGCACTTCTTTTGGAGCAGGAGTGTTTTCAAAATGGCGTTTTATGTCTTCGTAATTCATGCCGTAAAATTAAATAAAAACCCCTGCATCAAGCAAAACCTGTAGCGGTTCTTGATCTAAACTTTTTTTCCCTTTTTTAAAAGAGATTATAAGCTGTGGTCAAACCTGCAATTCCCGCGCCAATGAATGAAACTTCAGTTTGTACGTTTTGATTGGGTTTCTCAAATCCTAAAATTGATGTCGAATCAATCCAAAAAGAAATATTTTCTCCAGACGTTACAGCGCGTTGTTTAAGTTGTTATTAGCATTCATAAATAATGAGTTTAATAATTAACAAAAAATAAGCAGTTCTTAAAAACTTAAATTAGCTGTAATAGAGGTCTAATTTGCATGGTTACTATATCGCAGCGTTTTGGCTGAGAGAGTGTAAAAAGAACGCTCATTGCGATATCTTCAGCCTCGAGCATTTCCATTTTATCGATCTTTTGCTGATGTTCTGCCTTTGTTCCTGGCTGCATATCGCTGGTTACAGCACCTGGTTCGATAAGTGAGACTTTGATTCCGAGCGGATTTAGTTCTTTTCGTAATGCGGCGCTAAAACCCCTTATTGCTGCCTTTGTGGCTACATAAACTGTACTGGTGGGTTCATTTGTTTCGGCGCTCATAGATCCAATATTAATGATATGACCCGATTTTTCTGCCGACATTCTTGTTGCGGCTTCCTGCGCAAATGCTAGATAACCAGAAATGTTTGTGTCTAAAATATATTGCCAGTCTTCTAGTTTAACTTCGGTAAGTCCAGAGGCAGGGAGCGCAGCATTATTTATCAAAATGTCCAAACCTCCCAGTTCTTTATCAACAGCCTCAAAAATTTTCTGCAAGTCCTCTTTGCGGGTAACGTCTGCTGTAAAACCATACAGATTGCTGTTAGGGTATTTGGATTTTATTTCATCAAATGTTTTTGTGAAATCTTCTACATCGCGCCCAAAGATAAAAACGCGTGCTTCTAGGGAAACTAATGAATCGGCTATTGCTTTTCCGATTCCTGTTGTTCCTCCCGTAATTAAAATTCTTTTATCTTTTATGTTTTTTCCAAAATAGTCTGATATATTCTCCATAATTTTTACTTCAATAATTAATGGCTTAAAATTAGTTTTGATGAGGATATGATAATTACAGTATTTTGGATATGCCTTATATAATCTTTACACTGCAAATCACACTTAAAGAGTATTTTGATTTATAGGAAGGCTGTTTTCAACAAGCTTTTTAAGTGACAAAGCATTAAAAGCCGCACCTCCTTTTTCATCATTATCAAAAAAAACAAACATATCTTTTGTTTTTAACCACTGGATGCATTTATCAGCCCATTCTTTTAAAACGGTAGCAGAATAACGGCCTTGATATTTCGCGGCAGTAGGGCCATGCAGTCGGATATACAAAAATCGGTGGCAATCTTTATGGACGAAATGTGACCTGCAAGCTCATAAATGCAAAAAGCACAACTGTATTTTTCCAATAACTGATAAAGTTCGGGTACATACCAGCTTGCATGCGAAACTCAACTACATAGCGGTTTTTATTAGAAAGTGCCATCAAGAAATCTTCGAGCAGCTGTAAATCCAATTCGAGATGGGGAGGAAGCTGAAATAAAACAGCACCAAGTTTTTTTCTAGATATTTAAGCTTTTCCATAAAAATCAGCAGACTGTCTTCTGGATCATGCAGCTTTTTCATGTGTAATAAATCGGTTGGCTTTTATGGCGTAAACAAAATCTTCAGAAACTTGATTTTCCCAATCCTGTAAGGTGGCATCGGCAGGCATTTTATAAAATGTGCTGTTAATTTGCACTGTATTAAAGATTTTTTGATAATACAAAAACTGATCTTTCACTTTTAAATTTTCAGCATAAAATGTGCCACGCCAATGTTTGTAAGACCATCCAGAAGCACCGATATGTATAGTGTGTAATAGTTACTGAAGTTGGATTTTAGATTAAAAATTACAAAGCGTAAAAGTCAAAATAGCAATTAAAACCCGTTTGAAATTTCATACGGGTTTGTCTTTTATAAATTTCGGTTAGGATTAGTGTCGGTTTCATCTTCTTCATCCAATTCGACATCATCTTCTTCATCCAATTCGCCATCATCGTCGTCTTCCAAATCATCATCGTCATCTTTCTGATCAAATTTATCTCCGTCAGGATTTAAACTTTGTCCGTTTATTTCTTCGGCTGCAAAATCATTTCCATAATCTTGTTCTGCGTTATCACTTATCGAATGGACTGCGTCTGGCGCATCAATATCATCATATTGGCGGTCATTCTCATATCCCGTTTCATCATCTTGAAAATACGCGTCATCCTGACGGCAATTTTTTCTTTCGTCTAGATTCATAATTACAATTTTTAAAGTTATTTTTTGTTAGATTCTGAAGTTTGCCCGCTTTTGTCCGCGGTTTGCTTTTTATCTGTTTTTTTTCTCTGAACCAGCAGTTTTCTTTGTGGTTTTAGTGTTTGAACTTTTCAGAATGTATAATTTTAAAATTGTTACGAAAGTAAAAGTAGAGTGGGCCTATTAAAAATTTATAATCAGCAATTGTGCAATTTTATGGATTATGAGCTTTCTCTTTTAGCCCACAGCAAGACTTGGGTTTTAACGGCGTAATGAATTTTATCCGGATAGATATTAATGGCATATTTTCCAGCCTCATATCTTATATCGTGTATTTTTACTTCCAAATTTCTTAATTTCCATTCCTGATGATGGATGTCAAACCTGCAGATTTTATCGGCACAAATTTCATATAAAGAGTGCCTTTCCGTCAGCCATAAATCCAGCTCTGTTTTATTTTTAAGCATCTTACTTTTTACAATTTTTATATCAAGAAGATGATTTTGCTTTTTGTTTTCTGAATAAAGTTGATTGTGATGTCGCTTGATTGTTGCATGTTCATAAGGAAGACCTATAAAAAGTCTGGTAAGTAAAACTTCTATTAATTTATTGGTTTCAATGGAAAATAAATAAATGCCTGGAATTCCATTTCGCGTCACATACGTTCTAATATTGATTTCTTCGAAATTAGAAAGGTAGGGAAGTGAGGGTAAGTTGCGATGTCTCATATTTTTTACCTGAAATGAAGCCAGCGAAACCCACGCCATATTAATGTAAGTATCCAGTTTTAGTCCTTTCGGAATGTATTGTTCCAAAAAGTAAACGGGAAGTTCCCAATGGAAAAATACCGTATGGTGCCATTCCTGATAGTATTTCCATTTTTGTTCCGGTAAAGGATGCTGCCTGTTTCCAGTGCTGTCTAGTATTTCTTTTATTGAAGCCATTGCTGATGAATTGTAAAGAAGTTTTTATTTTTCTCCCGTTTCTACCCATTTTAAAGCTTGGCTGAAGGCATCTTTTTTAAAACCTTTAAATTCGCCCGGTACCAAATAGCCGAAACCTTTTGTAAAGGTAATTGCTTTTTCATAATCGGTTACAATAGCAGCTCTATTCCATTTTCCTAAATTTTTGAGGCCAAACAAAGCATCTTCCATCCAAGCAGAGGCTGTGAAATTTTTGATTTCAGTATCTATTAGAAGTAGAAAGTTGATTTCATTTATTTTTTTTGCCAATCTGGTTACTTCAGGGACGAGCACGTTTTTATAATCTTCTGCTGTTATTACGCCTACTGCTCTGAAGGCGGCTGTATTTTCAGGCCCATCGATAATCTGTATCATAATAAGTAGATTTTAAAGTTCAGCTAAATGTAGCAACAGTTTCAATACGATATTTATAGAATAATTTTTCGGATTTATAGAATATCTATTTCATAAACAATGCTTTATGGTTGTTATTTTATAAGACATAAAATGAATTCCATAAAAATGAACCTTTTTTAAATCCTAATTTTGAAAAAGTTAATTATTAAAAAAAAGTATTATTATGAAAACTACAGAAACTAAAAAAGCGAGCACTAAAAAAGCTCCTGCAAAACAAAGCGGCGCAAAAACAACATCTAAGGGAAGAACAGTAAAAGCAAAGTCGGATGCTGCTGAAGGTTTGAGAGAATTATTTGTAGATTCTTTAAAAGATATTTACTGGGCAGAAAAAGCTTTGACAAAAGCGCTTCCAAAAATGGCTAAAAATGCCACCTCAGAAAATCTAATTACTGCGATCAACGAACATTTAACGGTTACACAAGGACAAGTGGAAAGACTGGAACAAGTTTTTAAAATTCTGGGAGAAAAAGCGGCTGCAAAAAAATGCGATGCTATGGAAGGCTTAATCAAAGAAGGAGAAAGCATTATGGAGGAAACTCAGCAAGGGCCTGTACGTGATGCGGGAATTATCAGTGCTTCTCAAAAAATTGAGCATTACGAAATTGCTTCATACGGAACACTTGCAGCTTTTGCTTTGACTTTAAACGAAGAAGATGCCGCGGCTTTATTGCAGCAGACTTTAGAAGAAGAGAAAGAAGCCGACACTATCCTGACAGAAGCGGCTTACAATACAATCAATTTTGATGCTACTGAGGAAGATCAGGAAAGTGAAGAATAATGGACTGTAGATTTAGATAAAAACCTTTAAATAAGTGCCATCCTATTTACAGGTTTTTTGACAATAACGAGTGATTTAATTTGATATCATTTAAAAGATGCATTATGGAAATTTTCAACAATAATAAAGAATCACAATCTGATAGGGAAAATCAAATGCCCAAATGGAATCCAATTCCGGGAGAAGAATTGTTTTTTTCTGACAAGGAAGAAAACGAAAAAGGAGAAAACCAAAGAGATCCCGCTCAAAAACCAAATACTGGAGACTGGGAAAATGAGGATGAGTTTGAAGAAACTGAAAGAGACGAAAACCGAGGTAACGACAATAGCGGCGGGGCAGGAAGTTCAGGAAGCGCATCTACCAACAGTTAATAAAAATAGAGACTTAAAAAATTAAAACACGAATTTCACGAATAGACACTATTACTTGTAATTATTTGCAAAAATCTGTGCTAGTTCGTGAAATTCGCATTTTAATTTATAAGCAACATTCATTTTTAGATCAGGCACGTATTAAAACAGAACCCATAAATTTTCCTGTCATAATATTAGAAAACGAAAAAACCGAAGGAAAAACTGCCAAAGCAATCGAGGAACAGAGGTCAAAAAATACATTCAGATATCTATTTGTATGGGTCCCTAGCATCGATGGGAACATCGCTTGCCTTAAAATGTTTGGTAAAAATCACAGCGTACTATCTGTAGGACAATGGGCAGCGCCATTTTTACTTTTAGGGATTTATAATAAGCCTGTAAAGCAGGGAGGTCATGATTCTCAAGACAATGCTAATAATGATTTCTAAAAATTAAAACTGTTATAAATAAATAAAGCTGCCGTATAAATGCAGCTTATTTATTTGTAAAATCTTTAAGCGTCCAAAGCTTTGCAGTTACAATGATGAAAACTTAGCGATGCTAATTATATAAGGGATTTATTAAAAAGCTGTAATTTTAAGGGATTGTATTTTTGGAATTTTATAAAAGGACAATAATGCTGTTGTTTCTTTAATTGCTCCGCATGATTACAAAAGAAGAAAAGAACATCGCTAAAGAAAAGAAGAAAAGAACGGCAGTACATTTACTTCCATGGGTTACTGCTGTGGCTATGTTTATACAATCGCTGGACGGGACGATTCTCAATACTTCGCTACCCTCCATTGCCAAGGATATGCAATATTCGCCTACTCAAATGCATTCTGTAATTGTAACTTATGCATTGACTCTTGCTTTATTTATTCCGCTTTCGGGCTGGCTGGCAGATAAGTTTGGCACAAGGACCATGTTTATGGTTGCTGTTGCTTTATTTGTCGCAGGTTCGTTATGCTGCGCACTTTCCGGAAGCTTATTAACGTTCAATTTATCCCGCGTGCTTCAAGCTATTGGCGCTTCAATGATGGTGCCGATTGCGCGATTGGCCATATTATATCAATATCCCAAAAGCAAACTTTTAAAAACCATGAATTTTATAACCATTTTTGGTCTTTTGGGAATGGTGGTCGGACCAAGTCTGGGCGGTTTTCTTTCCGATAATCTATCCTGGCATTGGATTTTTTTAGTGAATGTTCCAATTGGACTTATTGGGATCTCGATGGCCAAAAGGATTATGCCCAATTTTAAAAAAGCCGTCGGTAAGTTTGATTTCCGTGGTCTGATGTATTTCAGCTTTGCATTAATCGTGATTACAATGATTTTAGAACTCCTAAGCAGCGGTCTGACGAATTGGTTTATTATTTTGGGAGGGCTGTTTCTTTTTAATGCTCTTGCAGCATTGTATTATTACCATTATAAAAGAACAGAAAAACCCATTATTGATCTCAGACTGTTAAATATTAAAACACTTAGGGTAGGACTTGCTGGAAGCCTTATAACCCGACTGGGGATCGGAGGGCTGCCTTTACTGCTGCCTCTTATGCTGCAGACAGGATTTGGATATTCGGCTTCAGTTTCAGGGTTATTGTTGCTGCCGTCGGCTCTTGCTAATGTGGCTATTAAGCCTTTTATGGTTCGTATTATAAAAGTTTTAGGGTACCGAAATGTACTGGTCAGCAATACAGTGCTTCTTGGAATTGTTTTGATTGTCTTAGGTTTTGTCGAAAGAGACACGCCATTAGGTTATTATATCATTTTAATGGTTTTTTATGGCTTTTTTACTTCCATCCAAATGTCGGCAATGAATACCATCACGCTTGTGGATTTGGATGAGAATACCAAAAGCGGCGGTAATACCATGCTCGTTATCATGCAGCAGCTTTCTATTAGTTTTGGTGTTTCTGCAGCAAGTCTTGTGCTTTCTTTCTTCGGATCAGAACATTTGGGATTCAGTATTGCACAATCTTTTCATTATACATTTATTGTGTTGGCAATTATAACTATTCTTTCAAGTGTTACTTTCAGAAGACTTAGTGATTCTGACGGACGTGGTTACATGTAAGGTATTTAATATAGAATCAGAAGCTTTATTGGCAGCAGGACTGTTATTTGTATTCAGGATAAATTTTTATTGTATGGCCATATAATGAATAAGCCTGCTGCAGTTAGCAGCAGGCTTTTTATATGCCGAAAAGAATTCATTTAGCTATTCTCCATTAACTGGTTTTTGCTGTTCTTTCATCACTTCTGCGCTTAAGCTGTCCGAAAGTACGTTGCTCATTGCCACCTTTAATTTATTGCTAAATCCTGATATTATTCTATCCTTATTGTTCATTAAAGCATTGTAGCCGTCTTTAGCCACATCTGCAGGATCGGCTAACGAGTCCTTATCCTGGACAGCTTTACTTTCATTCATGCCAGCTTTGTTGAAAAAGTCTGTATCTGTAGGGCCTGGAAGTAAAGCAGTAACTGTAATGTTGGTGCCTTCCAGCTCAGATCGAAGCGCTTCGGAAAAGGAAAGAATAAAAGCCTTGGTACCATGGTATACCGACTGCCAAGGACCGGGAGCTTTACTGGCTATCGAAGCCACGTTAAGAATTCTGCCTTCATTTCGGAGCAGCATTTTAGAAAGGAAATGTTTGGCGAGTATTATTGGTGCATTAATATTGAGATGCACTATATCCAATTCCCGATTAAGATCAGTGTCCTTAAAAAGGCCGTAAACACCCTGCCCGGCATTGTTGACCAGAATATTGACTTCAATATTGCTTTGTTCCAATTCGTCGCATAAACCAAAAACCTCTTCGGTTATAAAAAGATCCCTCGCAGAAGTAATGGCCTTAATTCCATACAGTCTTAGTTCTTGAGCGACTGTATCTAGTTCATTCTGGCTTCTGGCAACAATAACAAGATTATAGCCGTCCTTGGCAAAAAGCTTTGCAAGTTCATAGCCGATTCCCTGCGTGGCACCTGTGATAAGTGCATATTGATGATTATTTTCCATGACTTTAAATTTAAATTAAGAATTCAATTTAAAAAAAATCATTTCGTTGACAATTATATAATTACAGTTTGCAGTTGTAATATGAGCATTAGATTTTCTTTATTGAGGTCCTATAAATTTCAGTTCTGTTGTTTAAAAAGCTTTGGCAGCAGAATACGCTGCTCCATCGGCAAATAGAATAGAGTGATCGTATAAAAATCAGTATTTATAATTGTAATATTCAAAATCAATTAAAGGGATAATATTATAATAAACCCTCAAAATCATGTAAGTAAGATTGAAACGTCTAATTTAAATTTACTCAAATTCCTTATTGCAAAACTTGATTTGTTAATTGGAGGAGAACCTGAACTTAATTATTTAATCTTTCCGCTATGTTTAGAAAAGGACAGAATGTGGCAGAAGGAATCCGTAGCTCAGGTTATGGAAGTAATAGGTTTTGAGCCTGAGGTGATTCAAAAGCTGATAACCAACGGGAAGATGAAAAAAGAACAATTGCAACTGGAAAATTTATAGAATGCCAGCTTTCCTGTGGAAGAATGAATTATTAAAAAAATCAAAGCAATGAAAACAGATACGCACCCTAAAAATATATTCTACGCATATCAGGAAAAGGATATCCAGATTATTTTTGATGAGATGGAAAGCAGTGCAAAAAAGAAGCTTTTGTATCAATTGCCGACAGGAGGGGGAAAAACGGTGGTTTTCTGTGAAATTGCGAGGAAATATACGGCTCAGTTTGGTAAAAAAGCAATTATCCTGACGCACCGAAAAGAGCTATGCACGCAGACATCCAATACACTAAAAAAAATTGGTGTCAAAAACCACATTATAAACAGTGGAAGCGGTAATTTTAAAAAGGGTTTTGACTGTTATGTTGCCATGGTAGAGACGCTGCGCAACAGAATCAAATCAAAAAAAATTAAAACAGAAGATGTAGGGCTTGTTATAATTGATGAAGCCCATCATAATTCGTTCCGAAAATTAATGGGCAGCTTTAAAAAAGCATTTGTTATTGGCGTTACTGCGACACCTTTCAGTTCAGATATTTCAAAGCCTATGAACAAACAGTACAACTCATTGGTCACAGGCGAAAATATTGCAGAACTTATTGCTCAGGAGTATCTTGCCAAGCCGGAATCGTACGTTTATGAAGTAGAATTAAATTCGCTGAAAACAGGACTGCACGGCGATTATACAGTAAGTTCCTCTAATGAACTTTATGGTTCCGAGGTAATGCAGCAGTTATTATTAAAGGCTTATACCGAACATTCCAAAGGAAAAAAAACGCTGATTTTTAATAATGGAATTGCAGCCTCTCAAAAAGTGTATGAAACTTTTAAGAATGCCGGAATTTCCATAAGACATCTCGACAGCAAAACTTCCGGTGAGGAAAGAAAAGAAATCCTGAAATGGTTTAAGAAAACAAAAGATGCCGTTCTTACTTCGGTTTCAATTCTAACTACAGGATTTGATGAGCCTGCAGTGCAGAGTATAATACTGAACCGCGCCACTACGTCGATAACACTCTACCACCAGATGATAGGCAGGGGATCCCGAAGACTGCCAAATAAAAAAACTTTCTCTATTACCGATCTTGGCAATAATATTCAGCGTTTTGGCGCATGGGAAGAACCTGTTGACTGGAAATTTGTTTTTGAACATCCCGATACTTTTGCCAGACAGCTGCAATATCAGTCCAGTGGCAGTCCGTCAGTTCAGCCGCATCGATTTTCAGCAGAACTCAGGGCGCAGTTTCCCAACACCCTTGAAATGACTTTTGATATTGAAGAACATTACCAGGAAGCTGTTGATATGGATAAGAAACCTAAAACGGTTATTCAGGAATCTATCAGGCAGCACGCCAGAATGTGCCTCGATAATGCAGAAACGCTTTCTAAGGCTATTGCATTAGCGGAGGCTTTACAGCCTGAAATTGAATGGCGTGTGAAACAGTATGTAAAATGCCTTGAAAATGCCAGCAAAAATTATAAGCAGTGGCTCATGGAAGATTACCAGAACCGTTTAAAAGGACTGATTATAAAATTATATCCGAAAGTGAATGCTGCTTAGTATCAATGCAATTTGAGAAGTAAATGAATGAATTTTAAATTTTTAATGTTTTACTGTAATTGGCTTATGAAAACTTTTATACGCAACAACGGCCTGTCGATCTGCATTCTATTATTATTTGTTTTTTCTTTTGCAGGACAAATTATTTTCGGTCTTAAAGAATATAATAAAGAACTTCTTGAAAATGGCGCTTCTACAGTTTCGCTGCTGGCCTATTTTTCAACAGGGCATTTTATAGAGTCCACTTTTGAGAATTGGGAAAGTGAATTTCTGCAAATGGCGCTTCTTGTAGTGCTAACTATTTTTCTGCAGCAAAAGGGGTCTTCAGAATCTAAAGATTTTGATAAAGAAGAGGAGGTTGACAGAGAGCCTTCTTCTAAAAGAAAAGGTGCTCCATGGCCAGTTAAGAAAGGTGGCTTGATTTTAGAAATCTACAAACATTCTCTTTCAATTGTTTTATTTTTACTTTTCCTGCTTTCCTTCGGGGCTCATTTCTATGGAAGCTTAAAGGATGAGAACCGGCAGCTTTCTTTAAAAGGAATGCCTCTGGAAACAGCTTCAAACTATATTTCCGATTCAAGGTTCTGGTTCGAATCCTTTCAGAACTGGCAGAGTGAATTCCTTTCTGTCTTTGCAATAATTGTGCTTTCTATATTTTTACGCCAGATTGGTTCCTCCCAGTCAAAACCCGTAGATGCACCGCATATGGAAACAGGTGAGTAGTTTTTAACTTTTACTGCTATAAGCTTTATTACTCGAAAATTAATTCTTTTTAAACATAAATAATATGAATACCATTTCACCCTGGGCTGCCACAGTGCATGCCGATTTAGAAAACAGTGCTGTAATTTGGGAAAAAGAGTGCCATAAATACAATTTCCAAGCTTATAATACGGGAGATTCCTTATGGATTGCGGTTACCTGGCCTGAGAACGGAAAAATGGCTTTTCGTCCTGCTTTTGGAATGAACAGCTGTTTTGAAATAACCAATATGTTTGATGACGGCCAGACTCTTGTTGTCAACTTGGAAACAAGATTAGGCCAGTATGAAATTATTATAGCATTTCCGTCCGAAAACTCGGCAGTGCTCCATTATACAACTACTTTTAAAGCAAACCAGCCCTTACTGATTCCATTTTGGCCCAGAGATATTATTCCTTTAACACAAAAAGGAAGTGTGGAAAATACCAATGGAAAAATGCACATGAACCAGATGGGGTCGCGCTCTGGCATTTTGTTCGCCAGCATGACCAAGCCAAAGACGGGATCTTTTTTTTACTTTCAGGATCTGGGTTCCTTAAGCGATTACTGCGAAGCCACGGAAACTTCCGTCGAGGACACTGTCTGCGGGAGCTGGCCAGAAATTGGATTCAAACTTCCGTCTGCAGACGATAAACCGCTGCCCGCCGGCAAACCTTATATTATTTCCGATGCTTATGTTTTATTTTCTGAGGAAATTCTTGAAGATGATATCGCAGTAACACACCAATTTTTGAATTATCTCGCAGGAGTCTACCGTTTGCTGCCGCATCCGGAAATTATTTACCATAACTGGCCGGAAATCACGCAAAACTGCCTTAACGATATTTATAATAACAAAGGCTGCTGGACCCAGACCAATGGTTCCCCTTATCTCAATGCGTACCTCTGCGATTATGATACGCCTGCAGAAGTCATGGTGCAGCTTGCCGTATTGATGCCTTTAAATGAACTGAAACATTGGTATGGAGAAACGCATCCTGTTTATAGTGAACTATTTAACGGTCTGGAGGCCTTCTATGACCAAAAGGTAAAAACGATTAACCGATGGCTTCCTGCACTTAATGGCCAGCTTGATAATTCCGAGATACAGAAAAAAGAAATGGTCATGGATTCCTGGTATCTGTATCATCCGCTGATGAACCTCACCAGGCTTGCACTGAAAGGAGAAAAAAAAGCGGAAGAACTCGTTTTGAAATCAATTGAATATGCCATAAAGGTCGCGCATCATTTTAATTATGAATGGCCCGTGTTCTATAAAATGGATACTTTGGAAGTGATACGCAGGGAAACCGAACCCGGGAAAGGAGGCGAAAAAGATGTACCGGGCTCGTATGCACATTTAATGCTACTGGTGTACCGACTGACGAACGATAAACGCTATCTGAACGAAGCAGAAAAATCGGTTAAAAAGCTTGAGGGCCGTGGATTTGATATTTTTTATCAGGCCAACAATACAGCCTTTTCGGCAGGGGCACTATTGGAATTGTTTAAAATCACAGGCAAAAAAGAGTATCTGGATTTGAGTTATGCCTGTTTGGCATGCCTGTTTAAGAACATGCAAATATGGGACTGCCAGTACGGATACGGTAAAAATTACCCCAATTACTTTTCTGTTTTTCCTCTCAACAATGCGCCTTACACCGCCGCTTATGAGGAAATGGAAGTATATGCGGCGCTTTCAGAATATCTCATACAGGCGGCGGAAATTGATCTGCTGCCTTCTCTAAAAATCCTTATTGCGGAATTTATAAAATATGCGGTAGGAAGACTGCCGTTCTACTATCCAACAAAATTGCCTGCGGAAATGATTTCCGAAGAAGTAAAAACCGGAGAAATACAAAAGGAGCTTTGGATTCCCCTCGAAGACCTTTACAGCGGCTGGGAAAAAAGCGGGCAGGTGGGACAGGAAGTTTATGGTGCAGGTGTTGGTTTTGGCGCCATGGTACGACAATATCATCAGGTTAAAAATGAAGACTTTTTACTATTTCTGGATTATCCGCTTATAAACTACAGGAAATCAAAACAGACTTTGCGCTTTACCGTTCTGGGATCTGCAGAATTTCAGTGCAATTTTAAGATTGTTCTTAATGATAATAACAATATAAAAATGCAGGTTTTTGAGCAAAATCAAATAATTGAACCGAAAGTAAAATCGAAAATGCTGCTGGAATATACCGTTGCCGGAGGAAGCGCCATTAAAGTATCTTGGAATTAACCTATTGGATTTGTGAAATTTTAAAACAATAATATCATCTCACAGTAATTTTAAAACCTTCTAAGCTCCTTAAATTATATAAACAGCAAAGTAAAAAATGTAAATTTTCAAAAGGCCTGCGGGGGTAACTTTGCTTAATAAATTATTAAAGTTATGAAATTTTTAGAAACAAAACTCCACGGTTATCTGGACTACTCAATAGGGCTGCTGCTTCTATTTATGCCATCTTTATTTCGTTTGGAAGCACATACCGCACAGAGTCTCATTTTTTATATATTCGGGATCTTCACCATCTTTCTAAGCCTGCAGACAGATTACGAAGCTGGGATATATAAGCTGCTTCCAATGGAAGCTCACATTGTTATTGAAATACTATCCGGTTTATTTTTTGCGCTTTCGCCATGGATATTCGGTTTTGCAGGGAAGGTATTTCTGCCTCATTTACTATTTGGCAGCATTGCTGTTTTTTTAGCATTAGCTACAAAAACGCAAAACAGCATTTTTCAGAGATTATTCTGATTTTAAACTTTCAGAATATTTATATAGCAAAGGCAGAGTCATAAGCTCTGCCTTTTTTTGCGCAAGATTAAATGTCTCGCCAATATTGTTGTAAGAATTATGTAACGATGAAAGTCTAAAGTATAAGCAAATCTGAAATTACTTAACGAGCTTTGTTAATCGATGTATTTTACACTTTTGTAAACAATTCATTATGAAAAATAATTTTTCGATTCTCACTTCTCTCACGATCAATAATAAAGATTATAAGCTGGAGCTTCTTCCCTGGGTTTCATTATTAGATGCGCTTCGCGAACGGCTTAATTTAACCGGTACAAAAAAAGGATGTGACCACGGACAATGCGGTGCGTGCACCGTTTTGTGCAACGGCCAGAGAATTTTAAGCTGCCTGACGCTGGCGGTGGCAAAAAACGGCAGTGAAATTATAACAATAGAAGGCATAGCAGACGGTTTGGAACTTCATCCGCTTCAGAAAGCTTTTATCAAGCACGATGCTTTTCAATGCGGCTATTGTACGCCTGGACAGATCTGCAGTGCTATTGGCATGCTGCAGGAGGGAAAAGCCCAGTCCCGTGAGCAGGTAAAAGAGCTCATGAGCGGTAATCTTTGCCGCTGTGGGGCTAATAAAGGAATAATAGATGCGATCATGCAGGTAAAAGAAGGGAGCGGTCATGAATAGTTTTGATTATAAAAAAGAAATTACAGTCAATGGAGCCATTAAAGCTGTATCCACTGATAATAAAGCGACGTTTTTAGCCGGAGGAACCAATATTATTGACCTTTGGAAATACAATCTGACAAATCCCGAAAAACTTATTGATGTAAATGATATAGCAGCACTCAATACTATTGAAGAACTTGACAATAATGGTGTCCGATTAGGGGCGTTGGTCAAAAATGCGGCGACGGCATATCATCCGTTTATAGAAAAACGCTATCCTTTATTATCTAAAGCGATTCTTGCGGGCGCTTCGGCACAAATACGAAATATGGCAACAAACGGCGGCAATCTTTTGCAGCGCACCCGCTGTTATTATTTTTACGATCCGGATGTTCCCTGCAACAAACGCATGCCTGGATCAGGCTGTCCCGCTATTGGGGGCTGTAACCGTATGCATGCAATTTTAGGGACAAGCGAGCATTGCATAGCGGTTTTTCCCTCTGATATGTGCGTGGCCCTTGCCGCACTGGAAGCGGTGGTAAATGTAATGGGACCCAATGGAGAGCGACATATTCCTTTTGCTGATTTCCATAGACTACCCGGCGACACCCCGCATCTTGATAATAATTTACAGCAAGGCGAAATGATTACCTCAATTGATCTTCCGCCAAATCAGTTTTCAAAGCATTATGCTTATTTAAAATTGCGGGATCGCCATTCGTATGCTTTTGCATTGGTGTCTGTTGCAGCCGCTTTTGAAATGGATGGAAATGCGATATCTAAAGCCAGGATCGCTTTAGGCGGAGTTGCCCATAAACCATGGCGCGTACCCGAAGCAGAAGAACTGCTGAAAGGAAAAAAAGCAGCGGCAGAAAATTTTGCCTTGGCGGCTGAGCGTATCTTAGCGGGAGCAGTTGGAAGGGGAGATAATGATTTTAAGATACCTCTTGCCAAGCGGGCAATTATCAGGGCCTGCGAAATGGCTTTAGATCCAGAATCGCAAATTCCGGGGGCTGGTCCTTCACTTTAATCTAAAAATAAAAAGAATGGAAAATAGACCCTTAGTTGGACAGCCCCTCAGCCGGCTGGAAGGTTTTGAAAAAGTTACCGGAAGTGCCCAATATGCAGCAGAGTATACTGTTCCGGATCTCCTATACGGTTATGTAGTCAACAGTACAATTACAAAAGGAAAAATCTTAAGTATTGATGTCTCGGATGTACTCGCACTTCAGGGAGTCGTAAAGATATTTACGCACGAAAACCGTCCAAGGCTTGCCTGGTTCGATATTCAGTATGCGGATATGGATGCGCCTCCAGGAACGGTTTTCAAACCATTAAGCGATAATAGTATCAGATATAATGGCCAGCCGATTGCACTCATTGTGGCAGAAGATTTTGAGACTGCACGTTACGCCTCAACTTTGATTAAGTTTGTTTATGAGGAAGAAACGTTTAATACGGTATTATCTCAAAATCTGGATAGGGCGCGCGAACCCAAAAAAGGCATGTCGACACCGCTGAAGCCGCCTCCGCCAAAGCCAACGGGCAACTTTGAAGAGGCCTATGCAAGTGCCGAAGTTACAGCTGCAGCCCAGTACCGTCACGGAACCGAACATCACAATCCGATGGAGCTTTTTGCAACAACCACGCTTTATGAAGGAGATGGAAAATTGACCATTTATGATAAAACGCAGGGAACAATAAACAATCAGCTTTATGTAGCCAATGTTTTTGGCTTGAAATATAAAAATGTCAGAGTGCTGGCGCCGTATGTCGGAGGCGCTTTTGGGTCAGGCCTTCGTCCGCAGTATCAATTGTTTTTGTGCGTGCTGGCATCGTTGGAACTTAAAAGAAATGTTCGTGTTACACTCGAAAGAAAACAAATGTTCTCGTTTGGGCACAGACCTCAGGTAGTCCAGTCACTACGGTTCGGAGCCGACAATAGCGGAAAAGTAACAGCCATGAATCACAGCGCGGTTGGCGAGACTTCTGCTTATGAAGATTATAATGAAATTCTGGTTCCCTGGAGCCATAAACTGTATCCGGCTGCGAATACCTTATTTGAATATAAGCTGGCTCCGCTGGATCTTGCCACACCAATCGATATGAGGGCGCCGGGAGGGGTGAGCGGTATGCATGCAATTGAATGCATTATGGACGAACTGGCTTATAAACTGGATATGGATCCTTTGGATTTTCGTCTTAACAATTATTCACAAATTGATCCTTCCACGCAAAAGCCTTTTACCAGCAAAGAATTAAAGCAATGCTATGAAAAAGGAGCTGAAAAATTTGGCTGGCATCTGCGAAACCCGAAACCCGCAAGCACAAAAAAAGGAAATAGGCTGGTAGGCTGGGGTATGGCAACCGGTATTTGGGATGCCTACCAATTTCCGGCAAGGGCAGGAGCAGTATTAACTAAAGAAGGCCGGCTTGAGGTTCATAATGCCACCACCGATATAGGTACAGGAACCCTGACCGTGATGACTCAGATCGCTTCAGATGAGTTTGGGATTTCCGCAGATGAAGTTTCATTTTTTTATGGCGACAGTAAAAAGCCTTTTTCTATGTTTCAGGGCGGTTCTGCAATTACGTCTTCTACTGGTACGGCAATTGTCGCTGCCATCAGGGAATTAAAGAAGAAAATCATAAAGAAAATAAAAGATATGCCTGATTCTCGTTTTGAAGAAATTCCTGAAAGTCAGATTGTTTTTCGAAACGGTGCCGTTAGTGTAGTAAATCAGCCGGATATTTTCATTTCATTTCAGCAGCTTATTAAAGCCAATAATGGCAAAGAGTTTAAAGTTGCCAAATTGGGAGGTCCAGATATGCTGAAACTCAGAAAATATAGCAAAGCGACTCATAGCGCTTCATTTGTTGAGGTTGAAATAGATAAAGATTTAGGAACTATAACCGTTACTAGAGCTGTTACGGCGGTTGCAGCAGGAAAAATAATCAATCCGAAGACGGCAAAAAGCCAAATATTGGGCTCCATGATCTGGGGAATCAGCAAGGCACTGCACGAGGAAACGCTGATTGATCCAAATCTTGGAAAATATATGAATGCCAATCTGGGCGAATACCATATTCCTGTCCATGCAGACATTCCAGAAATGGAAGTTATTTTTGCTGAAGAAAACGATACGCTGATTAACGAATTGGGAATCAAAGGTGTCGGTGAAATTGGCATGACTGCAATTCCTGCGGCGATCGCTAACGCAATTTTCCATGCCACGGGTAAACGGATCAATAACCTGCCGATTCATTTTGAAGATCTTATAAAAGAATAATATTTATATTTTACGATTGCACAGGCCACAGCATAAGGCAAACTGGTTCTACTATTTTTATTGCTTGTTTTTAGGCCCGATTATGCTGAAATTAAATTATTTGAAGACGTAAAAAAGATTTGTCACTTTTTTAACAAAGGATGTGAAGCTGCTTGCCGGTTCTGTGACTTCCTTTTAGAGTCTCCATCGGCTGTTTAAGGATAAAAGACTGTAAATCATATAATATTATTTTTAACATAATGTAAGGTTTTGACTTTCAGTGTTTAATAAATTTGACAAGCTTCACAAAATGAATATCTTTCAAAGTAATTGAACCGCAATATCAACACTTAACAATCCTTATGAAAACAAAAATCACTTTTATACTGCTTTTGGGTTTAAGCTGCATGTCTTATGCCCAAAAAGGGATTCCGCCCAAGGAAGACACAAAAAAAACGACAATCACCAATTTCCCAACACATTTGGAATACAGCACCGAATTGGCCTCTGGACTAAAAACTGCCCAGGGCTGGCAGGTAACTCCGGTGGCTAAAGGTTTAGGAAAACCTCGAATGCTGTATGTTGGCAAAAGCGGACAATTGTATGTAACCCGCCGAGATGCCGGCGATGTGCTGATGCTCAAAGACACTGATAAAGACGGCAGGTTTGACGAACTTATGCGTGTTGCTGATTTTCCGGGTGTTCACGGAATCACTTCTAAAGACAATTTTATGTATTTGTGCAATAACAGCAAAGTGCTTCGATATACTTTAAACGCAGATGGTACTTTGGGAAAAGTTGCTGATACGTTAATTAACGATCTGCCAAGCGGCGGTCAGCACGCTAACCGGACTATGGATTTTGGGCCAGACGGCAAATTGTATATTTCTGTGGGAAGCGTCTGCAATGACTGCAAAGAAAGCGACAAAGAAACCGCTTCACTGCTTCAGGTGGATCCGCAGACCTGGAAAAGGACTTTATATGCATCGGGACTTCGCAATATGATAGGTTTTGACTGGCATCCCCAGACAAAAGAAATGTGGGGCGCGGACAATGGCGGAGATACAAAGGGCGACGACTGGCCGCCGGAAGAATTAAATCATATTGTACTGGGTGGCAATTACGGATTTCCTTTTGCTTATGGAAAACGTGTCGTTGACCAGAGCAGGGAAGATCCTGTGGGAAATACAAAGGAAGGATGGGTAAAAGCCACACAGCCTTCTGTAATGGAATTTCCCGCTCACAGCGCACCGATTGCGTTTGCCTTTTTTCAGCAGGGAAATAACAAAGGCGATGCACTGGTATGCTGGCACGGATCGTGGAACAGACAAAACCCGAGCGGATACAAAGTAGAAAGAATCAAATTTGACAAAAAAGGAAATCCAGTAAGCTCTGATGATTTTTTAAGTGGATTTTTAATTGGAAATGAGCGTTTTGGAAGACCTGCCGGTCTTGCCATTGGCAATGATGTAGTGTATGTTTCTGATGATGCAAATGGAATTATTTATGCCCTTAAACAAAAATAAATTATGAAAAAGTTTATCATACTCATGCTGTCTGTTCAGGCAATCTGGGCACAGCAGCCTACAAAACGAATTGAATTTGAAGCGCCGGAATCATATCCGGAAGGGGTCGCTTTTGATAAAGCTTCGAATGCATTTTATGTTACTTCCGCGCGATTGGGAACCGTTGGAAAAGTAACCAGGGAGGGAAAATATACCGAATTGTATGCAGATAAATCTTTAAAGTCGACTTATGGGATAAAAGTGCATCCGGACGGAAAACGGCTTTTTTTCTGTGCAGCAGATGCCAATTACAGCAAATTCAGCACACCCGAAACTAAAAAGAAGATGGCAAGACTGATTTCGATTGATTTAAAATCCGGAAAAAAATTGTCTGATACTGATTTGTCAGGCCTTGCTGCGGGAGAGCATTTTCCTAACGACCTTGCTTTTGACAAGCAGGGCAGCGTGTATGTTACGGACAGTTATGCCGATGTAATTTATAAAGTGGACACCAATGGGAAGGCAGCTGTTTTCAGCAGAAGCGAACTGTTAAAATCGGCCGGAGTAGGACCAAACGGAATTGTTTTTCATCCGCAGGGATTTTTAATTGTTGCCAATAACGGCACCGGGGCACTGGTAAAAATCGAACTTAATAATCCCGAAAAAGGCGCTAAAGTTAAAATAGATCAGTTTTTTCCAAGTGCAGACGGACTTCTTCTAGACGATAATAATACCCTGACGCTGGTGCAGAACGGCGGGGCAAATAAAATTTTCAAATTAAAAACGGCCGATGACTGGACAACCGCACAGGTTACGGAATCGACCTCTGTCGAGGACCGGTTTGCTTTTCCGTCAACTGCGGCAGCAGCGGGTTCAGAAACATGGATTATGAATGCCAATTTCAGCGAACTGACCGAAGGCAATAATGTTCCCTCAAAAAAATTCTCCCTGCAAAAGGCGGTTTTCAGTCCGGCAAAAAAATAAAATCAGACTAAAAAACAAAAAGCTTTATGACTTTATCCACCCAATATATCCGTTACAGCGATTCGGTAGAAGTGCAGCAGCCGGATGAACAGGAAATCAGCCGGAAAATTGTAGATTCCATGGCAAGAGTAAACCGTCTGATGTACGAGAAATACCGTCATGCGATAAGAGATGCCCACGCAAAAAGCCATGCCGTTTTAAAAGGCGAACTGACGATCTATGAAAATCTGCCCGAGCATTTGGCACAGGGACTATTTGCAGAGCCTAAAACCTATCCCGTTATTGTGCGTTTTTCTACGGCTCAAGGTTCTATAGTACCAGATAAATTGTCAGCCTTCAGAGGAATGGCAATCAAAATAATAGGAGTAGAAGGAGAGAAATTTTTACCTGAGCTGTCAGATGCCCTGACGCAGGATTTTCTGCTGGTGAATTATCCCATAATTCCAACAGGAACAATAAATGAATATTTAAAAATGCAGGAAGGTCTGGAGAGCCAGGCAGAGAGCGGCGAACTGTTCCAGCAGATTGCGCAGAAAGCCGCTGTAGGGATGCAGAATGTACTGGCCGCAGTGGGCCTTGCAGATAAGACAAACGAATTAAGCGCACCGGGACCGCACATTTTAGGCGATGCCTATTTTAGCATGGCAGCGCTCCGTTACGGGGATTATGTGGCAAAAATCAGCGTAAAACCATTGTCTGAAAATGTAAAGTCACTGGCAGGAAAGAAAATAGAAGATGAAATAATTGATAGGGATGAAAATGCCTTTCTGACCAAAATTATAGGTGACTTTTTCAGATCCAATATGGCAGAATATGAATTAAGCGCACAGCTTTGCACAGATCTGGAAAAAATGCCGGTAGAGGACGGTTCTGTGCAGTGGCCGGAAGATGAAAGCCCTTATCAGCCGGTGGCAAAGCTGGCTTTTCCTCCGCAGGAAACCTTCAGCCCCCAGCGGAGGGTTTATGCCGATGATGTGCTGAGCTTTAATCCATTCCACTGCCTGCCCCAGCACCGCCCGCTTGGAAATATCATGCGCGTGAGAAAGCTGGCTTATGAAACTTCCAGCAACTACAGGCATCATATGAATGCGCAGGCAAGAATAGAACCCAAAAGCATTGCGGAGCTGCCCGATTAATTGGTAAATAAATATAGAATTACGATGAAAAAATATAAAGTTGGAATAATAGGATACGGAGGATTTGGAAAATTCCTGCACCACTGGTGGTCAAAGCTTGAAAATGTGCAGGTGGCCGCAGTTGCAGACCATGGATCCCACATTCAGGAAGCTGAAAACTGCAGGGTGTACAGTGATTGGAAAGAGCTGGTAAATGACCCGGAAATTGAAATTGTAAGCATTGTAACGCCTCCGGGGCTGCACAGCGAAATGGCCTGCGCCGCAATGCAGGCAGGAAAGCACGTGCTGCTGGAAAAGCCGCTGTCCATAACAGAGCGGCAGGCAGAGGAGATTTTCAGAGTGCAGCAGAAGACCGGCAGGATTATTACCGTTAACCATATGATCCGTTATAACCCCATTATAAACGCGGTCATCCAGCTAGGACAGGACGGCGCACTGGGGAGGCTGCGCCACGCTGTGGTAAACAACTACGCGCAGGATGAATCCCTGCCCGAAAGCCACTGGTTCTGGAATGAGGATGTGTCAGGCGGGATTATGGTGGAACACGGGGTGCATTTTTTTGATATCATCAATGCTGTGGGGGGACAGAAATATTCTCAGGTTTACGGCGTGTCCCATAAAAGAAATGAGCATCAGCGCGACCGTGTGGCTGCCATGGTTTTATACGATGAGGGCCTTATAGCAAATTATTACCATGCCTTCTCGGGGCCCGGCTTTTTTGAGCAGACCACAATCAATCTGGTCTATGATCTTGCCAGGATTACCATAGAGGGCTGGATGCCGATGAAAGGAAACCTGAAAGCGCTTGTAAATGCGCAGAGCCGCGAAGAGCTGTCCAGACTCCCAAGGTGGTCTGAAACTCAGGCGCAGGAGTTTGCAAAAGCAGGAGACGTATCACGCCCGGAAGGCTGGGGCGCGTCAGAATCCGGCATTTTGGATGAGAAAGAAGCAACTCTTATATCGGGTATCCTATACGACGTGGACCACATTGTGTCGGGGTCTTTTGAAATCCCGCAGACCAAAGGAGAAGTATATGGAAGCTGCGTGCAGCAGATCCTCTCTGATGTCATTGCAAAAATTGAAAACCGGGACCATACCCTTACAATTACCCTCGAAGATGCTTATGAAGCGCTTAGGACCGCACTGCTTGCTTCCAAATAAACGCTTTTAGCTTCAAATAAATTGGCGCTTTCAGCGGCGCTGAAAAGGTGCCGGGAATTAAAAAAGTTCCTATCTTTGAGATGCCGGCCTGCTGTATTACATTTAATTAAATGATCTTTATGATTCAAGACCAATCCCCATTAAACGACGAATTCTATTTTGTGCCCAAAACTGCGATGGGGGACGCCCTGAGAAAGGCCGACTGGAGCCAGAGCAGATTAGGGCCTCCGGGGCAGTGGCCTGCCGCTCTGCGCAGCATCCTGTGTATGCTGCTGTGCTCTAAACTGCCTATGTTTGTATGGTGGGGAAAGGATCACCTGCAGTTCTGCAATGACTCCGGCCTTGAGAATTTTCCCAGCGACCGTCCCAGTCAAGGGCAGCCAGGGCCTCAGAGCGCCGGTCTGTGGAGCCTTTTTGGGCCTGCCGTTATAAAGATAATGCATACCGATGCGCTGCAGTCTATCCAAGAAGGCCTGTTTCCGATGCAGGAAAAGATTTTCCTTAACGGCAGATTATGCGTATTTAATTACACTCCGGTGTTTGGCAACGGCCCTGTGATCGAAGGTGTTGCCGCTATATGCTCCGAGCATGAAGACCATGCCGACGAACTCCGTTCGCTCATTGATGCCGCTCCCTTCCCAATCGGAGTCTATGAAGGGCCGCAGATGCGCATCAGGATGCTCAACCAGTCTATTATAGATGCCTGGGGAAAAGGGGGGGACCTGGTTGGAAAAACCTATTTTGAGGTGCTTCCCGAACTGGAAAGCCAGGAAATCTACCCGCTTCTGCAGCAGGTTTATAATTCCGGGGAGCCTTATCATGCCAAAAACCAGCGGGTTGACCTGCAGAGGGACGGAAAACTGCAGACCTTTTATTTCAATTACAGCTTTACGCCGCTTTTTGACGATAAGGGCAGGGTATACGGGGTGATGAATACCGCTGCAGATGTTACTGACCTTAATATCGCCAAGCTTAAGATGGCACAGAGCCAGGAGAATTTCCGCAGCCTGATCATGCAGGCGCCTGTCTCCATGTGCCTGATGCTTGGGCCTTCCCATACAGTGGAGATAGCCAACGAGCATATGGTCAATCTCTGGGGAAAAGACAGGCAAGAGGTAATGCAGAGGCCAATCTTTGAAGGACTGCCCGATGCAAGGGAGCAGGGGCTCGAGGGCCTTCTGGACCAGGTGTTTAAAACCGGCGAAACCTTCACGGCCAGTGAAATGCCTGTGCATCTTATACGTTTCGGAACTCCAGAGGTTGTGTACCAGAACTTTATTTATGAACCTTACAGGGACGGCAGCGGCGAGGTGCTGGGCGTTATTGCCATTTCCAATAATGTTACCGAACAGGTCTTGGCACGCCAGAGGGTTGAAGAACTGATAAAAGTCAGAACTGAAATGCTGGTAGAGGCAAATGAAAACCTGGCACGCTCCAACGCGGATCTGGCGCAGTTCGCCTACATAGCCTCTCATGACCTGCAGGAGCCGCTTCGGAAAATCAGTATTTTCTCGCAGATGCTCCAGGACAAGGCAGGCCCTATGCTGGACAGCAGGTCCCAGGAACACCTGAGAAAGATCGGGCAATCCGCTGCCCGGATGCAGTCGCTGGTGCAGGATGTCCTTGCATTCTCTCAGCTTAATAAAGCTGCGGGTTCCTTTTCAATGGTGGATCTCAATCAGATCATCGTGGAAATCCTGGCAGACTTCGAACTGCTGATAGAAGAAAAGGGGGCCGTTTTGGAGATTTCAGATATTCCGGAAATTCCCGGACAGCCGCTGCAGTTAAGCCAGCTGCTGGGCAATCTTATCGGCAACGCACTAAAATTCCAGCGGGAAGGATGCACTCCGGTCATTAAAATTACCGCTGCCAAGGCCGATAAAGCGGAAAAACTAAGCAATCACCTTATCGCTGAAGCTGATTATGTCAAAATTACGGTCTCCGATAACGGGATCGGTTTTCTTCCTGAAGAAGCGGATAAGATTTTCGGGGTTTTTCAAAGGCTTCATTCCAAATCACAGTTTGAAGGCACGGGTATCGGCCTTTCCATATGCAAAAAAATTGCCGATAACCACCATGGGGCTATAAGCGCGCAGGGCAGTTCGCTAAAGGGCGCTGTTTTCAGCATTTACCTGCCCTTGGAAATTAATTCCTCACTGCCTCCAACAGCAGAAAGATATCTTTTTTAAAAGTGGGGGCTGGGTTATTTGTAAGGCAAACCAGCCTAAAAAAAATGTTAATTGAACCTTTAGCTCCCAAAACCCAGTCCCTGGGCTGCTGCAAAATATCCGGTCTGCAGAGGCGGCAGCTGTAATCCTTTCTGTAAAAATAAAGTCAGCATGAAAAAGCAAGAGTCAAGCATCAGCATAAAAAGGGCGGCGGCCAGATCCATATTAGCCACTCGGTGGTCCGGCCCCCTATTTGCAAGCCAATAAGTATGATATTGAAAGCCAGTGCGTTTGAAAGCATTTTAGAAGATGTCGTGCAGTGCACCGGAAGCTGCAAAAAATTACGGATAAATTTAGGCTGATATAAAACTAATTTTTAAATTTATTGCCGCTAAATCGGTAAGCGGCATATTTGCACCTGCAATAATTTATTAAGCACTGCAGCACAATATTAATTCTATAGAAAACATTGCGGGAGTATTCCAGCATATTGTCTGCACATAATTTATGAAGCATGACGTATGAAATTGCGAAAAAGAATAAAGCTAACTATCCAGACTTTACAACTTTGAGGGGTGGCACCATGAGAATTTTCATAGTGCCGCAGGTGCTCGAAGATTTCGACAGATACTTTAAGGATTATCTCACCAGAGATTTTGATGACGCAATGGTTCAAGCTTATTCTTCCAACGGGCAGTTTAAATTATATTATAGAGAATTGAAACAAAATGCAATTTAAAGCAGATATTGGTGAAAGCCACAAGCTGCGCGTACAGTTGGCATCCGGATATCTGTCTGCAGCGGCCTCTGATGTCCGATAGTTCCGGGTAAATTTTGAAGCAGCCCTCAGATATTGATCTGCTATCCTTATAATTTCTGTCAGAATTAATAATCTAAAGCAGGCCGCCTCATCGGGAATCATACGGGAAGAACCTTTCTGCTGTCCTTTATTGACCGAGTTTTCGTTCTGGAAATTCTCCTCATCCCAAGGGTAGTTTTCAGGTGTATCTGCATTGACCTTATTATCCTTAAAAATTAATTTTTTACTGCCGTTCTATTTAAAGGGGGTGTTCCGCAGCGAATCTTTGGGCATTCTCGCGTTTGGGGCATTTTTCTCCTTTTGCGGGCTGCCATTTATCACATGCAAATTGATTAAAGTTGGATAATTTTGCACGTATTTTCTGAATTCGGTAATTTGATGGATTTAATTGTCTACATTTACGGGAATCCAAATATCACAGCAAATGCAGAACAGTCTCCTGGCAAGCTTGAAAGAGCACCAAAACAAATTATTGGACGAATGGTCCCAGCTTTTACAAGCTAGCGGTTCTACTGACGGATCAACGGAAGAAGATGAATCAAAGGAGTTCGCTGCCCTTCTGCTGGATGCTTTAAAGCATTCAAATGGAAATGCGGATTCAGACGAATTCGAAAATGTTTACGATCTGCTGGTCGGAATTTCAAGTTCGAGGGGCAGACGCGGTTTTTCGCCTCGTGAAAATGCCCAATACCTGATTGCTTTTAAGGAAGCGGCTTCTAAAATTCTTTCAGAAATGGAGTCTGATCCTTCAAAATTGTACAGCGCTAATTTAGAGTTGAGCAAACTCCTTGATAATATGGCAATACTGACTTTTGAATCCTATATGAAAGGGCGGGAAGAAGTCATTTCAAGGCAGATTGATGAGATCAGCGAGATTTCGACTCCTGTAATCCGCGTCTGGGATGGTATTGTAGCGCTTCCTATCATTGGCACGCTGGACAGTTCCAGAACCCAGGTGGTAATGGAAAATTTATTGCAGCAGATTGTGGATACGGGAAGTTCGATCGCCATACTTGACATTTCAGGCGTGCCGGCAGTAGATTCCCTGGTAGCGCAGCATCTTATAAAAACTGTAAGTGCAACACGGCTAATGGGTGCAGAATGCATTATAAGCGGCATACGCCCTGAAATTGCGCAGACGGTGGTTCATCTAGGAATTGATCTTACGGGCATTATTACTAAGGCTTCATTGGCAAGCGCGCTTCAAACAGCCTTTGATATGCTTCAGCTCACAGTTGTGAAAAGAAAAATTACGAATTAAGATCACTGAAATGGAAAGAATTCCAATACTCAAGATGGGAGATTTTCTGCTGGTTACCATACAGGTCGATCTGTATGACCAATTGGCTGAAAATCTTGAATCTGATTTAATAAATGCTATCAAAAAGAATAATTCAAAAGGCGTTTTGATTGATATATCGGCGGTTTCCATTATCGATTCCTTTATGGGAAGAATTTTAGGAAACATTGCCGTAATGTCAAAAATTATGGACGCAAAGACTGTTGTGGTCGGCATGCAGCCCGCTGTCGCTATTACGCTTGTTGAACTTGGACTGTCTTTAAATGGTGTTATAAGCGCCCTAGATGTTGAAAAAGGCATGGATTTGCTTCGCGCGAAAATATACAATGGCGATAAGGAGGAGCAGGCATATGACGACAGCAACCGATAAAGAAGAACTGTTTATAGCAAAAAAGCAGGATGTAGTTCCGTTGCGCAACCTCGTGAAGGAATACGGCGTAAAAATTGGAATGGGTATATTAAACCAGACCAAGCTGATCACTGCCACAAGCGAGCTTGTCCGCAATCTTCTTCAATATGGGGGAGGAGGAAGGGTTATCATTGAATCTGTAACCAACGGACGGGATTTCGGTGTCCGTGTGGTTTTTATTGATAAAGGGCCAGGGATAAAAGATGTAAATCTGGCCATGCAGGACGGCTACAGCACCGGAAAAAGTTTGGGGCTTGGCCTTCCTGGCACAAAAAGGCTGGTGAATGAATTCGATATTCAGACAGAATTGGGAAACGGCACAACCGTAACCATAATAAAATGGAAAAATGGATAGTGCCTTTTGCGTTTATAAAATTGACGATAGGAGTCTTATCGCTTTCATTAAAAGGGAGATACACAACTTAGCGCTTCAGTTAGGCTTCAAGCCGCACAGGGCAGCGGAAACTGACATTATTATCGCAGAACTCGCTTCCAATCTTATCAAATATGCAGGCGGGGGCGATCTGCTTTACAGGGCGCATCACAATGGAAGCTGCAATGTGATAGAAATATACTGTCTTGATAAAGGAAGTGGCATTGATAATCTTGCCACGATAATGAAAGACGGCTATTCCGCCTCCAGCACATTGGGACAGGGCATGGGCGCAATTAAAAGATTAAGCAATGATTTTCAGATCTATTCCATACGCGGCTGGGGAACTGTCCAATACATTCAGATCTGCGATAAAGCCGATGCCGCATTCCCAAACTCAAATGCAGGATTGGATATAGCAGGGGTCAGTGTAAACTATCCGGGCGAACGGGTATGCGGAGACGGATATCATATCAAATATTCCAGAAAAGGCTTTCAGATTTTTTTTGGAGACGGATTAGGCCATGGCGTAAAGGCCCGCGAAGCAGTTGAACAGGCAGTCAAAGCTTTTAAGCAATGCGCAGAAACTGATCCTGCGGCAGTGCTCCGCCATATTCATCAGCACGTTAAAAAAAGCAGGGGGCTTGTCGCTACTGTTGCCATTGCCGATTATGAGGCGCAAACTTGGAATATCTGCGGCATAGGCAATATCAATACGCGGATCTATGACGGACCCGACAGCAAAACCTATACTCCATATAATGGCATTATAGGCCATAATATTCCACGGACTATAAAGGGCACCATCGACCCTTATCAAAAACATCAGATTATTATAATGCACAGTGACGGACTGCGTACGAGACTGCATCTTAATGATCTGGCTTCCATAATTAAACAGAGTCCGGGAATTATAGCTTCGGCCCTGTATAAGGATAATGTGAGAGGAACCGATGATGCCGCAATATTGGTTGGAAAAATAATTTAAAGCTTTATGGAGGAAATTGTAAAAATTAGTCTTGACAATGAAATGGACCTCATACTGGCTCATAAGCGTTCAATGAAAATTGCTGAAATGTGCGGCCTGCCCATAGCGTCGCAGACACGGTTTTCCACTGCAGTTTCAGAAGTGGCAAGGTGCTCAATTGCCAGCGGAAAAAATTCTGTGCTTGTTTTGGGAATCAATACCATCAAAGCAGGCCGCAAAGAAATACAGGCGGTGCTTACCGATCAGGTTGATCTAAAGGGATGCAATCCAGAAGCTTACAAATATGCTGATAAATTATCAGGCAGCATAGGATACAGTTATGCCGGCGGCCAGTCAAAAACCATATTAAGCCATCAGGTTTCTTCGCCGGGGCTTCTTTCAGATGCAAAAATAAATGCTCTGGCAGATTACTTTAAATATGAACCGCCGATTTCAGCTTATGATGAAATCAGAAAAAAAAATATCGAGCTTGCAGCACTTTCAGAAAAGCTGGGCGAAAGTGAAAACCAATACAGAAATCTCGTGGATACAATTCCCGTTTTGATCTGCATTGCCAACGACAGAAGCACTGTTCTGTTATCAAACCATGCATTCAAAGCTTATCTGAAAAACCCCCTAGCCATTTTTGACAAAAAAAGCCTTGGGGCATTTATACATCATGATGATGTGCATCCGATATTGGAAGGATGGAATAATGTAAAAAAAAGCAGAAGAGATTTTTCTGCTGAAATCCGAATTAAAAAAGATGGCATTTATATCTGGCATAATGTTTCCATTATGCCCAATAAGTCGGAAGACGGCTCTTTTAAGAGCTGGCTTATCTATTTTATAAATAACAATGCCCAGAAAATGATTGTTGAAGCTTTAAAGGATAATTCGGAGCTTCGAAAGATGCAGCTTGAACTGCAAAGCGCAAACTCAAAACTTAAATTTAAAAATAAGGAGCTGGAACAGTTCGCTTTTATAACAAGCCACGATCTGCAGGAGCCGCTTCGAAAAATCATGATCATGATCTCAAGGGCGGCAGAACATTTAACCGAAGGGCAGAAAACGCTTTATTATTTTGATAAAATTACGCTGGCGGCCGGCAGGCTATCAAATTTGATTTCAGATGTTCTTAATTATTCCCGTGTAAACAATCATGATAAATTTATTAAAGAGGCCGATCTTAATGATGTTGCAGCTCAAGCTCTAGAGGATTTGAGTCTGATTATTGAAGAAAAAAAAGCCGTTGTAAACTTAAATGGGCTTCCGGTTGTTACCGGGATTGAAACCCAGCTGCGCCAGCTGTTTTACAATCTGATAAATAATGCGCTGAAATTTAATGCGCTCAAGCCCGAAGTGAACATTTCCAGCCGTATAATTTCAGATAAAAGCGACACTGCCTTTGATCCTGCAGCCCCTTGCGGTGATTTTTATCTAATTTCAATTGAAGATAATGGAATTGGAATGGACAGCGAGTATTCTGCCCGAATCTTTGATATGTTCCAGCGTCTGCACCAAAAGGGCCAGTACAGCGGCAATGGCATAGGGCTGGCCTTATGCAAGCGCATTGTCGAGAATCATAACGGGACTATCAATTTTACAAGCATGCCAGGAAAAGGAACGATTTTTTGGATCTATCTGCCAATTCTTGCGGCCTGAAAGCGCTATGGTTATGCGCAGGATCTGCCGGCGAAAATAACAGGCAGAGAGAAGACTGTAAAAATGCGTTTTTTATTGGCAGCAGGGAAGACCTTTCCAATTTAACAATGTCGCGGCTGCAGTGCCCGCGCATTGCCCCGGAAGAAGTCGGGCATTACATCCACGGAAAAATAAAGGGAAGCACATTTGAGAAAATGAATGCTACTGAACACTGCCCGCATATGAGCCATCCGCAAGGGGCAATTGAATTGATTCAAAAATTCCTAAACCAGACGACTTATTGATCCCGAACATCGGAGAGAGCTGGAGCTCCAACAAGCTAAAATCAATGGAAGGGCAGCAGCAGGAAATATTCAAAATTATTACCCATGATCTGCAGTAGCCTTTACGCAAAGCCGTATTTACGGGGAATTTTCTTTTGGCAGAGTATTTTACATAACAGTATTGCAGTTCATTAAATTCCGTCTTTATACATTGCCCGCTATTCATTACAGAATTCAGATTCCTTAAAATGCAATCAGATAGACGAAACAAGGAAGAGCTCTCTACAATCCGTAATTTCTAATTTATAAAATTCTTTTCCTGCTCCATAAAAGAACATCGATAGATTGGCAATAATGAAGCTTTTCTGGATGTTTATTTAAAGAAATGCTGTTGAAATTATAATTTATTTCAGTAATAGGAATGTCAATTTCTTCTAGATTCCATTCTTTATGATGTATGTCATGGCGGAAAAGTTTATTTCCGGTGGCATTGTACAAGCAATGTCGTTCTGTTTAACCAGTAATCCAGCGGCGTTTTTATAATTGGAATTCCTATTTTTTTATAGCTGAATAAAAGCTTGTAATTCTTCACGCCATTCGAAGAAAATAAAGTATTTATGGATTTTTTGATGTAGGACTTCCTATAGGGCAATTCTAAAAATGTTCGGGTGAGTAAAACTTCAATAATTTTGTTAGTTTCTATGGAAAGCATGTAAATACCTTTGATTCCATTATTCAGCACATAGGTCCGAACATTTATTTCCTTAAAATTGGATATGTAGGGAATACGAGGGATATAATGCATTCTCATTTTATGAACATCAAAAGCCACCAGTGATATCCAAGCTTTGTCTTGAAAAGTGTCCAGCACCAAACCTGTCGGAAGCAGTTCCGATATGAGTTCTGGCTTAACGCTCCAATGCAAAAAAAAGGTATCGTCCCACTGCTGGAAATATTTCCATTTTCTTTCAGGAAGGGGCAAATACCTGTGAGAGGCTTGTTCTACTATTTCTGATATGGCCATGGCAAACTTTTAATGGTCCAAGTTTGACATCAATGCATTTGAGACTGGTGCAGAAAAGAGAAATGATGCCCGGCAGCATATTGCCGCCTTTATTAGTGCGGAGCATATTGAAGATGCGGTCTCTCTTCAAGGGGACTAGGCCGGGGTTTGGGATTTGACTGTGTGTTTTTAGGAGCTTTTTCCCGCTATCCGTTGCAATCTATGCGCCGGAACGCCCGGCGCATAGTATTTCCACTGCACACGAGCGAAGCGAACTGGCGAAGCAATCGGGGCTAAAATTTTGGAAGAAAGTTTTGCGGCAATAGCGGCATACTATGGCAGGGGAAAAATGTAATTTTTACTGCCGCTGGACCCGCAGGTTAACTGTTCCTGCATTCAAAGGCGCCATACGCTGGATTTTGGCAGGCTCTGCAGATTTGCATCATTTGCAGCGATTTTCTGAAAAATTAGCCCTATATTTGCAGTTCACCAGCCGCATGCGGACATATTTCTATCGTTTACCCATTACAAGGATTGTATTAATTTTTTAGTATAACTTTTGCAGATTCATTTGCCCTTAATTGAACTGCCCTAAATTTGAAAACGATGTCTGAGCCCCAGAATTACCATAAGTTTATTTTCCATGCCGATGACGACGAGGATGACAGGCTGCTCTTTCTCGATGCAGTGGATGAGCTTGATCTGAATATTACCGTTGGACAGGCCGCCGACGGAGGGCAGCTTCTGCAGTGCCTTTCGGGGAGCGGGGCGCAGATGCCCGAGCTGCTGTTTTTAGATATCAACATGCCCGGAAAAAACGGGTTTGAATGCCTAAGGCAGATAAAAGGCGCAGAGGGGCCTTTTGGCTGCCTTAAGGTAATTATGCTCTCCACAAGCAGGAATCCTGAAAACATTGAGCTTTCCTACGCGCTGGGGGCGGATCTCTATGCCGTGAAGCCCGCCACGTTTCAGGAGCTTAAAAAGCTGCTGTGGGCTGTTTTTATGATCGACTGGAGCGCATTTGCAAGAGATAAGAAAGGGTTCATTCTTACCTGAAAAGGCTGGGATCCTTACAGAAGACAGCACCGCAGTTCAGATGCGGGCTGTTTAATTGTATGTAAATGGTGCCGGGTTCGGGACGCTGTCCGTTTATTTTATCCCTGCGGTGCTGCGCGGGCCATTTTTCCATTTTCTGCACAAGAAGAATCTCATGAAGGTCCCGAGGGGGTTTTTACAGCCCTGTGATCGTCCTTTTCCGGTAAAATTTTTTATCCTCGAAAAGGCAGGCGCGTTTCGGGTGCCCGCTGTGGGATGCCAGCCAGTTGCTGTCTGCTGCTTTTTTTATTCAGACTTCTTCATTTTGTTCTTTCCGGCAGCCGCATGTGCTAACTTAGCATGGAATTCCAGTTAAGAAATGCAGGTGGGGTTCTCCAAGGATGGAGAGTGGTCATGCTCTCCACCAGCAGCACGCCAGAAAACATCAAGATCTGCTATGCTTTGGGAGCTGATATTTATGCTGTGAAGCCCAGCTCGTTCCAGAGGCTAAAAGAACTGCTTTATGATGTCCTGACCCGGGAGTGGAATAAAAAAGACCTGTAAAAATCTTTCCTTATTTGAAAGTTAATTTATAAAAGCGCCCCAGAATATATAGAAACCTGCCCGATGCCTAGGAATAATTTCTGTCTGGTTTATTAAGGCTGCTCTAGTCTGTAAGCTCATTTAAAGAGACAAGATCCAGATAACAAAGCAGCAGCATGGTCTCCATTATACGGGTCTGGCATCGGGTCTGTGGAAAAAAACAATCCGTCTGGTTTTTTTACAAGATGTGCAAATTTACGCAATTAGATGGATCTTTTTTACTGAATTAATGCTTTCTGCAGCAGCAGGAAGAAGCCTTTGCCCGCAGCTCTTTAGCCCTGTTTTCCCGGTCAGGGTATGCTATTTAAAGCCGGCAGCCATGATTATAGTGAAATTAAAGAGCAGGACTGGGATTTATTGACTGAAATGCAGGGCTGATTTTTCAGCGCCTTCCTGTAAAATTCTTTTTTATTATTTCCCTGTACTTAAAGGGCGTGAATCCGGTCTGTCTCTTGAAGAAACGCTCAAACCCGCTTGTGCTTTTAAAGCCCAGTTCGGAGGCGGTAAAAGCAATGGATCTTGAAGTGTCAAAAAGTTTTAATCTGGCCCTGCGGGCAAGCTCTAAAGATATGAAGCCTTCTGCGGATAAGCCGTTCTGCTTAAAGATCAGGTCTTCAAAATATTCATAATCCATGCCAAGCTTTTCTGCAAAATAGCTTGCCGAGGGGATGCCCTGAGGCGCAGTTTTTTCGCAGCTGTAATATTCTTCGATAAGATTCTTCATGGTGCGGCCCATATCAAGGGCTGTCTGGCTTTTTTCTCTATGCATCTCAATTTTTTATTTTTCTAGCCACTAGCGTGAAGCCCCGTTATTCCAAATCAGGTTCAGGCGTTTAATGATCTGCGTCTTCGGCTGGATCTCACAAAGCCGCCGGCTTTTTCCGTTTTAGGGTTCCTGCCTTACTGTCTCCGGTCGCGGATTCTGGTTTTGATTTTGCGCTCCCTGTAGTTTTTCCCTTATATTCATATAAAATCCTTCTGGTTCCAGAATGCCGGGCAACTATCAATTGGGCCTTTGTAATTGTTTATGGCCGAGTAGCAGCTCTTGAGAAAAAGCTCCGAATCGGTTATTCTGGCCCACGGCTTCCACAGCGCCTCCTTTGGAGACGGGAAGGCTTCAAAATAACGTTTTATCTCTCTTGGGGCCATAGGATAAAATTAGGAAAAAAACAAAAACCGGTCAAGGCTTTGGATGGGGCAGTTGTTTTGTTTTTTTATATTTTTTTGAGCTGTCCAAGCTATCCGCCGCACATGAGCGATAACGAACTGACGAAGTAATATTCTGCGCCGGATTCCGGCGCAGAAGGATTTCCGCTTCTATCGGGGCTAGGGAGCCCGCTTTGTGCCGTCTGACTTTTATGATCACTTTTACGCCATCGACAATAATAGGGCAGCTTATTGGCAAAAAAGACGGGTTGTCCTGCAAAACGCGTCTGGCAAAACCTGTCTGCAGGTTCACAATAACCATAGCGGGATTAATTTGGCCGCCCATCGAACTGGTCATATCGGCAATTACCGCATTGCTATTTTTCATGTCGATGATAAAGTCCTGAAGATTGCAGTGAGCACTGTATCTTGAATTATGAAAATGTTAAACAGCTTTCCCGCGGCTATATTCCAGCCGATCAGCTTTGGGTTTTGTTTTGGCGCTGCGCCCGGATTTCCCATATCCGATGCCCAAAACACATTATCTGCGGCCATGAGAGTTTATTCCAACCATCCAAGCCTGTTTAAAATAAACCCTTCCAGCTCCTTGTCAGCAGCGGCATCCCGCTGGGCAGAGGTAAGTATCTTACTGTAAAGAACAATAAAATTTTCAGACAGGAACACGTCCAGCGCATCCAGGCACTCCATTAAATCCGGCTGCGATGTCTGCCAGAGCGTTCTTCGTTCGCCGGAAATATCCTTCAGCACTAGAGTGTACATTTCCGATGAAGCTTGGGAATGCTGGTCTGGGATGGTGATGGCAATTTCAAAATCGTTGTCCTGATCATTAAAAGAGCCGGTAAGGAAATAGCTTGTGGTCATAACGGGTGTTTTGGTTTATAAATGTTCTAACTTATAGCTGCAGGGACAGTTCTTTAAAAAAAGAGGCTCTGTGCTTTGGCGACTGCTTTTCTCATGTCAATTCCCTTTTGCAGCGCCCCTTTAAAAATATCCCCTTGAGCCCTCATGCGCGCTATGGAGTTCTCAATGGTGAAATCCTTAATCTCCAGCCCTTTTCTGACCTCCTCCCAGTGCAGGGGCATGGAGACCGTGGCGCCCGGTTTTGGCCGCAGCGAATAAGGGCAGGCGATTGTGGCGCCGGGACGGTTCTGAAGGAAGTCCAGATACATCTTCCCGCCGCGGTTTTTGATCTGGCGCTCCAGGCTTGTGAATTCCGATAGCTGTCCGTGCACGATCGAAACGATCATTTTTGCGAACATCTGGGACTGGTCATAGCTGTATTTGGCGCCAAGGGGAATGTAGATATGGATGCCGGTGGAGCCTGAGGTTTTCACGTATCCTGTGATGTCCAGCGCGTCAAGGATGTTTTTAACCTCGCAGGCGGCCTCTATGACCTGCCCGAAAGTATTCTGGTCCGGGTCAAGGTCAATCACGCAGTAATCGGGATTGTCGGGATGCTGCACGCGGCTGAACCACGGGTTCATCTCAATGCAGCCGAGGGATGCCATGTAAAGCAGGGTTTTCTCATCCCCGCCTACAAGGAATTCTTTTCCCTCACCGTCACTGGTCGTGTAGGGGAAAGTCTCTGCCCACTCAGGGGCTTTTCCCTTCACGTCTTTCTGGTAGAAGCTCTTGCCGTTTATGCCCCCGGGGAAACGGTTAAGCGACAATGGCCGGTCTTTAAGGTACGGAAGGATGAATTCGGCCGCCTTGTAGTAATAGTTGAACATATCGCGTTTGGTGTAACCGCTTTGGGGCCAGTATACTTTGCTCAGGTGCGAGAAGGTCATGTTCTGTCCTTTGATCTTTTTGGTCTGGGTCTCTTCAGTCGGGTTTAACAGTGTCTTTGGACCGCCTGCTTTTGGGGCGGTAAGGGGAGAGGTAACGGGTGCCTTCGTTTCTGGGTCATTGTCCTTTAAAACCGCCCCCGATTCCGCTTCTTTCTCCAAGGTTACATCGGCCGCTTTTTTATCGCTTCGCATCCCTTCAAAGGATGGGTGGCGGAAAACCCCGTCGGATGTGATCTCGGCGTAGCTGACCTCGCAGACCAGTTCGGGTCTGAGCCAGACCGCCTTTGCATGCGGCGGGTTGGGGCGGAATCGTGAGGGCTTGTTGATATCGGGCTCCGAGGCAAAGGGGATGGTCTTGGTGACAAGGGGCGCGAACTCCTGCATCATTTCTTTCTGCATCTTATCGGTAAAGCCTGTGCCGACCTTGCCGGCATACTGAAGGGTTCCGTTCTGGTAGAAGCCCAGCAGCAGCGAGCTGAAGAGTTTGGAGGAGTCCTCGTTTCGGGTATAGCCCGCGATAACCACTTCCTGGCGCCTCTGGGCTTTTATCTTCAGCCACTGCCTGTTTCGGCTCTCTGGGATGTAGAGGGAATCCTTTCTTTTGGCCATGATCCCTTCAAGTCCGATTGCGCTGGCGGTCTGAAAAAAATCAATGCCGCCCTCAAAGCTTTGGCTCAGGCGTATGCGGTCGTCATCTTTAGGCAGTATTTCTTTTAAAATGGCCTGGCGCTCTGTAAGGGGCAGCTCCATGAGGTTTATCCCATTGTACCAGAGAATGTCAAAGGCATAATAGACCAGATGCCCGTCCGCTTCGCTGCGCCAGTTCTGCAGCGCGCTGAAATCCGCCTTTCCGTCTTCTTTTAAAACCAGTATCTCCCCGTCAAGCACTGCATTGCTTTTCCACTTTTGCAGGGCCTGGGTGATAGGGTAATATTTGCCCGTAAAAGGCTTGTTGTTTCTGGAGGCCAAAGATACTTCGCCTTTGTTTATATAGGCCAGGGAGCGGTAGCCGTCCCATTTGACCTCAAAGCTCCACTGCGTGTCATCAAAGGGCGCGTTTACCAAAACTGCCAGCATGGGCTTGATCCCCTCTGGCATGCTTGCTGGCGTACCTGCTTTTAAAAGCGTGTTGATTTGCGCTGTCTTATTATCTTTTTTCTTTCCCATGTGTGCTGTCTTTAAATGAGTGGTAAATAAAGCCCTGACGCCTCGGGCTGTTTTACTCTTAGATGTACTGTATCATTCAGGCAAAAAATCCCCGAAACATCTTTTGGCATGCGGGGGATCAGGTTCTTTTTATTGGCTAGTGCTATTTTGCGCGGAGCACGCGTGCTACGGCGTCGGCTGAGCTGCCTGCCTCATCTACTGCCCTTTCGAGCTCTTCGCGGCTGACATTGAATTTCTCTGTCCAATACGCGACCTCGTGGTCCTCGTTCATATTGATGCGGGAGCGGTCCTGCTGTCCTTTGTTTTTTAAGTCGTCGCTCATGATACTTGATTTTGAATTAATAATTCTTTTTGCAAAAGGTTAGGTGTTTGTACTTCTGCCCGAGCGGGCATCTGTCGGGTCATCGCTGCCGCTTTTTTCATTGCGGTCAGGGTCAGTGCCTGCCTCATCTGTCTCATCGATATCGCCCCAGTCTCCGGTGTTCTCGCGCCTGGCATCTTTATTTTTATTATCCTGAGCGGCCAGCATCTGGTGGTATGGGCAGTTTTGGAGCTCTTCGGGGCTGAAGTTATGCGTGTTTTCCATGGTTTTTGATTTTAATAATTAGCAGGCTTAAAATTAGCAGGTTAGCTCGATTTAAGCTTACAGGAAAAAGCGCGGAGTTTATGTAATTATCATCTTGGGGGCGGGGTGCGTGATGATAGTTTTTGGGATTATTAAGAAAATGCTTGATGGGGTGGTAAAGCAATATTCAATTCTACAAATATTTCAGAGGATATGAAATGATTGTACTGTGTAAAGCAGAATTGTCTTTCTTTAGCTCTATAAATTTCAGTTTGAGTTTTAATTGATTTGCTAACGTAAAATATAGATAAAGTTAAGAGTCCATTTTAGCCACTTTATTTTATATAATCTCATCATTAAAGTGAAGGGAATATGTAAAATTCGCCTTAGCTTTTTGTGTAATAAGATATGAAGTCCAGCTTTCAATGACCGGAATGCAGGGTTGCCAAAAGCGAATGCAAAAAATACATTTTTAATCTATCTTCATTCTGAAAACGTAGTACGGCGTTCTGCTTGCATCTACTCCATTATTAAGCAATGGCAGATGGTGCAGCTGATTGGCTACGATATACAAGTATCCTTTATATAGGGCCACACCGTCAGGCCACGAAAGCCTTTTGTCTGCTAATAATTTTTTATATCCCTGCGGACTGCTTACTCCTACAGCATTTTCCTGAACGTCAGTTACATATATATTGCCATTTTCACCGACTTTAAATCCGTCTGAAATTGGCTTGTCGGCATAAAAGGAAATGTATTTTGCGAGCGATTCATTGGAGAGGCTTTCGTCAGCCAGCACTGAGGAGGGGATTTTATAAATTTTCTTTGCGCCCATGGCTCCAAAATATATAAAATTATTTTCCTTGTCTATTGAAATTGGATTCAGACCGTTTCGTGGCTGCATGGCTGTGCCGTCTGCCTTTTTATGGATCACTTTTATGCCATCGACAATAATCGGGTCGCTAATTGGCAAAAAGGAAGGGTGGTCCTGTAAAACGCGTTTGGCAAAACCTGTATTCAGGTTTACAATAATCAGAGCCGGGTTGATTTGGCCGCCGATTGAACTGGTCATATCGGCAATTACTGCGGTGCCATTTTTCATGTCGATGATAAAGTCCTGAAGAAAGGAAGTTGCAGTGAGGACCGTATCTGGAATTATGAAAACTTTAAACAGCTTTCTCGTGGCAATATTCCAGCCGATCAGCTTTGGATTTTGTTTTAGCGCTGCGCCCGGGTTTCCCATATCCAATACCCAAAGCATATTATCGCTGCTTACCTGGATCCCTATAGTGCCGCTGACGCCCTTATTGCTGGAATTGGGCTGCATTACCCATTCTTCCTCGGGAAACGGAACTGTAGATCCGTCCGATAGTATTTCCCTGACCATATGCTTTGAACTGACCAAAGCAGACATAGTGATAAAAATGCGCCCTTCAGGGGATACGGCAATATTCCCAGGCCTTTCGCTAGGGAATTCAGCAACAACTTCCAATTTGCTTTGTGCAAAAACATGCGCGGATAATAAAACTGACGCAGATAGCAGAAAATACTTGATTGTATTCATATTTGTATTGTTTAAAATTAACTTTACAAATTTTAAACAATTAAGAATGCTGAAAGATGAGGCATATCAATATTTTAAAGTGACCTAAATCACACCTGCTATCCTTTAAGCCTACTCAGTGTCTCCCTTGTCATCCCTAAGTAAGAAGCCAGAAGTTTTTTAGGTACTCGGTGAACCAGATGAGGAAATTTTTTTACAAGATTATTATAACGGGTCTCGGCTGTTTCGTTCAGCAGCGACATGATGCGCTGTTCTAAGGCAATGTATCCGTAGTGTGATTTCACTCTGAAGAAATTTGACATTTCAGGTATTTCATGGCAAAGCTTTTCCCTGTCCTCAAGTCGGATGCAGAAAAATTCGGAGTCTTCGATGCAGTCGATAAACATAGTGGCCGGCGTTTTGTTTTGATAGGCCTTGAAATCGCTGGTCCAATATTGTTCCATTGCAAACTGCAGTATAAGCTCTTTGCCTTCGCTGTCAATGGCATAGGTTTTTGACAGCCCCTTAATTATCCAGGCTTTGTAATGCACCAATTCATCCTTCTGCACGAGAAATTGATGTTTTCGAAGTTTTTTATATACAAAGCATGCAGCTATTGTTTCCCATTCCAGATCGGTTAAGGGGTTAACCTCCTCGATGTGTTTTCTCAGCAGGCTATAGTATTCTTCCATGGTATTTGATGCGATTGAAAAATTAATTGGCCAAATATAATGAAAAAGCTGAAGTGTACACTCCAGCTTTTCATTTATAGGCATCTTTGAATTTTACCCTGCTATTTTGGTCATTCTGTACAGCGTGAAATCTGCAATCCATCTGGCAGCGCCACTGGCTTGGAATTTTTTTATTGCCTCGCCCTGCATGTGGGCTCTCCAATCTTCTTCACTGGCCCATGTTTCAACAAAAACCAGTACTCTGGGATCATCTTTTGACTGATGCAGTTCATATCGTATGCATCCTTTTTCCTTTAATGTCTCAGTGACAAGCTTTTCTTGTTCGCGGCGAAGATTTAGTTCTTCATTCTGAAGGGCAATTGCTGTTGCAACGATTGTTATCTCTGAAGTTTTTTCCATTATTGCTTTTTTTTAAACTAATTTCCCTCTGCCAATAAGATTCTGATTCCTACATACGTATTCTGGATGACTTCTTGATCCTCATTCAGTTATATTTCAGATTAAATGGGGCATATAAGGGATAAGCTTAGTATGGTTTATTACTCTTGAATGCTGTTAGATATACTATCCAATATAAACTGGGTATCTTCAGCTTTTTTTATCACCGATTCGATGGTTTGCCCGTTTTCTTCAAAAATAAGCTCCGCGAAATTTTCTATCATGTGAACGGTTTGGGCCTTGCCGGTCGGGGAATCAACATATTCAAACTCTTTAGGGGTTGCCATTCCTTTGCGAAGAGTGTAGCCCGCGATATGGTTTTTATCATCAAAGGCAAATCCTTTTGACCAGTCCAGAACAAAATCATCCATAGTTATAAGGCCCTCAGTACCTAGAAGGTCCAAATCCATAATGCAGACCCCTGCATTGTAGCCTATATCCCAGTTTGAGATTGGATTGCCCTTGAATTTAATCATCCCAGAACCGCGATAAATGGCATTGGTTTGCGGATCACGCTGTATGAAAGTCCTGATATCCAATATTTCGCTTGCGTTGGGCATATATTCTACTATAGCGCGTGCAACATACCACCCCATATCACCGATAGCGCCTAAAGGCTCCAGTTGCGTATTGTATCTGATGTTTGTGCGGTCAAGAAACGGAAAGAAGAAAGAGGTGTGGATTCCTTGTATAGTTCCAATCTGTACGGCTGCATTTTCCTGAATTTTTTTGGTTCTCGGATGATGGGTGAAGTGGGTGGCATCCATGAATGCTACTTTGTTTTCCCTGGCAGAGGCCGAGATGCGCTTAAGGGACTCAAAGTCCGCAAAGGGCTTTTCCACCAGTATGTGCTTTCCTTCTCTGGCGGCCTGAATTGCAATCTCTTCTTTGGCAGAAGTCGGAACACCTATATAGACGGCGTCGACATCACTCGAGGCAATCATTTTTTTCCAGTCATCGTATCTGGAAGCTATTTGATGCTGGTCGGCAAAATTGTTCAGTGTTTCAGGGTCCCTTCCAGAAATTGAAGAAATCGCAGCATTCGATGCCGCATTGATTGCCTGGGCTGTTATATTTGAAATCATACCGGTACCAACTATACCGATTCTAAGTTGTTTTGATTGCATTTTTTATTGTTTTTAATTTGATGTAAAATTCAGATTTTGAATCTTCACAGCAGATGACCTACATCACGAAATTAAATTGACATACATCACACTTGGATTTATGGGCTGAACATTTTGTCGCTGTCTCTTTGGAGGAGTTCGCTGCCTAAATGCTGATTGCTGTCTTTCATCCTCATCGCATGCATTAAGTTTTTTGGACGGGTATCTTTCAGATTCGATCTTCAGATACTTGAGTCAGTTCTCAATTGATGCATCAAGACTCAAGCCATCCCTTTAAACAACCTTTTTCTGGTTCTGTTTTTCATCACAGTCTTATTTTTAAATCGACGATAAGATTTGTCTGGTCCACCCTTCAATATTTTCAGGACTGGGCCTGTCGGCTTTTTCAAAAAAGAAGTGGTTTTTTATTTCAAATCCGCAATAGCCGTATATGCCAGTATCTGAGGTGAGAGATAGCGCTTTGTCCATGCCTATGGCATTGTATTCTTCATGGGATTTTCCATGGGTATTGATAATCAAGGCCTGCTTGCCTTTTAGAAGCCCTTTTTGGACGCCTTGGTCGTAGCGGTACGCAAATCCATAGCTGAAAACTCTGTCAATGTAACCTTTCATAATCGCTGGCAGGCCAGTCCACCAGATTGGGTGTATAAATGATATGCAGTCTGCCCATTCTATTAGGCGCTGCTCTTCCTTTACGTCATCTGTTACCTGCCCTTTTCGCTGCCCATACATATCGGAGAGCGAAAGGCTGGGACTAAAATTTAATTCGTATAGGTCCCTTACTACCACTTCATGGGAATTTTCCTGAAGATGTTTAGCCAATATGTTCTTGAAATGGCCGCTTAAACTTTCCGGGTTGGGATGGGCATAAATAATCAAATGTTTCATTTTCTTTACTTTTATATGATTTAACATGACAAAAGTAGAAGGGATATTGGAGGTAAAATTGTATGAAAACGAAGCACAGATTATGATACCGGGTTGCAGATGTCCTGCTGGAGCTTCAAGTACTGGTTTGGAGTGAGATTCAGATAATGTCTAAAATCGTGTATAAGCTGGCTTTGGTCATAATAGCCGCACTGTTCAATGACTTGAAACCATTCAACGCTGCTGCTGCCTGCTACCGTATTTTGAATAAGTTCGACTGCATTTAAGAAGCGATGGTATCTGTTTGCTTCCTTGGCACTGTATCCAAAAATTTTTTTATGATGCGATTGAATGCTTCTTTCGCTCTGCTGGGTATGCTGCGCAACAGACTTAATGGGGTTGTAGATGCTGGCCTTAAAATTAACCAGCAGTTCTGATGTACTGTTTTTTGCGGCCAAATACGGCCGGCAGAATTCAAGGATGAAATTAATCCGGTCATTTTGATCATCAATTTGCCTTAATTTCTCCCATAAGGCAGAAAAGCAGTTTTCAATGCCCAAGTCATCCGGATTGAATGGTACATGGCCGCTTAAGATTACTTTTCCGAAAAATCTGTAAAATGCGTCGTCCTTAAAATTAATAACCAAGATTTCAGAACCTGGCTCTAATCTGTATGGGAGAGCCTGCTTGACAGGGCCTAAAAATAGATAACGTCCAACTTCTATTTCGTCCCCTTGGTTTGCTTTAAAATAAACCGGTTTGCCAAAACTAAACACGAAAATGGTTTGAAAGTTTGGAAGCAGCGTTTTTGCTACCGCCTTTTGGGTATTGTTTTTAGCAAAATAAAAATGGGTAAAAACATCCTCAAACTCTTTTGTGCTGGGAATTCTATAGCTATTGTATTTTGGATCGATTGGTTCCATACATTTCAATATTGGTACTAAAGTACAAAAAATCACCTTACGGGCTGACGAATTTGCACCAAATTTGGATTGGATATAATGCCTTTATATGCCAGGAATAACCACTTGTTGGTAGCAGTTGGACAAGTAATACATTTATATAGGACAACAGTTAATGAAATTATTCGCAAAATTCTAAATTATATTCTACAATTAACCGCTGATAATTATTTTAGCACTATTTTGAAAGATGTTAATTTTTGTTTAGCTCATTCAAGGTGTTCATATCCTGTTAAGTTATCGAACTACAAATATTATATCTTAATTGGTTTAGATGTCCTGTCGGGATTGATCAAAAATCTATTAAAATACCCCATATCTTAACAAGTTGTTCTTAGACATTTTTATTATTTGTAACAGACAATCTAAAACTTTTTGAGATGAAAATTGTGCTATTTGCATCTAAATTTAAAAATCGAAACATCTATAAAATTTGCATTAGCTTTTGTAGCAGAGAAGGTGTCAAATTTGATGAGGCAAATGTAAAAAATGCGCCAATTGATTTCAATTAACGCATTTTTGCTTAAAAAAATAACAAGCAGTATTAGCTGTTTTTCTCTTTTATTATTTTAGTGTTAAGGTATTCATGTTAGTAATCTGGCCATTCACGACCACTACATTAGGAACAACCAAAGCTGGCAATTGCGAAGCAGCATCTGGCGTAATGGTTACAGAATACGTCCCAGCCGCGATACCGTTTAGCTGAAACGCTCCCGATTCATCTGTATAAGCCGAAACAGTTGTGTCCCCAACCTGAACCGATATTACAGACTGGAAGCTGAAAGGCGTAATTATTCCTTTGATAATCCCAGATGCAGCAGCCGTGGACACTCTGATTACAGGATGCAGATTGTAGCCGCCGGAACCGCCTGCTTCTACAACAACGGAATGCTCGACATCAAAATCAAGTAAAAAATCATACGTTACGCCAGCTGTCAAAGTTTGGTTTACTTTTAATTTTAAGCCAGACTCCTGCGCGCTTGGCGTTTTTAAAGGATAAGTCACGCCGTCTTTAACAACAGTGTTCTTATCTCCAAGAATTAATCGCACCTGGCCTAAATATCCAGATGGAACTTCGTTCTCTGCCAAAAGCACATTTACACCGCCAGTTAAATCCAATAAATTATATATTCCCGGTTTAATATTTCCTATACTAACCCAGCCATCTTCGCCAGTTTCAGAGCTGCTTTTAATTCTAACGTCCAATACTTCAACGTTTACCTGATCGTAATCACCCGGTGCATCTGTCATTCGCACGCTTACTTTTGATGTCTGCGGCCCATTATTACCATCACTGCTGCACCCTGTAAGCAATAGGGTAAATAATGAAGCCAAAAGGAAAATTCTACATTTGGTGTTTGCTTTTTTCATTAGTTTCTTCTTTTTTTAAGTTAGTTAATTAATAACGCATTTCAAAATTGGTTTAGTATGTTAATTATGCATGTGTAGGATGTCTTAATGGAATATTAAGGAAAATGATATTAACATAGCATCTGAATGTCAAAATATTTTAATAACTGGACGCTGCAATTGGAAATGGAAAAGAGGCTCGCTAATGCTGGAAGTTAATCTTGCATGTGTGGGTTGAAGTTTTTTAGAGCTTTAGTATTTCTCTTTAATAGTATTCCAAAAATGGGTATATTTGTCTTGTAACCATCAAAAAAAAACTTTTTATGCAAAACCGAAAAAATAAAATACTCGGGAGCGTCCTGTCTGTGCTTGCTGCTTTACTGCTTAGCGGCTGCAGTGCGCATATCCATACCTCCTCAGGCAAGGTGCCTCCAGGGCAGGCAAAAAAAATGACGGGGGATAAAAGCGCGAAAGCCTATGCTCCAGGACAGCAGAAAAAGAATTAGAAGCCGCACTTATTTATAGCAGGCATATAGGCATTGCAAAAAGCCTATGGTCTAAGCCCTTCATTTTGAAGCTGGGATTCCCGGCAAAGCCCTATAAAGCCGCTCGCAATAAAGAAATAGAGCGGGCTAAAATTAGGGATTGGATTTAAGTTTGCAGCCTGGTGATTTTGTTTTTATTTGCTGCTCTGCAGGGACGCTTGTTTATAACTTTTTTAGCAGGACAATTGTTCATCGTTTAAAAAGGAATATTTTTGGCACTGCAGATTAGATACTTGAAAAGCAAGGCATTTATTAAGACATTATTGCACACAATATTTAGTTTTTATGCCTTTGTGCCACAGCTACAGATAAGCCAAAAAATAGCCTAGAACAGCGCCCAGTATAACCACTAGGGCGCTGTTTATTTTTTTTAGCTTAAAAATGGCAATGCAGCTGATAGCGGCAATTGCAATAGTACGCCAATCGGTAATGGCTTCATTTGCCATGGCTAGGCATACGGCAGCGATAAGCGCTATAGAAGCCACATTAACAGCATCCATAAACACGACCAGTCCTTTTGAAGTGCGCAATTTTTTCATCAGCTGATGAAGCAGGGCAACAAAAATAAAAGACGGCAGAAAAATTGCAATGGTTGAGATTGCCGCTCCCGAAAGACCATTGATCTGATAGCCGATAAAAGTTACTGATGAGAACAGCGGCCCGGGCGTAAACTGGCCAATTGCAATGGCATCTATAAGCTGCTGTTTTGTGAGCAGCCCCTTTGCAGCGAGTTCTGTATCTAAAAAGGCAAAAAGAACATATCCGCTTCCGTAAAGAATGGCACCTATTTTAAGAAAGATTAAAAAAAGTTTAGAATCTACCCCTGACCAAAAGGCAGTTTGAGGTATAGCCATCAAGGCAAATGGAGTAAAACTTTGCAGTTTGTCTGTTCTCATTTTTTGAATGTAAAAAACAGCAGATGCAAGCAGGCCTGATCCAAACAGCAGACAAATTTCGTTAATTCCTAAAATGGATGCAGTAAGGACAGTTATTGCGATTAGACCCAAAAGTAAAGATTTTATCGATTTTACGGCTAGGGGATAAACTGCCCCAATAATTATGGCTATGACTGCCGGTTTGATTCCGTAAATGAAAGGCTGCACTTGTGGGAGCTGTCCATAGCTGCGGTACAAATAGGCAAAAAATCCTGTGATAAGAACCGCAGGCATGATAAAACAGAACCCGGCGACAAGAAGTCCTTTCCAGCCTCCTTTTATATAACCGATATGGATTGCCATCTCGGTGCTGTTGGGGCCGGGAATAAGGCTAGTTGCTCCAATCAGATCCAGAAAATGCTGCTCGGCCATCCATTTACGTTTTATAACCACTTCCTCGTGCATCATCGCAATATGTGCAGCAGGACCTCCAAAGCCAATAGTTCCCAGCTTTATGAATACTTGAAAAATTTCTTTTAGATTTGCATTATGCTCCATTTTTTTTTACTCAAATTCTGCCATGGACCACCTCCCGGCACGTTTAATAAACAGAAACTATTTTCAAGCATCGCCCGATCGGTACGGCTTACATGCACCATTTTCCAAGAGCCTTTATTTATTAATAAATATTTTGCATTTGGCATCGTAAATGTCTGTAATCATTGTGGCTACAAGAGGAATGCTTGTTAATTTTGCAGTGAATTCGATCAGAATAAGAAATGCCGCAGAATATTTCAAACCAGCCCTCGAAGATTCCTAATAATTCAGATTCTGGCAAGCTTATTTTTTGTAAGCGCTCTGCGTCAAGAAGGAAAGAAAATAAATATTTTTGAATGCCTTCTGAAAGGAAGGCAATGCCAGCTATAAAACGAATCAGCAATGTAGTTTTTGGCCCGTCTGTCTGAATTATTTTTTCGAATATCATGATGCCTTTTATTTTTGCTTATTTTAATTTATAATCAAAAAAACATACTGTTTTTATCCAATGTCTTATTAAATAACAAACACTTTTTCAGAAACAGCAGTTACAATATAAAAAGTATAAACACTATTTCTAAATCTGTGGATTTTGTTGTCTGTTTTCTGCAGAAGGCTGCGTAAGAATAATTACGAATTCTTAGCGGTTTTTAAAAATACTTTGACCTAAACCAGAATGCAAGGTTTACTAATGCAATTAAAGCCGGCACTTCTACAAGAGGTCCTATTACTCCAGCAAATGCCTGCCCGCTGTTTATACCAAACACACCGATTGCCACGGCAATTGCCAGTTCAAAATTATTGCCCGTAGCGGTAAAAGCCATAGATGCAGCTTGTGAATAATCAGCGCCAAAATATTTTCCTGTAAAAAAACTGATGATAAACATCAAAGTAAAGTAAATCACAAGCGGCAAGGCAATGCGCACAACGTCCGTAGGAATCTGAACAATCAGTTCTCCCTTTAGACTGAAAATTACAATGATTGTAAAGAGTAAAGAAATAAGAGTAATTGGCGAGATTAAAGGCATATACTTGTTTTTGAACCATTGAGAGCCTTTCAGGGCTGTCAGAGTATAACGGCTTATGATCCCCAACGCAAAAGGAATCCCTAAATAGATGCCCACACTCTCGGCAATCTGTGCAATGCTGATGTTTACCTCAAATCCATCACATCCAAAATAGGGAGGCAGGATGGTTATAAAGACATAAGCATAGACGCTGTAAAACAGCACCTGAAATATACTGTTAAGTGCAATAAGTCCTGCAGCATATTCCCTATTACCGTCTGCCAGATCATTCCATACCACAACCATTGCTATGCAGCGTGCCAGACCAATAAGGATTACCCCAATCATGTATTCTGGGTATCCGTTCAAAAACAGCAGCGCCAATAAAAACATTAAGACAGGGCCTACAATCCAATTTAGGAATAATGATGCTCCCAAGACTTTTGTATTTTTGAAAACCTGCCCCATCTGCTCATATTTTACCTTTGCCAGCGGCGGGTACATCATCAGGATGAGTCCTATTGCCAATGGAATGTTTGTTGTCCCGCTGGAGAAGGAATTGATAAAATCCCCGCTTGAAGGAATAAAGTATCCTATTGCTACGCCTATAGCCATAGCAAGGAAGATCCAAAGGGTTAAAAATCGGTCAAGGAAGCTTAATTTTTTGCGTCCGACGACTGGTGTACAGTTATCTGCTGACATTTTATTTTTTTATTTGTGAGAATACGTAAAACATTTCAGCTCCTATCTGCAGGCTACGCTCCAGATAAGTTTCTTTCTGCTGAGACGTTCCGTCAGAAATTTTTGGATCTTCAAAGGTAATCGGCATTCTTTTCTCGGCACCTGCAATAAACGGGCATCCGCCATCAGCCTGAGAGCAGGTCATAATTGCAGCGAATCCGCTTTCAGGATTGAAGTCATCATCATAGGTTTTGGAAAAACCGATGACAGGAAGTTCATCAGCTGAATATTTTATTGAATAAACTGGGTTTGATCCTTCTGAAAGAGTCTTAATCTTAAATCCCGAATCCTGAAGTGTCTGGGCAGCCATAGGGAACAGGGCAGTAGCTTCAGTCCCTCCTGAATAGCAGGAAACATTTTTTATGCCGTAATAGGCAGCCGCAGTCTGTGCCCAAACTTGCGACAGATGACTTCTTCTTGAATTGTGTGTGCAGATAAGGTTTAGTCTGGTATCCAGCTTACTGTCCACTTTAGTCTGAATAAAGTCGATTAATGGCTGCAGGACTGCTTTGCGGTCTTTAGAGAGCTGCCTAAAATCAAATGATTTAACGGTATTCTCAATTTGCGGATATAACATAGTTTTTTAATGTAATGGTTTAGTAGTTATCTATTTAAAAGTTAGCAGCATCCGCCGCCCGGAGTGCATGAATTGGCATTATCAGTATTTAACTGAGATAATTTCACTTTAGGCTTATCAGATGGAATACCGCACTGTTTCTGAGCAAGACATGCTGTCTGTTTATTAAGCAAAATGAAGTTCAGCCCGTTAAAATCTAAATCGTATTTACCGATCGTAGTGTTCTGGTACTCCACTTCAATTTCATGATCTTCAATTCCCAATACTTTTTCTGAAAGCTCAATGATGTGGATCAGTTTCTGAGGTTTCAGCCTGTGCTCATAGTCATTGGCATCCCAAAGCTGGAAATTCACAACAGTTTCCTTTCTTACCGTACCGCCGCAGTCGATGAAGTTTTTGGTAACCAAGCCTACTTCCGTTACATGAAAATATTCCGGTACAAATGTGCCGTCCGGCAGCTGAAAATTTACAGCTTCCACTGTTTTAAGCACTTCTTTAATTTCTGAAAGTTTCATAATTTTTTATATTTAGTTATACTATATTTTTTTATTAAATAATAACGGAACTTCTTCTTTCAAGAAACGCGGTATTTCTCCAGATACCGTTTTGTTTTCCGATTTTCTCCCTTATTCCAAGTATCCTGAAACCTGCTTTTTGATGAATGCGAAGACTCGCCTTATTCTCAGGAAATATTCCTGCCTGAAGTGTCCAGATTCCTTCCTCTTCTTCACTCTGTCTGACAAGCTCATTTAAAAGGGTAAGCCCGATTCCTTTTCCTGAATGGGAAGAATCTACATATACGCTCACTTCCGCAACCCCTGCATAAACACAGCGGGAAGAAACAGGAGAGAGAGCTGCCCAGCCGATTATAATATTATCATCCTGTATTATAATTCTGCAGGATTCCAGATGTAAATTGTCCCATTCTTCCCATGAAGGTGCGCTGTTCTGGAAAGTGGCATTGCCGGTGTCTATTCCTTTTTGATAGATTAATTTTACCTGATCCCAGTCTTGAGGTGAAAGTTTTCTTATTTCCATATTTTTACAGTTAACAGCATTCGTTTCGCTTGTTTGCCAAATGATCTGATATATGCTCAAAAAAAACTTTTATCTTCTCAAGCCCGGGTTCATTGATACAGTAGCAAATAGAATTCCCCTCGATGCTCCCTTTGATTAGCCCTGCATTTTTCAATTCTTTCAAATGCTGAGAAACTGTAGGCTGCGAAAGTGGAAGTACATTTACAATATCCCCGCAGATGCAGGCATCCACTTTTAATAGATATTCCATAATAGCAATACGGGCAGGATGCCCTAACGCTTTTGCTAAAACAGCCAGCTCGTTCTGGCTTTCGGTAAAATGATCTGTTTTTGTTGCTCCCATTGTCTTATATTTATATTGCAATATTACGATAATAAATTTATATAGAATGAAAATTATCCTAATATTTAAGCTATTGCAAAAAGAATGGACCAAACTCTGAATCAGTTATGCGGCAATTGCGATGAAAGTCTATTGTATTTTTATATTGAATATCAAATATTAAGTAAGTGGGCACTATGTGAAATTTTATCTGGCTGGCTTGCTTTTTTGGATAGGAATTTCAATACTTTTACTTATTTATTATACTGCTAAGCAATAATAAAATATGCCGGATAGCAGCGCTATCCATAAGTATAGAAAGATTAAACAATTGATAGTTAAAATTAAAACATGTTAAAAGAATTCTCGTATAAACAGTTCGGCAATTTACAATTCACAAAACAATCCTTTGAAGACGGCCGATTTGATTCTGTGGAAGAGCATATCAAAATTTTATTTTTGCCAAAAAATGCCATTATACAAGTTGATTTCCAGGAGATCGAGATGAAATCTGATTCCTTGCTGTTTATTAATCCCAAAGTGGTGATAAAGCCTTGCGAAACTAAAGATGGCCAATTACTGCATTTCAATAGGGATTTCTACTGCATAGAAATTCACGATCAGGAAGTAGCCTGCGACGGAATTTTGTATAATAATGTATTTGAAATTCCATTCATTGCTTTGGACGAAAATCAATCTGAGGATATTCAGAAAATAATCAGGGAAATTCAATTTGAAATGAAAAATGAGGATGCAAACACTGAGGAAATGCTTCGTATACTGTTAAAGCTCATCATACTGAAATCGACCCGTATCTGGAAACACCAGCACCGATTAGCTGAAGAAAGCCAGCAGGCTGATGTGCAGTTTTTACGGAAATTCAGCAAACTTGTCGAACAGCATTACAGGACTCTGCATACGGTTGCGGATTATGCCGATCTGCTATTTGTGACTCCCAAGAATCTCAGCAAGAAAATCGGACTTGTCAGCAAGAGGACTCCCAACGATATTATTAAAGAAAGAATCGTTCTTGAAAGCAAAAGGCTCTTGGCACATACACAGATGACGGTTAAAGAAATTGCCTATAGCCTGAATTATGAAGACGATGCTTATTTCATTCGTTTTTTTACAAAAAACACGGGACTGTCCCCAATTTCATTTAGAAAACAGTTTTAACTATACAAAGCACGGCATTCAAGCCGTGCTTTTTTTATGCAAATCATTAAAAAGGCTCCAGCTGGCGATTTTATCAAATAAAAGCAAAGCGTATCCAAAAGAAAAATGTGTCCATTATATTTCCGGAACTTGTGATAATCTTCGCAGCAGTAAACGATAAGCGCTGTTTAATTGAGAAAATCTTTATAGGGAAGTCTGACCTTTTAGAAATATTAATTTACCTATAAAGATAGTTTACCCCTTATTAAACTTTTAGGTTTGCCAAGCGCTATAGCAATCATGAAAATGGTTGAAAAACATTGCAATGGACATTCTTTACAATAAAGGAAAAAAGTGCAGTCCAAAGAGAAATGCGTCCATTGATGCGTCACGGGTTTTGGAGAATCTTTGCATCATCAAATAAAAAACACTAATTAATTATGAAAACCAATATTGGAATATCGGAAAACAACCGCCAAAATGTGGCTTTGGAATTATCAAAAATACTTGCCGAGGAATCTGTACTCCACACGAAAACGAAACAAGCACATTGGAACATCGAAGGAAATGATTTCTATGACAAGCACAAACTATTTGATGAGCAGGCAAATCAAATAGCTGAAACAATTGATACTGTTGCAGAACGTATCCGCACTTTGGGTCATTTGGTGCCTGCAACTTTAAAAGCGTTTTTGGAACTGGGTCGTCTAACTGAAAACGTTCCGACTGAAAATGACAGCCAGAGTTTAATAAGCGAACTCCTTTCTGCACACGAAACTATAATCAACCATTTAAGAGCAGACATCAATCTTTTTGACAATGATTATGAGGATTTAGGAACTAGCGATTTCACCACTGGATCGATGCAGGAACACGAAAAAACAGCTTGGATATTTGGAGTACATTTAAAAATAATAACAAAAGAAATTAATTAACATTAAAAAATAAACAGATCAAAACGTACAAAATTTTTTTATTAGAGCTGTTGCTTTCGCAGGCCTGACTGCATTTTTAACTCCAGAAACCGCTTTTGCACAGCAGTCAGGAATTAGCCGCACCAATCTGCAAAGACATGATATTTCGGTTTCGGGATATGGAACTATTCAGGCTCGGATAGACTTCGAAGCACATTCCGCTTTTGGGATGCATAACCATCCGGGTGAGGAACTGATTTATGTGCTGGAAGGCACATTTGAATATCAGATTGAAGGAGAAAAACCCATTATTCTTAAAGCTGGTGACGTACTTTTTGTTCCCGCCGGAAAGAATCATTCAGCAAGAAATATAGGCCATGTTAAAGCTTCGGAGCTTGCTACTTACATTGTGGAGAAAGACAAGGCTCTTCTTGTAATGAAAAATAAATAATCCCAGTAGAATTTGAAAGTCTTGCTTGCGGTTATTCTTCACATCAGATTGAAACAGACAGTGGACTTAAAAGACAAATGGCATTCTTCAAAAAAAAAAAATTAAAGTACGGGAAAAAAGTGCAGTTCAAAGAGAAAGCCATCCATTGATAGACGTCCAGATTAATCTCAACTTTGCCTTATCAAAATAACAGTAACATTTAAATATAAAAAACATGAACAAGTTTACAGTAAAAGACGGAACAGAAATTTATTTCAAAGATTTAGGAGCAGGACAGCCAATTATCTTTCACCACGGATGGCCGTTGTCATCTGACGACTGGGATGCTCAAATGATGTTTTTCCTAAACCAGGGATACAGAGTTATCGCACACGACAGAAGAGGCCATGGAAGATCCACTCAAACATATAAAGGCAACGACATGGACACTTACGCACAGGATGTAGCTGAATTGACTGAGTTTTTAGACCTTAAAAATACAATTCATATTGGGCATTCAACAGGTGGCGGAGAAGCCTTGCGCTACGCAGCCCAGTACGGAAAAGACCGTGTATCAAAAGTGGTTCTGATCAGTGCAATTACTCCGTATATGATTGCAGACGATAGAAACCCAAATGGTGTGCCATTGGCTGTGTTTGATGATATCCGATACAATACTTTACATAACAGACAGCAATTTTACCAAGACCTGACTGTTCCTTTTTATGGCTACAATCGTGAAGACGCCAATGTAAAAAAAGGAATCCAAGACAACTGGTGGAGACAGGGAATGATGGGCGGCATTAAAGCGCAATACGATTGTATCGAAGTTTTCTCTGAAACTGACTTTACTGAAGATCTTAAAAGTATTGATGTTCCTGTATTGGTTCAGCATGGTGATGACGACCAGATCGTGCCTTATGAAACAACTGCTGTAAAAGCGGCCGAACTTTTGAAAAAAGGAAAACTGATTATTTATCCTGGATTCTCACACGGTATGCCGACTACTGAAGCGGAGACGATCAATAGAGACATTTTGGAATTTATCCAGTCATAAATCCAAGAAAGGGAAAAAAGTGCAGTTCAAAGAGAAAACGATCCATTGTCCCTTCCTGCGCTTTATCCCAACTTTGCAACATCAAATAACAACAACCAAATTATTAAAAAAATAACAATTTAAAATTTAGAAAACATGAAAAATTTAATTTTATCAATCGGTTTATTTACAGCAGTCTTATTTAGCAGTGTTTCGTTTGCACAAACAAAAAGAATTCCCGCATCTTATGGAAGGGAAGAATATATAGAAGTTGAAAAAAATGTAAAGCTTCACGTTACGGATCTTGACGAAGGGCAGCCAATCGTTTTGATCCACGGATGGCCATTGAGCGATGCAATGTATGAGTATCAATATGCATACTTTACACAGCAGGGATACAGGGTTATCGGAATTACTTTGAGAGGTTTTGGATTATCAGACAAACCAGCAGGAAAATACAACTACGATGTTTTTGCAGATGACATTAAAGTAGTCCTTGACAAATTGAATATTCAAAACGCAACAATCGGCGGTTTTTCAATGGGAGGTGCAACTGTAATCCATTATGTTGCCAAATATAAAGCGGCTCACGTTTCCAAATTGGCTTTATTCGGAGCAGCGGCGCCAATATGGACAAAAAGGGCCGATTTCAATTACGGCTTGTGGACTAAAGAAGACGTCGACGGATTAATCAAATTGAACAATACCAACAGACCTCAATTACTGGAAAACTTTGGTCAGATATTCCCGGCTAACGAAACAAGCGTTGCTGCAGGTTATGGCGCATGGTTGGGTACTATTCAGGCACAAGCTTCACCTTTTGCAATGGCTGAAGGATTAAAAACTCTAAGAGACAGCGACTTGAGAGAGGATTTGAAAAGCATCACAATCCCCACACTTATTCTTCACGGAAAATTGGACAAAATATGTTCGTATGAATTGGCTGAACAAATGCATTCTCTATTAAAAAATTCTACATTGGTGCCTTTAGAAAAAAGCGGCCACGCCTTATTCATCGAAGAATTGGATAAATTCAACTCAGAGTTATTGAAATTTGTAAAAAAATAAAAATTCAGAAAGAGGTTAGTTTGGAGAAAATTAACCTCTTCTGTTTTTCTTAAAAGAGAATTAGAGATGAAAAGAACAGCAGTATTTTTAGCCTTATTAGTTTTCGCTTCCTGCACTAATACCAAATCCATTGTTTCAGTAAACCATTCCAATCTGCCAAATCCAATTGGCCCATACAGCCATTCCGCCAGTTTTACAGATGTAGTGTTTGTTTCGGGGCAGATTGGCGTTGATCCAAAAACAAACACTTTGAAAAATGGAATTGAAGAACAAACCATTCAGATTTTCGAAAACCTGAAAGCCGTTTTGCAAAACAACAGTTCAGATTTGGACCACATTGTAAAAACCACCATTTTCATTACAGACATCAAGCATTATGAAGCAGTTAATAAAATTTATGGAAGCTACTTCCACCATCACTTTCCTGCCCGAAGCACAATTGAAATAGTTTCACTGCCCAAAAACGCGAGCATTGAAATAGAATGTATTGCGGTGAAAAAATAAAACTTACCTATTTTTTTGAAAAGCTTTGGGTTTCATTCCGTTATGCTGCTCAAAAACTTTGCTGAAATGGCTCAAATTTGAAAATCCCAATGCATAACCCACTTCGGAAACCGACATTTTATTTTCTTTTAATAATCGGGTGGCTTCCTTCATTCTAAACTTTTGATAATAGCTAAATAAACTGCTTCCAAAAATTTGCTTGAAGAGCCTTTTAAACTTTGATTCGCTCATTCCGATTTGTAATGCCAGGTTTTTAATGACGGGAGGTATATGAATTTCGTTTAAGATCGCATCCCTGGCTTTATAAATTTTCTGGACATCCATTTCATTCAGAACGTGCAAAGTGGGTTTTTCTCTTTTGAAAAGTTCTTTTAACGTTGAACATATTAGTTCTTCAGCTTTTATTTTAAAGAAAAAATCAGACAGTGTATCAGGAATATCAGATTCAATGATTTCTAGTGCCACTTCCTGTATTTTTGGTGAGACAGACTCTTCAAAATGAATAGGCTGCTCACTGCCGGTAATTTTTTTGAAAATAGGATTGTTTCCATTTGAACCTAAAAGATTGACCAGCATATCGGAATCAATTCCAATAAAAATAGATTTGAATTTAGTTTTGTTTGGATAAAAAGTTTCAATGTTCAGTTTTCCCTTAAAAACCTGTATGGAAGGCAGATCATTTTTTGTGTTTTTGATCTTAGAATTAGGGTCTGGAAAAATGGAGTTAAAAGAAAACAAGATTCTCTTAAGTGAGTTTTCGCTTCCAAAACGTTTTGTGAGCAGATCATCATTAAATTCATAATTACTTACAATCATGCTTATTGAATTATCCAGCCTAAACCCTCTCAAATAGCCGTTTCCTTTATCTTCTGGAATTGTCAGCATTCCATTAACGACCTCTGAACCAATCAAATCTGCAAAACCTGCCAGGAAACCGAATTCCTTTTTTATATTCAATTCCATAATAAATTAGACCTTTTAGAGCTATTAATGTGTCAAATGTAAATATTTTAACTCTTATTGTGCATGTAACTTTGTCAAAATCTAATTGTAACATTAATTAAAATTAAACAATGAATACAACAAAAACCACTGCTATTGTTGATGCAATTGTGTTTGATGGCAAAAACGTAATAGGAAAAAAAAATGTAATAATCAGCAAAGGAAAGATCGCTTCAATTTGCGATGAACTGCCCGATGGAGTTGATGAAATAGTTAACGGAGAAGGAGCGACACTTCTGCCGGGACTGATTGATGCACATGTTCATACTTCGGTTGATTCGCTGCGAGATGCCATACAATTTGGCGTAACCACAGAATTGGAAATGCAGGGCGGTATGACAAAAAAAGGCCGTGAACTGCAAATAAAGGATTGCATTGACATTGCCGATGTCCGCTCTTCGGGTATGGCTTTGACAGCCCCCGGCGGACATCCAGATGAATTGATTCCAAAGGAAGAAGGCATTCCGGGCTTTATTCTGAAAAAAATGGAGAAGATGACAGATCAGGAAAAAAAAGATTTTATTGCAGCCGTTGAAGAAAGGGCAAACGAAAACGGCGAAAAACTCGATTGCACCACTATAGAAGGCGCTGTTGAGTTTGTGCGCCAGCAGATGGATAACGGTGCCGATTATTTTAAAATAATGATTGAAGAAGGAACTGTAATGAATTCGCCAGGTTTACCCATAATAAACCCCAGTGTTTTGAAAGCTGCAGTGGATGAAGCCCATAAATTAGGTAAAATCGTCATAGCGCATGCACTAACTGCCGAAGCCGCAAAAACCGCCGTTGAAGCAGGTGTAGATGGATTGGCCCATCTTTTCATCGACAGGCCGCAGTGGACTGCTGAACTTATTGAATCCATTGCCTTTAAGGGAATATTTGTAACCCCTTGTCTGGTCCTAAACTCCTCCATCATTGGCAAATCTGCCTGCCATGTGGCTCATGACGAAAGGGTGAATTACAAACTCAATGAAGATTGGAAAATGACAATGTGTTCTTGTTTTAATACTTTTCCTTCGGGCAATATGCAAGACAGTTACCACAATATAAAGGACCTCCATGATGCTGGGGTAGATATACTTGTGGGCACAGACGTATCAGTTCCCATGGCGCATTTGGGAGGTCTTGCCCACGGGGTTAGCGTTCATCATGAGATGCAGTTGCTGGTCGAAGCGGGTCTTAGTCCCATTGAAGCTTTACGATCCGCAACCTCAGTGATTGCGAAAAGATTCAGCCTGTCAGACAGGGGGCAGATCTTAGAAGGATTGAGAGCAGATTTGCTTTTAGTCAAGGGGGATCCTGCCACAACTATTTCTGACACCCTTTCTATATTAAATGTTTGGAAAGAAGGATTTGAGATAAACTTAAAAGGCAATGCTATTTGATTTTTGATGGCTTTAGATTTTTAATTTTGAAGCTGTTAATGTGACTGAAAGTTACTTATGTTTAATGGTATAAGCAAATAAAATGGCGCCAATTGTCTTCAATTGGCGCCATTTGGCTGAGTGACCCGTAAAGGACATATTTGAGCGCCGTTGCGATGGCAACCCCGGGAATGGGGTTCCCTTTTTCTGATCTGGTAACGGCAATAACCCTTACCACACCTCCGAAAAAGGCGATAAGAATATCATAGATATTGGGGGGGGTCCTGGCCAGCAGTTCGGACTGGACGTCCTTGAAGAGGCTCAGATAAAAATATAAGGTGGAAACTGCCAGACTTACCACAGTTGCAGTCAGCAGGTTAGTGAGTGATTTTTTAAGCAATGAGAAATCGTAAATGCCCAGTGCTAATCCGGCACCTACAATCGGTCCCATCAGGGGGGATATCAGCATGGCGCCAATGATTACAGCCGTTGAGTTTACATTGAGGCCGACAGAGGCCACAATAATGGCGCAGGCCAGAATCCAAAGGTTTGCCCCTTTGAAGGTTATGTTTTTCTTAACGGCCTCTAATGTTTTCGCCCTGTCATCTTCTCCATCGCGAAGGTTGAGTAAATCGGTGATTTTTTTCATAATCTCTAAAATTAGTATCTGGAAACCCTGTTTCAGCGACAATTGTAGCTAAGTTGAGATTAATTCGACTAACTATCAGGAGAATCTGCTAATTAATATGGGGCTGGAATTGGAATTGAGCTTATTGGCAGGATAAGATTTTATTCAAAATAATGGATTTCAATCTGTTTCTGTAGGACTCCAGCACGTCTGACTTGGTTATAAAACCATAATATTTTCTGTTGTTGTTGTTGTTGTTGTTGTTGTTGTTGTTGTTGTTGTTGTTGTTGTTGTTGTTGTTGTTGTTGTTGTTGTTGTTGTTGTTGTTGTTGTTGTTGTTGTTGTTGTTGTTGTTGTTGTT
>NZ_JBYNWZ010000014.1:0-89490 GCF_057799715.1 Flavobacterium sp. 38 | reverse complement strand
AAATCTAAAATCTAAAATCTAAAATCTAAAATCTAAAATCTAAAATCTAAAATCTAAAATCTAAAATCTAAAATCTAAAATCTAAAATCTAAAATCTAAAATCTAAAATCTAAAATCTAAATAAGGAGCTATTTCCAGCTTTCCGCTACAAGTCCTCATAAAAAAAGCAAAGTTTCTACTGTTTTAAAAAGAGCTTCCGTTGGTCGCTTTTTTAAAACAAGAAACTTTTGCATTTTTTACTCCGGGCTTTTCGCTTCAATCTGGGCTAGGGCAGTCGGTTTCAACAGTGATTATAGGTTTCAGATTTAAGATTTTGATCACAGACTATGATTTGAAAGTCGCAATCTAAAATTCTAAATCATTCATCAATCTAAAATCTAAACTCTTAAATCTAAAATATCCAAGGTCATTTTCGGGTAAAAGTTATACCTATATATATTATCGAGATTATTACAGATAAATCTGCAATTTTAAGTTTCATAATATCAAAATACCTCAAAAATGCATCTGCAAGGTTAATATTTAAAAAAAATAAATACTTTTGTTGCAGAAAAATAGAGCAATGGCAAAGAATTTAGTAATAGTGGAGTCACCTGCAAAGGCGAAAACGATAGAGAAATTTCTCGGAAGTGATTTTCAGGTGGAGTCAAGTTATGGTCACATAGCCGACTTACCATCAAAGGAAATAGGAGTAGATGTAGAAAATGGTTTTAAACCTAAATATGAAGTTTCTCCAGATAAAAAAGCCTTGGTAACGAAACTAAAATCACTTTCTAAGAATGCCGAAACGGTTTGGTTAGCGAGCGATGAGGACCGCGAGGGAGAGGCTATTTCATGGCACTTGGCGGAAGAATTAAAACTTGATACAAAAAAGACCAAACGAATTGTTTTTCACGAGATTACAAAATCTGCGATTCTTAAAGCAATTGACAATCCTAGAGAAATAGATTATAATTTAGTAAACGCACAGCAAGCAAGAAGAGTTTTAGATCGTTTAGTAGGTTACGAATTGTCTCCAGTTTTATGGAGAAAAATCAAAGGCGGACTTTCAGCTGGACGTGTACAATCGGTTTCTGTTCGTTTAATTGTAGAGAGAGAACGCGAAATCCAGAATTTTAATGCAGTTGCAACTTATTCTATTGTTGCAGAATTTGTAAACGAAGCAGGAAAAGCTTTCAAAGCAAAACTGCCAAAAAACTTCAATACTAAAAAAGAAGCCGAAGATTTCTTAAATCAAAACATCGGTTCTAAATATAAGGTAGGGGATTTAGAAACTAAACCTACCAAAAAATCGCCAACAGCACCTTTTACAACTTCTACATTGCAACAGGAAGCAGCAAGAAAATTGTATTTGCCAGTTGGAATCACCATGCAGTTAGCACAGCGTTTGTATGAGGCCGGACTTATTACTTATATGAGAACCGACTCTGTAAATCTTTCGCAGGAAGCGATGGCTGCCGCAGAAGCTGAAATCATTAAATCTTACGGAAAAGAATTCTCAAAACCGAGAGTTTTTGCCAACAAAAATAAAGGAGCACAAGAAGCGCACGAAGCAATTCGTCCGACAGATATGTCGCGTCACACCGTAAATATTGACCGTGATCAGGCTCGTTTGTACGATTTGATCTGGAAAAGAACTTTGGCATCTCAAATGAGCGATGCGCAATTGGAAAGAACAAATGTAAAAATCGAAGCCGATAATCACGATGAAATTTTTACAGCTTCTGGAGAAGTATTGCTTTTTGAAGGTTTCTTAAAAGTGTACTTAGAAGGTCATGATGATGATGAGGAAGAACAAGAAGGAATGCTTCCGGCTTTAAAAGTAAACGAAAAACTGGCTAATAACTATATTACAGCCACAGAACGATATTCAAGACCGCCTGCACGTTACACTGAGGCATCTTTAGTTAAAAAACTAGAGGAACTTGGAATCGGGCGTCCGTCTACTTATGCACCGACAATTTCAACTATTATCAATAGAAATTATGTTGAAAAAGGAACTCTTGAAGGTGTAGAACGTAATTATACACAGCTTACTTTGCAAAATAGTAAAGTAGGTGAAAAAGTTTTAAAAGAAAATACAGGTTCTGATAAAGGAAAACTGGTTCCTACAGATATTGGAACTATTGTTACGGATTTCTTAGTGAAGAATTTCGGAAACATTTTAGATTATAATTTCACTGCAAAAGTAGAACAGGATTTTGACGAAATTGCCGAAGGAAATATCGATTGGGCAAAAATGATGCAAGATTTCTACAATCAGTTTCACCCAAATGTAAAAGAAGTTGAAGCAAATGCTGAACGTGAAAGCGGTGAAAGAATCTTAGGAAAAGATGCAGACGGAAGACAAGTTTCAGTTCGTTTAGGAAAATTTGGCCCAATGGCACAAATTGGAGAAGCAGATGATGAAGATAAAAAGTTTGCCAGCTTAATGGCAGATCAGAATATTGGAAACATTACACTTGAAGAAGCTTTGAATTTGTTCTTGCTTCCAAAAAGTTTAGGTGAATATAAAGGAGAAGAAGTAGAGGTAAATAATGGCCGTTACGGTCCTTATGTTCGTCATGGAAGCGTTTTTATTTCATTGCCAAGAGGAGAAGATCCGCTTGGGGTTTCAAAAGAAAGAGCTCAAGAACTAATTGACGAAAAAGCACTTGCTGATGCGCCAATTGCCACTTATAAAGGAGAGGCTGTTCAAAAAGGAGTGGGGCGTTTTGGTCCATTCATCAAATGGAACGGACTTTTTGTAAACGTAAGCAAAAAATACAATTTTGATAATTTATCACAGGCAGATGTTGAAGAGTTGATCGAAGATAAACTTCAAAAGAATATTGATAAAGTTATTCATAACTGGGAAGAAGAAGGAATCGTAGTAGAAAAAGCTCGTTGGGGACGTTCTGTGATCCTAAAAGGAAAAATCAAAATTGAGTTGAGTAAAGATGTTGATGCTACAAAACTAACATTAGCACAAGTTCAAGAAATGATTGCTGCAAAAACTCCAGCAAAGAAAACGGCAGCTAAAAAGACAACAGCAGCCAAAAAAACAACAACGGCTAAAAAAGCTCCAGCTAAAACAGCTGCTAAAAAGAAATAATATAGATGGAATTTGATTTTCTAGAACCAGTTAATGATGCAATTGTAAAATTCGTCGGCGCACTGTCTTCACAAGAGCTTGGGAGTAAAGTTGTCTTTCATACCCAAGATCAGTTTCCTGATATTGACCAGGTTAATATTGCAATAATTGGTGTTTTAGAAGACCGTACAAACATCAATATGATTAATGAAGTTAATCTTTCGAATCTGCGTAAAAAGCTTTATGGGATGTTTCCAGGTAACTGGGATGCTTCAATTGCTGACTTAGGAGATATACTTGCGGGTGATTCTGTAGAAGATACTTATTTTGCAGTTAAGAAAGTTACCGCATCATTAATTAAAAGAAAAGTTATTCCTATAGTCCTAGGAGGTTCTCAAGATTTGACCTATGCTTTGTATCGTGCTTACGATGATTTGGAGCAAATGGTAAATCTGGTTGCAGTTGATAATAAATTTGATTTTGGTAAAGAAAATGAATTGGTTTCGGCTAATTCGTATCTGACAAAAATTATTATTGATGAACCAAATAACCTTTTCAACTACTGTAATATAGGGTATCAAACCTATTATAATTCACAAGAAGAAATCGATTTGATCGAAAAGCTGTTTTTTGACGCTTATCGATTAGGTGAAATTTCGAATAAAATTACGTTAGCCGAACCTGTTTTTAGAGATGCAGACTTAGTTAGTATAGATTTAAATTCTGTAAAATCTTCTGCTTCAGCAAATATGGTAACTTTTGAGCCAAACGGATTTAACGGAAAAGAGATTTGTGCTTTGGCTAGATACGCAGGTATAAGTGATAAAGTTTCTTCTTTTGGTGTATTTAATCATAACAGCACATTGGCCGAATCGGTTATCATTGCTCAGATTGTATGGTATTTTATAGAAGGTTATCACTACCGTTCAAAAGAATATCCATTTGGAAGCAGAGCAAACTATTTAAAATATATAGTTCCGCTAGATGATGAAGAATTGATATTTTACAAAAGTGATAAAACAGACCGTTGGTGGATCGAAATTCCATTCGAATCTAATGGCAACAATAAATTAAAAAGAAATACGTTATTACCATGTTCTTACGACGAATATTTGTCGGCTTGCAATCAAGAATTGCCAGAAAGATGGTGGAAAGCGCAACGAAAAAATGCTTTGTAGAACGAAAATTTAAGTGAAATCTTAAATTTTTAAAAGTTGTTGAAAATAGTTAAATTAAATTAGTAGGAAAATAATTATAATATATAAAAATTAACGTTTTACATCGATTTTTTAGAACAGTTTATCGATAAAATATTTTTTTTTTATTTTATTTAACATTATTTTTGAACGGTAAAATAAATTCGCAAGTAGTATTGTTTTTTAGATAAATAATAAATACGTTTACGGACTTTTAATAATGAATAGATAATCCCAAATTTATATGAAGAAGTTTATTGCATTTGCAGCAATGTTAACACTAGTAATCGGCTGTGGTAAGTCAGGTGACAAAGGTGAATTAGTTGGTGTTACAGGAGGGAAATGGCATCCTGAAAAACCTTATGGAATGACTTTGGTTCCAGGCGGATCTTTTATTATGGGTAAATCAGATGCTGATTTAGCTAATGTAGAAGATGCTCCAACTAAAACTGTAACAGTTCGTTCATTTTACATGGATGAAACTGAAATTACAAACAGTGAGTATCGCCAATTTGTGGAATGGGTAAAGGATTCTACAATGAGAGTTCGTTTAGCAATCTTAGCTGACGAAACAGGACAAAAACCTGCTGACGGAAAAGGAAGCAAAGGCGGAAGTATTGCTGACTATGCTTTTAACGATTCTGATCCAGAAAAAATGACAGCTTACGATAAATATATGTATGACAACTATTATAGTGTTGGTACAAAAGATGATCCGTATGCTGGAAGAAAACTAAACAGAAAAGTTAAGTTAATTAAAGATACAAAAGCATATCCAGATGAGTATTACGCTGAAGTAATGGATTCTATGTATTTGCCAATTGAAGAATCTTATAATGGTTTAAGAACAATTGACGTAAATAAATTGAAATTCCGTTATTCTTGGATGGATATTCAAGCTGCTGCAAAAGCAAAAGTTGGAAAAAGAAGTGACTTCGTAAAAACAGAGCAGGTAAATGTTTACCCAGATACTGCAGTTTGGATTAAAGATTTCGCTTATTCATATAATGAGCCAATGCATAACGATTATTTCTGGCACAAAGCTTATGGAGATTATCCTGTAGTAGGTGTGACTTGGAAACAAGCTAAAGCATTCTGTGCTTGGAGAACACTAAATAAAAACAGTTATATTAAATCTAAGAAAAAAGGGCGTGACTTAGTTAACTCATTCAGATTACCTACTGAAGCTGAATGGGAGTATGCCGCTAGAGGAGGTCTGGAGTCTGCTACTTACCCTTGGGGAGGTCCTTATACTAAGAGTGATAGAGGTTGTTTCTTAGCAAACTTTAAACCAAGTAGAGGAGACTATGCAGCTGACGAAGCTCTTTATACTGTTGAAGCAAAATCATACGATGTTAATGGTTACGGATTATACAACATGGCAGGAAACGTTTCTGAGTGGACAGATTCAGCTTACAATCCAAACGCTTACGAGTATGTATCTACAATGAATCCAAACGTAATTGATGGTAAGAACCAAAGAAAAGTTGTTCGCGGTGGTTCTTGGAAAGACGTTGCTTATTTCCTACAGGTAAGTACACGTGACCACGAATATGCTGATTCTGCTAGAAGCTACATCGGATTCAGAACTGTACAAGATTACATGGGTACTCAAGTAACAGGTAACAGAAAAAAGTAATTTATAATTAAATCAATATCCAACAAATCTATTTTAAAACCTAAAAAAAAAGTATTATGGCATTATTAAGTAAAAAAGCAATGAATTTCGCTTATGGTATGGGAGCGGCAGTGGTAATCGTTGGAGCTTTATTCAAAATTACTCACTTTGAGATTGGACCATTAACAGGTACAGTTATGCTTTCAGTAGGATTGGTGACTGAGGCGTTAATTTTTGCGCTTTCTGCTTTCGAACCAGTTGAAGAAGAATTAGATTGGACTTTAGTTTACCCAGAGTTAGCTAACGGACAAGCTAGAAAAAAAGAAGTTAAAGCTGAGTCAACTGACGCACAAGGATTATTATCTCAAAAATTAGATGCTATGTTGAAAGAAGCTAAAGTTGACGGTGAGTTAATGGCTAGCTTAGGAAACAGCATCAAAAACTTCGAAGGAGCTGCTAAAGCAATTTCTCCAACAGTAGATTCAATTGCAGGACAAAAGAAATATGCTGAAGAAATGTCTATTGCTGCTGCACAAATGGAATCATTAAACAGTTTATATAAAGTACAATTAGAGAGCGCTTCTAGAAATACTGAGGCTAACAAAGAAATCGCTGAAAACGCTTCTAAATTAAAAGAACAAATGGCTTCTATGACTGCAAACATTGCTTCATTAAACAGTGTTTACGGTGGAATGCTTTCTGCAATGAGTAACAAAGGATAATTAGTTTTTAACTAGATATTACATTTATTAATAAGAACTAATTAGAAAAAAATGGCAGGAGGAAAATTAACCCCTAGACAGAAGATGATCAACCTGATGTATCTGGTTTTCATCGCAATGTTAGCAATGAACGTATCGAAAGAAGTTATTTCTGCTTTTGGTTTGATGAACGAAAAATTTGAAAGTGCAAATACGACTTCTACAGAAACAAATACAGGTTTATTAACAGCTTTAGATCAAAAAGCAGCTGAGGCAAAAGGAGAATTTGCTATCGCTGCTGAAACAGCTCACAAAGTTGAAGCAATTACAAAAGATTTTTATGATTATATAGCTACTCTAAAAGCTCAGGCTGTAAAAGGTTTTGAAGTTGATAAAGCAACTGGAAAAATGCCTTACGAGTCTATGGATAGAGGAGATAATATCGACGACTGGTTTACAGGAGACGGTTACACTAAAAAAGGTAACGAAATTATTTCTAAAATCGAAAAATACAAAGCTGATATCAAAGCGGCTTTAGGTACAGATAAAAAATACGCTGGAATCATTTCTGAGGTTGAGAAAAAATTTGATGTTTCTGATGTGAAAAACAAAGAAGGTATCAAAGAAAAATACTTAGCTTACCACTTTAAAGGATTTCCTGCAATTGCTTCAGCTGCAAAACTTTCAGCTTGGCAAAATGACGTTAAAAAAGTTGAAGCAGACGTTTATAACAGTGCTTTAGGTAAAGCTGCAGTTGCTGCTGCTTCTTACAGCAACTACCAAGCAATCGTTGTTTTAGATAAAAATGCTTATTTCCAAGGTGAAAAAGTAACAGGTAAAGTAGTTTTAGGTCGTTATGACGAAAACACAAAACCTACTTCATTCCAAGGTCCAGGACAAATTGTTAACGGACAAGCTGTTATCTCTTTAACTGCTGGTGGAGTTGGAGAACAAGACATCAACGGACAATTTACATTCTTAGAGGATGGAAAAAACATTCCTTTGAAATTCTCTGGAAAATATGTTGTAGTTCCAAGACCAAACTCTGCTACAATTTCTGCAGATAAAATGAACGTAGTATATAGAGGAGTTGTTAACCCAATCTCTGTATCTTTTGCTGGTGTAGATGCTAACAAAATTGTTGCAAGCGCTCCAGGTTTAGCTTCTGCTGGAAAACCAGGAAAATATAACATGAGCCCAGGTCAAGGTACTGAAACTACAATTTCTGTAACTGGGACATTGCCAAACGGTGATAAAGTAACAGACAAGAAAACATTCAGAATTAAAGGTATTCCTGGTCCAACAGGAACAATTAGAGGTGAAATGGGAGTTGTTAAAGGTCCTAAATCTAACCTAGAAATTGCTACTATTGGAGCTAAACTTCTTGATTTTGATTTTGAAGTTGGTTTAGATGTTGTTGGATTCAATATGAAAATTGCTGGACAGCCTACTGTTGTTGTTTCAGGAAACAAAATGAATGCACAATGTAAACAAGTACTTTCAAGAGCAGGTAAAGGAGACCAAGTTACTATTTCTGAAATTAAAACTAAACTTGTTGGAGCTGGTAGCTATTTATTACCAAGAACTGCTCCTGTAATTTACGAAATACAATAATAAAGTAGTGTAAACTACATTCAATATCTTATAACGATACCACGATGAAAGTAAGAAATTTTTTAATAGCAATTGTTTCTATCGCTGGAGGTTTTGCTTCTTATGCGCAATCTAATTTGCTTAATGCAAAAACACCAGATCAGATTGGACTTAAAACTCCTGCTCAATTAATATCTGATAACGATAAGCCATTAGCTTATGGTTATGTAGATGATAGAGATATCTTGATGGGGAAAACAACTTGGGAAATCATTGATTTGAATGAAAAAATCAACTTTCCATTATACTTTCCAGTAGATACAGCTAATATTGGTCCTAATAGACGTTCTCTTTATGACGTTTTAACTAAAGCTATTAAAGGTGGAAAAGTAACTGAAGTTTATACTGATAGTTATTTCAATACTAAAAAATCTATGAAAGACATCGAAGGATCATTATCTCGTATTGATACAACTGATGCTGGTAGAGAGTTAATTAACCAATACCCAGATGACTACAAATCACGTGTAGTGAAGAAAAAAGTAGTTTCTGGTAAAGGTAAAAATAAGTCTGTTTCTTATGTTGAAGAAACAGTTGGGCCAACAAGAACGGTTCCTGCTGAATATATCTTGAAACAAGACCTTACTGCAGCAGATGTTACTCAGTATAAAATTAAAGGATACTGGTATTTTGACAAACGTCAAAGTGAATTGAAATATCGTTTACTAGGAATTTGTCCAGTAACTCCAGACGTTTATACAATGAATAGTGACGAAAAGGATTATATTGAATTGTTTTGGGTATTTTTCCCAAATGCCAGAGAAGCACTGCATGAAGCAAAAGCTTTCAATGACAACAACTCAGCACTTCCAATCTCATTTGATCAGATTTTAAATTCAAGACGTTTTAATGCTGTTGTTTACAAAGAAGAAAACCTTTACGGAGACAGAGCAATTAGCGATTACATGAAAGACAACGCACAAAATCAGTTGTTAGAATCTGAAAGAGTAAAAGAGAAAATTCGCAATTTCGAACAAGATATGTGGAACTACTAAGTTGATACATAGTACAATAATGAAAAACTCTTACTACATTTGTAGTAAGAGTTTTTTTTATGTAGATAATTCAGATACTCCTTTTTAAAAGAAAGGGGAAAGCTAAAATGTATTATTTTTTATTTATGTAAGAAAAATAACAATATTTAAAATAAAACTTCGTTTAATGTCTTGTAAAAATGATTATGATGAAACTAAGAAATTTTTTAATTGTTATTTTGACTGTAACTACGAGCTTTTTGTCTTTAGCACAGTCTAATTTGCTTAATGCTAAAACTGTTGATGAAATTGGTGTTAAGACGGCCGCTCAAATGATTGCCGATAATGATAAGCCATTAGCTTACGGCTATGTAGATGACAGAGATATTTTGATGGGAAAAACCGTTTGGGAAATTATTGATTTAAATGAAAAAATCAATTTTCCGTTGTATTTTCCTGTAGATACTGCTAATATTGGCCGTGATAGGCGTTCGCTTTATGATGTTTTGACCAAAGGAATTAAAAGTGGAAAGATAACAGAAGTTTATACAGACAGTTACTTTACTACTAAAAAATCAATGAAAGATGTCGAAGGAGCATTATCTCGTGTGGATACTACCGATGCTGGACGAGAACTCATTAATCAATATCCGGATGATTATAGAACACGTGTTGTGAAAAAGAAAGTAGTAACCGGTACTGGAAAAAACAAAAAAGTGACTTATGTTGACCAAACTGTCGGCCCAACTAGAACAGTTCCTGCTGAATATATTTTGAAACAAGATCTTACTGCAGCAGATGTAAGTCAATACAAAATTAAAGGGTTTTGGTATTTTGATAAAAGACAAAGCGATTTAAAATATCGTCTGCTCGGAATTTGCCCTGTCACTCCCGACGTTTATACCATGAACAGCGACGAAAAAGATTATATCGAGCTGTTTTGGGTTTTCTTCCCCAATGCCCGCGATGTACTTCATGAAGCCAAAGCTTTCAATGACAACAATTCAGCACTTCCAATTTCGTTTGATCAAATCTTAAATTCGCGAAGATTTAATTCGGTTATTTACAAAGAAGAAAATGTATATGGCGATCGTGAGATTAAAGACTACATGAAAGACAATGCGCAAAACCAGTTGTTAGAAGCTGAAAGAGTAAAAGAAAAAATTCGCAACTTTGAACAAGATATGTGGAATTACTAAGTCCATTAATAACTTAATAATCAAAAAACTCTTGCTACCTTTGCAGTAAGAGTTTTTTTATTTTATCTATTTTACCAATGCTTGATTATTTAATCGTCGGATCTGGGCTAGCTGGAATTTCCTTTGCAGAAATCGCCCTAAAAAACAATAAATCTATTTTAGTTATTGATGACAAGTCACAGAATTCTTCTAGGATTGCTGGAGGTTTGTATAATCCGGTAATTTTAAAGCGTTTCAGCGAAGTTTGGAATGCAAAAGATCATTTGGTTTTAATGAATGAATTCTATGATCAGGTAGAAGAAAAGCTAAATGAAAAATTCAATTATAAAATGCCAATTCTTAGAAAATTCTTTTCTATTGAAGAACAGAACAATTGGTTTGCAGCATCGGATAAAATTAACTTGGCTCCTTTTCTTTCGACAAAACTGATAACTAAAAAATACCAGAGCATTGATTCGCCTCACGATTATGGAGAAGTTTTGCATACAGGCTACGTTAAAACAGGACAATTATTAGAAAGCTATAGAGAATACTTAAAAGAAAACAATTTACTGTTGGAAGAATCTTTTCACAGCTCTTTTTTAGAGTTTCTTGATTCAGGAATTCAGTATAAAAATATTAAAGCACGCCACATTATATTTGCAGAAGGTTTCGGTTTGCATAAAAATCCTTACTTTAACTATCTTCCTTTAGATGGCACAAAAGGAGAGTTGTTTTTAATAAAAGCTCCTGATTTAAAACTTGATGTTATTGTAAACACAAGTGTTTTTATTTTGCCAATAGGTGGTAATTTGTTTAAAGTTGGCGCGACTTACAATTGGCACGACAAGACAGATCTGCCAACCGAAGAAGGTAAAAAAGAACTTTTAGATCGTATTAAAGAAATTATTACGTGCGATTTTGAGATAGTGAAACATTTTGCAGGCGTTCGTCCAACGGTTGCCGACAGAAGACCTATTATAGGAACTCATGAAACCTATAAGTCTATCCATCTCCTGAATGGATTAGGAACACGTGGCGTTATGCTCGGGCCGGCTTTGGCTAAAATGTTATTTGAGCATATCGAAAACGGAACTCCAATTGACAAAGAAGCCGATATTAAGCGTTTCCACAAAAGATATCTTAGATCTATTTCCGACCGGCATTAGGATCGTAGGAAACAAACATATTAATGTAAAGGTTTCTAGAAAGTCGTAACACAAAAGGAAACAAAACAACCAGTGTCAAGATAATTGCAATAAAAGACTGCTCGATAGTTGCTCCAAAAAAGACAAACGAAACAATAAAAGCAGCAATTCCAACCGCAACATTCAATCCGTAGCTGACATACATAGCACCATAAAAAAACGAAGGTTCAATCTGGTATTTGAATCCGCAGTGGCTGCAATGTTCGTTCATTTTGAGAACTTTACTCAAATGAAGCGGATTTTTGTCTTCATACATGCTTTCTTTTTGGCATTTTGGACAACTTCCTGTTAAAATGCTATTTAGTTTGGATCCTTTTTTTAACATTTGCAAAAATTTTATCAAAGGTACATTTTTGCGCCTTTATTTCTTGTAACAACAGTCACAAAATTATGCTTAATATACACAATCTTTCCGTTTCTTTTGGAGGAACCTATTTATTTGAAGAAGTTACTTTTCGTCTAGGCGCTGGCGACCGCGTAGGTCTTGTCGGTAAAAACGGAGCGGGTAAATCTACAATGCTAAAAATGTTGGCAGGAGATTTTAAACCAGATTCAGGAGTTATTTCTCAAGAGAAAGATATCAGAATGGGATTCTTGCGTCAGGATATCGATTTTGAGCAAGGAAGAACCGTTTTGGAAGAAGCATACGAGGCTTTTACCGAAATTAAAGTTGTAGAAAAAAAGCTGGAAGAAATCAACCATCAATTGGTTACCAGAACCGATTATGAAAGCGAAGAATACGGACAAATCATTGAAGATCTTTCTGATTATACACATCGTTTTGAACTTCTAGGAGGATATAATTATGTTGGAGACACAGAAAAAATCCTTTTAGGACTTGGTTTTAAAAGAGAAGTTTTCAATAACCAGACCGAAACATTCTCTGGAGGTTGGAGAATGCGTATCGAATTGGCTAAATTATTATTGCAGTCCAATGATGTATTGCTTCTGGATGAGCCAACCAACCACTTAGATATCGAAAGTATCATTTGGCTAGAGAATTTCCTTCGCAATTATCCTGGAGTTGTAGTGATTGTATCGCACGATAAAATGTTCTTAGATAACGTTACAAATCGTACAATCGAGATCTCTTTAGGAAAAGCATACGATTTCAATAAACCGTACTCTCAATATTTAGAGCTGCGTCATGAAATTCGCGAAAAGCAATTGGCGACACAAAAGAATCAGCAGAAAAAGATTGAAGAAACAGAAAAATTAATCGAGAAATTCCGTGCGAAAGCTTCAAAAGCTTCAATGGCACAATCGCTGATTAAGAAATTAGATAAAGTAGAAAGAATTGAAGTTGATGAAGACGACAATTCTGTAATGAATATTTCTTTTCCCGTTTCAAAAGAACCAGGAAAAGTAGTAATCGAAGCTGAACATGTAACAAAAGCTTACGGCGATAAGACGATTTTAAAAGACATTAGTTTATTAGTTGAAAGAGGAAGTAAAATTGCTTTCGTTGGACAAAATGGACAAGGAAAATCGACTTTCATTAAAGCTTTGGTAAATGAATTCGAATACGATGGAAACATCAAGTTAGGGCACAATGTACAATTAGGATATTTTGCTCAAAATCAAGCCGAATATTTAGATGGTGAAATTACTTTGCTTCAAACAATGGAAGATGCGGCGACTGACACCAATCGTATGAAAGTGCGTGATATGTTAGGTTCGTTTTTATTTCGCGGAGACGATGTAGAGAAAAAAGTAAAAGTGCTTTCTGGAGGCGAGCGTAACCGTCTGGCGCTATGTAAATTGCTGTTACAGCCAATCAACGTTTTGCTGATGGATGAGCCTACGAACCACTTAGACATTAAATCTAAAAATGTTCTGAAAGCGGCACTTCAAAAATTTGGAGGAACTCTATTATTAGTTTCTCACGACAGGGATTTCCTTCAAGGAATGTCAAATATCGTTTACGAATTTAAAGATCAGAAAATCAAAGAATATCTGGGAGACATCAACTTTTTCTTAGAACAGCGCAATCTAGAAAACATGCGCGAAGTAGAGAAAAAGGATGTAGTAAAAACGGCAGCTCCAGCAAAAGAAGCAAGCAAAGTTTCTTACGAAGACCAGAAGAAAACCAAAGCGCTTCAAAACCGTTTAAGCAAAATTGAAAGCCAGATTCAGCAGTTAGAAAAAGACATTCAGCACGATGATAAAATGTTAGAAACAAATTATGATAAACATGTTGAAGACGCTTCTTTCTTTACCGCTTACAACAAAAAGAAAGCCGATTTAGATCAATTACTTATTGACTGGGAGGTAGTTCAAGAAGAGATTGATAATTTTAACGGATAATATTTTCAGGAGCTGATCCAGCTTTCCGTTACAAGTCCTCACTATAAACCCTCATTTTTCTAAGCCATAAAACGAGCTTCCTTCGGTCGCTGTTTTCAGGCAAGAAAAATGAGGGTTTATAGTTCCGGGCTTTCCACTTCAATCTGGGCTAAAAAAAGTTTCATGTTTCAAGTTTCAGGTTCAACGCGAACATGAAACATGAAACATGAAACAAACTATTTAATAATCCCAATCGATTTAGAATGTTCAATCGCTTTACTGCTTTCTTTAAAATAGCAAACAGCAACATTTAAGCTTTCTAAATTCTTCAAGATTTTTTTTACTTCTGTTTTCTGGGTTTTGCCAGTCTGTCTTATGTAAACCGCAACGACTGTTACTGGAAATATTTTGCAGATTCTCTCATACAGTATCGGATCGTGCTGCGAATCATCGCCCATTAAAACATATTTTAAAGTGGGGTAAAACTCTACCACATGTTTTATTTTTTCAAATTTATGATCATGACTTCCTCTTCCACTCATGAAAAAATCAGTAATTCCTCTTTTAATATCTTTAAGGAGGAAAACCGCTTTTGGGAGTTTGTGTATTCGTGTAAACTTCGCGATAAAACGATATAAATTCCACTCACTGCTAGAAATGTAGAAAAAAGCATTTACTTCTTCGGTGCTCGTTCTGCCTGCCGAACTCAAAGCTTGATAATGAGGTACAACATCCTTAAAAACCTTACGGTCATTTACGTTTTTAAAAAGTAAAATGTAAATTTTTCGGAAGAAATTATTCGTGTGAGAGATTAAAAAAGTATCGTCAATATCTGAAATAATTCCAAGTTTTCCCTTGTGTGGTCTGATAAAACTGCCTTTGCAAACCACCGTTTTATCGTTATATTGGAGACTTACTTGGTAAGGCATCCAGCCAAATTGAGTTTCTTTGTCCAACGGAATACAAAATTTAAAATACCCGTCGTCTAGAGTTTTCGTGTGAATTATTTGATCATTGTAATGAAGGTAAACGTCAAAATTTTGAATGGTCTTTATTCGGAACAATTTAAGAATTGAAGTAGCATTTTTTAATTTCCTTTTTTCAAAATCATAATTATGCTCTCTTTTAAAAACGTGCCCCATTACAATTAATTCTTGCTCATTTGCATAACCTCGATATAATTGTAAAATTGGTTTCATTAATTACGTATATTTATGTAACTGTAATTTACTTAATATAATTGGTTTTAAAAATAAAATTTTGAAAAAGAACGTCATCTTTGTCGTAAATCCTATCTCTGGCGATCTCGACAAATCAGATTTAATAGAAGCTGTTCAGGAATTTGCAGCCACAAATCATTTTGATCTGGAAGTTTATGAAACGACCGGAAAAAATGATGTGAAAGAAATTCAGAAATTATACGATCAGTATATTCCCGAAAGAATTGTCGTAGCCGGCGGTGACGGAACCATTAAAATGGTTGCCGAAGCTATGGAAGAACACGACATTATTATCGGAATTCTGCCCGCAGGTTCTGCCAACGGACTTTCAGTTGACTTGAATCTGCCAGTAGGAATAGAGGAGAACCTTAAAATAGCGTTTTTACACCATTATATCGAAATGGATATGATTTGCATCAACGGAAAAAAAAGCATTCACTTAAGCGACCTTGGTTTGAATGCCAATCTGGTTAAAAATTACGAACAAAGTGATGTTCGCGGATTTTGGGGTTATGCATTGCAAGCTTTTACAACGCTCAAAGAATCGGAAGAACCATTTGTGGCTACCATTACGGCAAACAATAAAGTAGTGGAGCACGTTGCGAGAATGATCGTAATAGCTAATTCGCAAAAGTACGGAACAGGTGTAATCATCAATCCGAATGGTACTATGAATGATGGAAAGTTTGAATTGGTAATTTTAAAAAGCCTAGATCTACTTTTAATCGGAAAAATAATTACAGGAAATATGCCAATCGACTCTGATGATATTGTAATTATTTCGACAGATAAAGCGCAAATCAAAACCGATTATCCCGTTAATTTCCAAATCGATGGAGAATATTGTGGTGCTCAGACTTCTCTAGAAATTCATATTCTTCATAAACAGATGAAATTGGCAGTGCCTTAGATTTTTTTCTGAAGAATGCTTTGTGTATGTGTCGCTCCGCTGGAGCTTTTGGGACTCTAAGGTTGGAATAATTGCTATAAATATTAAGCTCCTCCAGAGCTTTTTAATTAGTATTTATTGTCAAAAATATTTGAAATCAATTCAAAATAAGAGGCGACAAATAGCTCTGGAAGAGCGAAATATTTATAGAAAAAATTAGCATAAAGAAAAATAAGCTCCACGGAGATTAATATTCATAGAGGAATAATTGTTAAAAATATGGAGTTTTTTCGGCAATGTTTATTTAGGCAGCAATCAAAATGGGATCATGTAAAATAGCTCTGGAAGAGCTTAATATTTATAGCAATTATTTGATTGACAATTATCAAAGCTCCAGCGGAGCGACAACTTTATTTAAACGGATTACGTTCCTGCCATTCTGTTTTTGGTTCCAGATAATTAAAAAATCTTGAAATATTATGATTAATCAAAGCATTGCTGTGCGTTATTAAACCATACATTTTAACTGGTTTTGCACCAACCGAACTTTTGATTTCGAGAGCTGTTCTGGCAAAAACAATTTCTCGAAAACCTTTCTTGATAGAATACGCAATCATATCGTAAAGCATGTTTAAATACAACATTTTTTCGCGTTGGACACTTTCGTCATAACCTAAAAAGTACGTATCCATTACGTTTCCATTTTTGATTAAAGTGTTGAAACCGATGAGTTTTTCATCTAAGAAATAGCCATAAAGCAGAAAGTTTTCACCCATTATTTCTTTAAAAAAACTAAAATGATTTCTTGCTAGAAAAAAGGTATTGAAGGGGGCATTTTTAGCAACATGAAAATACAAATCGTAAATAACATCTTCATATTGTTTAATCTCAGAAAGCGACAATTGCTGTTTTGCAATTCCTTCCGATTTTTTACGTGCGCGTTTGTATTGATCGCGGTATTTTTTGGATAAAGCGTCGATATAATCTTGTTCTGTTTTCCAGTTTTCATGGATTTCGAAAATCATATTTGGCTGTGTCGAAAACGTATAATTGTTTTTGAATTCAGCCTGAAGCGGTTCAATCTCTTTTGCAGTAAAATCTTTTATGCTTGTAATATGAACTTTTTTTCCGTTTTCTTTCAACTCTTTTTTGAGCTGATTAATAGCTTTATGAAGTGTTTTAATAGCTTTTGATTCTTTGATATTTTTATCAAAGACAAAAGCATTCTGACCCGTAAGCATATTGTTTCCTACGAATAAAACGTGCGAAGCAAAATTCTTTAAAGCAAAATTACGCACAGAAGTTTTTAAACACTTATCGCGTTCTCCAAAAGATTCTAGTTTTTCAGCAAATAAGAATTGCGTTAGAACAATTCCGATTAGCTTTTTTTCTTCGAAAAGACCAATAAAATGGCAAGTCATATTTACTGGAGAAGAATTTTCCAGCACTTCGAGATATTCTCGTGTCAAAAAAATATTATTTGATGCGAGCGAATTCCATTCTAAAGGCAATAAGGATGCGCTTTTGTAAATCTGGAAAGAATAGGTTGTATTCAAAAGAGTCGACTAATTTCTTCAAAATTAGATAATATTTACAATAACTAATGGGGTTTAAGTTATTATTAAGAAAAACCCGTTTGAGATCAATTCTTCAAACGGGTTTTTGTATGTTTTATTTAAGCAAATCCACAAATGATTCCGCCCATAAGAGTTAGTGTAAGAATCCAATATCCGCTATGGATGAAAATATATTTCCAAGATTTTCTTTCGAATAATCCATTGATTCCGATTAGAGGAAATGCAAAAAATAATCCCGACATAAAACCGTGAAGCGCTCCGTGTTTAAAAGTTCTGTAAGCCATTCCATAATCTGCCATAAATGCAGCAAAAGAAGGTTTTGCGCTATCTAGCATCGGCGGTCCACCAACCATTCCGACTGCACCAGATTGGTGAATAGTTAGCGACATTAAAGTCATTGTAATCATTAAAGAAAAAATGTACGTTAATCCGAAGATTTTAAGCATATTTCCTTTTTTTAACTCTTCTGGAGTAAGATTATTTTCTCTCATCCAGATCGTTCCGAATACTTTTGGATTGTACCAGATAAAACCAGTTACTAATGAAACAATTGCTGCAAGAAATAATGCGATGAAGTTAATTTGCATAATATGAGGTTTTTAGAATTAGTTAGTCAAATGTAATCAAAAAATATAGATTTTTGGAAACAATTAAAACGGGGGTTAAATCTTACAAATTAAATTTTTATCAACAGTTTGCCGATGTATAGTGCATTATAGCTATGAATTATATAATTTAGTCGCATATTAAATTCCCCAAATCTAATATGAAAAATCTACTCGCTTTTCTTTTTGCGTGGCTGTTTTCGCTAAGTGTTTTGGCAGATACTGTTTCGGATAAAGAAAAAGAAGCGCTTATAAAATTGTACCACGCAACAAATGGCTTGCAATGGAAAAACAAGTGGGACTTAAGTCTGTCTGTTTCTACCTGGTATGGTGTTAAAGCCGAAAACGGAAAAGTCGTTGCGCTGAATCTGCCAGATAATAATCTGCAGGGAGAATTGCCAGAAGCTTTTTATGATCTTGTAAATTTAGAATCGCTAAATCTAGAAAACAATAAAATTGAAGGGAGCTTGTCTTCGTCAATTCTTAATTTAAAAGAATTGGAAGTGATTAATATTGCCGATAATAAGTTATCTGGTGCAATTCCAGCTTCGATTTGCCAATTAGGAAAATTGAAAGATTTAGAGCTTTTTAGAAATAAGATTTCAGGAGAACTTCCGTCAGAAATTGGAAAACTGAATCAGTTAGAAGTTTTAGCTGTTTTTAATAATGAAATTCAAGGAAAATTGCCTGTTTCGATTTATAAAATCGCTGGGTTGAAAGTACTGCTTTTGAATCATAACAAATTGTCTGGAAATTTGACAAGTGAAATTATTAATTGGAACGCACTTCAAAATTTCAGTTTGTTTGATAACGATTTTACAGGCGCAATTCCTTTGGAAATTGAAAAGTTGGCTAATTTGGCAGAATTGAATCTTTCGTACAATAAATTTACAGGAGAAGTTTCAAAAAATATAGCACTTTTAGACGCTTTGAATATGACAATGATGGATGAGAACGGAAATCCATTTTTATTAGAAATAAACCAAGAAAATAAATTACAATAGTTTACCCAAAAATGATCGCTGCTTATGAATGAATTTTACATTTAGTTAATTGTTAAAACCGTAATTTCTTACGGTTTTCGTTTTTTTAGGCTTAAAGCTTTCTTGAAAAAAATAACATATAATTTAGAAAGGATTTTTTATGTTTGTCTAAAATTTTTATAACTTTAATAGAAGTAACCAGAGAACCAAAAACCGATTAATAAGCGGTATTACTAATCAATAATAAGAAGAATCATGACACTGCAATATCAGGGAGAGCAACACGGAAAATCGACAACTTTTACAATTAGAATTATTGGTAATAACTTATCAAAAAGCAGTTCTAACTATCAAATTGATCTTTTGGTAGGAGATAAAAAACTGCCAACTTTTACAAGTGAAATCCACCAGAGTCTTTCTAATTGTTTGAAAGAAATTTATTTGTTTAGAAAACATAACGGAATCAAATTTGATGAATCGACAGAGAAAATAGTTTCGCTTTATGTTCCTTATGATAAAGTTTTGTACAACCATAATAAATATGCTTTGTTTAGAGCATAATTTTTCTCAAAATAAATAGCAAAAAGGACCATTTGAAAGTGGTCTTTTTTTATTCTCTAAGTTAAATTCTTCTATTCATTAATTCTTTTCCGAGGTCTTTCAGTAGCTTTTTTTTGCTTTCTGGTATGTTGATCTTGTCTAAAGATTCGAAAGCTTTGAAAGTGTATTTTTGAATTTCTTTTTGAGTTATATCTGCAATACCCGAAGCTAGATACAATTTGTTAACCGTTTTTATTTTTTCTGTATTATCGTCAAGGCGAACGCCAAACAGTTTTAGCAATTTTTCTTTGTCGGTTTCGTTTAAAAGCTCAAGTGTTTTCAGGTATAAATAAGTTTTTTTGTTCGAAATAATATCGCCGAACAATCGTCTGCCAAAAGTAGGAGTGTCTCCATAAATATCAAGATAATCGTCTTGAAGCTGAAATGCTAATCCCAAATTAAGTCCGAAATCATAAATTAAATCACAGTTTTCCTGAGAAGCCTGCGCAATAATGGCGCCCATTTTTAAAGAGGTGGCTATAAGCGAACCAGTTTTATATTCTATCATTTTTAGGTATTCTGAGACAGAAACGTTTTGTCTGCTTTCAAAATCAACATCCAATTGCTGCCCTTCGCAGATTTCTAAGGCCATTTTGTTAATTGCTTTAATCAATTGCAAAGCGAGGTCAGGGGCGTATTTTTCTAAGTGCTTGTAGGTTAAGATAATCATTGCGTCTCCAGAAAGAATGGCTGTATTGGTGCTCCACTTTTTATGCACAGTTGGTTTTCCTCTTCTGATAGGATCGTCATCTATAATGTCATCATGAATTAAAGACGAATTATGAAATGTTTCTATAGCTAGAGCAGCAGGAAGTGCCAGATTAAAATTGGAGCCAAAAATTTCTGTTGCAATTAAGGTAAGAACAGGGCGCAGACGTTTTCCTCCTAGCAACATCATGTATGAAATGGAATTGTATCGATTTTTAGGATTTTTTTCTATGTTTTGGCTTTCTAAATAACGAATAAAAAAATCTGTGTATTGCGGTATCGTATACATGAAAACTTAATATTTTGGATTTTAAATATCTAATATACAGTTTTTTATGATTTTTTGTATGAGTTTTTGGTAATAAGATATTTATAGAAATAGCTGTATTTCGGTATTTTTAAAGTTATCTAATTTGCTTGCTTCAAAAAAAAAGAAGCTTCTTTAATTTGAAGAAGCTTCTTTTCTTTTATCTGATTATCTTTATATAAGCGCTATAAGGATCGTCTTTAAGCGAGGTTCGCATATAATATACGTTTTCGTCTTTTTCTTTTAAATCAAACTGAATCAAGCCTGCATCACAATAATAATAAAGCAAGTTTTCATCTGCAGGAAATTCGATATTAGAAATAGGAAGTGTAGTTAGTTTTTCTTCAAAAGCGATTTCACCGTTTGATAAATCCAATTCAAAAAGTTTCTTCTTTTTGGTATATCCCCAAAGATTCTCCACTTCTTTAACAATGTATTCTACGTTGTCAGCTTTAAAATCGGTTTTCCAAAGCTGCGTTCCCGTTTTTGAATCTACAGCATATATTGATGAAACTTCAGGGCCTTGCGCCGCAAAATATATTTTTTTGTCGTGACATACGATACGTTCTTTAACGTTGCCTTGGTTCTCTTCAATTTTAAACTGCCACAAAACATCTAGGCTGTTTGGTTTTAAAGCGTAAAGCCAGTTTTTATCGCCTGCTACAAAAACACTTTCACCATCAGTAGTCGGTTTTCCGTTAATGGTTTCGTCAAAAGTTTTTTGATTAAGCAATTTTCCAGTATTAGCTTCAAAACAGTAGACATTGTTTCCGCTTTGGGTAAAAATCTTATTGTCGAAAAATAATGGTTCAATATCGTTGGTTGGTGTGTCCAATTTATAGTTCCAAGCCAAACTTCCATCTTTTAAATCTAAAGCATATAAATTACTGCTTTGGTTTTGGTTTTGAGCTGTAATAAATAATTTTCCGTTAGCTATAATCGGAGTTTGATCTTTTAAAACAATCTGATCTGCAATGTTTCCTAATCTTGATTTCCAAAAAATATTGCCTGTTCCGTTATCCACAGCATAAATTTCACCATTAACAAATGGAATATATACAACTCCATCATGGATCGTTATTTTGTTGGCACACATTTCAGCAGGAGCATCAGCAGCTTTTAAAGTCCAAACAATGCTTTCTACTTCCAGATCCCATGAAAAAAGAGAACCGTCGTAATCGTAAATTAAAATTGAAGTATCGTCCAGAGACTCTTTTTTAAGCGGTTTTATAGACTTATTAGTAACGGCTTCTTCTGGAGGTAATTTGCTGTTGGTGTAATTGGTTTTGCTGGCGGGTGCTTGTCCAGACATATTGGAAAAGGCGAATACAAATAAAAGGGCTATTAGATTTTGTTTCATTGTAAGATTTGGGTTGAATTTTTTGATTGCTTTTTTCTCAAACATTTCACGAAGTAAATATAAACAAAAAAAGCTCCAGATTTCTCTGAAGCTTTTGTCTTTAGTAAGTAGTCCGTGGGGGAATCGAACCCCCCTTACCAGGATGAAAACCTGGCGTCCTAACCGATAGACGAACGGACCTGCTTTGCTATTGCGGGTGCAAAAATGCAACTATTTTTGAGATGTACAAAGGATTTTTTGAAAAATTTTTTAAGCTGTTTTGAGAAAAGAACTGCTTTAAAGTGATTTTTATTTTTGTATAAAAGAAGTTAATGATGCTGTATTGCTTTGATTCATAATTTGTTGTTTTGAGTATAGAAGATGAGACACTACAAATTATTGCTTCTTTTTTATTGAAAAATAATTTAGAAAAAAAATGTAAAATTTCATTTTTTAAAGAATATTCTCATTGGTTTTTAGAGGTAATTGCAAAAAAGAGAATGTTTATTAGGATAATTCTAAAGTAAACTTTAAAGTAAATTAAACAATCAATACTTCCTTTGGAAATCTGTAAAAGTATATCTACAGTACTATTTCTTACAAATATTCAGGATAAAAAATTACAAAATAAAAACATTTAACAAGAAAAAATTTAATTTATATATTATTTTGTGAGAAAAATAATATATTTTTGTAAGGTGTTTATTATCTAGCACGAGTTAAAAATTCCTGATAGGACAACCAAATAAAAAGTATGAAAAAAATAAGGAAGATTATCATTTTGAGTTTCGTTTTATTAGTAAACTATTTTAATTATGGCCAGTCACCTGGAGGTGTTGATGGGACGCAAGCATGGTTTAAAACGAATCGTCTTGCAAACGGGAACTTTAGCTGGCAAGACTTTAGTGGAGACGGATTAAAACTTAACAAATGGAATACCAGTAATGAATATTCATCTAGTGGTCGTTATTTTAATTTTAATGAAGCACTATATTTTGATGGATGGAGCTATCAATTCTTTTTAAATCAAACCAACCTGCAGCAGGGAACAATAATAGGATTGTTTGGATATTATCCAACCTATTATAATACTGAAAACATTTTATTTGGAATTACAGGACGATCAAATGAGAATGTATTAATTACGAATGACAAAGTTGTAAATAGTATAGAGAGGGATGGTGAAATTTTAGATTATGGAAGTACTGTAGGCGAAGATTTATACAGAAAGCAAGATAATAGTGAAGGTACTGATGCGAAATTCAGAGAACGGTCTTTAAAAATTGTCTCGTATTATCAATATCAGCAGCCTAACATTTCTGTATGGGGAGAAGACCAGAAGTCAAACCTGACTCTTGGATATGGTTACCTTAATACAGCCAATGGTTTGTCTACCTATAATATGAAAAATTTTGGAAATACCTTTTACGGATACATTCCAGAATTATTAGTATACAGCAGAGTTCTAAATCCGCTTGAACGTAGAAAAGCAGAAACTTATCTGGCTATCAAATACGGTGTCAGTTTAAGCGATTCTTACATAGCAAGTAATGATAAATTAATTTGGGACTGGAGCGCTAACAAAGATTACAATAACCGTATTACAGGTATAATGAGAGATGACAGCAGCGCTCTTAATCAGCCTGTGTCAACCACAAGTTATGAAGAAGGACCTAATTTCTCTGATTCATACGATTCGTATGTAGAGCAGACTTATAGGGATCAATCTTCTCGTTACCGATTGCTGGTAATGGGACAATTTCCTGGAAATGACTTAGAAGATAAAACTGCCATTTTATGGGGTGATGACAATGGTGCCCTAACGGCTCAAAATGCTGGAGGTATTGCTGGAATTAAAAGAATGACAAGAACATGGAAACTATGTACTAATACTTTGCCGCCAACTGCAGAAGAAAAAACATTGCTCTTTAATAGCGCTGGTCTTGCAGTAGATGTGAATTATGGCAAATGTACTTTTACTAATACTGCTGCTTCGAGCACAGGAACAAGTGTAACGGCAACTCCTTTGCGGAGTAAAAATGGGTACTTGGAATTTAAAGTTCCGCAGATTGGAACCATAATACAGGTAAAATTTGGCGCACAAAATGGTGTGGCGGGTTCACAAGATTATGGGGTTAAAATTGATGGCAGCGGATATGCTTATATACTAGAAAACACAAAGCAACCTGTTTATGTAGGAGGGGTTGGTGTGAACTACAAAGTAACGATTGAAAAAAAACAAAATGAATTTTTTATCAATATCTATAATACAAACGGAGATAAATCTATCACGACAAGAAAACTGGCAATACTAGCATCTGAAATTGATAAGCCATTTTATGGTGTAGTTACATTAGAGAAAAAAAACACCGATACTTCATTAACACTTTTACATGGAGGTTTTGCGGCGACAGGCTCTAGGATAGAGCTTTCTTATGATGCTTCTAGAGCCACAGAATTTGCAAATTATACCGACAAAAGTTTTCTGATAATTGATCGCTCTGGGTCAGGTAACTTTGGAGTTGATGATGTAGAATATTATCCGGTAAGTGATATAGACTTAAGCAGAAAAAAAATAATCTTCAATAATGTAATTTGGGATGCTGATGGAAATGGTAAAGATGTTTTTTCTTTTGGATACAAAAATACTGCAGTAAAATTAATAGCATTAGTAGAAGGAACAGCGCCTACTTGTGCAAATGATATTTTACAGGAAAATGGTATAATAGATATAGAAGTAAAAGAAGGATTGCCTGGATATAAGTATACGTTGAATAAAACTGGAGAAGCAACAGTTTTACAAACAGGAACTTTTTATGAATCAGAAAAATCCTTGGCTGGTTTGGCAGCAGGTAATTATGATTTGACATTAGAAATGATAGGTACCAATTTTGAGAAAACAGGAGGTGCTAGCTTGGTGGCGGTAGCAACAACTACAGCATTACCAGCTGCAGGAAATGGAACCTTGGAATGGGCTGTGACAGATTTGACATCAGATAAATATATTGGTTTTATAAACCAGCGAACGACACTTAATTCAACATCTCTTAATTACGGGGTTCAGATAAAACAAAATAAATTGTATTTCTGGAATAAAGGTGTTGCATCACAAGTCGCTTTAACAACTTTAGTTAAAGGCAGCCGAATAAAATTAGGAATTGAAAACGGCATATTAAAATGTTGGGTTGATGCAGTTTTGGCAGGTACTCAAAATCTGGCTGCAGCAGATACCGGATTATCTTATTATGGTTTTGTGGCTTTAGACGGAACAAGCAACGGAATCTACAATTTAACTCATACGGGGTTTGTAACCAGTCCTGCAAAGTTGGTTTGGGGAACAGCATCTTATTTAAATATCACAGAAGGAGATGGTGTAACAAGCAAGGTAGTGCAGAAAATAGAATTAGCTGCTCCTGTATGTAAAGAAGTTCCTCTTCCTCCAACTCCTGTTATAAATGACAAGCTTATAGTGGCGCCAGTACCATCAAAAGCAGGAGCAAATTTTACTATCTACGTCAATTTAGATGCTCCTTCAGAGGTGATGGTATTGCTATTTAATACTTCGGGAACTTTAATATCACAGTTAAGAAATGCAGAAGTACAAAAAGCAACCACATTTAGTACGAGTCTGGCTGCACCTGGCATTTATATCGTAAAAGCACTTACTGCTGAAGGAGAATTTTCTAAGTCAATCATCATCAACTAGAAAAAGAAAATTTAGACTATAAATTCTCGATCTAATAAAATAATTATCCAAAATACAATTTAGGAAAACCAGAAAAAATGGAAAAGAAAGAAGGTTTGAAATCGACTATAAAAAAAATCACAGCAGTAGTATTGGCTGGGATAATATTTGGACAAAGTGCACTCGCTTACAATCATGTATTTTCAAGAGATGTATTTTCTTCTATATCTTTAAGAAAAAATTCAAATAGTAATGAAGAAAATTCAGCACTAATACCTGTTAGGAGTACTGGTGAAATCAAAGCACCTAATAATAAAAATGAAATAAATAATTCTGCTGAGATGATAATTCCTGCTTTAGAAAAAGAGGGTATTATTGGGGTATATGCAGGTAAAACCTCAGACAACCCTGCAGATAATTTATTTCACTTTTTTATAAAAAATGAAATAAATGCAGACGATCGTGTAAAGTTGACTTATGAATTACAAGGTGTTTCAGATCACTACGGAGTGGCTATTAGTATAAATGATGAATTATCAAGAGGAGGAACCTGGGTTCAAAAAAATGATAAATGGAGTAATCAGGAACAATATATAAGTGCATCTAGTTTGCAAAAAGGAGATAACACACTATTGTTTTCATTGCCAGAAAATGCAACTTACGGATATCAGGTTCGAAATGTTGCTTTTGTAGTAGAAAAAATAAAATCGAAATCACTTCGTATAGATAATTTAACAGCCATAAATTTTAATGGAGAAAATTATATTAGCGGTTTTATAGATGGGTTAAATGCTGACAGTAAGATAAAAATTGACGGAAAAACGATCGCACATCAAAATGGCTTTTTTGAAACAATTTTTTCTAAAAAAAGTGATGCAGAAGTGAAAATTTCAATTGCTGCTAATGGACAAACGTTAGAACAAAGTGTTGTAGCAAAATCAGTTTCATTATCATATCAACAACCATTGATGGATGTTCTTGCCAGCCAGTCTAAAGCATTTGTAAAGGGGCAAAAAATGATATTAACAGTCGGGGCCGCCAGTATTGAAGTTAATGAAAAGGCTTTACTGCAAAATAAAATATTAAGTATTACCCCTCTAAGGTCGCTTGATTTGCCGGCGTTAGAACCTATGATGACCAATCTGACTAATGGAAGAGGATATCGCTTTTTGCCCCATGGAGAACATTTTGCAGAAGGTGCAGTGGTTAAACTAGGCTATAACAAAGAATTATTACCACCTGGATATACAGAAGAAGACATTCGTACTTTTTATTTTGATAAAAATAATGGACATTGGGAAGCTCTAGAGCGTGATAGTCTTGATATTGAGCATCAGGTTATCATATCTAAAACCACTCATTTTACAGACATGATAAATGGGGTAATAAAATCTCCTGAATCTCCAGATACTCAAGGTTTCACGGCTACCATGATGAGTGATATCAAAGCGGCAGATCCAACGTCGGGAGTACAGACAATACAAGCACCGACAGCAAATCAACATGGATCTGCAAATTTAAGTTATACAGTAGAGCTTCCGCCGGCACGTAACGGAATGCAACCAAACATAGCTGTTAATTATAATAGTGATGGAGGCAGCGGCTGGCTAGGAGAAGGATGGGATCTGCAAGTCCCTTCAATAAGTGTTGATACACGTTGGGGTGTACCGCGTTACAGTGCAACGGATGAAACGGAAACTTATAGTTTTAATGGCACGATGCTGGTTCAAATGGATAATCAAAATGCAGCAGTGGCACACCGAGGAGATAAAATAGCACGTAAAACAGGCGATGTTCAATTTTATCCAAGAACGGAAGGCGGTTTCAATAAAATTATCAGAAAAGGAACAGATCCTAAAAACTACACTTGGGAAGTAACAGACAAAAATGGGACTTTATATAAATACGACCAGCTACTTAAAGGCGATAATGGAAATATTGCCGAATGGTATTTGAGCAGTGTAACAGATTTACATGGTGACTTTATAAAATACAGCCATTCGAAATTTGATGAAAGCATTCAAGGGAATGTAAAAGCGAAGGCAATTTATTTGGCAGCTGTAGAATATGGTAATAAAAATGACAATGCACATACAGTTATTACTTTTACAAATGGAGACTCAAAAACAGTAAAAACAAACAGCGGACGTTACGGATTTTTAACCTCAAAGCAAAAAACGTTGAGTAAAATAACCGTTGCGCATTTGGGAACAACGCTTCGCAGCTATGATTTTGTATATAAAAAAGATGACGGAGCATTTAAGAAAACACTATTAGAAAAAATAGTGCAAAATGATGCAAGTGGATCGAAATTCAACGAACATGTTTTTGAATATTATGACGATGTAAAAGCAGCAGAAGGATATGTACCGTTTAGTAGCAACACAGAAAATTGGGATACTGGAAAAGATAATATAACTGGTAATGGAGTTATTACAAAAACTGATAGAGTAGCTGGAGAGGTGATTTTTAATGACAAGATTTCGGCATTAGGTGGCGGTGTTTCAACTTCAGGAAGTTTTTCATTATATGTAGGAGTTGGCCCTGCCGATGGACAACCTACTACCGGCAATACTGTCGGTGCCAGTTTTTCATTTTCCCCATCAGAATCTAAAGGGCTTTTAGCACTAGTTGATATTAATGGAGATGGCTTGGCAGATAAAGTTTTTAAAGATTCGGGAAATATTTATTATCGTCCGAATTTGGGCAATAATACTTTTGGTGAACGTTATGATGTACATGGAATTTCCAATATTTCGCTGACTAAATCGGCAGCAACTAGTTATGGTATAAGCGCAAGAGTTGGAGTAGGAAAAGCAATTGCTTCAGCGGGAACCAATTTTCAAACAACTAAAACCACTAATAGCACTTATTTTCAAGATGTCAATAATGACGGATTGGTCGATTTAGTGCGTAATGGTGTAGTATATTTCAACCATATTGTAAACCTAAATGGTGTTGCAATTCCAACTTTTACTACTTCAAGCTCTGATACTCCAAGTCCAATGGTAGGAGGAGGAAATATCGACACTAGTGTTACAGCTGTAGATCCAGAAGAGCAAAAAGAACTTATTGCTAATTCGCCACTACATGATGTGGTGAGAGTGTGGGAAGCTCCATTTGCAGGAACTATAAAAATAGAAAGCACGGCTACATTAATGCCTCCAACAGGAGTTTATGATGAAGAGGAATATGCTTTGGCAGATGGTGTGTTTGTAGGAATTCAAAAAGGAGCGACACAAATTATAGCGCCAAAACCACTTACAAAAACAAATGCTTCAGCAAATCTTTCAATTGCTTCTCAAACAGTAGCGAAAGGAGAAAAAGTTTATTTTAGAGTACAGTCAGGCCGTACAGATCTGGCAAATGGAGCTTTTGATCAGGTCGACTGGAATCCTACTATAACTTATACAGATGCCAGCCGCAGTAATTTACCATTAAATCCAGATGGGCAAGGACGTTTTAGTTATAAAGCCAGTGAGGGATTTGTTGTAGAAAACAGTACAACTAATGTCATACTTCAAGAGGCGGCAAAACCCGGAGTAGTACAGATAACAGGAATATTTACAAAACCAGTTACGAGCGATGATATTTTGGTAATTATTTCAGGAAAAACGTATTCAGGAGTTTTTAGGCAGTTATGGTGTGCCAACTTTGGGGCAGAACAGGTTTCTAATGGAGTGCTTACCGCAACCTGCGTATTACCGTCAATCGGGGACGACTATCAGGAATTAAAAGTAGCTTTAACAACAGATAGTAACATTGAGTGGGATAAAGTACAGTGGGATGCCAAATTAACCCATTATCCTCTAGGGAATTATAAAATAAGTGGTTCAGGACCACAAACCGTAATTACTATTACTGGAGATTCTGATTATGAAACTATTCCTTTTAAAGATTATAGCGTTTATGCTAATCATTTAGTAGAAGGAAATGTATATACAGCAACAGAATCAGGTGAGCTTAACTTAGTGCCGACTTTAACTGGAACTAATACAGACGACACTGGTTATAAAGTAACCTTATCAGCAAAAACTAGCGATGGTAAATTATTGGGTAAAAAGAGTTATCCAATGATAAACGGAGCATTTTTAGAAACAACGCCATTAACTGTACAAGCAATGGCAGGAGATAAAATTTGGATTGAATATTCATTGTCTGATGCAGGAGCTTTAGGAACAATTTCAGATCAGGCTGCCATAAAACCAACTGTTATTGTAAATGGTACTCCTGTCATAGCGGCAATATTTGGACAAACAGCTGGCGCAGAAAAATTTGGATCCATGCAGCGTCATTGGGGGCAGTTTGTTTACAATGCAATGGATGGGCGTTACAACCAGCCAATAGATGAAAGCAAATTGTTTTTGCCAGATTCGGATAAAGCAGACTTGGATCCTCGAAAAATGATCTTTAATATGATGCATCCTGACATAACAACTAAAAAATATTGGTCAGGAACAGATAATTTAACCTATGTAAACGGAACTGTGGTATCAAGCTCACGTTTAGGCGAAGATAACGTAGTACTCACTAATCCGCTGGATGGTTTGGCTGCGGGGGGTATAAATACAAATAATCCATATTGTACAGAAGGTGCAGGAGCAATTGGAGTAAACAAAATAACAAAAGGGAAAAGTATAGCCAAACAATTTGGTGTAAGCCCTTTTACTGCTAGTGAAGCAGATGGAACCTCTGAAATGATTACTGATTTTCAGGATATGAATGGAGATGGTTTTCCAGATATTATCAGCAAAGGAAACATTCTGATGAGTAATAGCAGAGGAGGATTTGATGGAGAAAAGATTGTTATTTCTGGTTTGCACAGCAGTACTTCGCAATCTTATGGGTTGTCGGCAGGTTCTGCTGCAAAACATGCTAATGCAATAAATACTGCACAGGCAAATTATAACGCATCAGTATCCAATATCATACGTACTATTTTAAAAGGAGATCCTGAAAAGCTTGTAAAGGCGATCGGGCAGGCTAATAGTGATAAAATTGCATTGGAGAGTGCTAAAAGTAAAACAGATTTTACTCCGAGCGGTAGTGTTGATTATAATAAAGAAGAAACAGTACAATCTTGGACAGATGTAAATGGTGATGGTCTTCCTGATAAAATTTTAAACAATAAAAAGGTACAGCTTAATTTAGGATATGGTCTTACAGAACCTATAGATTATGGTTTAGAAGATATTACAAAAGCAGAGTCGATATCTCCAAGTTTCGGACTGGGGATGGATTTTGGTTCATCTTCCATTAGTGCAGGATATGGGATAGTAAAAAATATTACATGGAACGATTTCACTTTACAAGATGTAAATGGGGACGGATTAGTTGATCAGGTATTTAAAAATAATCTGGTTCGTCTGAATTTAGGAGATCGTTATAGTGATGCTATTGCATGGAATGGATTAAGTGTTTTAGGTCAAGGATCTTCGACTGCAGAATCTCTTAATACAGCTTATACGATTCCTATACCTATTCTATTGGTTAAAGTAGCAATTAACCCTGGTGTATCTGTCGGGCTTTCAAGTAATCGCACAGAAACGCAATTACAAGATATCGATGGAGATGGATTCCCAGATTATTTAACTTCTACCGAAGATGATGCAATGGACGTAAAACGTTCTACAATTGCGCGTACCAACAAATTAAAAGCAGTTTATACGCCACTAGGGGGAGAATTTATTGTTGACTATAGCCGAACTGAGCCTTCTTACGATCATCCTGGAGGAAAATGGGTTATGCAAAGTGTGGCTGTAAAAGACGGAATTGCCAGTGATGGACCAAACATGAAAACGCAGTTTGCTTATGCAAAAGGAAAATACGAAAGACACGAAAGAATTTTTTTAGGTTTTGGAGAAGTAAAAACTCAAAATATAGACACCGAAAACGGAGACAAAGTATATAGAACACTTACGCAAAATTACGATGTGTCGGATTATTACAATAGCGGACAATTGTTAAGTTCTGTTTTAGAAAGCAATGAAGGTGTTAACAGCGATACCAATTCTGGGGCAAAATATACAGAGAATACACAAAACTATTTTACCTATGCCGTAAAAGCTAATGGAGACAAATACGATTTTACAGCCGTAAATAAAATTTGTTCAGACAGAGGGGTGAGCTTTAGCCCCGTTAAAAGCAATATTTCATTTGCCTACGAAGGAGGAACGGCACCGCTAAAATTAAACGAAATACATAACGAATATTATGTGGGTTCTGGAGATTTTGGAGATCTGAAAAGTTATAGCTATAAGGATAACAGCACTGGAAATTATAAAACAGAAATTGCGTATACAAACAATTTAGCCAAACACATTTTAAGCCTGCCAGTGAACAGTAAAGTTACAATGGGTAATATAGCTGTGCGTGAAGTAAAAGCGGTTTATGATACTAATTACGCCAATCATATGACGCAGTTGAGTCAGAAATTAAATGACAGCCAATGGGCGGTAACCGATTTAAAATATGATGCATTTGGAAACATAACGCAAAAAACATTACCGGAGAATTATAAAAAGGAGCGTCCGTTTTATAAATACCGTTACGACGATCAATTTAAAATGTATGTCGAAGAAATCTCAGATAATTTTGACTACCGCAGTTATGCCAGAAACTACGACAGTCGTTATGGAATTCCCTTAGAAACTGAAGATATAAACGGATATGTAATTAAAAAAGAAATCGACGAGTTTGGTAGGCTCACAAAAGTTCAAGGGCCAAAAGAAGCTGCAATAGGACAGCCGTATACCATTCAGATGGAATATTTTCCGACCACAATTGTATCTAACGGGGATATCAGTAGAACGGCGTATGCAAAAACGAAACATTTTGACGCACAGCATCCAAATGACCCTATCGAGACCGTAACTTTTGTAGACGGGTTAGGAAGACCAATTCAGGTAAAAAAAGATGCTGCCATAACAGACAACGCAGCACCTGACGTGCAAAAAGACGTTATGATAGTTTCAGGACGTGCAAAGTATGATGCTTTCGGACGTGTAACGGCAGCGTACTATCCACAGACTTCGCCATTAGGAGATTGGAATAAATTTACAGACACTTTTGATGCTGTTGAGCCTTCTAAAACGGCTTACGATATTTTGGACAGGCCAGTTTCGACTATACTGCCTGATGGTGCCGAAACAAAAATGGCTTATACCATTGAAGGTGATTTACTAAAAACAGAAGTAACCGATGCTTTAAATAACACCAATGCAAGTTATGCCAACGGTTCAGGATTAACTATGAAAACCCTTGACGCCAATAGTGTGGTGACGCAATTTGGTTATGACGGAATTGGCAGAAACAGCAGTGTCACCGATGCACAAGGGCAGCAGACTTTAAGCACTTACGACATGGGTGACAGACGTACACAGGTCGTTCAGCCAGATGCAGGAAAAAGCACCTTTAAATTTGATGCTTTAGGCAATCTGCTAGAAAGACAAACAGCCAATCTAGAAGCAAAAAGCAAAAAAATAAGCTACGAATATGAATTTAACAGATTAACCAATATTCACTATCCTGAACATCCTGAAAACGATGTGCGCTATGTTTTTGGTTCTAAAAACGAAAGCCAGAACCGCAAAGGAAGATTGATTTTGATGGAAGATGCTACGGGCGCACAAGAATTCTCGTATGGAATTATGGGCGAAATCGAAAGTATTCGCAGAACTCTCATTGTGCCAAATTCTGCCATTGCAACCTATGTTACAAGCTGGAAATACGATTCGTGGAACCGTTTGCAGGAAATGGTTTATCCTGATCAGGAAAAAATTAGCTATACCTATAATTCAGGTGGCTTATTGCAAGCCGTTGCCGGTAAAAAAGCCTACAGTTACAATTATGTAAACAAAATAGGATATGATAAATTCGAACAGAGAAGCTATTTAAAATACTGTAACGGAACCGAAACCAAATACAATTACGAGCCTTTAAGACGAAGATTGGATCAAATGACTGTTGCTTCAGGAACGGGCTATCAGGGAACAAACACCCCTAGAATGTTCATGAATAACAAATATCAGTATGATAAAGTAAGCAATGTGCTTAATGTAACCAACAGCGCGGCTGGAGTTGCAAACAAAATGGGCGGTATAATGGCACACAATTACAGCTATGATAATTTGTATCAGTTAACCAGTGCCAATGGAGTATACACAGGAGCCGACCAGAAAACGGCCAATTACAATCTGGAAATGAAATACGACGATCTGCACAACATTGTGAGCAAAACACAAAATGTAGCGCAGAACAAAGTAACAGAAACGGGTGCGCTGAAGGCAGGTTATGTTTTAAATTACAATTACAACAGCACCAACAAACACCAGTTGGATAATGTAACCGAAACGGAATATCGAACCAAAAACACAGACCAGAAAGTCGATAAACAGAAAAACAACAAATATGTTTACGACAAGAACGGAAACATGGTCTATGTAAATACCGAAGAAGTTAAGATAAACGGTCAGGTTGCACAGAAAGCCGAAGAGAAGAAACTGTTATGGGACGAAGAAAACCGTCTGATGGCGGCTGATATAAACGGTTATGTTTCTTCCTACACCTACGATGCAGGCGGAGAGCGTGTAACCAAGCTTTCAGGTGGCGGACAAGGCATATTTGTAAATTCTGTATTCTCTGGAGGAAAAACCTCAACATCAGATTTTACACTATATGTAAATCCTTATTTAGTAGCACAAAGTGGTGGCCGTTATACTAAACATATTTACATAGGTTCGCAAAGAATAGTTTCTAAACTAGGAGATTTTGATAGTTATGGCGCAGACCCAAGACGATTGGAAAAAGCAGGTGAATCATTCTCAGGAGTGAAAGTAAATTATGACGCGAAGTACAAAAAAGCGCTTGAAGTTGTCAAAGGAAATTACGCTTCTTTTGAAGTACCATATTATGGTTTAGATAACAACGATTACGTAAACGGTGTAGGTTTCTGCTGCAATCCTTCTGGGGAATCTGCTTCTAGTTCTAGCGCTACTGGGAAATTTAGTGCAACAGCTAAAAATGATAACGCAGAATTACAACAATTTTATTATCATCCTGATCATTTGGGAAGTTCGTCTTATTTGACTAATTTAGATGGCGAAGTATTACAGCATATTGAATACGTTCCTTTCGGGGAGATTTTCTTAGAGGAAAAGAATGCGAAATGGAATACGCCGTATTTGTTTACTTCTAAGGAATTAGACAAAGAAACGGGAATGTACTACTTTGGGGCAAGATATCAAGACCCTAAACTCGGAATCTTTATATCTGTGGATCCGCTGGCAGAGAAATTTAAAGGTTGGTCGTCATATACTTATGCTTTAAACAATCCAGTGAAATTCGTTGATCCCGATGGTAAAGCTCCAAATGATATTATTATATGGGGATGGGATCCAATAGCAAATAAATATAGACAGACATTCGTAATGAAATCTAATATCTATAACATTGATTATTATTCGAAGAATATTTTAGCTCCAATTTATCCTACTAGTAGAGCTCCAATGGGTCCAACAGTCATATATGGACTAGATTTATGGGCTACAATTTTAGGCAAGCCCGATGCTGTTAGATTTAACATGATGGCTGAATTACATGCAGGTGGGGTAAATGTTGGCGGAACGATAGGGGTTGTTGCTCCTCTTAAAGGTAAAGATAAGGGCGGTTTATTTTTTTATCGACCTTCGACGGAAAAAGGATGGGATATTGGTTTTGAAAAACCAAGTTATACTATCGAAATGGGTGCTTCTCTTGGAGTTAGTTTAATTTATAATTTTAATCAAAAATATAATAAATTTGATAGATACGCATTTGAAGGAGTTGAAGAATCAATAGGTGGCAACTATGGTATTATTAGTGGTTCTTTGTTTAAGTCATCAGATGACTCTTACGGAGGTTTTTCTGTTGGGGCAGGGCTCTCAAAAGGAATTTCAAGAGATGTTAATGACAAGCGCGGGGAAAAAAATGCTTCGACTTCTGGCGCGAAATTGATAAGAAGTTTAACAATAGAACCAGGCCAATAAAGGATGAATAATATATATAAAATTTGGTTATTTTGCTCATTATGTTTTTTTATGAGCTGTTGTAGTACCAAAGAGAGTGTGAGTAAGGAGTTATTAGATTCAATATATGAAATAAATATTCAGAATAGATCTTTGGATATTTTTGGAGGAATTGAAGAATACAACATTAGAGATAAAAAAGAAATAACTTCAATTTGTAAAGAATTGTTAAGTTTGAAAAAAGAAAATAATTTGCCAACAAAACCTTTTGAAGGGACAATTCTTGTAAGATTTCTAAAAAAAGATAAAGATGGAACAGGAGAATATATTAACATTCTTTCGACAGGTATTATCTTTAAAGCAAATGGGGAATATTATATAGATACTTTTAAAGGACAATACACATCAGACACTTTTTTAGCTAAAATCATTAAGTATCTGCAAATAGATGAAAGTAAAGTTTTAGCATTAGATTCTTATCGAAAATTTAAAAAAATGAAATAAGGCAATTAAGAATAATTTACTCAGCTTTTGAAGTACCATATTATGGTTTAGATAATAACGATTATGTAAATGGCGTAGGATTCTGCTGTAATCCTTCTGGAGATTCTGGCACTAGTTCTAGCACAACTTGGAAATTTAGTGCGACAACTAAAAATGATAACGCAGAATTACAGCAATTTTATTATCATCCAGATCATTTGGGCAGTTCGTCTTATTTGACTAATTTAGATGGTGAACTTGTGCAGCATGTTGAGTATGTTCCTTTCGGGGAGGTTTTCTTAGAAGAGAAAAATGCGAAATGGAATACGCCGTATCTGTTTACTTCTAAAGAATTGGATAAGGAAACTGGTCTTTACTATTTCGGGGCAAGATATCAGGATCCGAAACTGGGAATATTTATATCTGGTGATCCATTGGCGGAGAAATATGCAGGATGGTCTTCGTATGCTTATGGGCTTAATAATCCTGTCAAGTTTATTGATCCAACTGGTATGAGTGCTGATCCTCCTACAGGAGTTGATGCTGAAAATGGAACCGTTCATACTGATAAAACAGGTACTTGGATATATGATAAGGCCTCTACCACTTGGAAAGGACAAAATGGAGCCAAAGATATTGGCAATACTATTGAACTTGATAATGTTAATGTGAAAGCTTATAAGAGCAATTACGTTTCATCTGGCGATTATGGGCCATCTAAGGATACTAAGCATGCTTTAATAGCTGCGAGTGTTGTTGTAGCTCCAGTATTAATATTAGAAGGTGGTCTGGCAGTAGGAGGAAACTATTTATTGTCAGAAGGTGCAAATGCACTTTCTCAAATAACATTGAAATCTGCAGCAATAAATATGGCGGCAAATGCTACAGCTCAATATTTAGCAAATGGGCATAGTTTCGGTGATATAAATATGGTTTCAACTGCCAGCTCAATAGTACCCGGAGTTGGTCCTGCGGTCTTTGGGGAAACATTTAGCTATACTGTTAATAAAGGTTTTAAAACTCCAGAATCTCCCGAAATGTGGGCTGTTCAAGCTGGTTCTGCAGTTTTAGCTAATCGATTTGGAAAAGCAACAGATAATTACCTTTCAGGGACAAGTTTTTCGGAGACGATGGTTAGAGAATATTTTAAAGGAATTGTAAGCGTTGGAGCCAATTCAACGCCAAATCTACTTAAAGAATAAAGTTTTAAGCTATGAAGATAAAAAAAATAAGTGGTGGACACGTGATTTTGCTATTAGCTGTTTTGAGCCTAGTATATCTTTGCTTTAAAGATAGTTTTGTCAAAAAGGAAATAGAAAATAATGGAAAGGAAATTATTGTTAGATTTACATTAAAAGACAAGTTGCCGAAAATAACAAGTTTTTATTTTACATATTTTATAAATGGCAAAAAATACAGTACGGCAAATTCAGGTATAAATTATTCTATTTCAAATTCTGAACAAGAAACACGAGACATTAATAATTTAAAAATTAACTTCTTTTATCTAGCAAAATCCTTGTCAAAATATCCTGATGTAATAATTGTAAATTCATCAAAACATATTACAGATACAACAGCTATTTTGAAAGCTGGTTTTTCTAGAGAAGAAATTGAAAATCCTCCTTTTTTAACTATAGAGAATATTAATAAAAACAAATAGAATCAAAACTCAATCACTCAGATATGCGCTTCGCTGTTAGAATGTATGTGACTTCTTCTGCTGGCGCGAGCGTCCGCCCTGTCTCGTCCTGAAATAAGTTAAAATATTATAAAAAATAAAAAATAAGAATAGATAAACAGAAAAACAACAAGTATGTTTATGATGCCAACGGAAACATGGTGTATGTATATACAGCAGAAGTTAAAATTGACGGAAAAACAGCCGAAAAAGCTTTAGAAAAGAAACTGTTATGGGACGAAGAAAACCGTCTGATGGCGGCTGACATTAACGGTTATGTTTCTTCCTACACCTACGATGCAGGCGGAGAGCGTGTAACCAAGCTTGCAGGTGGCGGACAAGGTATATTTGTAAATTCTGTTTTCTCAGGAGGAAAAACCTCAACATCAGATTTTACACTTTACGTAAACCCTTATTTAGTAGCACAAAGTGGTGGAAGATATACGAAACATATCTATATTGGTTCACAGCGAATAGTTTCTAAAATAGGAGATTTTGACAGTTACGGTGCCGATCCAAGACGTTTAGAAAAAGCAGGAGAATCATTTTCTGGAGTGAAAGTAAATTATGATGCCAAGTACAAGAAATCTTTAGAAGTTGTTAAGAATAATTATGCTTCTTTTGAAGTTCCTTATTATGGTTTAGATAATAACGATTATGTAAACGGTGTAGGATTTTGCTGCAATCCTTCTGGGGAATCTGCTTCAAGTTCTAGCACGACTGGAAAATTTAGTGCAGCGGCTAAAAACGATAATGCAGAGTTACAACAGTTTTATTATCATCCGGATCATTTGGGCAGTTCGTCTTATTTGACTAATTTAGATGGCGAGGTTGTTCAGCATATTGAGTATGTTCCTTTCGGGGAGGTTTTCTTGGAAGAAAAGAACGCGAAATGGAATACAACGTATTTGTTTACTTCGAAGGAATTAGATAGAGAAACTGGTCTTTATTACTTTGGTGCGAGATACCAAGATCCGAAACTTGGAATTTTTTTGGAGGTAGATAAAAAGGCAGAAGAATTTGCAGGATGGTCATCATACAACTACACACTTAACAATCCCGTAAGATTCGCTGATCCTGATGGAAATGGACCATTAGATATTATTTTTAGAGGAAAAAATGGTAATGAGATTAGAGTTAAAACCGCGGGAGAAGATAAGATACTAAACTTGCCTTTTAATATTGCAAAAAACAAAACAATTGACATAGGTATTGGAAATATAGATCCAAATAGATTTGTTTATGGATATACAGTAGACGTAGATATTAGTTTAGCAGCTTTAGGCGGTGCACAATGGAGAGGAGAAGTTTCTGTTGCTAGTTTTACTGATAATAAATATAGTGGTTATAATTATGTGTATGCTGGGGGACATATTAATAAGACCGTTGGAGCTCAGGTTTCTATCGCAGCAAGTGGAGGAGGAAGTATATTTTTTGGATATAATGATGATAAAGGACAAATTATAAACCCTTCAACTTTTTCAGGTGATTCATATACTTTTAACGGATCAGCAGATGTTAAAGCAATAGTTGGTGGAGGTATAAATGTAGGGTCTTTTTCATCAGTTAAAAATCCATTAAAGGAGAAAGGCTGGAAAGGATTTACTTTGGGAATTAATGTTGGAGTTGGTGGCGGTGTAAATATGGGATCTCTTGGCTTCCAGCATTCAAGTACTACTTTAATAAATGATATATTACCTACCTACGAAAGGACTTTTTCTGATAGAATAAGCAATGCAGTGGCACCAATTCCGACATCAATATTTAGAGCAACTTATAACCTATTAAAACCTTAATAAATCATGTTTAAATATAAAACTAGCCCGACAGTTTTAGGTATTCTTTTGGCTTTATCAGTTATATTTTTTTTTATATATTTCAAAATAAGTGAAATTGAAATTGAGAAAGATGATAAACTACTGAAAAATAATATTGTTTTTTCAGGTATAATAACCAACTTAAATGTGTCCAAAAATCATGCTTTTGGTATTATGCAGCTAAAAATATTAGAAACTAATAATCATTCATTTACACAGTATCAGAAAAATAAAATTTTTCCATATGCGATAAAGGATTCTACTGCAGAAATATATACTCATATAGCCATACCAGAAATAAAAAATGGTTATAAAGTTTTTTTAAATTCCAATGATAAAACCATCACAATTTATGATGATAATAAATTTTTATATAAGTGGAATGCCAGTATGGTATCCGAAGATAGTGATAAACAATTTGTAAATGAGAATTCTATATTTAAATAGTAATTAGAAAACCAGAATGCACTGTCTCGTCCTGAAAAAAGTTTACAGGAAAGTGACAAAGATAAATAGAGCGAATAGTTTCTAAAATAGGAGATTTTGATAGTTATGGCGCAGACCCAAGACGTTTAGAGAAAGCGGGAGAATCGTTTTCTGGAGTGAAAGTAAATTATGAAACGAAGTATAAAAAGGCATTAGAAACAGTTAAAGCAAATTATGCTTCTTTTGAAGTTCCTTATTATGGTTTAGATAACAATGATTATGTAAATGGTGTGGGATTCTGCTGTAATCCTTCTGGAGAATCTACTTCAAGTTCTAGTACGACTGGAAAATTTAGTGCAACAGCTAAAAATGATAACGCAGAATTACAACAATTTTATTATCATCCTGATCATTTGGGAAGTTCGTCTTATTTGACTAATTTAGATGGCGAAGTATTACAGCATATTGAATACGTTCCTTTTGGAGAGGTATTTTTAGAGGAGAAGAACGCTAAGTGGAATACGCCGTATTTGTTCACTTCTAAGGAGTTGGACAGAGAAACTGGGTTCTATTATTATGGCGCTAGGTATCAAGATCCGAAACTTGGGATTTTTATTTCCGTTGATCCATTGGCGGAGAAATATCCAGGCATTAGTTCTTATGCTTATGCAGTTAATAATCCTGTTAAGTTTATTGATCCTGATGGTAAAGAACCAAAAGACATTATTTTATGGGGATGGGTCCTTTAGCCAATAAATACAGACAGACATTAGTAATGAAATCCCGCATTTACAACATAAACTATTATTCTAAAAATATATCAGCACCAACGTATCCGGTTAGCAGAGCTCCAATGGAGCCAACAACTATTTACGGTCTCGATTTTTGGGCAACTATGTCAGGAAAACCAGATGCTTTGCGATATAATGTCTCTGCAGAATTGCACGCAGGAGGGCTAAATGTTGGCGGAACCTTAGGTATTGTTGCGCCACTTCAAGGTCCTGATAAAGGAGGATTATTCTTTTATAGTCCTTCTAGCGATAAAAGCTTTAATATTGGTTTTGAAAAAGCGAGCTATTCTCTTGAACTTGGAGCTGGTTTAGGGGTTAGCTTGATTTATAAAACAGATAGTAATTTTCAGAAATTTGATCGATATGCTTTTGAAGGACTCGAGACATCTTTGGGAGGCAATTATGGCCTTTTTAATGGAGCATTGTTTGCTGCGTCAGATGGCTCTTATTTGGGAATTTCAGCCGGAATTGGAAAATCTAAAGAAATTTTTGGAGGAAAAAGAGATAATAAAAGTTTTGAATTATCTGGAGCGAAATTAATAGAGGGGTTGTCTATCCTTCCTGGTCCCAAAAAAGATTAATTATGAATAAAATTTATTTATTTGGTTTTTTATTTCTTTTTATAAGCTGCAATAGTGCTAAAGACGGAATTAATAAAAAATTATTAGATTCAGTATGTGAGATACATGTGCAAAATAGAACTCCAGATAGTTTTGGAGGTATTGAGGAGTATAGAATTAAGGACAAAAAAGAAATAGTCTCACTTTGTACAGAATTATTATCCTTGAAAGAAGAAAATGATTTACAAACAAGACCCTATGAAGGAACTATTGTTATAGAGTTTATGAAAAAAGATCAATATGGAGTGGGAGAATATATTAATTTACTTTCAACGGGTATTATCTTAAAGCCCAATAGTGAATATTATATTACTAATTCAAGAGGACAATATGTGTCAGATCATTTTTTAGCTAGAATTCTAAAGTATTTGGAGATAGATGAAAGTAAAGTTTCTGCATTAGATGAGTATCGAAGAAATAAGAGGATTTCTAAATAACCCTGTCTTGTCCTGAAATAGGTTTACACAAAAAGTGTAAAAAAAAATAAATAGAATTAACAGCGAATAGTTTCTAAACTAGGAGATTTTGATTCTTACGGCGCCGATCCAAGACGTTTAGAAAAAGCAGGAGAATCATTTTCAGGTGTGAAAGTAAATTATGAAACAAAGTATAAAAAGGCATTAGAAACAGTTAAAGCAAATTATGCTTCTTTTGAAGTTCCTTATTATGGTTTAGATAACAATGATTATGTAAATGGTGTGGGATTCTGCTGTAATCCTTCTGGAGAATCTGCTTCAAATTCTAGCGCAACTGGAAAATTTAGTGCAACAGCTAAAAACGACAATGCCGAATTGCAGCAATTTTATTATCATCCCGATCATTTGGGCAGTTCGTCTTATTTGACTAAATTTAGATGGCGAGGTTGTGCAGCATGTGAAGTTTGTTCCTTTCGGAGAGGTTTTCCTGGAAGAGAAAAATGCTAAGTGGAATACACCGTATTTGTTTACTTCGAAAGAGCTGGACAAAGAGACTGGGCTTTACTATTTCGGGGCAAGATATCAATATCCTAAATTAGGGATTTTTATATCTGTCGATCCATTGGCGGAAGAATACCCAGGAATCAGTTCTTACACTTACGCGCTAAATAATCCTGTTAAGTTTATTGATCCTTCGGGAGTGAATGCTCAACTGATTATGTAGATGAAAACGGGAATATGCTCTTGCATACAAAAGATGGCAGTAATGCTGTAATTACGGTGCCAAGAGGAAAAGAAGATGCATTTGCTAAATCTGTTCAAGGAACTAGAAATAAGGATTTACTTGATACTAAAGAATGGAATTTTACTGCTAAAATTATCTTATAGGTAATTGGAGCACCATGCCCTCCAGAATATCCTCTAGCTGGTGGAGGTTGTTGCTTTGCAGATTAGTTATTTGTAAAAAATAGTTGTTTTAAAAGCTGAGATTTTATGATTTTTTATAATTCAAAAAAGTCTTCAGGCTACCCTTCAAACAAGTAAAACAAAAGTATAATAAAAAAAAGCTTCAGAGAAATCTGAAGCTTTTGTCTTAGTAGCGGGAACAGGACTCCAGCCTTTGTCCGCGTCGGCGGATATGAGCCTTTCGTTCAAATTAATTCAAAAAAAAAAACACCACTTTGTTTAAAGTGGTGTTCTGTTAGTAGCCCTAACGGGACAATTTTCGAACCATTTTACAGATGATTTGACAAGATTGAATGGGACAAAATGACAAATCAGATTTGTGCCAAGGCGTTTAGATTTAATAATTTCAATTTTTCTTAATTAAGCATTAATTGCTGTTTTATGGATCACTCTTAAATTATTTGGTTTAAAAGTACTTAAAATAATATCATTTGGTAACGTGAAAGCTAGGCTTAAATCTTCATCACTAAACCCTATTTCATCTATGTGGAGTTTGTATGCTGTTTTGAATAAACTCGGCTCATCAATGTAGACATTGGCACCTTCATCTTTTCTCATTCCCATTCTACTTAATTCAATATTAAAATAGGTATATCTGTCTTTAGTAATACAATTTAAATCTTTTGCTCTACGAATTATCGATTGAATAGAGGTCAACCAATAATTTTTTAACTCTACTAAGTTGCTTAACCTAAGCCCAATTAATGAATTTCGGATATAATCAGCGGGCATTAAAAATTCGTTAGCAAATTTATCAGCTTCATCTTCACGTTCTTTTTCGGTTCTGTGTTTAGGAATTGGAAAGTAACAATGCATTAAAATATGCCCATATTCGTGAGCTAAAGTTCGACGCTTTCTATCATTACTAAAATTTTTATTAATAATAATTATGGGGTTTCCTTTATCTGTTAAAAAAGAAACACCATCAAATTTTTCATGAGCTTCGATTTCAACAATTATTATTCCTTTATTTTCTAATAGTGTACAGATATCAGCAACAGCATCAGAAGGCATTATTCCTAAAGTTTTTCTTGCATATTTAGCAATGGTTTCAGGTGTGTGTCCTTCCTCAATGTCTAAAGGAAAATGATTAAATTCAGGCCAAGTTATAGAATCAGACATCTGATCTATAATGTAACCAATTAATCTATTTCCATATTCAATTTTCGATTTATCTTTTTTCGTAATAGTTGCTTTTTTCCTATAGTTTGCATTTTCTGGTAGATTTGAAATATTAAGATATAACCAATCCTTAGGAAAATTTAAATATTCAATTATTTTTTCAACCATATCTTCAGAAAGGGTATTGAAACCTTTCTCAAATTTAGAGAGATTGGACTGTGATAGACCAGAAATATTAGAGGCTAATTCTGACTGTGAATAACCTCTATATTCACGCGCAAAAGTTAACTGTCTATAATTAATTTTCATAATTTGGGGTTATTAAATTACATTAGGGAGTGTCGTTGTTTGAAGCTTTCTTTGTAGGCAAGATTTTAACTGCAGGAGATACTTTGATTGCAGGCAATACTTTTTCAATAGCAGGTTTTCTATTAATGTTAAGTCCTAAACTATTTTCAACTGCAGATTCTGTAATCATCCATCTTACTTCATTTTCATCTATGTAAACTAATTTAGGGTCATATATTCCTCCAATTCTGTTTTTTTTATATCCAAATATTAAAATTGGATCAATTGATTTATGTCCATTGTCAAAAAGCGATATTTGCATCTGATTAGAAATTGCGGTGGAATGCAAAGTTTTTATATTCATCGGCTTATTTTTGTTATTTAGCTTTTTAAAAAGTACAGTATAACCATTCGTTCTTAACATGAAACGCTTATATTTTCCAAATTTCCAATTTTTTGGGAAGTGGGACTGAATACATTGAATCATTTTTGAATTTAACAATGATGCTTCTAAAGAAATTACTCTCGATTGAACTGGCGTTTGCATAATCTCTTTACTATAAAGAGAAACTGCTTCATGGTAAGCATCGAACATTTTAGGTAATTCTAAATTTAAATCTAATTTACATTCGTCTTCAGTTGCTGTACGACGTTTAATAGTGTGGTAATCTTCTTGAGCAATTTGTAACATTCTAATAGCATTTAAAAATAATAACACACAAATATATAATTTTTAAATTAAATTGTATATAATTTTTATAAAAAATTGTATCATTTGTTTTTTACTGCATTTTTAGTATAGCATAATAATGCAATTAACGGTTTTCCATAAAATCAAAATATAAATTATTCAAATCTATAAATATGGCTATTTTCGTCTAATTTTTTTATGATCTCCATAATATCGCTATGCGATAAGTTTATATCGTTCAATAAAAAACAATAAATATTAGCATATTCATTATAAATGTTTGTTGCAAAAATTCCTGTATCATCGGAACCAACCACTATTGGGGGAACACTGTGTCCCTCTTTTTCCCATCTTATCCAATTCCATAAGTGATATGTTCCAAAATCTTTGTGTAATCCGATTCTAATATTACTTGTTGGTAAAGTTTCAATTACAATTTCTTTATTATTCATGAATTTAAGTAATCCTAGTTGAAGTTTTTTAATATTATTAATATTAAAAATCCCTTGAGGATCAACATTTATAATTTTATCATATTTTTTTCGATTATATAAATTATGATAAGCAGAAAATAGATCTCTTACCTTCGTATTTTGCGTACCGTGCTTCTTTTGTAAAAAGTTCCATTCATACTCATTAAAAATTGTTGAAATACAGGCATCTTTTTTATCGGTATAAAGTGAATGAATAGGACAGCATTCTCGCATCAGCCAAGCATTTTCAAGATCAAATATAGAATAACTTTGGTCGTAAATTTCATTACTTAAGTGGTCAATTTTATTCAAGATAAACGGAATTAAATCTTTTAATTCATCAATATTTAGTTTTAATATTAAGTGATATGTAAAAACTAGATTGTCTAAATATTCACCTTGAGAAATCAATATGTTTTTACCAACAATTGAAATCCAAAGTTCAGCTGAGATTCCAGAAGCAGTAGCATGACCGATGCGATCCCCATTTTTTAAATGACAAAAAACAATTGCTTCATATATAGCTCTTAATCCAGTAATAATGTGATAAAAATCTTCCCCTGCATGAAATGTAAAGTGTTTAATTCCAGAAGCTCTCATTAATCTAAACGTAGAAGAAAATACTTCTGGAGGGGTATCGAATTCGCTTGATGCTGCATCTACACCTACAACTTTATCTCTGTACTCTTTATGATTTTTTAGTAATAATGCTAGGATTTTCGCTCTTTGCCATATAAGTGAACGTAATCTGCGATGCCTTACAAATTTATCTGGTTTAGTATCTTTTTGTTTTATAAAGTGGGCTATTAGTTTAAGCTCAGGTGCAAGAAATGGTGGATTATCATAATTTTCAATTTGGGAAATTGATATTTTCATTTTTTCCCACCCACGATATATATCATTTATAAATTCGACTAATTTTTTATCAGTTGATTTGGGAGAAAATCTACCTTCTAAAAAACGTATATGTCTAGAATCATTACCATGAAGTTGAAAATATCTTCTTAAAAAGATTTTTTCGCTACTTTCTCTAAGTCCGTTTAGGGTATGTTTCTGGAATTGTTCAAATCCATTTTGGTGCAATTGTTGAACTAATAGTCTATTGGTAAGCCCCAGAATCAGGAGATAAAAATGGAGAAAGCTAGCTAAAGTATCATTCTTGGAAATTGATATTTCTTTAAACAAGAGCGTATACATCAACCCTTCAATAGACATCATATGAGAGTACTTACTTTCTTTTGTTATTAAGGATAAAAATGGATGTAAATAACTTCCAGTGTATAAAGACTCTTCTTGGATTAATTCTCTTAATAAATTGTACTTACTGCGGGTTGGGGTGTTTCTGACCGACTCCGTAGGAAATAGATAATCATAAAAAAAAATTCTTAACCGTTGTGCTGTTTTTAATAATCTAACAAATTTCAAAGGATTTAGAAAGGATGATTCTTGTTCGAATTGTTCTCTAACTTTTTCATTTTTAAATGCATTTACTAGATCTTCATAAATTGAATTTGGATCGTGCAAATAATCTTGCCAAACCAAATCTGTTTCCAAAGTCCCATTTAAATGAATATGAAGATCATGCAAACCTTCTTTTTCCTTCACATAATTGTCTAATTGTGGAATTCTCGGACTTGGTATAGATGTATATTTTGTATTACCAAATATATAATCTTTATAATATTTAATTATTCCATTTTTTGAAGGATATTCATTTTTTGATAATATAGCACTTTGCAAAACTAGTGGAGGAATAAATGTTATGAGTTCTTGCCATTTATTCTGCATGTTAGGTAACACGTACACCCTCTTTTCGAAAACCTCGAGATGTTGGCTCGCGAGATTTGTAATACCGCTCGTGATACAATCAGATAAAGAATTAATTCCGTCAAATGACACTTCTTTAGATAAATGATAGAAATGATCAGGTAAGGATCTATCTTGAGATCTTGCTGATAAAAACATTCTTCTTTTTACATCATTATATTCAACAAACTGCCCATTTAGATAGCATGTTAAAGATTCGTCGTCAATTAATAAAAACCTAAACATTAGATAAGACCCATATCTGACAATCTTTTTCTTAAGTTTCTCATTCTGGTTGAAAATTCTTTGTCATGTTCAAATAATCCAGGGATTACTTCCTTAATGTATTCGTTTCTACTCTTAATAACCGAAAGACTGCTATCTAATTTAAGTGCATTTAAATCAAATTTATTTGTTATAAACATTCTTAGTAATTTTTTCTCATTTCCAATTTTACTTAAATCCCTATTTTTATTATTAAGCTGAGACGACACTTTATTGCTTTTGATTGTAACATTGTTTAACAATTCAGCAATATTATAATCTACAGAAAAATCAAACGAAAAGACACCTGAGCTATATTTTTTTAAATTATCAACTAACCTTGTATCCGTATCTTTTTTTAAATAGATTAAAAAGAGTGGGCATGAAAGAATCCATTTTGAAAGTTTTAATCTTTCACTTTCATAATCTTCCACAATATCATTACACTTTATCAAATTGTGAGTCAAAATTTTATCAGAAAAATTCGTATTACTAATATTTAGAAACCCAGAATTCGTAAGATTCTCGCGTACATCCTCAATTAGAAAAGAATTCAGCAAAGCAACTATCTGAAAGTGAAAAAGATCTCCTAGTAACATATTCTTTGGAAGACCTTCGACAATGTTATTAAGCGCATAAAAAAATCTAGTTGAAATTTTGCCTAATAGATGAGGAGTAACTTTTAGCAAACTTTTAGCTGAACACATCCACTCATATATGAGGGTAGCAAAAATTTCAGTTCCGCTTTCATCATCAATAGAATCTTCCTCATCGAACACACCATCTTCTTTCTCTTCATCATTCTTATGATCATCAGATTTAGAAAAAAGATTGTCATTTGTATTGAAATCAGGAATAGAATAGCTTCTATGTTGCGATAATTCTGTCAATGCTGATTGAATTTTTTTTATTGAAATTACTTTCTCTTCATCCAAAAGAGTAGTTTCATAAAGTTTCAGTAATTCTCCTATTGTTGCAATTAACATATAAACTGAATAATTTACTCTTGACTGATTTTTATTGGTGTAATTTCCAGAAAAAGAAGGGATATATCCTAAAACTGAGATTATAGAGTTATCATTTAGAAAGACATAATCAAGCTTATTTTTATCTTTTTGTTTTGCAGGACCGTTTAATCCCAGCAATTGAGTGAAGAAAACTGTACTATCAGAAAGTTGATTAGATGATTCAAGATAACCATAAATATAAGAATTTATATTTCCTGTTATATCTCGTAATACGCTATCGTTAAATATCCCTGTCTTTTGACATAAATCTTCAATTGAAGCTGTCATATTAATGTTATTATCATTTTGATATGAAATAATATTAAGGATATTTCGAATATATCCAATCTTTATCTGATAATCAAAAACCAAAAAAATATTATCTTCTTGGATACATTTTGACAACAATAAATTTAAAGATAATAAACAAGCATTCATGCTATTATCAGTTGTTGAAGGCTGAAGTTGGTACAAATCTTTTAATCGACGTTCGTTTAAGAGAAGATCTAATATTATTATTATTAAATACTTAGATGTATTATTTGCTAAGTTAACATCAATATCTTTTTCTAAAAGATCAGCCAAAAAGATATCTGTTATGTTTTCGCTATTTTTTCTAGCTTCTGGATCATTATTAAGATGTTCTATTAAAACTGTAATAAATTGTATTTGAGATCTTAAAGGTTGACTAAGCATAAATGTAAGATATACCTCTAATTGATTTGTATTGTAAATTCCAAAAGATTCGAAAATACATCTATATAAATCTTCTATATTATTTTTATTATCCTGTTGAAAGGTTGTATTGGCAATATAAACAGCTGGGGATTTCTTAATTCTTTTCTTTTCTAATAGAGACAAAAGATGTATCCTAAATTTCGGTTGCATTATTTTTTGAAGATACTGAGATTCTAGCTCTGTAACCAGATTATTAAAAAAAGACATTTTTTTTAAGTGTTTACCCTCATATTTTAAGATTTCATCACCAAAATTAGACCATTTCTTTTGACGAATTACTGTAGAATAGAGTTTCAAATCCCCACTTAAAAGCGTAATTAATCTTGAGCTAGTAAAATATTTCCTGATTGTTTCTAATACAGCCCATCCTTTAGTTGCATCAACATCGATATCATCAAAAATGAGCAGGAAAGCTCTTTTGTTAAGAATTTCTAACGAGATTCTCAAAAATTCATCAAAATTCTCTGCGAGATTTAAAGATGCAGTTACTGCTCTGAGACCATTGTCCATTACATATTCAGGATCCTGCCAGCTATCATGATTATAACTTCCAATTCCCTCAATTGAAGGTAAACCTGCGGATAAATGCATCATTTTATTTCGCCATTCTTTTCTTTTGTAATGGCTTTGATCATTTGAACTACATTCCTCTTTGTCTAATTTTAATTCTACAAGTTCTGCAATTACAGAGATTACATTTAAAAATACATGTCCTTTTTCTTCGATTAATGTTGGATCAATAATTTTTAATGCTTGTATTTCAGTACTTTCTTGATAGTACTTCTTAATACTTAATAAAAATGATGTTTTTCCACTACCTCTTGTCCCAAAAATTGTTATAGTATTGTGTAAATATCTTTTGCTGTCCTGACTTAATGGTTCTGGAAATTGACTTCGTATTAATTTTATGGTTTCATTAAATTCATATCGATGGATTAAATTTTCTGTATCGAAATCTTTAGCGTGATTACTTTGATCCAGAATTATGTTTACTTCTTCAGTATTTTTTTTAGTTATCATAAGGTTTCGTTTTCTTTATTTTTAATTTCCAAGCGCCCTATGGCTTGATAAAAGTAACTATATGGTTTTCCGTGATACTTATTTTGTAAAGTAGGTATTTCTTCATCGTGATCATTATTATCTTTTTTTATATCTTCAATTAAGGAAATCTTACGTTTTACTTTATTTAAAAGTTTATTTCTACTTGCATCCAATCTTCTTAGTTGGATACGAGAGTATTTATTATCATTTAATAGTTTGTACCCACTTATCCAACACATCTCATTTTTAAATTTATCATAATTGTAAAGAGTTACTCTTCCTACAGACATTCCTATTAATCTGCTAACAATTGATTCGTATATAATATGTTTTGAGGATCTACGATAAGTATTATTAAGTACATTTTTTAGGTCACCAACCACTTTGTATTGCTTTTTCATCTCTTTGTTAAGGGAACTTTTTCTAACTCTGACGTGTCCTTGATAATGAACCTCATAGCCGACAAATCCAATCCATGGGGATCCACTGTTGATATTTGAATTCCATTGATAGCAATCCTTTGATTTTTCCTCCCAGAATGCCGAAGGATTTTTAAACGGTGGCAATACGGCTGTATGTGGTACCAATTTTTTTTCTTTAAGACCTTCTAAGTATAAACTAAACGCTTTTGCGCATTTATATTTGTCCGGATGCATAATTATCATATCATCACAAAACCTTAAATATAACAAAGAGTTATCCTGATCTTTTAATATTTTTGAGTCAACTTCATTTAATACTGCATTTGCAATTAACCCTGATAATGCGCCTCCTTGCGGAATTCCAATTTTTGCAGAATTCAAACGTTTATAATATCCCTCTTTTAATAAATCATCTGCGACCCAACCAAATTCTCCTTTTTTTATCTTATATTTTTTAAAATAATCTTGATCATTATTTAAAGGAAGAACTTTTCTGTTAAAAGTGTAGGAATCTAAATAATCGTATAAAATTCTTTTAGCATTTTCTATATCTTTAATTGGATATTTAGACAACTCTTTCCTTTGAAAAAGTTTTGTAAAAACTTTTTTTATAACAGAGTGATTTACTGTGTCGTAAAATTTTTGCATATCACATTCAGAAACCCATATTTTCCCTTCGTTAAATTTTTCTCTATACGATACGATTTCCTGTACAGGATCATGATGAGTAGGAGATGCGAAAATCCCATTTATTTTTCTTTTTGCCCGAAATGCAAATGATTGGTCATGAAAAAGCTCGTCTAAAATATTTGTCAAATACCTATTTGTAATGCTTAAAATAATTTTGTCTTTAAGACCGAAAGAGGCAATTGGGCGACAAATGTTATTCTCTGTATCGCTTTGTTGATCCTTTTTTAATTTGGGAATAATTTTAGGAGAACTCAATTTATAACAATCACCGTGTATCGCTTCCTGAATCTCGATTATAAAATCTTTTAATTTAATTAAAAAAAATGCTTCAGGATTATGTTGCTCAAAATATTTGATAGTTATTAATAATGAACGCATATTTTTTTCAGCGGTATTCCGTGGAGATCCATCTTCTTTAAATCTATGTTTTAAACTGGGTTGTTTCCATTTTTTTCTTGGAGGAAATAAATCACACAGAAAAATTTCAGATTTTGAAAGTTTCCGAGCGTGATAATTATAATAAGGATCTTTGGTATGTATATGAATTAAGTGATCAGCATTTCGCTTATGAGCTAATTTGACTCTTAAGCGACAGAGCATTTCTAGAATACTATCATAGTCTGAATATTTATTTAAATCAATCATAATAGAGAGAGAGAAAGAGGTTTCTGAAAATTTAATACTGAACTATTAGAACGACTCCTAACTTTGTCGCGCACAGAGTGACCGTTAATACTTGCGAAAGGTCTATTATTTTCATAATAATTTATCCACCTTAGTTACACACTTTCTCTTCTCTATATCCAACCTCTTTGGCAAAAAAAATAATTGTTGCAAAAGTAAATCCTCCTTGACTATTGGCATAACAATAATTTAACATACTTTCACAATTAAGTTCATCAAATTTATTTTTATCCAATTTACATAACTCTAGAAAATATTTTATTCCTATTTCATAAGTAAAGGTATTAGCTATTGAATATGCTACTTGATACCAATTATTATAACTACTAGTTATTGATAGATTTCTCTTTGTTAAATAACGAATTATAGATACAATTGTGTTACGATTCCTTTGACGATTCCTTTCTTTTGGATTAAATAATTGATCTTTTGATGGATGAGTTAAATAACTATGGTTTAGTCGCGATGTTTTGTTTGATATATATTTAAAATCATTAGAGTTATAAATTACTATAAAAGGTTCATAGAATTCTCTAATATATAGATTTACATCATAAGAAAAAAAACAAAGCCTAGTTATATCGCTACCACTGTTGTCTATTTCTATTTCATATTTATTAGACATATATTCCGAAACTTTTCGGAAAGCATAAGAATGTTTAGAATTAATATCTATATTTTGAAATTCTTCACCATAATTTAAATAAACTAATCCTTTAATTCCATCTTTGGAAGGAGATTCCCAAAATGAAATTATATACGGATCATCAATAAATTTTGATTTTAAACTTGTGAAAATTTCTTTTGACAACTTGTCTATATCAAGTACCAATAGATTATTATAAGTAGATATTGAATTTCTATTTCGAGTTGAGCTAAAAGTCGCAGAAAAAGTAACAGAAGGTAATCTTTTTTTATTTTGATCATATAAATTTTTATCACCATTTTCGAGATAACATCGTAGCTTGTTTATTGCAGTTAGATATTCTCCATCTTTAATTCTTGCAAGACTTTCTTTAACTGTAATATTATTGGAAATTTTGCTCCAAGAATTATTTTGAAATGAAACAATTGTTTTTAATAGCTCTTCTGAATCCCTTTTCATTAGAATAAAATTTAAATATTGCAAAGCATTAATGTATTATTGATTTAATTTGCTTTACCATTTTAAAATAAAATCTAAAAATAGCATAATAGTATTACAAAACATGTAAAAGCAGTTTAAATTTTTTAAATTCCTCTTCGCAATCTTCTTTTTTTCTTTTTTTTAAGTGATTTTGGGATGTAATCATTTGTGTATTTAGCATTTAGTAAAACATCAATTGGATTAGTTTTTAAATAATTTTCTGAATTCAAATTCTGGTTATTTTCTAAAGAAATTGATTTCTGATAGCGTTTTTCATAATGAAGAATGTTTATCGCACAGCTTTCCTGAATTCCTTTTGCACTGAATTCTTTTCCCAGACTGCTTCCGTTGAAAACGGATCTTGTTTTGTGATCAATATAAGTTATTCCATAAAGCTGTCCTTCCTTGCTTTTTCTCAGGATCATGTGAATGCTTTCTCCTTCCAATGCTTTGGATAATTTTTCGGGAGAAAATATGCTTTCACGATAGAAAGCCAGTTTTATGGCATTCTTCACATATTTTTTACAAGACTCTTTCTCTGACTCATTAGACTTAAACTTTCTTTCCAAAAATTTTAAGGTAGGTCTGCTGTAGAATTCGCTGGCTTTTATTGGAACTCCTATCGGTTTAGAATTCTGGTCAAGTATCTTGTAAAGCAGTCCATTGTTTTTAAAAACTCTCGATTCCTCAGTCCCTCTGTCAGCATGAACATTATAGAGGTTTAGAACTGCATTGAGTTCAGGCAGGCTTGAGTATTTATAATCAAATAGAACCTTATTCAAAACTGAATTAATTGCTTTTCTTGACTCTGCTTTTCCATATTCGACTTTGCCGACACTTATCGGTTTTAAAGTGAAAACTTCTTTTTGTTTTCTTCCTTCCGCTTTTACCAGCCCAAATATATCTTCAATTTCTTTTCTTGCAGGTTCTGATTTTTTAACGCCTATCAGATGCAGATCAATTCTATTCCCGTCTCTCTGGATATTATTTGTGACTATGTGCAAATGAGGATGTCCAGCATCATGGTGCTGATAGACTAAATAGGGCTGTTTCCCAAAACCTATTTTTTCCATATAAGTGTCCGCAATTTCAATCAGCTTTTCTTTAGAATGATTTTCCGAGGGATCAAAATTGAGCGATATGTGAACGCTGTTCCGTTTTGTGTTTTCGTTAAGCGAAGACAGGTTTAAAAAACGGTTCAGCTTCTGGGTAAAGCGTAACTTCTCCAATTCCAATGGATAGTTTACGGCATTGATGCACTCAGCCACTCCTTCCTTAACTTTGTTTTCGTTATAGTTGAGAATGCTGTTTATTGAACGACTGGTTTTTATCACTGCAACCATCGCTCAGATATTTTTTGGGTGTGGCTGGAAACTTCTTCCATTTTATCAAAAAGCTTTTTTCTCTGCACTTCAAACAGATAAAGATGCCCTTTAAAGTCGGGAATCATTTTCAGCGTATTTACTTTTCTGGCAATTTGGTTGATGTTGTTTCCAATTGAACGGAGTTCTGAAGAAAGCACGACAGTTTCTTCCATAAGTTCGTCTAATGATTGGTTGCGGTATGTAATTGTGATCGGTCTGCTGAATAAGTGTTTTCGAATATAATCGCTTAATTTTCTGCAGGTGCTTGCCTTGAACTGGCTTTCAATTTTTGCATACTCTTTCTCTGTCAGGCGCAGAGTTATCCTGCGTGATCTGTTTGAACTTTCTCTTTCCATCATTTTTCCTTTTCATTGTTTTCAAACTCTCTTCTTTTAAGATTCTCCACCGCCGAGTTCCGAGGCAATAGGTGGCAAGATAGGCGGTTGTCAGACAACCGTACATCTTGCTGATGTCAGGAACGTGGACATCTTTGGAGATTTTTTAAAAGCAGGCTTCTAATTTAGAAAAAATATTTGAATGTATCATGCGCAAAATATGGTCATGATGGCTGTAGGATGTTATCTTTTAACTATTTACTAAAGAACTCTATAAAAATTGAATGCTCTTAGAAAGAGATTTTGAGAATCATAAAAATATCATTTAATTGAGAGCTCTGCTTTTAGTTGGTCAGTCTGCTTTTTATGTTTCTTTTCCAGCTCTTCAAACTCTTTCACTTTCTTTTTGTAGTAGACCTCTTTTAAATAAATTTCTTCATCAATGCGGGAAAGCTCCTTTTCCAAAATCTTGTTTTTTTCATAGCGATATAAAAAAGATATAAGTGTGAAGAATAAAAGGCTTAAAAGAATTACAAAAAGAATTTTGGGACGATTCATAAGTAAATGAATTATTGAATTAGAAATCGTTTGTTTTTATTAGTGATAAATATATAGTAAAATTTTTAATTTACTGTAATACATGTGTTTAGAATTAGGTGTGTCTCGATTGAAAATTTTTTTAAAAGAAAAAGGGAAAAAAGAAAGCAGTCTTCAATTGGACAGTCAGACAGTTGAAGTGCTATAAGTCCCGAAGGGCATTTTTTGAGGAACGAAGAAAAATGTTATGCGCACTTCCCTGGCTGTGTCCAATTTTCTTGCGTTCCTTTTTTGCTTTTCAATTAAATATAATCAATTTTAGCTTCAGTGATTTCGTCAATTAATTCAAAAAGTATAATAAAATCTTTAAAAATATTAGCATCTGTCAGTTTTCTTATTTCTTTCGATATAGTATTTTTTTTGCCGTCAATAATAGTATAAAGCCCGTCAATAGGAGTGTACTTAATTGCATTAAGTTCAGCTAGTAGCTCATATGGTAAATAGTGTTCAATTTCAAAGAAATTAAATTTCTGGTCTTTTTGTAGAAAAAGTATTTTACTTTCCGTTATTGGCAGTAGTATAGCATATATGTTTGCATTAATATGTTTTTTGACAGTTCCGCTCTTATAGTCTTTAAAAGTGTCTTTTGCCAACATATTAAATTCTTTCAATCCTTCCTCATCATGGTCGAAGATTCCAATTATTGTTTCATCATCTCTTATAACGCTATAAGATGACATCAATGTTTTATTTACTTCCCTCGCGCCACCGCTGGTATTTCCAGATGGTCTAACACTCCAGTATGGCTGGTCACCATTTGTTAAAGTTATAAATGCATGTTCTATAATTTCAGCATCAGTAATACCTTCCGTTACTATTTTTATTTTTTTTGAAGCTGAAATTTTATCATAGGGAGAAAATCTTAATTTACTTGCTGGGGTATCGAGCAAATATTTGGTCTGGGGTGCCATTTTTTTGTACTCTCTTTTAACTTCTTTTTTAACTTCTTGAAGACTCCCTTTGTGCATTAAATTAATTGATATCTCTGAAATTATAGTTAAAATGTTATCTTCTAAAAGGGGGGATTTAAAAATAAGGCTTTCAATTTCATTTGCTTCATTTATTCTGTTTGAATTAAGGGTTAAGGCAATCGCTAGTGCCTTATATCCTTCGCTTGTTTCTGTTGGATTACTGCAGTAATTATCTAATATTTGTTTAAAGGACAGTTTAAGTGGCTCTCTTAAAGTACCCGAATTGAAATTTTCATAAAAGAAGACTAAATTCATCATCCATATAATTGGTAATTTGAAAGATTTAAATAATACAGCATCATCTGACGACAATTTCAAGAAGGTTTCAAGTGCTCTGATGTTTAATTCAAGCGCAATTTCTATTGTCTTTTTTCTTAAGTTATTGTCAGTTTGATACAGTGCTTGTAACAAATAACCAGCACCACTAATGCCAGAAAAATAATCGTTTATATTTTTGGATGATAGAAGTTTCTTATTTATCTCTGTTAAAAATGCTAGCATATCCTTTGAATTTCCAGCATAAAAAACTGCAGAGTTTTGCCAATTTAAGTCAAAGAAATTTTCTATATATGAATTTTCCTCTGTTCTCTGATGCTTAAAAATTTCTAAAGCAGCATAATATTCCATGAAAGAATTGTGATTAAATGCGACATAGGTATTATTTTTCAAATACAGTACACCAGTATTTTCAACTAAATAAGTTAGCACATCAATAAGAGAGCCTTTTTTTAAAGGTATTGTTTTGGACTTATAATATTCAGAAAAATATTCAATGAACTCATTCATTGTCATTGGTTTATGTTCTTTTCTTTTTAATATTTCTAACGCATATAATGACAGAATTCTTTCTTTAAATGAGATATCTATAAACTCGATTCTGGTAGATACTACAGCTTTACCCAATAGTAAAGAATTGAAGTTGTCATAAATATCAGTTATTGTTGCAGGTATTTCTAGATCATTTTCTTCATATAAAATAGATATTAATGATAAAGATAGAGGGGTAATAGGTAATTTTTCAATTATTCGATTTTCTTTGAGTGCCTCTAATAATTTTTCGGCTCTTGAATTTTCATCTAAGAAAAACTTTTTAACAAATTGCTCTATTTGTTGATTGTTGAATCTAGCAATAGTAAATGTATTGTATTTACTGAGCTGGTCAAATGACACAGATTTATCTGTACTTCTTGTGGCAAGAACAAACTTTATATTGTTTTGATTAAATAAATCGTCTAATTGTTTAATAATCAATTTCTGATTACTGCTTTCAAACTCATCAATGCTATCAGTTAGAATTACAATATCATAATCATTCAGTACTGATTCCAGATCGGATTTGAAATATTTGGTAATTTTTTGATTCAAAAGATCTTTTAAATCAAAATTCGACTCGTAAATATCAGTGGCTGAAATAAATATTGGTAAACATTTTCTAATGTTATCTTGATTTTTCTTTATAATTGTTTCTCCAATTCTTTTTAGTAAGGTTGATTTGCCAGCTCCAGCTTCGCCACTTAAAAGGAATGGTTTTTTTTCTTTAATAATTGTTTCAATATTTACGGATTTGCGAAGTGGATTTTTCGTTTCCTTCTCTTCATAGAACTGATGGATTTTAGGTTCTATAAAAATGTCTAATAATTTTTGATATTTATCACTAAATACCTTAAGCGTTTTAAGTTCGGAATCATGGAGTAAAGAGGTACAGTAGTCTCTCTCATAATCTAATAAATTGACGTCATCATGCTTCCAAAAATCTGGAAAAAATTTGTCTACGTATTCAATTAGCTGATCTCTTCCTAAAAATGAAAAATTTGTAGTTGCTTCACTTGCAATTAATGAATTTTCGAATCCTTTTGAAATATGGAAAGGTGATATTATGAAGACAGTGTTAAATTTATACTTGTCCGTAATGTTAGTAATTTTGTCTATTATTGAAATCAAATCAATATTTCCAGATAACTGTTCTGACAAGTAAATAAAACCATGCAAATCATTTTTCATTGGTCCTTTCAAACTACCTGTTGTAAAAGAAGATTTGGTAGAAATTTCTATGTACGACATTCTATCCAGCAATTTCTCCACTAAAATTTGTAGAGACTCTATATTTAGAGATTCAATTTTTTCAATTTTTTGGTTTATTGTCATCTGGTAATTTGCTCATTAAAATTTTAAACATTGTCTTTTATCATTAAATAAAAAGGATTGCCACTATAGGCAATCCTTTTTATTATAATATATATCTAAATAACATATTATTTACTATTTAGTAATTTTTCCAAATACTCAATTTTGTCTTGTTCAGATTTTAGTAACCTTTCGTAAAGCTTTTTATTTTCTTCATAAACTTCAACTAGTTTGTCAAGAGGATTGAAAGTACAACTGTATGCATTTCCATTAACAACATTACTATCATTGTAGGTATTACCAATAATATTTAAAACGGCTTCTTCTGAGAAATTCTTAATTGCTTCCACGCTTACTCCCAAAGCTTTTGCCACTTCTTTTAATTTTTCATCATCTATTTCTTCACTATTTTCTAATATCGAAACAGTCTGCTGGTTTGTTCCCATAGCCTGCGCCAATGCTTCCTGCTTCATGTCTTTCAGTTCACGGATACGGCTGATTTTACGCCCCATGTGGCTTTGTTTTGTTAATGTGCTCATAGCTCAAAGATAATAATTAAGAATAAAAATGCGCGATTCATGTATGATACAAAAAATCCCATGTACGGTACGGTAAAATTTGATACGGTACGGTACCAGTAATTGCTTACTTGCCTGTGTGTTAAACAAAAATACAATTTTTCACACAAGTATTAACTAAAATAAGTAAAATTATGAAAACAATTGACAACTTAGGATTGCAGACAGTGAGCGGTATTATTACTGACTGCATAAGTACAGGCAGTATATACTGCTTTGGAGAAAAAAAACACTTTGACGCAGTTGAAAACCCTTTTCAGGAATCTGTTTCTGGAGAAAAAGCGCATACTCATTATTATCTGCTGGTTTTAACGGATGAATATATTATAAATGCCGTTGCAGATATCAGCGATATAATAAAGCACAAAACTGAAGGCCGTTACACGGCAACACTATTATTTTATAAAACAAAATTCAATCATTCTCTCACACACAACCAATTGTATTTTTATCATCAGGTTGTGACAAGAGGCTATAAGGCGTATGAACGTGAAAATTCGCCTTTAAATATTTCCTTTGAGGAGGCTCCTGATTTTAAAATCAAAAGAATAAAGTCATACTGGAAAAATAGAAATATAATCGCTGAGAGCTATTTGGCAGGCGTAAGCCAGCTTGATTACACCAGTACTGGATTTGTTCAGGAATCTATGTATCATATTGCTGTAGAGCAAATATGCTTGGGACTTATCAGTGTGTTTTTAGGATATTATCCCGATCATTTTTCACTGCCGTATTTATTTGAAATATGCGAAATATTTACTCCTTTAACTTCTGATATCTTCCCACGAACTACTAGCGAGGATAAAGCGATGTTTGACCTGTTAAAAACAAATCCCGCTTCGCTACGCTGGAGCAGTGTGAAAAAATCCTCTTTAGTGGATATAGAACTTCTAGAGAAAAGATGTGATGTTTTTTATGCAAAAGCTACTGAGATTGCAGAGGCGGAATTACTGCGACAAGAAAGCCTGTGTGCTGTTGAATAGTAAAAGCAGAAGTTATGTACTGTAATATTCTAACCCATAAAGAACATCCCAGATATAGGGCTGTAAAGAAAATGGCAAAACTTCTTTTGGAATTTGTCGAAGCTGACTGCATTTATTTTTCTGAATCAGATTTAGAATCAAAAATCGGGATTATGTCTTTAGTGATAAGCAGAGAAAGTGAACATTATTATGACGATGTCAATGACCATTTATGGAAAGTAATCCAGAATCATACTGAGTTTGTATTCTGTTTTTTTAACAGGGACTGCATAAAAGATGAATTGAAAAGAGGAAACCTCTTTTTTATTCTAAACTGCGGAGAAACTGATCTTATATATATAAATGACGGGCAGAAGCCCGTTATGGATATAAAAAACATAAAACTAAAGCGTATTATAAAGCAGACAAAGAAGAGATACCGAATGTGGAGATCGGAAGCAGTTACAATCGGCAGAGATTTCAAGTATCATCATAATAATGATAATCTCTTAATGGCATTTTATGTTCTTCATCAGCAGTTCAGGTATATGTTCATAAATGTTTCATGGCTTTTGACAGGGGAATGGATTCCTCATGAAAGCATAGCTGACCAGCAGGAACATGTCGGTGCATTTAAAAGCTCATTCGGAAATGTATTTGATGTAAATATTGAAAAAGAAAAGGATGCCTTAGAGAAGATGGACTCTGCCCGTAAAGCTGTGCAGTGGGGAGAACATGCTGAGGCTTTTGATATTGAGAGTGCGGATTATGTAAATGAGAAACTGCAATGGATGAAAAAGGAAATTGAAACAGTTTTTCTGGAGAAGATAGAAAAAGCTAAAGAAATATTCAATAATCATGGAAACAGATGAAATCGTAAAACTGAAAAAAATTGGAATGTTAAGCGAAAGACTGCTTAACACTCTAAAACCCGCCGAGGATAAAAGAGGGATGTATATTGCAGAGATCAGGGTATATGATTATTATGAACTGGCTTCTATTATAAAAAACCTGATGAAATTATGTATTACGGCAGTGCATTATGACAGCGTAGAAGTTCCTCCTACGATTGCAAATAAACATATTGATGTTGGGCTGATACTTGGGATTGCACTTCAGCTATTCCCAACAGACGAGTTTGAACTTATAAATGAAATAAGTGATTTATATAATAATCAAAATGATGAAATCAAACCAGAATCTTAAAATTATAAACAGTTTTCATGTACATATTATGTCCATGACATTGACTGATGAGCCTATTATCTTTGTATGATTTGTAAATTAATTGAGTGATGATAAGTAAATTTTACTTATGTAAGTCAATTAGTTAGGTCTTATATTTGTGTTTATCCCCACCATATTTTGATCAGGATAGAATGAAAAAAGTTTTTTAACTTTAGAGCGGACAGTGATTGTGGAACAAAAAAGACCGAGACTCGGTCTTTTTTTAATGAAGAGGAATTTCAAATGGAGAAGGATGGAAGAGAAGAAAGAGGGAAAATGACGGCAGAAAAAACAAAGAAAATGCTGAAAGATGAAGGAGTGGAAGTAACGCTGGAACAGGCGAGAATGATTTTAGAATTTTTAAGAAAACTGGCAAACATGGCAGTTTCAAATTATTTAAAGAAAAAAGATGAGAAAAATAGCAGACCTATACGTGAGAGTGAGTACCGATGAGCAGGCAGACAGGGGCTACTCACAAAGAAATCAGGAAGAAATGCTTCGCAAGTACTGCGATATAAATGCAGTTGAAGTTAGGCATGTAATTTATGAAGACCATTCGGCAAAGACATTCAACCGTCCGCAGTGGAAGAGACTGCTTTCGGATCTGAAGAAACATAAGAACAAGACAGATCTTCTGCTGTTTACCAAATGGGATAGGTTCAGCAGGAATGCTGGAGATGCATACCAGATGATAAGTATGCTTAGAAAATTGGGAGTTGAGCCTCAGGCAATAGAACAGCCTTTAGATCTTTCTATACCCGAGAATAAAATGATGCTGGCTTTTTATCTGGCTGCACCTGAGGTGGAAAATGACAGAAGAGCCCTGAATACTTTTCACGGCATGAGAAGGGCGAGAAAAGAGGGGAGGTATATGGGAATTGCACCCATTGGTTATATTAACCGAGTAAAAGAAGACGGAACAAAATATATTGCATTCGACCAGCCAGAAGCTTCTATTTTAAAATGGGCTTTTGAAGAACTTTCCAAAGGGATATTCAATACGGAACAGGTGCTCCACATGGCAAAAGAAAAGGGGCTTAAAGCAGGCAAAAACCATTTCTGGAGGGCGATCCGCAATCCGCTTTACTGCGGTAAGATCGAAGTTCCTAAATATAAGGATGAGGAACGAACTTTAGTGAGAGGACAGCATGAAGCTTTAATATCTGAAATGCTTTTCTATAAAGTTCAGGACGTGCTTGACGGAAGATCCCGTAAATATCTTCCAAAGGCTCTTTCTGCCAAACCTTTTCCGCTGAGGGGATTTTTTATATGTCCCGACTGCGGAAAAATACTGACAGGTAGCATATCAAAAGGACGTCATAAATATTATCCTTATTACCACTGCAGTTCAGGATGCAGATACAGGATAAATTCGGAAACAGCCAATGAGATATTTATACAGAACTTAAAAAAGTATGTGCCGATTCCCGAAATCAAAAATATTTACGCCAATGTTATAGGCGACTGTTATAAGGAACAGATCAAAGATGTCTTGGAAGAAAAAAATAAAATCATAAGCCAGATCAAAGATTATGAAACCAGAATCTCAAATGCGAGAGATCTTCTTGCAACAAAACAGATTGAAGCTTCTGACTACCGAGATATGAAATCAGATTACGGAGAGATGCTAAGAAGGCTTGAACTTAAATTATCTGGCATTGATGATGAGAATAAAGATATAGAAGAGCTTTTAAAAGCGGGAGTGGAGAACCTGATGAAGCTTAATGAATATTATGAAAATGGCAACTGGATTGAATCGAGAGATTTGTTAGGTTCGATTTTTCCTGAGAATTTCACGATCTCAGAAAACGGTTTTCGAACCGCAAGAGTAAACGAAGTGGTGCATCTCATCTACAGTATTAACAGGCTGATAGGGCTAAATAAAAAAGGGACAAAGAAGAAATTTTCTTCTTTGTCCCAATTAGTAGCGGGAACAGGACTCGAACCTGTGACCTTCGGGTTATGAGCCCGACGAGCTGCCTACTGCTCTATCCCGCGATGTTTCGGGTGCAAAGATACACACTAAATACGGTTTTGCAAGTTATTTTAGGATTTTATTTTTTTAAATTTTAAAATAAGATGTTTTTTCTTATATTTTATAATCCAATAATTCTTCGTAAACATTTCCTTTTAAGCCTAATAGCAAGCCAAAAGCAGGTTCGGTTTTTAGACCATTTTCTTTTAGATTAATAATCTGTAATCGGAAGTTTTCGTCTCTTGAGCTTAAAATTTGGTGTTCAATCACCATATGTCTGTAGCCATTTTGAAGTTCTGTCGGAATATTTTGTCCGAAGATTTCAATTTCAAAAGCGTCGATGAAGAAGTTTGCAATAACAGATTCTTGGTTATTGATCAAATCTTCGCGAATCGAAAAAAGATTTTCATTTCCGAAGAATTGATTTATTTTTTCTATAAAATCAGATTTATTTTTCCAATAGCAGACAATATCCAAATCGCTGTTTTCAATATCAATATTGATCGGAATGGTACCAACAAGAATTGGATCAAACTCAGCAAGATTTTCTAGAACTTTATAATGGGTTAAAACATCAAATGCCGCTTGCTGTTTTGGTGTTCCAGTTTGTAAATATGATAAATCTTTGAAATTAATCATTTCTAATGCTGTTTTTTTCTTCGTTTATTTCTTGTTCCAATCTTTTATTGATATCGATTTTGGCATTCGTGAAAACAAAAATTGTAGCGAGGTGTCCTCTAGCGTATTGATTGGTGACTTGACCGCCAATAACAGCCGTTTCAAAATACGGACTTGTTTCTTTCATTTCTTTGTCGTTTTCTTCAAAATCCTTAACGCGTATAAGGTTTTTGTACGGAATGCTGAGGTCAAACCAATTCAGATAATCGGCGTTGAAAGAGACTGCTTTGATTCCTTTTTTAGTGTAATAATTAATCGCTCCGGCTTGCCCGTAGTTATCGCAAAGCACTATAGTTTCTTTTTGATTTGGCAGTAAAGCATAAAGCGAATCTGTTTTTCTAGCCAATTCTTTCCAACCCAGCATATCGGCAAAATCCTGAGGTAAATGATGGTCCTTTCCGTCTTCCCAGCGAAGCAATCCCAGTTTTTTGTAAGGCTCTGAATGCGCAACCATGTATTCTGGACTTTTATTAGGAAAAGCAACATGGTAAAGAGGTATAAAAAGCAACAATGGAATGAGAATAAAAACAGGTTTTAGAAAACGCTTCCATCCCTTATCTAGAATTTCAGCAATATAAACTGCTCCAAAAGCAATGTAAATAGGATAAAGTCCGATGGCGTAATATGCTTTTGCTTTGAAATAAATGAAAATTAAAAGTGTGAAAACAAATGCAGCAAAAAAGAGCTGGTATTTTTTGAACGGTTTATAAAATAAAACCGCGTAAAGTCCGAACAAAATAACGGGTAATCCACCGATAAAGAATAGAAGCTGTTCTTTTAGAAAATCACCTAAATCAACATTTACTAATTGTGTTTCGGCTAATTCTTTCATGTGATGCACAATCGGAAAATGATTGCTGTACTGCCAATAAAGATTGGGTAGAATGAGAATCAATCCTAAAATCAAGGCAAAATAAAACTCTTTTTTTGCGAGTATTTTTCGTTGCTTGGAAAGTAAAATTGCGGGAATTAATCCGAGTAGCGAAAACATGATATTATATTTGTTCAGGAAACCGAAGGCGAAAATTACTCCTCCAAAATAAAGCCATTTCGTTTTTTCGGAAGTCAGATATTGAATCAAAACATAATAAAGTGCCGTCCAGCATAAAACGTCAAAAGAGTTGGGCTGATAAAGCATGTTTAAACGCAAAAGACACGAAAGCAAAACACATATTCCTCCAAGAATTAAAGCGTATAGATTACCTTTTAAAAGTTCTATAGTTTTCCAGACAATTAAAAGTGTGAGTGCGCCAAATAGGGCAGGGAAGAACTTGATCCAGAAAACCGAATTTCCAAGCTTCAGAATAAGATACGAAAACCAAGAAGTAACGGGCGGAACAGATAAATATCCCCAAGCCAAATGATGCGCTTGATCGAGATGTAGATATTCATCGCGCTGCAAATCGTATTCGGGACTAATTAATACATATTGCAAAATGAATTTTAAAAGTATAAATCCGAATAGAATTAGGTTCTTTTTGGTCATTTGGTTCTGTTTTTTGATTGAGATTGATAATATACAGCTAATATATTATTTATTTTGAATTAAAGGTAAACAGATGAATTGTAGGGAAATAACAAAAGCTTCAGAATGTTCTGAAGCTTTTGTTTTTTTATGCTTTTTAGAAAATTATTCCTCTACAGCAGTTTCAAATTCCATGTGATCGACAATTTCTGCCTCTGGTTTTTCTGGTTTAGAAGCTTTTAAAGCATTAAATCTTTCTAGCATTTCAGTTTCGCCTTCTTCACCGCTGAAATAAGGAAAAACATCCATAATGGCCGTTTCTGTAATAGCCGGAATAGAATATTCGCCCATTGTATTTTTCATTATATGAAGTGTATTGTCAAAAGCTTCGCGCACGTCATTTGCCTGAACTAGCATATACATGCTTGTTTTTCTCTCTTTTCCGCTTTCTTCATCATAAGCAATCAAAGTGATTTTAGATTTAAACCATCTGTCTGCATTTTCAAAAGGGTGAATTTCAGCATAATTTGCCACTTTAATAGCCGTGATTTTAAATTCTTCACTAGTATAAGCGGCCATCTCTTCGGTCATTCTTTTTTCAGCTTCTGTATACGACAAAGCGTCAACCAAATAAGGCTCGGTTAAAACTTTTTGCCCACCAGTTTCATCTGTTTTTCTATATTTTACTTTGCATTCGTACCAAGTTGCGCTCATCTCTTTAAAATTTTTAAGGATGCCAAAGATAAATTTTACAGCAAAATAAACCGTTAAATCTTCAAATAGATATTCACAATTTTGGCAGATTTTTGATAACGTTTTGATGTTCTGAAAGTTGTGATTTTGTTAAATGATTTATTTTCATTACCAAAAAATAAAAATATTCTGGCTCTTATTTTAGATTTCAAATTATTGCAAAACAATTGTTCGAAAAAAAGATAATTTTTTAAATCCAAAAAATCAATTTGTTCGTAAGTGTCCTTAACAATGGCTGGGAAATGAGGTAAATTCAAATGGTATTGGTTTTTGGAGCATATTGAATCTTACTGCATTTCCAGCTATTTTTTTATATAAATATTAAAAATAAAAGGTTGGGAAAATTAAACGTTCAAAAGTTGCAAGAGACTTTAAAGTATCTGGAAACAAAACAGCGCGAATTAAAAAGACAAAATCAAAATGATACGCGAAGCTTGGAATCGATGATTAAATATTTGAAAAAAGATATGCTAGAACAGCATAGTTTGTCAGATCATCATCAATTGATAAAACAAGAAATCAAAGACACTGAAAGTTTTATTGAAAACGTCAAAAACATTATTAAAATCAATTCTTAAAATAGTTTTTTATTGTAAAATTTTACTTTTATTCCAACTTGAATTTTTCGTTTTTACAGTCCAGAATTAATTTGTGATTGAGGAAAATCTTGTTGCCTATCATTCCTTGCATTCCAGAACGCTTCATTAAGAATTTTTGCAGTTCTGAAGTTCCTTCTATGTAAGTAACTTCAGAAAGGTCTAAGATTGCTTTTTCGAATTGTATTTTCTTTTTCGCGGAAGCGGAATAAACACTCAAGGTATTTCCCCACGAATTTCCTTTTTCGGTTTTAATAACGCTGTTTTTATTGCGGTATTTCTGCCAGATTTCTTTTGTCGTGATCAGTTCATAACCGCTTGTTCCAGTATCGTATAATAATTTTAGATTTTCATTTTCGATAATTGAAGGAATTAAAATTTTACGTTTTTTGAACTCAAAATCAGTAAAATTTTCTTTTTTGATTTTTTTTACAAAAGAACATTGATTGTTTTTAAAATCTAAAACTGTAATTCGTTTTTCTAATAAGTCGGTTCCGATTGTGCCGATTATATTTTCGGCTTTTGAATACTCAAAATTGACTTTTTTGCCATAATTCAGAATTTCAAAAGTCTCAGAAACAATATTCATATTTTGAATTTTGAAAGCTGCTGAAATCTCATTTTCTTCTGAATTCATTTTAATCTGATTGGGAAATTTTTCAGCAATCGATTCTAATGACTTTTTGTAGAAAACTGTAGTTGCCGAACCCGAGTCAAATTGCATGTAAAAAGTTTGATCGATTCCGTTAATTTTTATTGGCAAAAGAAGTGCGGAATGTGAGTTTTCATTGCTAGAAATCCATTTCATCGGAATTTTTTCGGCAATTCCATTAACTTTCAAATAATTCTCTGGCGGTGTGAATTTCTTTTGAAAATAAAGATATCCTCCCAAAAAAAGGAAAACGATAATAATTAAAAATGCGGCTGTGATTTTCTTAACTAATTTCATGTCTAATTTTTCTGCAAGATTCGGGTTTCCTTTCCGTTTTTCGTGCAAAAACAATACGACAGTTTTACGCCATTTTTATGACTTTGTTTATAAGAAATTGTTTTTCAGTTTGATAGCTAATTGCTGTTTTTGGTTTAAACTGATTCCGTTTACAATTACAATTACTAATTTTAAACAAAGAATAGTAAGCAGAGGAACTAAAAATAATGGAAATTTTAGCGAAAATGCACTTTGAAGAAACGGACTTATAATCAGTAAAAGAGAAAGGATCAGGCTTAAAACAATTTGAACGCTTACAATTTGTTTTCCGATTTCTTTATTTGCAGCATCTGTGGTTTTATATGTTAAGATTAAAGGGAAAATAATACTCCCGAACGGAATAATAAGTCCTGGCAAAACTGAAAGATTAATGATTTTAGCTCTTTCGATTGGAGTATTTTCTTTTTTGAAAATGAGATTTTCAGGATTGGTTTCTAGGGCTTCGGCGATGGTTTTTAGGGTAAAACCTTTTAGACTGTTTCCAGCCTCAATTCTCTGAATAGTTCGCAATGAAAGACCCGATTTTTCGGCAAGTTCATTTTGAGTCATGTTTTTTTCTTCTCTCAAAAATTTAACGTTATTCTTCATTGTTCTGAATTGTGGTATCGAAGCTAAATTATGAAAAAAACTTTTGATGAAAACAACATAATAAAACCTTGCAATTACAGGCAAATTCGAAGTTTTAATAAAAAATTAAGTTTTTTTCTTTAACAAAAATTACTAACTTGTTGTGAAATAAATTATTCCTTTAATGTTATTGTCATAAAATTTTCCAATTATGCGAGTATCCGTTGTTCGAAAAAATATAAAATTTGCCCCAGATTCCAGAAGAGTTGTTGCCCGATATTTTATGAATGGGCAAGAAAGAACCCAGCAAATGGTGGTTCGGATTATGATGCTGGACGAAAAACAAGTCTTGCAGACTTTGGAACAGACACTTCGCGAATTTGCGAGAAGACATCGAAATATTTCAGCGGTATTTTTTAGACACTGTGAGCGAATTAGGCCTATAATAGAAGGAATGCAGATTGATTATGATGGATTGTCTTTAGACCGAAAAATGCTGATTGGTTCTTATTGCACAATGGAATATGCGATAGAATCTGCTGCGATTTTTAATCCTTCTATTGTAGAAGATTTTGATCAGACTGGATTGGAAGCAGGAGAAAAACGAGTAATTATTTCTTTTCGCGCAACTGGTGAAGGCCATATTTCGTCGATTGTTTTTAGAAGAGGAATTTTGGATCGCAATAATGATCTGCACATTATGAAAATCGGAAGTCATATTGATCAGGCAGAGATTGAACATAAAACCTTATTTAATAAAGAGCGATTTTTAACCAAATTGTATGAAATGCATACAACGGACAAATATATTGCTCAGATTATGCAGGATCTTCCCGAAGAATTTGAATTTGCAGTACTTAAAAACACACTGATTGAGGCTTTAAAAGATCCTTTGATACGTGAAGAAAGAAAAGTGGCGCTACAAGAAATATTGTGGCTGGCGAACTCTTTTTATGATTTGCAGTTCAAACACGATTCGGATATTACAGAACGTGTTATATTTCCGATTTCAGACTCCGAAAGTCGCGGAATAGAAGATGCTCGTTTTGTGCGTTTTGTTGATGATAATGATTCTGTTCGAGTTATGGCAACTTACACGGCGTATAACGGACATACAATTCTACCGAAGTTAATTTCTACCGAAGATTTTTATAGTTTTAGAGTAATGCCACTTCATGGAGAAGGAGCACAGAATAAAAATCTGGCTTTATTTCCTAGAAAAATAAAAGGCAAATATGCTATGCTGGCGAGAATTGACGGTGTAAATAATTACATTATGTACTCTGATAGGGTAACGCAATGGAATACGCCTGTTTTACTCCAAAAACCTAAGTTTACTTGGGAACTCACACAAATAGGAAATTGCGGATCGCCTCTTTGGACAGAAGAAGGCTGGCTCGTGATTACGCATGGAGTAGGAACGATGAGACGTTATTGTATTGGTGCATCGCTGTTTGATCTCGACGATCCTTCAAAAGAAATAGGAAGACTTTCAGAACCTTTGCTTTCACCTTTAGAGGATGAGCGTGAAGGCTATGTGCCAAATGTGGTATATTCTTGCGGGGCAATAATTCATAACAGCAGCTTAATTCTACCTTATGCCGTATCAGATTATTCCTCAACTTATGCAGTAGTTGATTTGGTAGAATTGCTCGATGCACTTAAGAAAAGTAAGTAAACCGTCTTTGATTTAAACACATAGAAACATAGTCCATTCGCGAAAGGACGGGATTAAAAAGGCGTTTCACTAATTTAAATTCACATAGCTTATCCATGTGTGGAAATTTGTTTCTTTTGCCTCCTTTTTCGAGCTAAAGTCTATGTTTCTATGTGTCTAAATGTATTATTACCTTTTGTTGAGGTTTGGAATTTTTTCAATTAGATTTTTCCAATATCGTTTTGGCATGTGTTTGATATGAAGTTTGGTGTTTTTTCTCGATTCGATATTGACACTGCTGAAATAGTTGCGCCATAAATTCTGGAAAAACTCCTCGTTTTCATCATTTATTTCAGCTAAAAAACTAGAAGAATTAGATTCAAACTGCATTTCGACTGTTGAGACATTTTCAAGATCATAATAAATTCCGTATCGACGTTTGGAGTCATAAATGAGCCAGCGCTGATCGGCGTAACGGTTTTTAAAATGCTGTTCAATAAGTGGTAAAACATCGCAATCTGGTTCTACGATGGCATAATACAAATCGTCTTTTGTTAGTTTAAAACGAACAAAAGCTTTCATTCTATGGCTTTCTTTACCTGTTAAATGAGCAGCTTTTTTTACATTTAATACTTCGCTTCGGCTTAAATCTCCTTCGATATTGATGGGACTTGAAAAAGCATATTGTACAAAACGAAATAAGATTTCTTCAATCTTATCCAATTCAGATAAAAAGGCAAAATAAATATTCTTAAAACCGTTTGTAGAAAGACGCTGCTCGAGACCATTCAACACCCGATTTGCTTTAGTGCTGTCATTTGTTACAAAATGAATGTTTGAAAAAAGTAACGAATTGGAGCTTTCTTCCTTTGCAAAAACAACATCTTTTAGTTTGTATTCGTAGATTTCAAAAACGGCGGTAAGCCAGCCTTCGAAACTTCCGTCGTAAATTATCTGTGTCATTTGAATTAAAATAAAGGAAGCTGGTTCGAAAAATCATTCTTGTATTTGCTGTTCTGCAAATTCAAAATCTGACTTTTTATCTGGATTGAAGTCAAATCTTTCTGCATATAAAAAGGCGACGAAAAAGCTAAAAAGTATTTGGAACGGTTATAGGCAATTCCTAATTTCTTTAAATCTTCGGGCTGTAATCTCTTGAAGTTTCTGGCAGCAACAATTTTTTTAGCGCTCAGAAAACCAATTCCAGGAATACGCTGAATCAATTCTAAATCAGCCGTATTAATATCAACCGGAAATTGATCTAGATTTCGCAAAGCCCACCCTAATTTAGGATCAATATCCAGATCGAGATTCGGCTGATCAAAACCGACAATTTCGTTTACGTTAAATCCGTAATAACGAATGAGCCAATCGGCCTGATACAGACGGTTTTCTCGAATCATCGGAACAGGAGTTCCAATCGCGGGAAGTCTGTTGTCATGGCTTATGGGCACATAACCAGAATAATACACGCGACGCATTTTCATTTGTTCGTAAAAATAATTGGCCATTCCGAGAATTTCCATGTCGTTTTCTTTTGTAGCTCCAATTACCATTTGTGTGCTTTGCCCTGCGGGAGCAAAAAGGGGTGTTTTATAATTGGCTTTTTTCTCTTCTTGATAACCAACGATTTCATTTTTAAGATATTCCATTGGCTTAATAACGTCGGCATGATTTTTATCTGGAGCCAAGAGTTTAAGGCTTTGTTCTGTCGGCATTTCGACATTTACGCTTAAGCGATCGGCATATAATCCGGCTTCTTTCAACAATTCTTCGCTGGCTCCTGGAATTGCTTTTAAATGAATATAGCCATTAAAATTTTCTTCTAATCTAAGTTTTTTTACAATTCTCACCAAACGCTCCATCGTATAATCGGGATTATCAAAAATTCCAGAACTCAGAAATAAGCCTTCAATGTAATTTCTTCTGTAAAAACCAATCGTTAAATCTACAACTTCCTGTACAGTAAAAGCGGCACGTTTGATGTCGTTACTTTTTCGGCTCACACAATAAGCGCAGTCAAAAATGCAATGATTGGTAAGCAGAATTTTCAACAAAGAAACGCAGCGTCCGTCTTCGGTAAAGGCATGACAAATGCCACCTCCAGTGTCGCCTAACCCTTTGTTTTTGTTCTTGCGCGTGCTCTGTCCCGATGAACAAGAAACATCATATTTGGCTGCATCTGCTAAAATCGCCAATTTTTCCATTACTCTGTCCTGTACCATTTTGCTCTTTTTTAGTTGTTTTGGAAATGAAAATTCAATCTTTCAAAGCTAGGAATTCATGCTAAAAAAGAAGAGGAAGAGGCTGTTCTAAATTGTATCAATTTTTTTAAGAAGTCATTTTCGTATTAAAATTTTAATTAAATTTAAAACCCTGAAAAACAGGTATAAATACGGGGTCGTAAATTGTCAAAACTATTTACATTCGCCCCAATCGAAAAACTGATTTCCCCCCTTAACATTAGTTTTTCAGATTTAGGAGTATTAGCAGAAATTAAGAACAAACGGCTAAAACAATGAAATTTGTAAAAGGACAAGATGTTTCCTACACAGCATTGAGTGGGAGATCTTATAAGGGTACCATTATCGAAAGAAAAATGGATTTTAAAAAGGGGTTTATAATAAAATCGACTTCAAAAGAAAGAGATTTTCATTATCTCATTGAAATACAAAAAAACGGCACGACCGAGAAAATTCTTTGTGCCGAAAATCATCTTAAATTATTGGAAAAGAAAAAGCGTTCAGTAAAGAAAGCGGCTTAATTATAGGCAGCTAAATTCTCTGTAGAAAAGTTTTTACAATACTCTCTTATCAATTCTCTAACGGATCTAAATTGTTCTGTAATTTCAGCATCTGTTCCTGTTGCTTTGGCAGGATCAGGAAAGTTGTAATGAAATTTAACTGCTTTTGTTGGAAAAAATGGACAGCGCTCTTTAGCATTATCGCAAACCGTAATTACAAAATCGAAATCAATATTGGCGTATTCATCAATATTATTAGAAGTATGATTTGAAATGTCTATTCCATCTTCTTTCATTATCGAAATAGCTTTTGGGTTTACTCCATGAGTTTCGATTCCCGCGCTATATACGTCAGCTTTATTTTGGGCAAAAAATCTCATATAGCCTTCTGCAATCTGACTTCTGCAGCTATTTCCAGTACAAAGTATTAGTATTTTCTTTTTCATTTTTAACAGCATCCTGAATTTGGAGTACAGCAAGAAGCGCTTTCATTATTCAATTCAATAAAATTAAGCTTTTGCTTTTCTGCTGGAATGTCGCATGAATCTTGTGCTAAGCAAGCCGTTGTTTTGTTTTTTAAGAGAAACGATTTTCCGTTAAAACCTAAATCATATTTTCCAATTGTATCATTTTGATATTCAACTTCAATTTCAAAATCTTCTATATTTAACTTGTCTTCTGAGAGTTTAATAATGTGTAATAATTTGGAAGGCTTTAATCGATGTTCAAAATCATTGGCGTTCCAAAGCTGAAAGTTTACAACTTTTTCAGTTCTAATAACGCCTCCACAATCAATAAAATGCTTTGTAACAATTCCAACTTCTGTAACATGAAAATGTTCGGGTACAAAAGTTCCATTTTCTAATTGAAACTCAACATTGTCCAATGTTGGTAAAATCTGTTTTATTTCTGATAATTTCATCTTGTTTTTATTTATTGGTTAAATGCAATATTACGATAGACTTTGTCAAAAAAAATGTTTTAGCAACATTTTGATTTTGATATAGTTTGTGTGATTTTTAAGAAATAGGAGTTTAAAATATCAATTGTTTTTTCATCAATGCAATAACAAATAGTATTTCCTGAAATACTTCCTTTAATAATGCCAGCATTTTTTAACTCTTTTAAATGTTGAGAGATGGTAGGCTGGGCAAGAGGCAGTTCATTCACAATATCACCGCAAATGCATTCGTTTACTTTTAATAAATATTCGATAATAGCAATTCTTGCAGGATGCCCTAAAGCTTTAGCGATAATAGCGATCTGATTTTGTGCGTCTGTAAAATGTTCTGTCTTAGTTACTCCCATTTTTTTTGTTTTACAATATTGCAATATTACGATATTGTTTTGAAGGAGAAAATTTTTTAACAGATTAATTTGATTTAAAAAACAAAAGCTCCAGATTTCTCTGAAGCTTTATTATATTTTTAGAAAAGAAAATACTTAGAAATTAGTATTGATCTTTTTTGAACGATCGGCAATAAAAGAGATTAACCAAATAACCTGTCCTTCTTTTACAAAGTAAACTTTCTTTGTTGCTAAATCTGGAATACTTTCTAGACAAGTTACAAGAATGTTGTTTGCAGAAATCAGGTATTTTTGGTCGTAAGTGCTTAAAACTCTAGCCGCTTCTTTGTTTGTTTTGGCAAGGTTAGTAAACTTACTGAAGTTATTTTTAAGAATAGCATCGTAATCAATTACATCCTGAAGAGTTAAAGCAACATAGTGATCTTTGTTAACCTCTTCGTCAAAGAAAAGAGTAGAAAACGCCCAAACAGCACCGCCAGATAAATATAATTTATCTTTTTTTGCTAGAGGTGGATTGGCATCAAATAATTCTTTGGTCTTTTTACGCAGAATTACATTATAGTCAAAAGATTTTTCCTGATAAGTTGACATGTCGTTTACTTGGCTTTTATTTACCACTGTTTTTTCTACAGCATCAGTAAGCGTCATTGTTCCGAAACTAAGCTCTAAAGGAATAAACTCTAGTTTTCCGTCTTTTAGTTCGTCGATATAACCTCCTTTTGTTGTTTGCGCACCAATATCAAGAAGGAAAGCATTGGCAAAATCAACCGGCGGAATAGCACCTTTAACAAGCGTTTTTGCTTCTTCGTTTACATCTAATATTTCTAATTGTTTTCCAGTTAAAAGGGCAATTTTTTTCTTTAAAACATCTACGTTACGCGCAGAAGCAAAAACAGGAGCCGCTACAACAAAAATGTTTTCTTCAAGAATTTTGTTTTCAGCTTTAATTTTCTGCAATTGGTTGGTAACCGTAACAGTAGTTTTAGTGATATCTTCCTGAGTAAGTTCGCCATTAGCAGTAATATGGTCAGCAAACGGAATTCTCTCTGTCCAGAAAGAAAGGATTTTATAATCGGCTTTTCTGATGTTGCTTACGTCAATAACAGAAACTTTTATAGCTCTACGTCCGATTTCGATTCCGGCGTAAACACTTTTTTGAGAGAATAAAGTAACGGAAAAAAATAAAGTTAAAAGTGTAAGAAGTAAAATTTGGGGGTTGTGTTTGTTTTGCATTGTATTGATTTGCGGTTATAATATAAATTGAAATTTTAAAATAGTTCTTAGTTGATTTTAAATGAAAATACGTTTGTTGCCATTGATATAACGTAAATAAAACCACTAAATTTTAAAGCTGCAAATTTATGAAAAACATCTGCTAAATAGAAAGCTCCTGATTAAGAAAATATTATTTTAATCAAGGAAAAGAGGTGCTAATATGCAAAATATTGAAAATTATTGTCGGAAATAGAATAATTTGTGTGGAGAATTGTTGTTGCTGGTTTTTTTGAAGTGTGAAAAAGTAGCTTATGGAGCAAAAATTATTTAGCTTAAATAAAGAGAAAAGAATTTCAATTCTAAACATTTGTGAAAACTTCAAAATAAAGCTCAGGCAAGATTATTTTAATTTCCTGAGAAGTTTCTTCCTTAAACCAGTACAATATGAAATTTACATTTGCACTTTTTAGCTCGTAATTTTTAGCTTTCATTTCCTCAATTTTGGTGATAAATTGCTTTGAAAACTTTAATACAGATTGTCCGTTAGAATTTAAGCATTCGTTTCCATTTATATGCAGTTTATCGCCAGATATTAGTTGAGAAACTAAACTCTGCCTGTCAATAAAAAAGTCAAGCCAGATGTCTTTCAAAGTGGTATGGACGGCAATTTTATCAGGAGAAGCGTAAATTTCATTATCGTCTATTTTTTCCAGATTTTCGGCGGTCAAATGATGAAGATAATTTGCATTGAGATGAACATGTAAATTACGTTTAGTTCTGGTCATTGCAACATACAATTGACGTTTAGCTTCATCGGAGTCTTGATTAAAATTTTCAAGTAAGAGGAATACATTATCAAACTCTTTTCCTTTGGCTTTATGGATCGTTGAAACAAACATTGTTTCAACATTTTGACTATAAAAATCCTCCAGTTTGGATTCTCGTATTAAAACTTCTAAATCAGATTTGTACTTTTTATTAGGATTAGTGTTTTCAAAATCTTTGATGAGATTAAGGCAAACTTCTAGTTTATTACTATAACGAAAAGTGTTTTTAAGCTCTTCTTTGGCAGTATTCCAGATATCATCACTAATGATGTAAATATCTGGGCCTAAATCAACTTTGCTTAAAAAAAATCGAACCTCAACTAGATTGCATAAATTAAAGCCATCATTAGATTGTATTAGTTTTGCTTTAATGCCATTTTTTAAAAGCAGTCCTGCAACTTTTATAGATTCCTCGTTGGTTTTTGTGAGTATGCATGTAGTTCCAGAAAGATCTGTGTTGCCGGCCTCAGTTACCAGAGGCGTAATCAGATTGGCGTTTTGATACTTAACAATCTTGATTTTTCCGTTATCGGTTTGAGTGGCAATAATCGGAGTTTCTTTTAAACGGTGTCGAATTTGTCGGACATATTGATTTGTGAATTCGATTAAATTACGTTTGCTACGGTAATTTTCAACCAATTCATGTTTGATGGCATTGTTTTCATTAATAAACTGTTCAAGATATTTAGAACTAGCCCCTCTAAACTCATAAATATTTTGGTCATCATCTCCTACTGCTATAACTCTCATTTCATCATTCTGTTCCATCAATGCGTTTATGAGAGCGAACTCATCTGCATTCATGTCCTGAGCTTCATCAATCACTAAAACAGTCTTGGTGATTTTATTGGCTTCAACATCACCATTTTTAATTCTTTCAACAGTAGTGTTTAAAATAGCTGTCGATTTTTCTACAGTACCAACTTTACCTAAAAGATCGAAACAGTAAGAATGAAATGTTTTGATTTCGATAAAATTTGCAGCATTGCCAATTAGATCTAATAAGCGTTTTTTAAATTCGGTAGCTGCAGCTCTTGAAAAAGTAAGCATGAGCAACTGTTCATGCTTTACGTCTTCCATTAGCAATAGCGAGGCAAGTTTGTGAACTAAAACTTTTGTTTTTCCACTGCCTGGGCCAGCAGCTACAACTATATGCCTTGCTTCATTATCATTAATAATCTTCAATTGCGTAGGAGATAATTCGCCAAATAGCTGCCTGAATTTTGCGGGAGTAATATTCCGTTTAATTTCATTTTGTCTGCTGCCTTTAAAATATTTGTTCAAAAATGAATCATAATTCAGATGGAAATAATCTTCCACAAACTGAAGCGCGTTTTTGTAATCGTCAATCATTCTTTGAGCATACTCGCCCACAATATGAATTTGCTGCACTTTACTTTCGTAAAATTGATCAAGCTTTTGATAATCGTCTTTTGTGTATTGTTTTTTATTATTTTGTTCCGTTCGTTCAATGGTTAAAGCATTGTAAACAACAAGAAAACCGCCTTCTATCTTTATTGCCTCGATTCGAGAAAGGTAAAACAGGGTATCTTCAATATCATAAATACTTATTTCTTTTTTGAAAAGGTTGTCGCTGTTTTCATAAGCAAACTTTAATTCATGAACCGAGAACTCAACTAGAATTTCTTCTTTTTCTTCCTGATCTTTTGCAATGTTCTTCATTTTATTGTCATAGAAAAAAGCAGTAATAAAATTGGCAAGTTCATGGCGTTTTTCAAGCTTCTCTTTCAACTCTTTCTTATTTTGAAGGCAGAGTAAGGCAATATGGTTTTTATTGTGTTTTAAATTTTTCCTTTTAATCCAGTTTTTAATACACCAAAAATTAATTATCGTTTTTATTTTATTAGTGTTTACATTTTCACAGCCATATTTTTCAGCATCTTCGTTCAATTCTTTCAAATTAAAAACACTTTCTTCTTCCTTAAAGAGCGGAAAGAAAAAGTTTTCAATTTTACTGTATGTTTCTACGATGGCAAGAGAACGGTTTTTATGCTCTGTTTTCTTTATAAAAGCAGTTAAATCTTTAGCATCGGCCAAAATGTTTTCTTCTCGTAATAAGTTAATTATATTAATAACTTCTTCTCGTACAATTCCCAAATGGTCGCTAATATAATCTACCCTTGATTCGGCAGTTTCATTGCTAGATTCTTTTTTGCTTCTGCTTGAAAAAAGTTTCTTTATAATTCGTACACCTTGTTCCTTTTGCTTTTCTTCAAATTTTTCTGAAGAGTTTATTTTATCAATAGCCTTCTGAGCATTTTCAGATAAAATACTGCTGGCAAAAATTCTTGGCGTATTTTGTCCGCGTTTAAGATATCCAGCATCTTCCAAGGCCGCTATTGCTGTCGTGACTCTTGTTTCTATTTCTACAACACTATCATCCCAGCCTGCTTTTCTGGCTATTTCCAATGCAGAATTAGATACTTTAGAACGAAATCGAGTAATGTCTTTTATCGCTTTCCAAATCTGCTGAATTTCCCTTATTGAAAGTTTGGTTTGGTTTAGTAGAATGAAGTGCTTGCTGAGGTCTTCTTCATTAAACAGCACAAAACAATCTGCTGAAATATTTTCGTCTCGACCTGCGCGCCCTGCTTCCTGAATATAGTTTTCGAGTGAATCTGAAATTTCGTAATGAATAACCAAACCCACGTCTTTTTTATCTACTCCCATGCCAAATGCAGAAGTAGCCACCATAATTTGAGTTTCTCCACTTAAAAATGCATTCTGGTTTTCGGTTTTATCCTTTTTATCCATTTTACCATGATATGGTTTTGCATTAAAACCATCTTTTACCAGCTGTTCGGCAAGTTTATAAGCTCTAATTGTTCTAGATACATAGATAATTGTCGGACATTTTTTCTCTTCAATCAAATCTCTGACGGTCAGATATTTTTCGTCTTCGTTTTGCTTTTCAAAAACCTTGTATTGAAGATTTGTCCTCGCTGCTTTTGAAGTGAATACTTCAAGATTTATCGATAACTTTTCATTAAAATAATCCCGAATATCTTCAATTACTTTCTGTTTTGCTGTTGCGGTAAAGCACGAAACGGGTATGCTATCTTCAAGGTTTTTCTTTTCTTGAATTAATTTTATAAAATCTCCAATGTAGAGATAGTCAACTCTGAAATCTTGTCCCCAAGATGAAAAACAATGAGCTTCATCAATCACAAATCGGGCAATCGTTCTGCCTAAAATCAGTTTTTCGATAGTTGTGGAACGCAATGATTCTGGAGAGATATATAGAATAGAAGCAGATCCATTTTCAATTCTTTCCAATGATTTAGCTCTTTCAATCGGGTTCAATAATCCGTTTATAGTTACCGCCTCGGTTATTCCATTTTTTTCAAGGTTGTCAACCTGGTCTTTCATTAACGACTGAAGAGGTGAAATTACAATGGTGAGCCCTTTATAGTTTTCAGCGCTCATAAGAGCAGGAACCTGAAATGTAATTGATTTTCCGCCACCTGTTGGGAAAACAGCTAGTACCGATTTATTGTTAACTGCTGCTTTAACTGCTTTTTCCTGAAGTGGTTCACCACCATAGGTGCGGTATGAATTAAAGCCAAAGAATTTGCTTAATCCTTTAAATATATCTAGTGCATTGTTGCAGTAATTACATCCAGTTAAGCAGGGCTTACTTCGTAATAATAACATGATCCGTTCGACTTCGGGATAGTTTTTAAGAACCCACGGAGGCGTAATGGAGTGAAGCTTTTTATGAACTATAAATGAATTAATCAGCGAAAGACAATAGGCCAATTCTATAGGATGTTCAGCTATTATTCTAGCTAAATCTGAATGTTCACAAATTTCATCTCTGAATTTTGATCTAATAATAATTTCTACTCGAGAGTTTGTACTGCTATAATTTATAAACCGAAAAAACGCGCCAAATTCTTTTGTTGGATTTAATAAAAGCCAGAAGATTTCTTTAAGCGTTTCATCTGTTTGCCAAAATTCAGCAACTTCGCTATTAAATAAATCACGTGCTTTTATAGAATCGTTTACGGGGTTATTTCTTTCTTCTGTCTGAAGTTTATCATCTTTTACTAAGGAATGATAAGGTATTGTTGGAAACAGTAATGCTGACAGATGTAAGGTGTCAATTATGTTGGAAGAATTGATGCCAGCTTGCTGAACTGCGTTTCCTATGTATTTTATATCATGATTTAAAATGTTGTGGCCGCAGATATATTCGCTTCCTTTCAAAAACTGAGTAAAATTGTCTAAAGAGGTCTGATGAAATAAATTGCCGTCTTCCTTCATTGCACCCAAATCAAGAATTTTGCCTCTTAATTGTTCAATTTCGGTATCAATAAATGTAATTAAGCGGGTACTATTTTGTTCATCTATTAGCATTCAACTTAACAAGATTATGTTTTGATTTCTTTTGAGAAATAAATATGCAAATGTTTAAAGGAGAGGATGATATATAGCTAATGTAGTGTTTAATTTCTAAATTTAAAAGATTTGCATTAAAATAAGTTTTTTTTGTATTAAATAAAATTTATTTTAAAACAAAAAAACTCCAGAGTTATCTAGAGTTATCTATCGTGGATTTTTAATGTTTTGTTTAAGAATGCTCAGTGCAAAAGTATGTTTCCAAAAGATTCAAAGTTGTTTCATAAGTCGGTTTTAGTCTCACTTTTGCAACCAGCCACGATAAGAAACTCATGATTAAAATATCTTTAGGTCCGTTTTGCGCTGATATTATAAAATCTTCAATTGCTTTTTGAAATTTTGGAGTTCGAATAATTTCGGGTTTCAATACATATTGTTCTACAAATAAAAGATAATGTACGACACGTTCTTCGTTTACAGTTAAAAGATATTTTTTATAGCGTCGTTTAAAGCTTTTTATTCGCGATAAAGCCAGTTCTGTATTTTCTTGCTGAATGTGCAGAAGCAGTTCGACTAGACACTTTTTTATTGCCCAGTCAATTCCCATTTTCTTTTCGTACCAACTGTCAGTATGGTTTAATTTTGTCATTTCTTTAGCGGCTTTAGCTCCTGCATTTTGCTGGACATAAAAAACAATAAGCATGAGACGAATGTCATTTATGTCATTAGGATCTGCTTTTTTGTTTGAGGAAAGCGCTTTTTCAGCAATTTCTATAGCTTTTTCAGCATTGCCAAGATAATTTTGATTAAAAGCCAGCAATAAAAAATACCTGAGACAGAAACGCTGATAATATTTTCCAGATTGTTTTTGAAGTTCGGTAGACATCAAATCAAGATAATTCAGAGATTCGGTAAACTGGCCGCTACGAAAATAAAAGTTTGCGATAAAATACAAGATGTAGATGTGATAGTATAAATGTCGGTCTTTTAGTTCGTTTTTTTTACTGATAAAATGATAGCTTTTAATGACAAAAGGCTGTATGAGAGAAAAATCATTGTTTATAGAGGCATACTCGTTAGCAATAAATAATATTTGGTACAGAGATTTAAAAGTTAATCCCTGTTTTAATGATATTCCATGCGTTTCGATGGTGTTTTTTATAAGTGCCTGAAAATCGACTATTCGCCCCTCGTGGTGAATAGCAGCAAGTTCACGACGTAAAACAGCATAACCTAAATTGAGCTGTTCTTCATATTCGAGCTGTTTTTTATTTGCTTTAAACTTCTGGATTATTTTTTCAATTGGTTCTGAGAGATTAAAATGCGCAAATTGAATCTGAGTCTGATAGATTTCATTTAGAAGACTAAAATGCTCAATACTCAATGCGATTTCTTCGGCTTTTGCCAAGCATTTAAAAGCTGTTTTTGTGAGTTTATGTTCAAAGAACAAGCGACTTACAACAATAAGACGAAGAACTGCATTTTCTTGCGAAGTATCATTTTCAAAACTCCGATTCGCCATAAAATCAATCATGCTATCGTAAAGCCTTTTTCTAAGCGCATGATACGCATCGCTACTTTTTTTGCCTTCTAGAAAATTATTTTTAAGTTTTATATCATCAGTTTTTAAGAAGTTGAATAAATCTATATTTCTTGTGTCTTTGCGTTTATTCTTTTTTGATAGATAACTTATGAATGCCTTTTTTTCAGTTTCATTCATCATATTGGCTATTTCTTGCAGTGCATTCATAATTGCGGTTTTAGGAAGATAAAAATAGTAAAATGTATTTTTATATCGTCAGTTTTTTAAATAAATTGATTTTCACAACTTCTCATTCATTCAGACATTTGCTTCATAATTATAAAACATAAAATTATGGAACCGCTAAAACCAAATGAATCAAACAACAATTCAGAATCAAAAAATGCAAGATCAAACAATGGATATCCTTTAAAGCCGAGTGTCGCTTTTGTGGGCGCATCGTGGATGACTTTACTTATAGGGATGACCTCATATTGTATTGGACTTTATAATTCGGATATGGCTTACAACGAAAAAGGATATTATTTCACCATTCTTCTCTTTGGTCTTTTCTCAGTAATTTCAGTCCAAAAAAGCGTACGTGACAGGCTAGAAGGAATACCCGTAACCGATTTATATTATAGTATAAGCTGGTTTAGTACGATCGCTTCGATAGTATTATTAATAATTGGTCTTTGGAATGCCCAACTACTACTAAGCGAAAAGGGATTCTTCGGAATGTCATTTGTATTGGGCTTATTTTCTGCACTTGCTGTTCAGAAAAATACCAGAGACCTGAAACAATTTGAATCGGCTAATGTATAGTTTTTAGCGGGCCTCATTACTGTCACATATTTGTGCAGTTTTGGGGTTTTCTAAACTTTAGAATAATTGAACAAAAGGCTTCAGAGAAATCTGAAGCTTTTGTTTTTAGTAGCCGTAATGAATCAATTTCAAAACTAGTATTAATGATTCAACAAAATATTCATTATCTTTGCAAGATGTTAAATACTTCATTTAAATCGGATTTTGTATCGTAAACAATTTGTATTTCATGTACAAATTGTCCTTTCATTTATTCTCGGGTAACTCTATTCGAGGATAATCTCTATTATATCAATTAAGTTTTAATTCTACATACAACGATGATTGCATTGCTATGCTTTCACGTGTATGCTATATACGTTAAGAAAATATTGATAAGGAACTTATGAAGCCAAGCTATACTATTAAGTATAAAGAACGCTGTGGCTATGTGTTTTACAATACAAAAAAGTTATAACAATGAATTATTTACATATTTATGGCTGGAACGATAAGTTGAACCAGCTCAAACAACAATCTTTATATAAAAATCTTTCTCATGGTCGCGTGTCCATCGTACACAGAACATGCTACGAAATTATTTCTGAAAAAGGACTGTTTCAATGTGAACTCTCTGGAAACATGATGTTTGGTAAATCAGACTTTGAATTGCCTTGCGTAGGCGATTGGGTTGTTTTTCAGCCATTTGATGAGAATAAAGGAATTATAGTTGATCTATTGCCTCGTGAGCGGACATTGCATCGCAAGAAAAGCGGAACTATAGCCGACAGACAGGTCATTGCGTCGTATGTCGATAAGGCATTTATTGTGCAGGGTTTGGACGATAATTTTAATGTTCGTCGAGTAGAACGCTTCATGATTCAGATATTGGAAGAAAATATTAGTCCCGTATTGGTTCTAAATAAAGCCGATTTGGGTTTTGATGAACAGAAAGTGAACGAATCAATTAAGCATATCGCGCGTCAGATACCTGTATTTTTCACCAGTATTCATGAACCTCAAACGATTGTTCAGTTGCGGGAATCTATTAAGGAAGGCGAAACTGTGGTCTTTGTCGGGTCTTCGGGTGTGGGGAAAAGTTCTTTGGTTAATGCACTTTGCGAAAAGTCGTTACTGCTTACGTCTGATATAAGTGAATCTACAGGAAAAGGACGGCACACTTCGACTCGTCGTGAAATGATATCGATGGACGGTTCTGGCGTTTTAATTGACACTCCTGGTGTTCGCGAATTTGGATTGGCTATTGATAATTCCGATTCGATTGCAGAAATGTTAGAGATTTCCGACTATGAAGAATTATGCCGTTTTAAAGATTGTACACATACCAATGAACCTGAATGTGCCGTTCTGGAAGCAGTGAATAATGGCATGTTAGATGGTAAGATATATGAAAGTTATTTGAAACTTCAACGAGAAGCATGGCATTTTTCGACTTCAAATCATGAAAAACGAAAAAAAGACAAGTCTTTTTCAAAGCTCATAGATGAAGTAAAGAAACGCAAAACAAATTTTTAATATCTATTTAAATGGTGTGGGGATTTTTTGAATGCTCACACCATTACATTTTGTGTTTTCTTCTGTTAGCGAGTGCTTCGCTCGTGAATGTAATGAATGAAAAAGTTTCATCTAAAAAGTACAGAAACAAAAAAAGCTTCAGGGAAATCTGGAGCTTTTTGTTTTCCAATTGAATTTATTTCATCCTCTTTGCAAATAAATCAATATTTCTATTCAATTGTTAAATTTTGAAAAATGTGGTTTTACGTAAGGAATTTTCGTTCAAATAATTAATATTTGTATATGAGTTATATTTTGATAAATGGAAAATAACAAGTTGATTTTTAATTAATAAAATTTATGGAAATACCTTCTGGATTAAAGCCAATACTGATTGCTATTTATATTTTGGGATTTGTATACCTGTCGGGATATGCAATTGGACAATTTTTGAAGTAATTGTAATGTTCAGGATATTCTGAACTAGCCTTTTTTAATAACAAATTAATGTTTAATGTAAATAATTTAAATATGATAAAAGAAAGTGAAAAAAGAAAAATTTGGTTTCTATTGGGACTAATGTTGTTTTGTCTAATTGTTTCAATATGGGTGTTTGAAAAAGGGGAACTTTTGGGAGCCACCTTGGCAAAATAATTGCAAAATTTGTAATGATAGTTCCTAAAGGCTTGAACCCATTAGAACTTGCCAACTTCGATAGTTTGCTTTATGAAAGATATATACACAATTTCAAAAATAAGAAATAGTATTCTTGGACTTAGAGATTGGGAACTCGTTTTGCTTATACTTCTTCTGAATTTTTTAAATAATTATATATTCTCTGTTGTTTCAGATCTCTTCGATATTTCTTTAAGCAAAGGATTTGATGATAATTACACGATTAAAGAAAAAATAGTTCTATTTGTTGTGGTTGCTCCTCTTATTGAAACTCTATTGTTTCAGTACCTTGTCATCGAGATTTGTAAGAGTTTTAAAATGAGATTGAAATATTGTTGCTTCATATCTGCTTTTGTTTTTGCATCATTTCATCTGTATAATGTTTTTTATTTTTTGTTTGCTTTTACTGGAGGATTGTTGTTTGCTTTTTTATATATAAAAGGCAACAGTCAAAAAAAGGCAATATTATTGCCATTGGTAGCGCATACTATATATAATGGTTCTGTTTTTATTATTAAAACATATTTAACTTAGAATAATTTTTAATCATCACAAAAAAAAATACCACTCGTAAGTGGTATTTTTTTGTGATTAATATTCTAGAAAAAGAAGTAACCAACAGAAACTTTAAATATGTTTTGAACAGAATATCTTCTTTTAAAGCTTAAGAAATTTAGATGCCAGTGTTATTCATTATGTATTTCTTTTCTGAATAGTTAGTACCATCTATTAACCAAAGTTTTTATTTCCAATTTCGCATTTTCAAGAATTGAATTTAATTGGTCTCTATTTTGGTCAACCCCAAAAGCTGAAATCTGTTCTGAATAGATACCCATAAAATCAAAATTTTGTTTTATTGTAGATGAAGCAAATTCCTTGATATTGTCGGAATTATTATAATCGAATCCACTAACCACTATTGATAACGCTTTTTTATCTTTACAAAGACCACTAAAACCTGTTTCAGGACTAAAAGAAAATGTCTTATCACTTACGACAATAGCATCTATCCATGCCTTTACTGTTGCTGGCATTGTAAAATTGTAAATAGGAAAAGCCAATACAATATTATCAGCAGCAATAACTTCATCTATAAGTTTATGATGATTAGATAGAGTTAAGAGTTCCATTTCTGAAAAGTCTCTTTTGCCCATATTCCATTCCATTATTAAATTTAAATTTTTCTCTAATAATAATTCTGGTGGAGTTTCAGCTAAATTTAAATGTTTTATTTCTGTTTTTCCTTTTGCTAGTTCCACAAACTCATCAAATAAAATTTGGGTGTAAGAGCCTTTTCTAGGTGTGTAGTTTATTGCTAATGTTTTTGTCATTTCTTATTATTTAAATAGTTTATTACTAATGATTTGTCGTTTTTTTTACAAATATAGAATCAACACATTGATAATTTTAATTATTTTTGTTTGCCTATTTATAATATATGTTATGATTAATTTAGAATGGTTGAGGACTTTTAGTGCTATATATGAATGTAATAATATAACAGAAGCTTCAAAAAAATTAAATATGACTCAACCTGGAGTCAGTAAACATTTATCTGCCCTAGAAAGTCATGTTGGAAAAAAACTATTTGAAAGAACTACTCGGAAATTAGCACCTACCGAATATGGGAAATTTTTATATTCACAAATTAACAATCCATTAAGTGAATTAGAAAAAGTAGAATATTATTCGAGTCAAAGAACAAAAAAACAGCGATTTGCAATAACAATTGGTTGTACCACAGACTTTTTCAAGAAAGAATTAATACATCACATTTATACTTTTGATATGTATATAGTGACCCAATTTGGAAATGAAAAAGAATTGATTGAAGCTCTTGAAATGGAAAAAATTCAATTATTGGTTGGAATAAAAAAACACGATACTTACGACCATCAATTCACATACTTAAAGAATGAAGAGTTAGAATTAATTTGCTCCAATTCTATTGTTATTCCAGAGAATATTGAAAAAAATGACAAGCAATTCATCACGTGGCTACAAAATCAAACTTGGTTTACATATGACAATGACCAAAATGATATAAAAAAGTTCTGGGATTCTAGATTTAATACTAATCCTAGAATAGTTTCAAGATATATTCTACCCTCTTATTTGGACATAATAGAAATTTTAAAAAATAATAGCGGATTTAGTATAGTTCCTAAATATTTATGTGATGAAGAGTTAGATAAAAAATTAATTAAAGCCCCCATTAAGTCTGCTAAAATAATAGAGCAAAAACTATTTTATTCATTCAAGCTGAAGAATAGGAACTTGAAAGAAATTAACCTTTTTATAGAAAAGATGAAACAAACTAATTTACAACCTTGTTAAATTACACGCTGACGTGAGCGTCTCGCTCGTGAACAAGCAAAGTAAACAATAAAAGTTCCAGATTTCTCTGAAGCTTTTATTGTTTTAGAGGGAACAGGAGTAGAATCTGTATCGCTGCGGAGAAATCAATTAAACTAAAATTTCTTTTGATGATTGATGATAAAAAACTATATTTTTGAAATGAAATTAATAATCAATTGGCGGAATAATTTATTATAAAAAGTAACAAATAAAATATGAAAATTGTCGATAATGAACAAACTTGGAAAGGTTCCTTTTCATACTTGGAAGGTTATGATATTATTGATAGTTATATAAATGTGTTATTCGAAATGAATTTGACTTTTGATGGTGATTCATTTGTGGGAACCACAATCGATTCAGAATCTGAAAATATCATCACAGAACCGATTCTGGTAAAAGGATTTATTGAAAATGATCAAATTAGTTTCGTAGTAAATTATCCATATCACTACTATAAAGACGAAAATAATAAAATTTTGATTGATAAAAATTTGAGTCACCCTAATATAGAATATCTCGGATTTTATGATCAAGTTGAGAAAAAATTTTTCGGAACGTGGGAAATGATTATTTCTACTGAAAAAATAACAGAAGAAGAGTATATAGAAGAAGTTGCAAGTGGAGGATTTGAAATTTACAGAGATAAATAATTTTTAAGTTTATTCGATTTGAATGATGATATCGAGGTTTAGAATCTATGTTTTTATAGGATGTACAGTTATTATAAATTTGTTTTTTTTAAATAATATACAGGCTCAGAAAAAAGAAAAAAGAGATACGCTGTATTTTAAAATAGATAATTCCTATCTTTTTGAAACAAAGAATATTCCTAAAACCTTTTTTATTAAAGATAGAAATGGACACACCGAATTTTGTTTTCAAGAAGCTGAAATTTTGTTTGATTTAAAACCTATGGAAGTCTTGGATTTAAAATATTTTATTAGGAATTCAAAATTCTTTATAAATGAAGGGATAATATCTTTAGATATAAAAGGGCTTATGGATTTTATGAAAAATTATAAAATTATTTTAATAAGGGAAGGTGAAGGAAAGACCGATTATATTAAAGTAAATATTTCAATTATGATTTTCGGATAGTGTCAGGATAAATTTTAAACCTCAAAATAATTTGTTTAAACTGAGTAAAGTACTTTAAAACAAAAAGCTTCAGAGAAATCTGAGGCTTTTTGTTTTAGTACTGGCGACAGGACTCGAGTTTCTGTCGAATATGAGCTTTCTTATTAATTCAAAAAAAAACACCACTTTGTTTAAAGTGGTGTTTTGTTAGTAGCGGGAACAGGACTCGAACCTGTGACCTTCGGGGCGTTTATTTCTTGAATATAATTTTCATTTTTATCTACAATTGGAACTGAAACTGAAAGATTATGAGTTTTGAGTAAATTTAGAAGTTTTAATTCTTGCTCAATTTCAACTTTTGTTCTCCAATTGTGACAATAAACTCGGACAACATATTTTCTATTCTTGTTAAACATAAAATATGTATGATTCACTCCCGTTCTAAAAAGTTCACATTTAAAATTATCTTCTAAATTATATTTTTCGCTAATAAATTCTCCTAATTCATTTTGTGACAATATTGAAGCAATTACTGAAAAAGTTTTCATTTATTTTTAGAGTTGAGTTTGGATTTAATTATGGCTAATTCACGGATTGGAGAAAGTTAGCCGTTTTTAATTGTTTGTAAATGTTTATTAATTTATTTACCCTGCTCTCGAAGTGTTCTTGTAAAAAGCTGTGCGAATGTCTCTGACTTCGCACCCGCAATCTAAATCAAATTTTACAATAAACAAAAAAAGCTTCAGATTTCTCTGAAGCTTTTACTTGTAGCCCTAACGGGACAATTCTCGAACCATTTTACAAATGATTTAAGAAGAATAAATATAATTAATGATAAAGAGAATAATTTGTTTTTAACAGGTATAGAAAACAGACATCTTACTTTTT
>NZ_JBYNWZ010000013.1:0-101969 GCF_057799715.1 Flavobacterium sp. 38 | reverse complement strand
AAATCTAAAATCTAAAATCTAAAATCTAAAATCTAAAATCTAAAATCTAAAATCTAAAATCTAAAATCTAAAATCTAAAATCTAAAATCTAAAATCTAAAATCTAAAATCTAAAATTTAAAATTTAAAATCATGAACAAAAAAGTTTTATACACAGGAAAAACACATACAACAGGCGGTAGAGAAGGAGCTTCTCAAAGTTCAGACGAACAATTGAATATCAAATTAAGCGCACCGGGATCTGCGCGTCCAGGTACAAATCCAGAGCAGTTGTTTGCAGCGGGATGGTCGGCTTGTTTTATTGGAGCTTTGGGACTTGCAGCAGCAAAACAAGGAGTTAAACTTCCTGCTGATACTGCGGTAGATGCCGAAGTCGATTTATGTATAACAGAAGGAGAATATTCGCTTCAAGCGAGATTAAATATCAGCCTTCCAGGAATAGATACTGCAACTGCAGAAGCTTTGACGGCTCAAGCACATCAAACTTGTCCGTATTCTAAGGCTACAAGAGAAAATATTTTTGTAGAAATTAATATTCTTTAATTAGTCGTTAACCTGCAAGGTTTTCAAAACCTTGTAGGTTTTTATAATTTTTTAGAATGTTCAAATCATACCTACAAGGTTTTGAAAACCTTGCAGGAAAACAATAACTAAGGAAATGAAAGAAATTAAAAAAATAACAGCTTTATTAGTGCTGTTTCTTTTAACAGGAAACAGCATTTTCAGTCAAAACTCAGACAAAAAAGGTTTCGCCCTTTTAGAATTATATACATCGGAAGGCTGTTCAAGTTGCCCGCCCGCAGATGAATTGTTAGGCAAAATCCAGAATGAATATCATGATAAAAACGTTTATGTATTGGCGTATCATGTAGATTATTGGGACAAGCAAGGCTGGAAAGACATTTTCAGCAATGCCAAATATACACAGAGACAATACGATTATGCTCAATTTTTGGGAAAAGAACCAATTTACACGCCACAGGTTATTATCAACGGAAAAGTAGATTATATCGGTTCTCAGGAAACAAGTTTGAGAAACGGAATTAAATCGGCACTTTCTAAACCTGCCGTAACTGATTTGTCTTTAGACGCAAAACAGCAAAACGATAAATTAACGTTGAATTACAGCATTAATGGTGCTTTAAAAAACACTCGTTTATTGGTTGCAGTCGTTCAGAAATCGGCAAAAAGCAATGTGAAAAGAGGAGAGAATGCACATCGCGTTTTATCGCATTTTCAAATCGTACAGCGTTTGCAGACTATTGATTTGAAAACTGCAAAAGGAAGTACAACAATCGCTTTGCCTAAGAATTACAATACTCAGGATTTTGAAGTGGTTGGCTTTGTTCAGGATAGTCGAACTGGAGCTATTTTGGGTGTAAATCGAGTGTAGTTTTTGTTTCACGCAGATTTAGCAGATTGAAGCAGATATCGCAGATTTTTAAACACATAGAAACATAGATTGCTTTGCGTATGAAGGCGTTTCACTTGCATAAATACACATAGCTGTTGTCATCTGCTTTGTCAAAGTTTCAAACTTTGACAAAGCTTAGGCGTTCTATCATTTAGATGAAGAGAATCGTTTCAATAATCCGAGCCAACTATGTGTTAAAAACTAGTTTTTTTCTCCCTTCTCGTTTAGAATAGAATAAAAAATTCTATGTTTCTATGTATTTAAAAAAAAACAAAAATCTGCACCATCTGCATAAATCTTTTTTAAATCTGCGTGAAAAATCCTTTCAAAATAAACCTATCTTTGGCAGACTAAGATCAAAAACAACCTTAAATTATGGAAAAAGTTAAACGCTTTCAGGTTTCTCAAAAAGTCATTTGGGGGAGTTCTATCGCGCTAGCGGTTATGGCTTCGATACCCAAATTATTTGATGCCGATTCTACGCCTGGTGATCTTATTATAAATTCTTCGATTACACTGCTGTTTTCCCTTTTTATATGGTATTACAATATTTACAGTTTGCCCAAATTTTCATCGCACAAAGCTAATAAAAGCCTGTTTAACTGGAAACTTTTGCTGAGTGTCGTAATGGGAATTCTGCTGATGGTCATTCTCGTAATTGCACATCAGGAACTTTTTCAGGTGTCGAAAATGGATGCACCTATTATGTTCGAACTTCGCGGGGTTTTGATTAACCTTATTGTGTATATGTTTTTGCATTTGCTTTTTCAAAACTACCAGACACAACAGATGGGAGTCGAACTAGAACGCACAAAAGCAGTAAATCTGGGCGCTCAATACGAACTGCTGAAACAACAGGTTAATCCGCATTTTTTGTTTAATAGTTTGAATACACTGAAATCGATGGTGGATATTCAAGATCCGCAGAGTTCAGATTTTATTTTGAAATTATCTGATTTTTACCGTTTTACTTTAGAAAGCCGTAAAATGGATTTGATTCCGCTTAGTGAAGAACTTCAGATTTTGGATTCGTATGTATATCTGCTAAAAGCGCGTTTCGAAGACGGATTTGTTTTAGAAAAAGAAATTGATCCAAAACAATACGAATCGGCTATTCCACCTTTTTCGCTGCAGTTATTAATTGAGAACTGCATCAAACACAATGTGGTTTCTTTAGATAAACCTTTGATAATAAAACTCTATACCGAAAATGAGTTTTTGGTTGTTGAAAATAAAATTCAGCTGAAAAGAGGCGCGGTTTCTACAGGCGTTGGTTTGGATAATATTAATCAGCGTTTTATGCATCTCATTCACAAAGAAATCATAATTGATAAAGACGAAGAAAGCTTTAAAGTAAAAATACCACTCCTTTATGAATATCATAATAATTGAAGATGAAGTAAAAACGGCCAAAGCGCTTGGCCAGCTTATTCTGAGCATCAGACCCGACGTTCAGATTTTGTCGCATATACAAAGTATTGACGGAGCGGTTGATTATCTTTTGGAAAACGATCAGCCTGATTTGATTTTTATGGATATTCAGCTGGCAGATGGTCAGTGTTTTGAGATTTTTAAAAATGTTGAGGTTCTGTCGCCCGTGATTTTCTGTACTGCTTTTGACGATTATGCGATCGAAGCTTTTAAGTCAAACGGAATTGATTATGTTTTAAAGCCGTTTTCAAGAGAAAGCATTTCGCAAGCTTTGAAGAAAGCAGGAGAACTGAAAAATTTCTTTCAGCGAAATAAAAAAGCAATGCCTGACTTCGAATATCTTTTGACGAGAACTGGAGAAAATAAAGGGAAAAGCAGTTTTTTGGTTTTTAAAAACAACAAATATCAAACGGTCTTAACGGAGAATATTGCGTTTTTCTTTATCAAAAATGAAACGCCAACGATTATGACTTTAGATAAAAACGAATATCCGTTAACGCAGTCATTAGATGAAATTCATAAGCTTTTATCGCCAATTCAGTTCTTTAGAATCAACAGACAGTATTTGGTTAATTTTTCTGCTATAAGAGAAGCAGAGCATTATTTTTCGCGTAAAATAATTGTGAAATTAAGTGTTCCGACGGAAGAAAAAATATTGGTAGGAAAAGAAAAAGCAACAGCCTTTTTAAGCTGGTTAGAAAACAGATAAATCCAATTAATTTATCGTTTTCTATAAATTAATTGGATACTTTTTAGAGCCATAAATCGACTCCAGGAAACATAAAACAACTCAAAAAGAAAAGAGCTGATAATATAAAACAGATAATAAGAATGATTTTTTTCATTGGGAAAGAATTAAATTGAAATAAAAAAAGAGAGTTTTTAGTCTCTATAGTAAGCTTCGGAGAAGCGAAATATTTATAGCAAAAAATAAACGTTTATAATATAAAGCTCCGGAGGAGTGACATATTTTTTCACAATCTGTACTATATGCCGCTCCGCTGGAGCTTTTATTCTCTTGTCTTAATTTTGATTTCTATAAATATTTTGCTCCTCTGGAGCCGCTTTTGTAAAATGATTTAACCTTTCTTAAAAGTTTGCAGAAGACGGTGCATAAGTCACTGTATATAATTTTCTATACATTGCATACGTTACGCTTACCATTATAAAAGCGATTATCGCATCGGTTGCGGCGCCAAGACCTAAAACGGCAATTTTTGAAAAGAAAGCAAAGATGATATCGAAAAAGATTCCTGCGAAAACCCATTCTTTCAATCGCAATAATTTGTTCGGAATTAAAAGTGTGATTACACCTGCTAATTTAAAAACGCCCAAGATGTAAATAAAATGCGCTGGATAACCCAATTGCTGTGTGATTCCCCAAACGATTGGATTGTTTGTTAATTCGAAGAAACCACTTGCGCCAAACCATAAAGAAGTTAATACTGCGCCTGTCCAATAGATAATTTTTGTTGTTTTTGAGTTCATGATTTTGATATTTAAAGTTATTTAACGGTACAAATGTGCGTTGAAAGCCTTAAAAACGAAATCGAAATCTTGGTGAAACGGACAAACTTCGGGGCGAACTGGACATCTGATTGGCTTGGTTTTTTACAGCAATGTTTTTTTTTAACGCAAAGTTCGCGAAGGTTTTTTTTTGATATACTTTGAGTATATTTTAAGTTCGCAAAGCTTTGTGCAAAGCTGGCTGAAATGCTCGCAAAGTCGCGAAGGCGCGAAGTTTGTTTCACGCAGATTTAAAAAGATTTCAGCAGATACGCACAGATTATTAATAAAAATCCTTTTAGATCTGCCCAAATCCTTTATATCTGCGTGAAATATATTAGCTTTCTAAAAAAAACTTTGCGACTTCGCGACTTTGCGCGATTAAAAACTCAGCGCACTTTGGCCAAAAAATAACCACAAAGCTTTGCGAACTTAAAATATGCGCAAAAATATATAGAAAAAACCTTAGCGAACTTTGCGGTAAAAAAAACTACAGCCCAGCAATTAAAGCCTGCATCAATTCGCTGGCTTTATGGTGTTGTAAAGTACTTGTATTTTGTCCTGACCAGAAACTAATCATATCGGTTCTGCCTTGTGCAAGAGCGGCGACTTTTAAAGGTGCTATTAATTTGGTTTGAAGCGGGAAAGGCAATACTTCAGTTTCAAAAGGAACAGCATCAGATATTTTGTTGGAGATCATTCGGCCCATTCTTCCTGTAAGCGATTTAGAAACCGTTGTTGGAACATTCGGATGATCAAAAAGCATTTTTTTATGAACGGGAGCAGCACCAGATTCGTCGGTAACCATAAAAGCAGTTCCCAATTGTACGGCGTCGGCACCGAGAGCCATGGCAGCGGCAATTCCTTTTGAGTCAATAATTCCGCCCGCAGCGATGATCGGCGTTTTGGTTTTGGCTTTTAATTGCTGTACCAATGTAAATAATCCCGTAAAAGAATCTTGTGCCGGTTTTAAAAATGAAGGTCTATGTCCGCCCGCTTCAAATCCGGCTGCGATAATCGCATCAACTTCGGCATCTTCTAGAGCGAGTGCTTCTTCGAGAGTTGTGGCAGCGCCAATTGTTTTGATTCCTAGTTTTCGACTTTCTTGTAGAATTTCTTTTGACGGAATTCCGAAAATAAAACTGAAAACAGCCGGTTTCAATTCAAATAAAACTTCAACCTGTTTTTCAAATTTAGAGGGAATATCCGAAGATAAATCGGGAAGCGGAATCCCTAATTCGTCAAAATATGGTTTAAAAAGCTGTTTGATTTTTTCTAGTTTTTCAGCAGGATAATTTACAAGACTTTTATCGACATCATTCACCCATAAATTGATATTGTAAGGTTTAGAAGTTGCCAATTTAATTTCTTTTCCTGCTTCGCGAATTTCGTCTGGAGTTAGTGTATAAGCGCCGTAACTGCCCAATCCGCCTGCATTGCTTACAGCGGCCAAAAGAGCGGGAGTCGAAAAACCACCGCCCATCGGACCTTGTAATATTGGATACTCAATACCTAGTAATTTTGTTATTTTGGTTGAATTCCACATTGTATTTTATTTTACGTTTGTTAGTAATTTATTCACAATAACCCATTTGCCGTCAACAATGACAAGACTTAACTGATCGTAATAATTGTATTCAAATATCGGAACTTGAACTTTCGCGACAGCGGTATTATTGATAATTTCTAAAGATAGGATTTTCATCTTAAAATCTTCTCCCAATTCCTTTGGATTTTTACGATTTTTTACGCCTTCCAGATATTGTTCTACCGTTTTAAAATACGGCTGACCGTTAATATCTCCTGAAACAATTGCTTGCGGATGAAAAGCGCTTTGTAGCGTAGTAACGTCACCATTGTAAATTCCGTTAAAATAATTCATTAAAACAGCCGTAATCAAAGCTGCATTTGTGCCAAAACTTTCCATAATTTTTTGATTTAAAATTGATGTTTAATTGATTGTCAGGCTGAGCGGAGTTGAAGATTTACGTTTCATAAATGGCTTCGACTCCGCTCAGCCTGACAATATGCTTTAAAACGAATTAGATACTGTGTCCAGCAACGTGACCGCCATCTAAATTAATGATTTCGCCAGTTACAAAATTGCTTTCGGCCAGATAAAGCGCCAATTGAGCCACATCGCTGGTTTCTCCAATACGTTTGAGCAAATGCAGTCCCGCTAAACTATCGGCATTGTCAACTCCCGTTTTTGCTTGCAGCGGACTTCTGATAATTCCTGGAGCAATAGCATTTACACGAATATTGTTTTTTCCGAATTCAGCTGCGAGCTGTCTCGTAAAAGCGTGAATGCCACCTTTACTTGAAATAGGAGCAGTGGCTGGAAATCCATCGATGGCGTGATCCACCAAAACAGTCCCAATATTAATGATAGATCCTTCACCTTGTTGCAACATTTGTTTTACCGCGGCTTGGCTTGTAAAATAAGTTCCTTTTAGATTAATGCTTAAAAAACGATCCAAATCTTTTTCTTCAACATCTAAGAAAGATTGTGGCTGAAAAATTCCGGCATTGTTGATTAAAACATCAACGCTTCCAAAACGGTCTAAAGCAGTTTGAACCAGTTTTTTTCCAGTTTCTATTAAACTTACGTCGCCATGAACCATTGCTAATTGGTTCGAATGACCTAACTCTTTAAATGTATTTTCAAGATTCTGAAGGTTTGCCGAGTTGATTACGACATTAAATCCTTTTTCTAAAAATAATTGTGCTATCGATTTACCGATGCCTGTAGAAGCACCGGTTACTATAATTGTTTTCATTTTTTTTCTGATTTAAAAATTTATTTCTTTTGAGCAGTAATTCCTTTTTCGCGTAGTACCGAAACCTGTTCGCCTGCAAATCCCCAATCGTCCAATTCGATTTCCTGAATTACGATATGTGTAAGGCTGGGATCTTTGTCTAAAACATCTGTAATAAGTTGTGTGATGCCTGAAATTAACTGCTGTTTTTGCTCTCTGGTAACGCCTTCACGAGTTACTTCAATTTTTACGTATGGCATGATTTCTAATTAATTATGAATTATTAATTATGAGTTATGAATTATTTTAGACTTGCTGTAATGTCTACGTCCAATTCAAATTCATTGTAGATTAAAGTATCTCCCAAATTGGTGAAGAAATTTCCAGAACGGAATTTCATATCATATTTAGTGCGGTCAATAATGATTTTTCCAGAAGCTTTCAGATCATTGTCGTTTCTTTTTACTTCCAAATTAAAACCAATCGGATGTGTAATGGCTTTGATCGTCAGTTTTCCTTCAACAAAATAATCGGAAGAAGATTGTTTAGAAACAGCAGTAATGTCTAAAAAAGCTGTTTTGAATTTGTCTGTAGAAAAGAAATCGTCAGAAGCTAAATGCCCTGCAAATTGTTGGTTTGTCGCAGGATCTGTAACGTCAAGAATTGCGATAGAAGTAGTATCGATAACGACGTTTCCGCCAGAAAGTTCTCCATTAGAAAAAGTAAAATTACCTTCTTCAATATTAATTGTTCCATTGTGTTGTCCAGTAACTTTTTTACCAATCCAGTTTACTTGACTTTGAGTGTTCGAAATTTTAAAATTTTGAGTTTCCATTATTTGTGTTTTTAAATTGTTATTAATTTATAGTACAAAGTAATGGCGGTATTCAAAATAGATTACGTGATGTAGATCACATTCGTCAATGCGGTTTAGAGGCGTTGTACAATCGGCTTAAGGTTTCTCTGGAAACACCCAGATAAGCGGCGATTAAATGTTTTGGAACCATATTGTATAAAGCAGGATAAAGCGCCAAAAGTTCTTCGTATCTCGTTTTGGTATCATTATTCATAAAAGAAAGCAATCTTTTTTGCGAAGCGACATAACCGCGATTGGTTCTCCATCTAAAAAAATGTTCTACTTCGTGAATTTCGCGACAGATTTTTTCTCGGTCCGTATTAGAAAGAGAAAGAATTTCAACATCAGAAACACAATCGACATTGATTGTCGCTTTGGTTTTATTGTAAAGTGCCGCATAATCAGACGCCCACCAAGTTGGCATGGCAAATTGTAGAATGTACATTTTTACTTCATCATTGACATAAAAAGATTTTAAACAGCCCGAAACCACAAAGTATTCTTTCTCTACATCTTGTCCTTCACTTATAATAGTTTGCCCTTTTTGGAAAGTTTCGGTTTTAAAATGCGAAAAGAAATAGTCGAATTGTTCGTCTGTTAAAGCGACAATTTTGGCAACATGTTCTTTTAAAAGTGTTTTGGCATCCATTAGTAAAGTTTTGTAAAGAGTAAAAGTACTAAATATTAAAACGGTCACTGTCGATTATTTTTTTTGTTTTTTAAAGTAAGAAACAAAAAAAGAATGCCAGTTTTTTCAGGAATGAAATTTTACGGTTGAGTCGTAAAAAATGATTATTCGGTTATATAAAAAAAGCTTGAAGCCTTTATTTAAAGAATTTTGCACAAAGCTTAATTACTATTTTATGAATTCACCCCTTACTATAATCGCCGCGACTAATTTTTCTGCCATTGCCACTAATGCTGTTGCTTATGCTGCTGGACTTGCAAAAGCTACAGGTGCAAAATTGGTTTTATTTAATTCATTTTCGTTGAGTGTACACAGCGCCAACTCCCATATTACTGCAGATGCAATGCAGAAACAAATTGATAGAGCAATTTCCAGACTGGAAGATTTAGCCAAAGAAACATCCAATTCATTTCAAATTGAAACTTCGGCAATCTGTACCTATTCTTTTTTAGAAGACGAACTTCCGAGAATTATTAAGGAAACCAACGCAGATGTTGTGGTTATGGGAATGGCTGAACGTTCTTTCGAACAGGAATTATTAGGAAATTCGACTACATCGGCCATTAAGAATCTTCAAATTCCAGTTTTAGCGGTTCCAGAAAATGCACGTTTTATAAATATAAAAAAGGTGCTGTATGCTTGCGATAGCTTAAGTTTTTCGGCTATTAAGAAATTCAGCTGGATTAAAAACGCTTTAGGAGATTTTGGTGCAGAAATTGAATTTTTTAGCGTAGACGAAAAATTGGATGATTTGAAGGAAGAACAGCACAGAATTTTGATGAATTCGAATATTGAAAAAGAATTTGAAGACGTAAAATATCTATATAAAACCGTAAGATCGAATGCCGTAATTAACGAAATTAAGAAAGAAATTAAGAATTATGAAGCTGATTTGCTGATTATGGTGCCTCAAAAATATGGTTTTTGGGATTCTTTAGTCCACAGAAGCAAAACTAGGATTCTGGCAGCGGGACTTGATATCCCATTATTGTCGTTTCCGAATTATTAAAGATTAATTTGATTTAAAAATAATGATATAAAAATTACAAGGTTTTTTTGAAGAAATTTTATCAAAATAAATTTTAACAGATTTTTTTTGATTTTAGGGATTCTATAATTTTTGGAGCTTGTTGGCCAATATCAAAATTATATTTTAACATTTGAGGCAGTTTTGTTAATTATTCTTAATTACCTGCTCGATTAAGATTTTTTTAAATTAATTTTGTGGCACTCTAAAAACGTAATGCAAATAGGTTTTTTATCAGTGTGGCAACAAGCTATAATGGGAATTATCTACAAACTGAAACAGCATTGTATGATTTTAAAAATAAGATAAATTAAAGATTGTATACCAAGCAATGCCGAGAAAACACTTGGTGTAGATTTTTAATTTATTTTAATTGGATTTTGTATAGTGTTTTTAGTTTGTTCCGTTTTTCTAAAAACAATATTTCTCAGAAAAGTTATTGCCAATAGATTTAATCGGCTTTTTGGGATACTGATTATTTGGAATGTCAAAAAGAAGAAAAAAGTAGTAAGCATTGGTTTTAAGGGTACAAAGCTTAAAAAAACAAAAACAAATGGGCGCAGTAATTACAGCTATAGGTGGTTTCGTACCATCATCAATCTTGACCAACAAAAAGATTTCAGAAACGGTTGATACATCGGAGGAATGGATCATTAAGAGAACTGGAATTAGAGAACGAAGAATCGCAGATGACGATACGGCAACATCTGATCTTGCCGCAGCTGCGATTGAAAATCTTATCGAAAATTATAATGTAGATCGTGGCGAAATCGAAGCTTTGCTTGTAGCAACAGCAACTCCAGATCACATTTTAGCGCCAACAGCAAGTATTGTCTGCGATAAAAGCGGACTTACAAATGCTTTTGGAATTGACATGAATGCAGCTTGCAGCGGATTTTTATATGCGTTGGAAATGGGTGCAAACATGATCGAAAGTGGACGTTATAAAAAATTAATTATCGTTGGAGCAGATAAAATGAGTTCTATCGTAGATTATGAAGATCGTAATACTTGCATTCTTTTCGGAGATGGAGCAGGGGCGGTTTTGTTAGAAAAAACAGAATCGGATTACGGTTTAATGAAAACGATTCTGAAAACTGACGGAAGCGGTGTTTCTTCTCTAGCTGTGCCAGCGGGAGGTTCTAGAAACCCTACGTCTATGCAGAGTCTTTTGCACAGAACACATTATTTAAAACAAGACGGAGCGTTTGTATTTAAAAGAGCCGTTGCTGCAATGAGCCAGGTTTCGCAAGATGCTTTGGTGAAAAATGATATAGAAGCAAGCGAAATTGACTGGGTTGTGCCACATCAGGCTAACTTAAGAATTATTAACGCTGTAGGCGAAAGTTTAAATATTGATTCTGATAAAGTTAAAGTAAATATTGACCGTTACGGAAATACAACTTCTGCAACTGTTCCGTTATGTTTATGGGACTTTGCAGCCGATTTCAAAGAAGGTCAGAATGTATTGATTACAACTTTTGGTGCAGGATTTTCTTGGGGCGCAACGTGCTTGAAATGGGGCGTGATGCGTGAGAAAAAAACAGTTGAAAAAAATGTGGTAAAAGCTGAAGCAGAAAATGTTTTGGTAGCACATTAATTTTCAAAAAATAAAAAAAGTGAATGGGGTTATTCAACCAAAATAAAAAATCGGGCAAGAATTTTTTCTATAAATATTACAGGGTTATAGTAATTCCAGCCGTTTTTTTGGTTTATCTCTCTTCGTATTATTGGCTAAACCCATATAGAAGTTTTGATGAAAAAGGGTTGCTCGATATCGATCAGACCTTTGATATTTTTATCATTTTAGTGTATTGCGCCATCTTAACAGAGCTTACACTTTTTATAGGCAGAAAACTTAATTATTATATTAGTTGGGAACAAAATCCGGCATTTAGAGCGATAGCACAGTTTATCTGTTTAATTGCCGGAAACAGTCTCTTAAACCTTATTTTTTCTAGTATCTGGGATTATCTGTATCCTTGTACAGCGCTAGAAGAAAACGATTTGGTTACCATTTGGCAGTCAAAAATTATGGCTGCGATTATTTCGCTTTTAATGAGCGCCATTCATACTGGAATATTTTTATTGAACAGATGGCGAATTAATGCAGAAGAAACGGCAGAATTAAAAATAAAAGCTTCGGAACTTCAGGAAGCAGTTACACGATCAAAATTAGAATCGCTAAAAATGCAGTTAGATCCGCATTTTGTGTTCAATAATTTCAGTACGCTCACAGAATTGATTTACGAAGACCAGAAAGAAGCAGCTTCGTTTCTAGAAAATATAACGAGAGTATATCGTTATATGATTTCAAATTCTAATAAAGATACGATTACGGTAAAAGAAGAAATCGAATTCTTGAACGCGTATTTTTATTTATTGAAGAAAAGATTGGGAGATAAAATCGATTTGAAAATTGAGATCGATTCTCCTTCGTTAGCACTTCATTTGCCACCATTAACGTTGCAATTATTGGTAGAAAATGCAGTAAAACACAATATGGCAACTTTGGCCAATCCGCTTACGATTTCTGTTTTTTCAGATTCTGGAGATATTATTGTTCGAAATAACTTGCAGCGAACAGCAGGAAAAAGTCTGGTTTCTACCGGAATTGGAAATAAAAACATTGAATTCCGTTATAAAATTTTATCAGAAAGAATGCCGATTTTTAACGAATCAAACGGCTATTATGAAGTGCGTCTGCCATTAATTTAAAAGTTATGAAAATTTTAATTGTAGAAGATGAAAGCATTAACGCCAGTCGATTAAAAAGACTGCTAGAAGAACTAGAACCTGACTGCGAAATCGTCGGGATTATTGATACGGTTGTAGATACAGTCGCTTGGCTGAATTCAAATCCGTGTCCTGATTTAATTACAATGGATATCCGTTTAGCCGACGGACTGAGTTTTGCGATTTTTGATGAAATAAACATCACTTGCCCTGTAATTTTTACTACTGCTTACGACGAATATGCTATTCGCGCTTTCAAAGTAAACAGCATCGATTATTTGATGAAACCCATCGAAAAAACCGAATTGGAATTTGCTCTAACAAAATTCAAATCTTTAAATAAAAACGAAGCCAGCGTTACCAATATTACTGGAATTCTAAAAGAACTTATCCAAAAACCAGTATTCAGAATGCGCTTTTTAGTAACGTATCGCGACGGCTATAAAAGTGTAGATGTTTCAGATATTGACTTTATATACTCTGAATTCAAAACCAGCAACTTATTTCTAAAATCGGGTGTAATTATCTCGATTCCGCAAACCATGGAAGAACTGGAACAAGAACTAGATCCAAATATCTTTTTCCGTGCCAATCGCCAGTTTTTCATTCGTGCAGAAAGCATCAAATCTATTGCGAACTACTTCAACGCAAAACTAAAAATCCAACTAAAACTCGATCCCGAACGCGAGGTAATCATCAGCAGAGAAAAGACGCCTTTTTTCAAGCAGTGGATGGATAGATAGTTTTTTAAAGCTACTAAGGTTCTGAGCTGCTAAGCTGCTAAGTTTTTTTTAGCCACGAATTCACGAATTTTATTTTGCACGCGAAGTTTTTTTGCCACAAATTCCACAAATTTTCGCTAATTTTTTCCTGTATTTACTCTCATTTTTGTCATTTCGACGGAGGAGAAATCTCCACAAGTAGCTCCGCAATCTATAGCCAATCTTTGTATATTTTTTTCTGCCACGAATTTCACAAATTGCACTAATTTTTATACTGAGGATATATTTCTCGAATTTTTTATTTTGAAATCATTTGCCACTCTCGATAGCTATCGGGATAAAGGATTAAAAAGGATTTTATTATGATCTCATTTTTTGTCATCCTGAGCGGAGTCGAAGGACACGCAAGTAGCTCCGCAATACATTTCGCTAATCTTTGTAGAGTTTCGAGCGTGTCCTTCGACTCCGCTCAGGAAGACAAACGTTGTGTTTACCATTCTAAGTGATAAAAATTCGAGAAATTATTCGTCATCAATTTAACGCAAAGCATTAATTAGCGAAAATTCGTGAATTGCTCCGCCTGTCACTATCGTTCGAGTCGTGGCGAAAAAAACTTCGCGACTTTGCGAGATTTAATCAGCAATCTAAAAATTAATGTAATTCGAGAAATTATTCGTCATCAATTTAACGCAAAGCATTATTAGCGAAAATTCGTGAATTCGTGGCGAAAAAACTTCGCGACTTTGCGTCTTCGTGGCAAAAACAAAAAGAAAACCTTCGCGTCTTAGCGCCTTCGTGGCATAACAAACCCCGTCCGTTTCAGTATCAAAAAATGTCGTTTGGGTAACTTTCTTCCCTAAAAAAGTCCTTTTCTGCTGTTATTTTGCGCCCAAATTTGAGGTAATTCATTTAAAAATGAAAAGTAAAATGACAAAACAATTTTTTAGAAATAATAAAGCAATTGGCAGAATTGCAATTTTATTGATCACAATTTCTCTTTCTTCATGCGGAAAAAGTGGAGAAGGACAAATGGCTCCTCCAAAGCCAGAAGTGGACTTCTTGCAGACGAGTTCTGTAACGGGAGAAGTAGAAAAAAAATATCCAGGAACAGTAGAAGGTACCGTAAATGTTGATATAAAAGCGCAAGTTTCAGGTTATCTGGAAGCTATTTATGTAAAAGAAGGAGATTATGTAACGAAAGGACAATCCCTTTTTAAAATTAAAGGCGATGTTTACGCCGAACAAGTAAACAACAGCCGTGCAGCTTACAAAAGCGCTTTGGCGAATCAGGCGAATGCTAAATTGGAAGTTGAGAAAATCAAACCTTTGGTTGAAGGAAAAGTATTTTCAGACATGCAGTTAAAAACCGCACAAGCCAATTACGAAGCAGCAACTGCACAAGTAGCACAGGCTAAAGCCGCTTTGGGATCATCTCAGATTAATGCCGATTTCTCTTTGATTAAAGCTCCTGTAAGCGGCTATATTAGCCGTATTCCAAATCGTGTTGGGAATTTAGTAACGCCAGCAGATACAGTTCCGCTAACTGTTTTATCTGAAATCAATAATGTGTTTGTTTATTTTTCTCTAACAGAAGCAGACTATCTAGCTTTTTCTAAAGATGCCAAAAACAATCAGACCGTAAGTTTAATTATGGCCGATGACAGCGAATATGAGCACAAAGGAAAACTAGAAGTTGCGAGTGGAAACATTGATCGCGCGACAGGAACAATTGCTTTAAAAGCCATTTTCCCAAATCCGAAGAAGCAATTGCGTGCGGGAGGTTCTGCAAGAATTGTATTGAATAAAAGTTTATCATCTGTTATTACCGTTCCGATGGCGAGTGTAAAAGATATTCAGGATAAATTCTTTGTCTTTGTTTTAAAAAGCGGCAACAAAGTCGCTATGGTTCCAATCGAAATCGCAGGTAGCGCTGGAGTAGATTATTTTGTAAAATCTGGACTAAAAGCTGGTGATAAAGTAGCGCTGAATTCTATCGATGTGCTATTTGACGGAATGGAAGTCGTTCCAAAAACCGCTGCTAAAAACGCAAGCAGTAAATAATTTTTCATTTAATAAAATAACATTTCCATGTTAAAGAAAATAATAGACAGGCCAGTATTGGCCACAGTTATCTCTATTGTACTGGTGATACTGGGGATTATAGGTCTTACCCGATTATCTGTAACGCGATTCCCAGATATTTCGCCGCCAACAGTTATGGTAAGCGGTTCGTACCCTGGAGGAAATAGTGAAACCGTAATTCGTTCGGTAGTAACGCCTTTAGAAGAACAGATTAACGGTGTGGAGAACATGCAGTACATCAAATCGACTGCGAGTAATGACGGAACATTTTCGATCAACGTCATTTTTAAACAAGGAGTAGATCCCGATCAGGCTGCGGTAAACGTTCAAAACAGAGTACAGCAAGCAACTCCAAAACTGCCTCAAGAAGTAATCCGTATGGGATTAACGACTTCGAAGCAGCAAAACAGTATGATCGTTATCTTCAACTTATATACAGATGATAACAGCAAATACGATGAGTTGTTCTTGCAGAATTATGCGAATATCAACTTAGTGCCTCAAATGAAACGTGTTCCTGGTGTTGGACAAGTTCAGATTTTCGGGCAGAAAGATTATTCGATGCGTATTTGGTTAGATCCGCGAAAAATGGCCAATGCAGGTTTAGTACCTTCAGATGTTACTCAAGCTATTGCAGAACAGAGTTTGGAATCGGCTCCAGGGAAACTGGGAGAAGAATCTACTGCAGCTTTAGAATATGTAATTCGTTACAAAGGAAAAAAGAACAAACCAGAGCAATATGAAAATATTGTCGTTAAAAATGTTGGGAGCAATGTTCTAAGATTGAAAGACGTTGCACGAGTAGAATTTGGTTCTATTTCGTATAGTGGAGATAACAAATCGAATAGTAAAAATGCCGTTACTATGGCTATTTTACAAACTTCGGGTTCGAACGCTAACGACATCGAAATCGGAATTAATAAAGAAGTAGAACGATTGTCTAAATCTTTTCCTCCAGGTATAAAATACGTAAACGTAATGAGTACCAAAGAAAGACTAGACGAAGCGACTGGACAAGTAAAATCGACTTTGTTTGAAGCTTTTATTCTGGTATTTATCGTAGTATTTATTTTCCTTCAGGACATTCGCTCGACGATTATTCCGGCTATTGCGGTTCCAGTTGCGATTGTAGGAACGTTTTTCTTCCTTTTGGTTTTCGGATTTACGATTAATATCCTAACGCTTTTTGCTTTGGTATTAGCGATCGGAATTGTCGTCGATGATGCAATTGTGGTCGTCGAAGCCGTTCACAGTAAAATGGAAGAAGATTCAGAAATTTCTGCAAAAGATGCGACACACGGCGCGATGGCAGAAATTACAGGAGCGGTAATTTCGATTACTTTAGTCATGTCAGCGGTATTTATTCCGATCGGATTCATGACGGGATCTTCAGGGATTTTCTATAAACAATTTGCTTATACATTGGCCATTGCGATTATCATTTCGGCTGTAAATGCCTTGACGCTTACGCCTGCATTATGTGCGCTTTTGCTAAAGAATCACGGTGCTAAACATGGAGATCACGAACATAAAACGAGTTTTAAAGACCGTTTCTTTGTGGGTTTTAATAGCAGTTTCGACAACTTAACAGGAAGATATATCAAAGGCGTTCGTTTCTTAATTGGAAGAAAATGGATTGCTGCTGGATTAGTTGCAGGAATTACAGCCATTGCAGTTTATATGATGATGTCGACTCCAAAAAGTTTCGTGCCTCTAGAAGATGACGGTTTCATGGTGTACAGTTTGTCAATGCCGCCAGGAACAGCTCTTGATCGAACTACTGCTGTAATTTCGAAATTAGAAAAAGAATTGGCTCCAATAGAAGCTATTGATGTGAATACAAGTATTACAGGATTCAACATCTTGAGTAACAGTGCAAGTCCAGCTTACGGATTAGGGTTTATAAAACTGAAACCGAAGAAGGACAGAGGAGCTGTGAAGGATATTGAAGAAATCATGAATATCGTAAACGGTAAACTGGCTAAGATTAAAGAAGGCCAGATTATGGTTTTCAGAATGCCTCCAGTTGAAGGATTCGGAGTAACGAGTGGTGCCGAAATTGTATTGCAAGACAGAATGGCGAGAAGCCCAGAAACGCTAAAAGCAATGTCTGATAAAGTAATTGGTCAGATTATGCAGCAGCCTGGAGTACAATATGCCTACACGACTTTTAGAGCTGATTATCCACAATTGGAATTGGAAGTTGACGAAGATAAAGCGCGTCAAATGGGTGTAAATATCAAAGAACTTTTAGGGAATATCCAGACGTATTTTGCGGGAGATCAATCAGCTGACTTTTCAAGATTTGGTAAGTTTTACCGAGTAAACGTAAAAGCGGATGGAATTTTTAGAATGGATGAAGATGCATTTAACGAGATTTTCGTGCGAAATGCCGATATGCAGATGGTTCCAGTAAAATCGATTGTGAAATTCCATAAGGTTTACGGTCCAGAATCTGTAAATCGTTATAACCTTTATAATTCGGTAAGTATTACAGCGATGGCGAAGCCAGGTTACAGTAACGGTCAGATTATGGATAATCTGGAGCAAGTTTTAGATAAACTTCCGTCTGATTACAGTTACGAATGGACTGGTTTAAGTTTAGAAGAAAAAGCAGGAGGAAGCCAAACCGTTGCCATTTTCGGATTGTGTTTATTGTTTGTATTCTTCTTATTGGCAGCACAATACGAAAGTTATTTATTGCCGCTTGCCGTATTGCTTTCTATTCCGACAGGAATCTTAGGAGCTTTCGCAGGAATCAAAGCAGTTGGTTTAGACAACAACATTTACGTTCAGGTTGGATTAATCATGCTGGTCGGACTTTTAGCTAAAAATGCCATTTTGATTGTAGAATTTGCTTTGCAGAGACGTCTTGCTGGATTAAGCATAATCGATGCTGCAATTGAGGGATCAAGATCAAGGTTGCGACCAATTATCATGACTTCGCTGGCTTTTATTGTAGGTATGATTCCGCTGATGTTTGCTTCTGGAGGAACAGCTGTTGGAAACCGATCTATCAGTGTGAGCGCCGCAGTAGGAATGTTTAGCGGTGTTATTCTAGGAATTTTCGTGATTCCGTTGCTTTTCATCGTATTCCAATATTTACAAGAAAAAGTATCCAGAAAAAAGATCGCAACTCAAGTTCAAACGATAAAAGAATAAGAATGAAAAGTATATATAAAATCGGAATGGTTTTACTTACGGGCGCGATTATGACATCGTGCGTGGTAGGGAAAAAATATTCTCGTGAAGATTTAAATGCTCCAGAAAAATACCGCGAAGAAGTCGCGGTTACTGGAGACACGGTTTTGCTTCCGTGGAAAAACTATTACAAAGATCCTTTGCTGGTTGCTTTGATAGAAAAAGCTTTAGTCAAAAACAATGAAGTGATCATTGCCATGAAAAGCATGGAACAGCTCGATCTCAGCTATAAACAAGCCAAATTATCGTTATTACCCACACTAGATTTCGATGCTGGAGCGAGCCGTTCTTATCCCTCTAAAAATTCCCTAAACGGATCTTTGAGCCAGCAGTTTATTGGTAAAGATTATATGGATGATTACAGTGCCAATCTTCGACTTTCTTGGGAGGTTGACATTTGGGGAAAAGCAGCGATGCAGAAAAGAGATGCTAAAGCAACTTATTTTGCTCAAAAAGAGAATCTTTCAGCCTTAAAAACCCGAATTATTGTGCAAGTGGCGCAAGCCTATTACAATCTTTTAGGTTTAGACGAACAGCTGAAAATAGCTGAGAAAAACATCGAATTGAGTACGAATACTTTGAGTATGATGCAATTGCAATACAATTCGGGTTCGATTAGTTCTTTGGCTGTAAACCAGACAGAAGCGCAGAAAAAAACGGCTGAATTGCTAGTGCCTTTAGCGAAAGCGAATATTGCAGTCCAAGAAAATGCTTTGCAGATTTTATGCGGAGAATATCCAGATAAGATTGAAAGAGCAGGAAATATAGATGCTGCAGAAGTTGCTGTTGTTTTCCCATCTGGAATTCCGGTTTCACTTTTAAGCCGCAGACCAGATGTAAAAGCTAGCGAATATGCGGTTATGTCTGCTGCTGCTAAAACGGGATTGGCAAAAGCAACTATGTATCCGACTTTAAGTTTGAGTCCGTCAATTGGGGTGAACTCTTTTGAATTTGATAATTGGTTTGATTTTCCAGGTTCTTTGACTAAAACTATTGCAGCCAATTTAGCGCAGCCGATTTTTAGAAAAAAAGCGTTGCGAACTGCTTATGAAGTTGCTGTTTTAGAACAGGAAAAAGCGGCTGTACAGTTTAAACAGTCTTTTATAGTTGCAGTTGGAGAAGTAAACGATGCCATGTCTCGATTAAAATATGCTGACGAACGTATCATTTTAGCAAAAGATAAAGCAGCATCGTTAGACAAAGCCACTTCTGATGCTGGTTTGCTTTACAAGAGCGGAATGGCAAATTATTTGGAAGTAATTGCGGCTCAGAACAGTTCGCTGCAAAACGAATTGGATCTGGTAACCATAAAACTCGAAAAACTGAATGCAGCAATTAACCTGTACCGTGCTTTAGGAGGCGGAGTAGAGTAGTTCTTTATTTTTTTTACAATTCACCGTTTCTGTAAGCAATTATGGAGATGGTGAATTTTCTTTTGATTTGAATTTACTGATTTATGGACAAAATTATTTTTACCCGATCAGAACTTTATACCTTGGTTTGGAAATTTCCAATTCCGCAGATTGCCAAACATTACGAAGTTTCCAGTATGGGAATCAAAAATGCTTGCGAAAAAATGAATATTCCGCTTCCTAAAAGCCGACATTGGATTGCTCCAGCTTATAAAAGAAAAAGTATTCCTCGACTTCCTTCAGATTTTAAAGGGAATCCTGAAACTGCTATTTTGAAAAAAACCTACGAAATGCAGCTTCGAGTTCCGGCTCAATCTACACCTTTATTAGATTTGGCACAAAAGATAAAAAACGATACTAACGCGCCTTTAGTTGTTAGCGAAAAGCTTGAAAATCCGTGTGCAATTATTGCGGCAACACAGAAATATTGGGAAAGCAAAATTTCTAATGCAAATATGGAAGAAGACAAATTTCAGATTTTGGATTTAAATGTTTCTAAAGAAAACGTAGATCGTGCTTTGCGGTTTATGAATGCTTTTATTCAGCTGAGTCAATATCGCGGACATGAATTTAAAAAAGGACTCGACGGTTTAGATACGGTTATTTGTAAAAACGGAATCGAAATCAAAGTTGATTTGAGAGAAGCACAGAAACGACTAACCAAAAATGGTTTAAGAGAAACTTATGGCTACGTTTTTACAGGCGATTTTATTTTTAGAATTTCAAGCGGAGCTAATAAAAAAGAATGGCGTGACGGAAAGATTATTCTAGAAAATAATCTCGCCTTAATCATGGCGAAAATAGAATTAATGGCAGCAGAAGATTAATTCGTGAATGAAATTATTAATAGAAGCCGTAATAGGATAATCCACAAAAAAACAAATTATAAATTAAAATTTTGGGTTCATTATAACGAATCCGAAGGATTCAAATGTCTATAGTGTATAATTTGAAGTTTGCTATAAAGAATCCGAAGGATTCAAATGTTTATAGCACATAATTCTTGCCGCCGATATGTGACCCCGAAGGGGTCATACCCACGCTCTAGAATGAAATTCTATAAACATTTGAATCCTTCGGATTCTTTACTTTAAAAAAACTTTTGGATCATTCTTTAATTTCATTAGACATTAGCAAACTATGTGAAAGAAATATTTTCTCTTTAACATCCTCAGATAGGCATAAAATCTATGTTTCTATGTGTTTAAATTTCTATCGAAAGTCTTTTTTAAAGGTTAACTGAAAACTTACGCCATTTTGGTTTGTAATAGACAAATCTCCTTCAAGCGTGTTGCTTAAACCGTTTATCAGCGTCATTCCGAACGACTCGCTATTTTGCAATGATTCAATATCCTGTATTCCAATTCCGTTATCAGAAATATGAAGCCTGTAATAGTCTTCTGAAATCTCCGTTAACGCTAGACTGATTCTGCAGTTTTCAACATCTTTAAAAGCGTATTTTATCGAATTGGTAATGACTTCGTTAATAATTAACCCAATGGCAATTGCCTGAGAAATATCCAATTCAATAGGGTCAATTTTAACTTCGAAATGAATATATTCTGCGTTAAAAGATTCTTTGAGATAATCAACCAATTCATTGCAATATTCTGGCATATCGATCATCGAAACATTATCTTCCCGATACAATCTCTGATGAATTAACGACATCGCATAAATTCTATTTTGGCTGTTTTTGATGGTAGAAATCGCCAAATCATCTTTTAAATAAGACGACTGCGAATTAAGCAGACTAATTACAGTTTGAAGATTGTTTTTTACTCGATGGTGAATTTCTTTCAAAAGCCATTCTTTTTCCTCCACCAAGCGCTCCAATTTAATATTTTTCAGCTTGATTTCTTTTTCTTTTACTTGCAAACGGCTCGTATTGCGCTGTTTTATTTTAGCTCTGTTGTATAATAAAATAATGATAATCAGCAGTAAAAATAAACTGCTGACAGAAATCGTATTAAGAAGTCTGGACGATTGCAATTGACTTTTCTGAAGATTTGTCTGCTGTTTTAAAGATTTAATGTTTTGTATTTTGGCAGACGTTTCAAACTTAAATTTTAAATTTTCATAATCCCGATGCTTGGCAATATCATCAATCGAATCCTGAATTCGAGTATAATTTTTCATGTGATCGATCGCAGAAAGATAATTTCCGTTGATCGAATCAATTTTAAATAAAGAAAGCTCCAATAGCTGCGGATTAAATCCTTCTGTTTTTGGTGTCGTAATAGAGAGAATTCGATCTGTAATCTCTTTTGCCTTTTGTGGCTTATTGATTTTAAGGTAAAATAAAGCCATGATCGAAGAACAAGTTGCGACATCTTTGACAGCTTCTTTGTTTTTCAATTTCTTGGCATAAAAATCGAGTTTTTCATAACTAGCTTCAGCTTCTTTCAGTCTTCCTAATTCTTCATAACAGCGCCCTTTAAGCTGGTATAAAATCATGTTGTCAAGGTCATTTTTCGGCGGATATTTTTTGGAATTTGTTTCCAGATATTTTAAAGCTTCGCCATATTTCGAATTGTCCATAAACGATCGTAAAGCTCCAAAAAAGCTTTTGTACCAAGTTCCCGCGTTTAATTCTCTCTGGTTGTACTCAATTCCTTTCTGATAAAATTTAAGCGCATCTTCATAGTAGCCCGTGCTAGTATAAATGTTGCCTAAACGTATATAGAAACTGTCTGCAAAAGCGTAGTCTTTTGTTTTTTCCATTGAGCTAACGCTTTTCAAAGCATAATACAGCGAATTTCGTAAATTGTTATTCAGCAATTCGATATACGAAATGGTAGTCTCCGTATATTGCGTATGTAGAAAACCTATTTTTTTCTGAAGATTAAGACTAGTAAGGAGCTCTTTTTTGGCCAATTCCATTTTTCCAGTCCAAAAATGCACCGGAATTATTTTCATTAAGGTTTCAATTTCCTTTTCTTTATTTTCTGTTTTTTTGTAAATCTCACGAGCTTCGGCTAAAACAACTGCTTTTTCAGGATTATCATCTGGCATGTAAGTGCCTTGGTTGTCAATAGCTTCGGCTAATAATTGGTCGTTTTTTGTTTTTCTTGCCACGTTGACCAGCTGCGAAAAAATGGTACTGCTTAGTTGCTTGTTTCCTGCTTGATAATAGTATTTAGCAAGGAGAAATTGAGATTGAAAGATCCATTTTTGAATGTGTGTTTTTTCTGCTAGTTTTTGAGCCTTATGAATATACAAAAGCGCATTTTTCAAATCATTTTTTTTAGCGCCAGTTTTAAACAGATAAAAACTCCCAATCTGCAATGCCAGCTTGATTTGATTAATAGCATTCAGTCTTGGCAAAAGCATTTCTGCACCGCGAACATAATTGTTAGTGATTAAATTATTTCCAGGAAAATCAGATCCGTCATTAAAACCTTCATCATTGGCAAGCGTGTAGGGCAAATTATGCGATTTGCAAGCCAAAATCATGGCGCTGTCAATATCTATAGAACCTTGGTTTACATTACGAAGATAAATCGCAACATTATGAAGCATCAATCTATCTTTCTGAAGCTTAAGTTTATCGGTTTTGTTTTGGCAAAAAGAGGGTGTGGTAAAGAAAGTTAGTAAAAGTAAGAAAATTACTTTTTTCATGTTTAGGAGTGTTTGGAAACGTAAAACTAAGCGTTTTAAAAGTGTTTAGAAAACATTTTTAGCCATATTTTTTGCTTGAAAAAAGAATTTTATGTGATGAAACAATATCAAAAAAAGCTGTCTAAAATCTAGACAGCTTTTTTAAAATGTGATGTATTCGCGATAAGTGAATTTCAGTTTTTTATTGCTCTGAAATTTCTTTTAATTTGTCCATAGCTTTTGGATACGTACTGTTGAAATAATCCAAATATTCATCAATAGTATCCATTTCGACAGTTACAGTTGTAACACCGTTATTTTCCTCAAAAGTATAATTTTCATGTCCGCCGGCCCATTTTTCAACTTGTTCGCCAGTGGTTACTTCGGTATCTCCATCCAAAAAACCGTAATGACGAATGGAAACGAAGTTAGCAGGTTTATTTTCCTCAATTTCCGAAACCATTCCGGCTTTTTTACCGTTTTCATCTGTTCCAACAAAACGGATTTTACTTCCTTTGTCCCAACTGCCTTCATAAGTAGAAGTAGGATTAAAAGTTTTAACCCAATATTCGTAAGTGGCTTTGTCCTTTAAGCCGAGCATCGTTTCATATACCTTTTGAGCAGATGCATTTATTTCTTTTTTAAATTGTAATTTTTGCATGGCTTCTTTGTTTTTTTATATGCTTAAAAGTTACATATTATTTTGATTATAAATGCTAAAATGCTTTGATAATTAATTGTTTATGTGAATGTGCCGACAATCGATAGCGCGGATTTGCAATCCGTGCCCGCAACAATAAGACACAATACAAAATGGGCACGGATTACAAATCCGCGCTATCGGGTATTTTACTATTACGTTGCTCCTCAAGCATTTTCATACTTAATAAATTGTCTAATGTTGAAGTATTGATATAACATGTCTTCCAAAATGATTAATTTGTCAATGATGTCAAACTGCTCAATGATTGAAGTGATGTTCGTTTCAGGATCAACAATAGACACTCGCCTAATTGATGCTTCCAAAATTTCTAAAAATTCGGGAGAGTTATTTTCTAATCCGAATAGTTTTGGTAATAAGTTATAATTGAAATCAACTATGCTTTTTGATTCTCTTCCATTTTGATTGAAAACTTCTTGAATGAAGTAATAGAATGTTTTTGCTTTAGAATTTTCAAGATTAATTGGGACACTATGAAATCCAATTTTGTTGTCTCTGCTATATGAATAATGATGGTTTGGATTTGTATCATTAACTAAAGCATGCGGGGGAATTGTAATTGATTTTTTGAACAGAAGAAAGTTCCTAACAACGATACTACCATGCATGGGATGATAGAAAGAAATGTCGTCATAATGAATAGGTAGAAATTCTTTGGCTTGCGATTTGAGTCTTGAAAGTTCACCACTTTTATAAAACATTGGAGCAACATAAACAGCTTTGCTCTGTTGAGATAATTCAAACATTGCATTATGTTGTCCGAACTTATCGTTCTTGCGTAATAGCTCAAATGCAAAGAAACCTTTGTCAACTGGTAATGAAACACTTTTACGATCAGTTGTTAATTTTCCACTGAAATGGGGTGAATAAAAGTCAGAGCGCTTAAACTGAATATAAAAAGGAACAATCGTGTTCAATATCCCATCATAGCCCAATTCGTTTTCGTCTGCTTGTGAAATTCTTCTTATTTCAATATTTTTGTCACGAAAGTAGATTGACCTATTTAAAGAGGTTTCAATTGCAGAAATAAAATCTTCCTCGATAAAATCGGGAGTTGTTCTCTCTCCATTTTTTTTGAGTATACTCATTTTTGTTAGTCCGTTTAATTTTTACAGATTGACCAAGCCATTCTTCGAATTTGTAAAATCATTCAAATAGAAAACGATCTTTCTATAATAAGCCAATTTTTAAATCCGCTGTATAGAAGTTAACATTTATTTTATAATTTTAATTTCAAATTGGTCTAAAGGATGATTGCATGAAATGAGGTAAACAGCAAGTAAACCAAAAAAACCAATTATTATCCAATGAAGCCACTTATAAAGATACTGTCTTTTTAATGAGAATTCCCATTCAAGGATTTCAATTTTTGGTTCAGGCTTTACAACAGCTGAATTTAATTGTTTTAAATCTTCAAACTTTTCTCTTGCGGCTTTTGCCCTATTTTGATGCATTTCAATAAACGGCATTGTACTTTTTGCAAATTGAATTGCAATAAGATTGATTATAGCCATAAAAAGAAAAGTTCCAATTGCTAACCATGCATCAAAATCTTTAGCATTTGTAACAGCTAAAATAAAAACACCAGAACTGATTGTTAAAACATAATTACTGAAATTCTCACGTTTTGTTTCTAAATGATCGATTCTATCATATTGTAATTGATAATACATTCGAAAGTTTTCTGGATCTAAGCCGTTATTCATATATGAGTTTTTAATAGTTAGAGTATAAAACCAAAATTTAGTGATTTGTGAGTAAATATAAGTTGCTTTTATCATATATCAAAAGTCAAGTTCAATTCCCCAAACAAAAAAAGCCATCCCAATCAGGACAGCTTTTTCAAAATAGTTGTGTTGTTCGGGATAACCCCAGTTTAGAAATTAATTAATTTTAACCAAATGTTTTTCAATAGCTTCTCTTTGAGATTCGTATTGTGCTGGAAGTTTTAGGTTTTGACCTAATTCTTCTAAGCTTTCGTCTACAGTAAATCCAGGATTATCTGTTGCGATTTCGAATAAAACGCCTCCTGGTTCTCTGAAATATAGAGAATGGAAATACTGTCTGTCAATTTGCGGAGTAATCTGTAATCCGTATTCTTCGATTTTTTCTCTAAATTTCATTAAAACTTCGTCATTCGGTACGCGGAAAGCAACGTGGTGAACAGTTCCGTTAGCATTTAAACCGCGTTTTTCTTCAGGTAATTCTACCAAGTCAACAATTGCAGCATTTTCTACAGCATCTGTTGCATAGCGGTAACGGTTTACATCCTGATCGATCAGTTTATAACCAAATATTTCAGTTAAGATTGCAGCAGTTGGTTTAACGTCGTTTAAAGTCAAAGTAATGTTGTGAAAACCTTTTGTAGCCACATCTGCTTTTACTTCATCAGTTTCCCAACCTTTTCTGTTATCGTCTGTTTTAGATTCGATTAACTCCAATTTTAATCCGTCTGGATCTAAGAAAGTCAAATATTTTTCTCCAAACTTTTCAGCTGGTTTATTGTAAATTACATTATACTGTTCAAAACGTTTTTGCCAGAAATCTAAGCTTCCTTTTGGAACAGAATATCCAATTTCAGTTGCCATTCCAGAACCTTTTCTTCCTTGCTGGATTCCTGCTCCCCAAGGGAAAAAAGTTAGAATTGTTCCTGCGCTTCCTACTTCGTCACCAAAGTAAAAATGGTAGGTTCCCGGATCGTCAAAGTTTACTGTTTTTTTGATAAATCTTAATCCTAAAACTTTTGAATAAAAGTCAAAATTGCGTTTAGCGTCACCTGCGATTGCAGTAATATGGTGTAAGCCTAAAATTTTATTTTCCATGGTATTTGTTATATTAAATTGTTATTGATTTTCTTTTACAAATTTACGGCGGTTATGCATCTGGATCGATTAACCTAGATTAAGAAATGAAAAGGCATTCTTTTTTGAAATGGCAATAACCAACCAAATAACATTCCGATTTTTAAAAGGCTTTGAAAAACAAGGCTTTTGGAGAAATTTCAAATTTTAGAATATACGATATATCGTAATTTTATGATTTGAGAATGGCATATTTAGAAAATGTTAGTTGTAGCGATGATTTTAACACATAGAAACATAGCTATTGTAAAATGTAAAAAGGCGTTTCACTTATTTAAATGCACATAGCAAACTATGTGTGAGAAATGAATTTCTCTTTTGAATTCTCAGATAGGCAAAAAAATCTATGTTTCTATGTGTTAAAAACTTCACGCAACCGATTAGCTATTTACTAAAGCCTATTTCTTAAATTTACGCTCTCACCGCCAAAATGCCACAATAAATACCGTTTATGGAAAAGCCTACAGATACAACTGCGATCACACTAAACCGACTGCAGGAAAGAGAAAGAGAACAAATGCTGATTATGGATATTTGTACAGCGCTTTCTCAGGCTTTAAACAAAAACGAATTTGCATCTCTTGTAAACGGAATGCTAAAAGAAAACCTTGAGTTTGATGATTTTGCTATAGCTTCTTCTTATGACAACAATGCCGAATATTTCATTTTTTATTCAACAGATAAAAATGCAGAACTAAAAAGCTATCCTCAAAAGGATGGTTTTTTTGACCGCTGTACAGAATCTGCTGATATTGTTTTTTTTGATTTAAAATCAAATCAGAAAAATCCAGATTACATTCAGAACATTTATAAAAAAGGATTTAAAAACGCGATCGGAATTGAGCTTCCATATATAAAAGGAAATCGAAATGTGCTTTTTCTTTTCTTTAAAAATGTCAAAACTTTTAGCAGAGAATCTCATCGCATTTTGAGAGGAATTGCGATGCAACTTTCTATAACACTTAGAAATATTGCATTGACGCATCAAAATGAAACTGCTCTAGCTGAACTGGAAATCTTGAAAAATAATATTTTAGAAAAAAGAGAAAGAAAAAATACACAGCAAAATCAAGATTTTCATGGAATCGTTGGAAGCAGCAATGCTATGAAAGAAGTTTACGAATTGATTTCGCAAGTGGCTTCTTCCAATTCTACTGTTCTAATTTTAGGCGAAACAGGAACTGGAAAAGAACTCGTAGCGAATGCTATTCACAGTTTGTCTGAGGTTTCAAACCAAAAAATGATTAAAGTAAATTGTGCTTCTATCCCTGAAAGTCTAATCGAAAGTGAATTATTCGGACATGAAAAAGGTGCTTTTACAGGCGCAACAGAACAGCGAATCGGGAAGTTTGAACAAGCAGAAAATAGCACGATTTTTTTGGATGAAATAGGGGAGTTGCCTTTAGAATTGCAGGGAAAACTGCTTCGGGTTTTGCAGGAAAAAGAAATTGAAAGAGTTGGCGGAAATAAAAGCATAAAAGTAAACGCTAGAGTGATCGCCGCAACCAATAAAATTTTAGAGAAAGAAGTTTACGCCGACCGTTTTAGAAGCGATTTGTATTTTAGATTGAATGTTTACCCTATAAAACTTCCTGCTTTACGCGAACGTAAAGACGATATTCCTGTTTTGGGCTATTTTTTCTTAGAAAAACATGCTTCAAAAATGGGCAGAAATGTAAAACGATTTTCTAAAAAAGTACTCAATAGCATGATGGCTAATGTTTGGCCTGGTAATGTGCGCGAACTGGAAAATATGATAGAAAGAAGCATTTTGTTTGCTAAAGAAGAAAAAATCAAAGAAATGATTTTTCCTGAAATTACAATTGCTAGTCCAGATAATTTAGTAAATGAATTTTATACCAAAACGCTTAAAGAAGTCGAAAAAGAACACATTCTAAAAGTCCTAAAAAAATGCAACGGACGAATTTCTGGTCCGCAGGGCGCGGCGGTTTTGCTTGGTTTGCCCTCTACAACATTGACTTCTAGAATGCGAAAGCTGGGAATTAAAAAAGAACACTTTTCGGATTGATTTTTTTGCGAGGAGAAGATTTTTTAACACATAGAAACATAGTTTTGAGAGTTTTAAAAGGCGTTTCACTTGCATAAATGCACATAGCACTGCTTGCCAACTTTGTCAAAGTTTTAAACTTTGACAAAGTTCTCGCAAAGAAATACGCAAACTGCTATGTGTTAGAAACTAGTTTCTTTCTTTATTCTTTTTCAAAAGCAAAGAAAATCTATGTTTCTATGTGTTTAAAACATTTTTCAACTTTGACAAAGTTCGAGCATAAACTATTTTTAAACTAACTTTATAAATATCGATTTTCTCAGTTTAGGTTCAAGATTTTTAGTTTTATGACCTTTTCCAGTAGTATCTTCCACCAATAAAATTGAACCAGTCGGAAAGGTTCTTTTTTCTCCTAACGAAGTTTCGATTTCTACGCCTCCTTCCAGTAAAACAATATATTGGCGGTCTGGCGCATTGTGAAAATCGTAATCATAAGACGGACTTACTTCTCTAAAAACAATAGATTTCACCGGTTCGTCGTCAGATAAAAAACCGATGTCGCCATTGTTTTTCAACGGAACTTCAAAGTCTTCAAAATAACTTTCTCCGTTGGCATCGCTGTAAACACGTGTAATCGTAATCATTATTTTTTATTGAAAATTAAGGCATTAGCACAATTAATTTCATCTTGACTGATGGTATGTCCCATGTTCGGGTAGATTTTTTTTGTAACATCTGCACCCATTTTTTCCATAAGTGTTTCAGTATCATTGACTCTTTCTACAGGAACGTGGAAATCTGGATCACTTGTTCCTATAAAAACAGGCGTGTTTTGGAAATTTCCGGTATAATGATTTTCATATACTTGATCACCAATTAATCCGCCTGTGAAAGCTACGATTCCGCCATATTTTGCAGCATTTCTGGTAGTGAATTCCAAAGCAAGACAAGCCCCTTGAGAAAACCCTAAGAAATAGATGTTTTCTTTTTCAATTCCGTTTTGCTGAATAGCGACCACAACTTGATGAATCGCTTCTAAAGATTTAGAAAACGAAGGTTCATTTTCGTCCAGCGGAGCTAAAAACGAATACGGATACCAAGTTCTGTTTTCTGCCTGTGGCGCCACCAATGCAAAATCATCAACCTTAAGATGTTTCGCAAGCGAAAGTATATCATGAGCGCTAGCACCGCGTCCGTGTATCATAACCAACGCTTTTTTTGCTTCATTTAAAGGAATACCGTCTGTTAAAATTTCTGTATTCATAGTATATTTTTTTTAGTTTTTAGTGAATTTGGTTTTACGCAAATTTTATTCTTTGCGTATAGATTTTGTTTCACGCAGATTTTGATAGATTTTGGCAGATTAAAATAGATTTTATTTTAAGAAATCTGCTAAATCTTTTTTCGATAAAGCAAATCTAAATTATCTGCTAATCCCGATATCTATCGGGAGCGTGAAAAAAAAACTTTGCGTATAGATTTCTTTCACGCAGATTTTAAAAGATTCTAGCAGATTAAAATAGATTTTATTTTAAGAAATCTGCGCAAATCTTTTTCGATAAAGGAAATCTAAATTATCTGCTAATCCCGATATCTATCGGGAGCGTGAAATAAACTTTGCGTATAGATTTGTTTCACGCAGATTTTAAAAGATTCTAGCAGATTAAAATAGATTTTATTTTAGGAAATCTGCTAAAATCTTTTATCGATAAAGGAAATCCAAATTATCTGCTAAAATCTGCGTGAAATAAACTGCCAATCTTTGTCGATTTACTAGTGTGATCCTTCCTTCGTCAGGATGACAAACTATGAAGTTCCTTATTAAAAACTAATTATTTTTTCCAAATATCCTCGTATTCGTCTGGATGTCTTTTAAATTGCGCATGAACATAAGGACAAAGCGGTAAAACCTTCAAATTATTGGCGCGTACATAAGAAACCATTTCTTCTAAAAGTTTTTTAGCATAACCTTTTCCTTCTGCTTCTGGTTCAACGCCAGTGTGATAAACCGTCAATAGATCAGGTTTGATGCTTACCGTCATTTCTCCCAGTTTTTTATCGTCAACATAAAGATTAAAAGCTCCATGTTTTTTCTCGTCTAATTCTAGTTTTATTGTTTCCATTTTTTTGGTTTTAGTTGTTTTATAAGGACAAAGTTCGTTAAGTAGTCGGTTAAGTCCTCTTAATGTAGATTAATTAAAATATTTTCTTTTGGTTGATTTAGCTTGTGCAGAATTTACGCAAAGCTCGCTAAGATTTTTTATTAAAAGCTCAAGCGGAATCTAGATATTAAGTTCGCAAAGCTTTATATTAGGTAAAGCTTTGCGAACTTTTAATCTTAATTAAATCCTTAAAAAAACTTTGCGTTCTTTGCGAAAATCCTTTGCGCACTTTGCGTAAACCTTTGCGTTCCTTGCGGTTAAATCAATAAAGCAATTTAATTATATCCCTGCTTAATTCCTAATTTTTTCATTTTTGAATACAAAGTCTGCGGTTGCATTTTTAAAAGTTCTGCGGCACCGCCATTACCCGAAACTTTGCCGTTGCAGATTTGGAGCGCATTCATAATATGTTCTTTTTCCATTTCTTCCATTGACTTTATTTTGTCTGTGCCAGTTTCTAAAGAGAGAATGGCAACGCTCGACGGCAAGTCAAATTTTTCAATTTCGTTTGTTTTGGCGAGAAGCACATTTCGTTCCATTAAATGTTCTAATTCGCGCACGTTTCCTGGCCAATTGTACTTTTTTAATTGTTCTAAAGCTTTTGCACTTATGCTATTGACATTTTTTCTAGAATTTGCTGCATATTTTTTTAGAAAATAATGAGCTAATATTTCAATATCTTCTTTTCGTTCCCTTAAAGGAGGCAACTGTATCGGAAATACATTTAAACGGTAATACAAATCCAATCTGAAACGACCTTCGGCAACTTCTTTTTCCAGTGATCTGTTGGTGGCGGCTACAATACGAACATTGATTTTTATCGTTTTATTTCCTCCCAAACGCTGAATTTCTTTTTCCTGCAGCACGCGCAATAATTTCACTTGAGAATCGAGTGGCAGTTCGCCAATTTCATCCAGAAAAATTGTTCCATTATTGGCTTGTTCAAACTTTCCGATTCGTAACGCATTGGCACCTGTAAAAGCACCTTTTTCATGTCCGAAAAGTTCCGATTCTATTAAAGATTGCGGTAAAGCAGCGCAGTTTACCACTATAATCGGGTTCGATTTATGCGCTGAAAGTTCATGTATAGCATGTGCGACTCTTTCTTTTCCTGTACCGCTTTCGCCTAAAATAAGCACAGAAGTTTCGGCTGGAGCCACAATTTTTATTTTTTCTATAACATCATTCAAAAGCGTACTCTGACCGATAATTCCTTTGATTTCTTGAGCTTCAGTATGGAATTGGTTTACAGCCAAATCTTCCTTTTCTTGATCGAATCGGTATTTTGCAATGTCAAGCATTACAATAAGATCTTTTTCTCGAAAAGGCTTTACCATAAAACCGTACGGATGTGTTGCTTTTACCGCTTCTAACGTGCTTTGATTGGTATTGGCAGAAATATATAGAAAAGGCAGATTTTTTTCGCGAAGTTCGTTTGCGAGATCAATTCCAGTCAATTCGCCTTTTAATATGATATCCAGTAAAATCCAGTCCGGACTTTTATCTTCGATTAATTTTCTAGCTTGAGCCACAGAAGCAGCAATTCCAACCACTTGATAACCTGCTTTGTGCAGCATGATTTTTAAATCATTTGCAACTATAAATTCATCTTCGACAATTAATATTTTATCCTTCATCTATAATGATGTCATTTAAGAGTTCTCGGCCGTTTCGTCAAACTCGGTTTTTCCTGTAAAGGTAATTGTGATTTTTAATCCATTATCATTTTTCATATTAAAAGTGCCATCAATCTGGTCAGTTAATCCTATTATTAAATTCATGCCGAGTGAATTTCGTTCGATATTTTCAAGCTTTTGAGAAAGCCCAATTCCGTTATCAGAAATCTGAAGCCTGTAATTTTTTTCGCCAATGTTTTGGAAGATAATGCCTATTTTTCCTTTTCGATTTTCAGGAAAAGCATATTTTATGGCATTGCTAACGGCTTCATTTATAATTAAGCCGATTGGAACAGCTTGGGCAACATCGAGATAGGTTTTTTCTACTTCTAAAATAAAATTAATTTTTTGAGCGGTATGAAAACAATCTTTCATACAATTGATTAATTCGTGAATATACCAATCCATATTAATATTCGCCAGATTATCAGACTGATATAATTTCTGATGAATGAGCGACATGGCGTGCATTCTATGTTGGCTGTTTTTGATAGCCATTAATGCATCTTCGTTATGCAAATAAGCCGATTGTGCGTTTAATAAACTAATGACAATCTGAAGGTTATTCTTTACCCGATGATGAATTTCTCTTAAAAGCCATTCTTTTTCGGTCAGCAGTTTTTTGTTGAGTTCGTTTGACTCCAAAATCTGCTGGCGCTGAATGTCTATTTCTTCGTTTTTTTTCTTTTTTAATCTAAAAGCGCTGTACAAAAGCAATAGAAAGAGAAATCCAACTAAAATATTTTGGTACAGCGCTGTTTGTTGAGCATCAATTTCTGAAGTCGTTATTTTTGGAGAAAGCAGATTATGATTTTCTTGACCCATACCCGTATTTCCAAGCAAAAGCAAACCCATTATGCATAAGGCAAGAAAGTGTTTTTTAATGGATAGAATAGGGGTGAAAATCATTTTTTTTAGCTATTATAGTATCATAAATCTGCAATCCAAAATGAGTATTTTTCTAGCTGTCTCGATGGTATAGGTAGCAAATGATCATTGCAACTCCAGGCACGATTAAAGTTCCTAATCCGAAGAACTTTCCGGCAACAGCTCCAAGAAAACATCCTGCCAAAAATCCGATTAAGGTAACCAGCTGTTTCTTAAAACTTAAAAATACTTCAGCATCTTTAAGTCCGTTTTTTAGCAGATTGCCCAGATCTAGAGAAGCCTGAGTTACATTTCCTGTCATCATTGTTGTTGGGCCGTGGGTTTCTTTAGCGTAAAGCTTTCCAAAAGCATTCTGAAGTCCCATGGCAAAAACCGTTGTCATCGCTACTGTATACATTGTCCATTCTTCGAAGTTTTGCAAATAGCCAAAAACATACGATGCAATACCGCTTAAAACCAATAAAACACCTTCCCAAAACAAAATAGTGTAACGATTAGTTGCTTTTTGCGCAATTCTTCCTCCTGTAATTACCGCGATGATAAAAATGGGAAAAGTAAGCAGTTTTACCCACGCATGTATATCTGAACCTTTGACAATTTGATAAGCAAAGACGATAAAGTTACCCGTTACGTGTGCCGAAAATATCGAATCGGCAGCGACAAAAGTGACGGTATCGCAATACCCTGCTATCATAGTTAAAAGCAGGGTTACGTACCAAATATTTTTTTGTTGAATTTCCATAATTTGTTTTTAGTTTAAATGTGCGCGAAGCATCCACGCCATTTTTTCATGATTTTCTACTAATCCTGTAATAAAATCGCTTGTTCCTGCATCTTGCAAGTCATTGGCAATAAGATTAATGTTTTCTCTCAAATAAATAATAATGCTTTCGTGATCTACAAGCAATTCTTTGATAAAACCATTGCTATCGTTTTTCTCTTGCAATTCTTCTGTAAGATGTGTCAAGGCTAGAAAATCTTTTAGCGTTGCTGGCGTATAATGACCTAAAGATCTGATTCTTTCTGCAACAGTATCTACAATCTCGTCAATTGCATCGTATTGCTGTTCAAAGAAAAGGTGTTTGTTATAAAAATCTGGACCTTCAACGTTCCAGTGCGCTCTTTTTGTTTTGGTATAAAGTACAAATTCGTCTGCAAGAACTTTAGCCAAAATAGCTGCGATTTTTGAGATGTTTTCTTGTTTGATTCCGATGTTTGTTTTCATTTTTGATTTAGGTTTAATTATGCTAATTGTGAATAAATGAAACACATAGAAACATAGATTTTCTTTTGATTCTGAAAAAGAAACTAGTTTCTAACACATAGCTCTATGTGTAACTCTTTGCGAGAACTTTGTCAAAGTTTTAAACTTTGACAAAGTTGGCAGAACAGCTCTATGTGTATTTATGCAAGTGAAACCCCTTTTTTACATTCCAAAAGCTATGTTTCTATGTGTTTTAAAAAATTAATTGTTTAATAAGTCTAGTAAATAATAATCTAGAGAATATGTTCCCGCGCCAAGCGCAAGAAGCAATAACAGCGATAAAGTGTACATGTACGGAACGTCGCGCACTTCGAGCGAATCGTTTCTGTGAACCACAAAATACCCAACTGCCGTTACACCGATTGTCGGGAGAACTGCAAGTCTTGTTCCGAGTCCGAGAATAATGAAAAACGGAATTACAGTATCTGAAAATGTTGCCACCAGACCGTTTAGTTTTTCAGGCAGATGCAACGGATTCGGAACGTGTTCTTTCTGTCCGTTTTCGACTCTGAATTTTTTCATTCCGTGGACTCTGAAAAGTTCTACAGCCAGTAGCACTCTAAAAACTAAAAGCGCTGCATTGTTGAATGCTGTTCCTAAATCAGAATGGAGGATTTGTTTTATAATTTCGATCATTTTTTTGAAATTTAGAAAGCAAAACAAGAACAGCCCAAAGCGCCCCAGAATGCATTATAATTATTTACGGGAACATTGCTCATTCGTGCCGCGTCGTGGTTGTGTAAGTGAACATCACAGCTTCCGCTGCAACTGTGAATCTGCGAAGTCAGTTTTGGTTTTGCATCTGCTTTTGCATTTTTTTCAATCGCACTCTGCAAACCGCTTCTTACTGGATATCCGTTGTAAATATTCGTTGGAGACCAATCTGGCAAAATCGGAATATGAGGCGGTGAGAACGAAGAAAAATCACCGTTAGCATACACAATTTTTCCGTCTACAATCGTTAAATCGGCTTCGATTTTTTTGATGTCTTCGTCATCGATTGAAAAATAATCGCGGTCTAAAACCACTAAATCAGCAAACATTCCCACTTTTATATCTCCTTTTTTACTCTGCTCTTGCGAAAACCAAGCGCTTCCTCTAGTGTACAATTCTAAAGCAGTTTGTCTGTTCAGTCTTGTTTCATTATACAATTGCAATCCTCCAACTGTTTTTCCAGCTGTCATCCAATACATAGAAACCCACGGATTGTAACTGCTTACACGTGTGGCATCTGAACCCGCACCAACTGGAACTTCCATCTCAAGCATTTTTTTGATTGGCGGTGTATTTTCAGCTGCTTTTGCTCCGTAACGATCTGTGAAATATTCACCTTGATATGCCATTCTGCTTTGTACAGCGATTCCGCCGCCTAAAGCTTTTACGCGTTCGATGTTTCTTTCGTCAATCGTTTCCGCATGATCAAAAATCCACGGAAGGCCGTTGAAAGGAACGTCTTGATTGATTTTTTCGAAAACATTCAAAAATCGGGTAATACTTTCGTTATAAGTGGCGTGAAGTCTGAAAGGCCAACGGTTTTCTACTAAAAGACGGACTACTTTTTCTAGTTCAGCTTCCATGTTTTCAGGAAGATCTGGTCTTGGCTGAAGGAAATCTTCAAAATCGGCAGCAGAAAAAACGAGCATTTCACCCGCTCCGTTATGACGATACATATCATTTCCTTGATATAATTTTACAGTATCAATCCAATCAGAGAAATCTTCAAACTCGTGTTTTGGCTTCTGAGTGAAAAGATTGTACGCGATTCTTACCGTTAATTGGTTCTTTTCATTCAATTCATTCACGACTTTATAATCGTCTGGAAAATTCTGAAATCCGCCTCCCGCATCAATAACACTTGTGATTCCAAAACGGTTCAATTCTTTCATAAAATGACGAGTCGAATTGATTTGATGTTCATAAGAAAGAGTAGGGCCTTTCGCTAAAGTGGAATACAAAATCATGGCGTTTGGAGTCGCTATAATTAATCCCGTTGGTTCTCCATTTGAATCGCGTTCGATATGTCCGCCCGGAGGAGCAGGTGTATTCTTGTTGTAACCCACGGCTCTTAACGCCGCTCTGTTCATAATTGCTCTGTCGTACAAATGCAGAATAAAAACAGGAGTGTCAGGCGCAATAGCATTGATTTCTTCTAGAGTTGGCATTCTGCGTTCAGCAAACTGAAATTCTGTCCAGCCGCCAACCACACGAACCCACTGCGGATCTGGAGTGCGATCTACTTGTTCTTTCAGCATTCGAAGTGCATCTGCCAAAGAAGGAACACCATCCCAACGCAATTCTAAGTTATAGTTTAATCCGCCTCGAATCAGGTGAATGTGCGAATCGTTGATTCCAGGAACGACTCTTTTGTTTTGAAGATCAATGATTTTGGTTTCTTCAGCAGCAAAAGTCATAATGTCGCTGTCGTTTCCAACTGCAATAAATTTTCCGTCTTTAATTGCAACTGCTGTCACATTTGGCGTTTCTGTATTGAAACTATGGATTTTTCCATTAAATAAAATTAAATCTGCTTTCATAACTTTTATTTAGTGTTCAACTTTGCAATTGCTTGCTTAATTCCTTCTCCTGCAACTGTGTAATAGGCAGGGCCAGCCAATAAGATTATTTTCTTTAAAGGTTTGTGTGTGGCTAATTTTTTATCCTGTAAATAGGTTTCTGTTCTATACGCTTCAAAAGCACCTAAAACCACATTTTCGGCAACCAAAGCTGTTGGAGAATCAATTCCTGCATCTTTAATATCACTCGCAAAAGAATAATTAGAAACGCCTAAACGTAAAGCTTCACGCATGGCAGTGCTTCCTACGCTAATCATTAAATCAGGCGAAAATTTGTTGCGATCTCCTAAACCGATTAATAATAATTTTTTGGAGGCTAAAGTGCCTTTAGGAGGCGTAATCAATAAAGTTTCAAGCGAATGGCCTGTAAATTTGCCGCTTTTGCGCAGTTCAGTAATAATGCCTTTTAGCGCGTCGTCTAAATGCACCATTCCATTAAGGTTTGCAGGCAGGGCAGGAGGGTTGGTTATATCACCTTCTGTATATTCAAAAACGCAGGCAACTTGTAAGTCAGCTTCTGCTGCAGATGGTCCCTGAACCAATCCGTTTACTGCAACGCCGTCTACTTTCCCCCAAGTTGTAGTCGAACCAATTGAAGCTGTTTGTGCAAAAGCATTGTTACTAAGCGAGCCTGCAAATGTTATAAGTAAGAGCATCAGATACGAATATCTCAGGCTGTATTTTGCTGTGTTTGTTTTCATGCTAAGGGTTTAGTTTTATTATTTTGATTTGCTTTTAAACACATAGAGACATAGATTTTTCTTGTTTTGAAAAAAGGATAAAGAAAGAAACTAGTTTCTAACACATAGTCCTATCTGAAAAGTTTTGGGAGAACTTTGTCAAAGTTTAAAACTTTGACAAAGTTGATTATTGTTGATACTATGTGTATTATTACAAGAGAAACGCCTTTTATTCACTCCTAAAAGCTATGTTTCTATGTGTTAAAAATTTAATTTTGTTGTTTTAAAATTTGAATCCGAGTTGCACATTAAAGAAAATACCATCTTTAGCATTCGGAACAATATCGTTGATAAAGGCACCAGTCTTAAAATACTGAAACCCATTTGAAATGGATATATATTTATTGAAATTATAGGACAAACTAGCCAAATAAGCTGTTCCAATATACCGTTTGTCTGACATGCTTCCTAAACGATTTAGGCTTCCGCCTGGTCTGTAAACACCGTCTTCGAGTGAATATCGCCAGTTAAAAACTACATCAAGCTGAAACTGTAAGTTCGAAAGCAAATCCATCGTAGCATAAGGATGAATGTCAATCAAGTTGACTGGTCCAATTTGCGGATTAAATCCGAAATAACCTCCTTTTGGAAAAAGCGGATTAAAGGTCTGCAAATTGCCGTCGCCTTGAATTTTATCTCCCGAGATATAATCGTTTCTAAGATTTATCGTAGGTTTAAATTTGGTATTTTCAAACATGTATCCAACGTCTATTGAGCCTGTCCAAGCATTTATATTTCCCGAACCAAAAGTGCCAAATTGGTAGGCTGCTTCTAGATTGTAAATAAAACCGCCTCCGTATTTCCAGAATCTTGTGCCTATAGTATGCCTTCTTTCTGGAGCAATTCCTTCTTCAAAAACAGATCGATCTCTTCGTATTCCGAGATAATACAAATCGAGATTTCCTGCTTGTGGAATGATTATTTTAGAATAAGCTCCCCAAAGATTTAACTGTTTAGACATTTTATTATCGAAAACACCCGAATTCACAGCATCCTGCATCATGGCAAAAGCATCGATGTAAAGCCTTTCAGACGCATACATTATTTTTCCTCCAGTAAAATACAATCGGTCATTTCGCCCTTCCTGTACAGAAATTAATCGTCCAGAACCGTAGTCAAGTTCTTGTCTTCCGGCTCTAATGATTATTTTTTTATCTTCTTTTTGATAGACATTCACATCCAAAAAAAGATTCTGCACATTCAGCTGATCTTGGTCTGTACCTATCGTACCGTTGAATATTCCATCTTGTAAAGCGCTTCTAAGCTGTGCAAAGACTCTGAAGTTTTTTCCTAGGTGAATATCAGCATGAAGATCATAGCGCTGGAGTATAAAATTGTTGCTGCCAGTATCAAATCTCCCCCAGTCTTCATTATTGAAATAAACATATTCATATCGGGCTTCGCCACCAATTGACATATAAAAGTCTTTTTCTTGATTTAACGGAATGAATTTTAATCGTTCGTAAAAATTTCTGTTGGAGTCTTTTAAGAATTCATAATTTTCATCATAACGCATCAGCTTAAAATTTTGAGCCGACGCAAAAGCTCCAAAAAAGAGAAAAAGAAAAAGTAATTTGGCGTTTGATATGGATTTTGCTGATTCCAAAATAATGAAGGCTTAGAGAGTTTGTTTTTATGGGTTTCAAGTTTCAAGTTTCAAGTTTGACATTGAAATTGAATTTTGAGATTGAATTTTGATTTAGTGTTTCAACATGTTGTGAGCATAGTGAATTCCTAAACCATAAGAACCACCATATTTCTTCATTAAAGAAGTTACAGGACCATAAGTAGCTTCGCGTGCCCAGTCTCTTTGCAATTCTAATAAATATTGGATAGAAGTAATTGGAATTGCTCCAGCCTGAATCATTCTTTGTACAGAACGTTCGTGAGCTTCAACGCTTACGTCGCCGCATGCATCTGTAATAATGTAAACTTCGTAACCTTCTTCGATTGCCGATAATGCTGGGCCAACAATACATACACCTGTCCAAAGTCCAGCAAGAACAAGTTTTTTCTTGTTTTTAGCTACAATTGCTTTATAAGCATTTTCATCTTCCCAAGTATTCATTGAAGTTCTGTCAATATATCCAGAAGTAGCGATTGGGTAAAATTCTTCAACTTCAGGAAAAACTGGTCCAGAGAAGCTTTCTTCAGCTACAGTGGTTACAACAGTTGCTACATCAAAGATTTTTGATGCTCCAGCTACAATTGCCACATTGGTACGTAATTCGCTTAACGGAATATTGTGTGTTGCAAAGGCCATTTGTCCTTCAAAATCGATTAATACTAATGCGTGATTGTCTGGTGATAATAAGTTAACTGATGGTTTCATATTATTTGTTTTAAAATTTATTAATTGGTTTTTGGCTAATAAAATGCCATATTTTTAATTTGCTGCAGAACACTGTTTTAAGTTTCGAGCAGTGAAAAATTAGTAACGATATATCGTAATTTTATTAAGGAGTTTTGATATTAATGCGTAGAAAGTTTCTTAATCATTTCGGCAGAAACAGTATCGGCATAAATTCCAAAAGCGCTGGTTAAAACACCTTTTAGATTGTAGATTTCAGATTTAATTCCATAAACAATATCTTCATCTCCAGGATTAGTATCGCCTTCAAATCGGAATAAATATTCAATCTTGAATTCTTCTGGTGACATGCTCTGCGTGTTGTTGTTGTAACGAATGCAATTGCTGTCCAGATTAAAATTTTCTGTAAAACCTTGTGTGCTCAGCCATTGCAAAGCTTCGACAACGGTATCAAAAGAGGGTTGCTGAAAATAACTCATAATTGAAGAGGATTAAAACTGCCTGTAAACAACCTTTACAGGCAGCGATTAATGATTTATTTGATGAATTCTAAAATATCGTTATTGATAGTTTCAGCATTAATTGTCGGCATACCGTGAGAGAATCCTGGGTACGAAATCAATTTTCCGTTTTTAAGTAATGCAGCTGACTTTGGCGCTTGATTGTAAGGAACAATTTGGTCATCTTCTCCGTGTAAAACTAAAACAGGGATGTCTAAACTCTTTAAATCTTCTCTAAAATCGGTTTCAGAAAATGCTTTAATTCCTTCATAATGCGATAATACAGAACCCATCATTCCTTGACGCCACCAATTTTGTTTGATCCCTTCTTGAACTTCTTGTCCTTCGCGGTTCCATCCGTAGAATGCAATAGGGAAGTCGTAAAAAAATTGCGCTCTGTTAGCGGCAGTTCCTTTTCTGATTTCGTCAAAAACTGACAACGGCACCCCTTCAGGATTAGATTCGTTTTGAACCATTATTGGCGGTACAGCGCTAATGATAACGGCTTTTGCCACGCGTCCTTTTCCGTATTTTGCAGCGTAACGAATTACTTCACCGCCACCAGTTGAGTGCCCTACGTGAATAGCATTTTTTAAATCTAAAGCTTCTGCTAATTCAGCAATGTCAGATGCGTAAGTTTCCATGTTGTTTCCTTCAGAAGCTTGGCTAGAACGTCCATGTCCGCGACGGTCGTGTGCAATAACTCTGTACCCTTTTTGAAGGAAGAACATCATTTGTGCATCCCAATCGTCACTAGATAAAGGCCATCCGTGGTGAAAAACAATTGGCTGTCCAGTTCCCCAGTCTTTGTAATAAATTTGTGTTCCGTCTTTTACTGTAAATGTGCTCATGATTTTTTGATTTTAGGATTAATTTTATTTTTAAATATTTGAATAATTTGTAATTATGTTTGAACTTTTAACAAATAGATTATAGTTTGTTTATTGTTGTTAGGTTTCTGATGCAAACTTATCACGGAAATAAGCGCCTATCGATTAATCTAGGTTAAGAAGTGAAAAATCGACTTAAATTTTTTTTGTTTATCGAAGTCTTTTCTGTGGAAGTTTGATTTTCCTCGAACGAAATTGCAGGATCCCGACCTGAAAATGGCAGTCTAGTTGTTTTCATATTTTTTAGCATTCTTAAAGTGGTTTATTTGAATGCGATAACTATTGCCAATTAACATGCCTTATTTGCAGTGTCTTTATTTTAAAGGCTTTGATTAAAAATGGGTATTTTTTTATTTACGATATTTCGTTAATTTATGAGTAATTCGCTTTTTTCCTCATAAAATTGGATTTGCCTTTTATAAAATAAAAATGAAGATTAGTTAAAATAAATACAAAATAGTATGTACTTTTGCCACCAAACTATTTGAACAAGCATTGAAAAGGTTAATCATTATAGCACTTTCTATTTTAATACTGTCGCCATCTTTTGGCAGCTTGTTCGTTTATGCTTCTTTTAAAATCAATCAGAAAGAAATTGCTCAAACCATTTGCGTTCAGCGTAAACAGGCTTTTAATAGCTGTAACGGGCGATGCGAACTTCAAAAAAGCATTAAAAAATATTCTGATAACGAAAGAAAAATGCAGGACAGCTTAAAAGATAAATTAGAGCTTGTTTATGTGCAAAACACTGCAGAAATTAATCTTAACGTAATTCCAGTTATCGAATCGAAAGATAACGCTTCTATTTTGTTCGAAAAGAAACCAATCGGGGCTTCTTCTCTTACTTTTCATCCTCCTCTCTATACGGTTTAGGATCAATTTTTTTTAAATTCCAATATTTAAATTCCAAATTCCAAACTTTTTAAATTCCAATTTTTTAAAATCCAAATTCCTAACTTTTGAAATCGGAATTTCGAATTGTTTATTTGTTTGCTTGCTCAGATTTAAAATCTTGGCTTAGTATCGATATGAAGTAAATTATTTTTTGGAACTGATTTTGATCTTCTTTTTGTAAGTGAAGAAAATAGCTTTATGCAATCTTCATTTGCGTTGCCATTTCTTGGCTTATTTTAACAGCATTTGGCCTTTTTGCTATTCAAAAAATTATGGCTTAATGTTATATTGTAAACGTTTTTTTATAACATTCATCAAATGAAATCTTTTAATTTTTGGATAATCGCACTGTTATTCGCGGTTACTTCCTGTACAATTGATAAAACAGATTACGAAGCAGAAACAGGTTCTGAAGTTCCTGAAACTTACGAATTTAAAGAAGCTACTTCGCTTACAAGTGGTAACTATAAAATTAGTATAGAAGCTTTAAACGGAGCATTTTATAAAGGCTACAATGAGTTGCATCTGAAAATTACCAATACTCAAAACAACCAAGAGCTAACAACTGCTGCAGTGACTTTTCTGCCAATATTGAGTAATGCAGACGGAAGCAAAAGTTCATGTCCGCATGAGTACAATGTTGCTTATGATGCTACAAATAAATACTACAGCGGTTATTCTGTTTTTACAGGAGAAAGCACTACGACAGCAAGTTGGAAATTGTACATCAGTTTTACGGCAGATAATCAAAAATATGAGATCAATAAAGATGTTACTGTTGAAAAACAAAGCAATAAAAACCTCAATATGACTGCTTTTGCAGGAAACGATGGAGAACAATATGTAATTGCATTGGTTTCGCCTCAAAAACCTACCGTTTCAGAAAATGCGCTGGTTGCTGGTATTTATAAGTATAATAAACCAACAACTTCGGCTGGAACTTTTCCAGATCCGTCGCAGTTTTCTTATTCTGAAGTTGCTGGTTATACTTTAAAATTAGATCCGAGGATGCCTGAGCCTTCAATGGGAAATCACTCTTCACCAAACAATAAAGATTTGACTCAGGAAACTGACGGCTTGTATCATGGTGTTGTGAATTATACGATGACAGGAAACTGGACATTGAACTTCATTATGATGAACCAAAACGGTTTGATCGTAAAAGGAACGATAGTTCCGACGGATCATACACCTGGTGTAGAAGGCGTGAAAAGTGAACTTTATATTGATACTTTATTCTAATAACATGAAATATATTATAATGCTGCTTTTCTTGGGAATTTCAGTTACAGCTCAAAATCAGCATGCACATCACGATAGCATAAAAAAATTAGAAGAAGTAACGGTAAAAAGTGCCACTAAAAAGAAAATTGAAACAGAGATGAAAATGGCTGTTTCGGTTGATGAATTTTTGTCTTCGTCAGACAATATCAGTTTTATAAAACGTGGGGCTTATGCTTGGGAGCCTTTATTGAACAATATGAGCACCGAACGTTCGACAGTTACGATTGACGGAATGCACGTTTTTGGCGCTTGTACCGATAAAATGGATCCGATTACGTCTTATGTTGAAAGCAATAATTTGGCGGCAATTGATATCAAATCAGGTCAGGAGGGAAGTCTTCACGGTTCGACCATTGCAGGAAGTATCGATTTAAAAAGAAAAAGCACGCAGTTCGGACTTCAAAAAAAATGGAATGGCGCTTACCAAACGGGTTTTGAATTTAATAATAAGCAGTTTTTCAATTTAGGAAATGTCTCTTATTCAGGAGCTAAGTTTGTTGCCGATGGAAGTATTTCTTATCGAACAGCAGATAATTATTCTGATGGAAACAACGACGAAGTAAAACATTCGCAATACAATAAATTCAACACTTCGTTGGGATTGGCGTATAAAACCAGCGAATTGTCTTCGTTAAGATTAGACGCGATTTTTGATATGGCAAAAAATGTGGGATATCCTGCTTTGCCAATGGATTTGTGGCTTTCTCGCGCATTAATTACTTCTGCGGCTTACAAGCAATTGTTTGAAGAAGGATTGGTAAGAGTGGTCGATACAAAAGTGTATTTCAATACCATTGAGCATTATATGGACGATACAACGCGACCAGAAAACTTAGTTCACATGGATATGCCAGGCTGGAGCACCACTTATGGATTGGTTTCGAAAGCGAATTTGAAAAAGAACGATTACTCTTCTGAAATTCAGTTGAATGCTTACGATAATCTGTCTATTGCAGAAATGCGCATGTATCCGCAAGATCGAAGCGAAAGAACCATGTTTGCCTACAGTTGGCCTTGGGTTACGACACGTTTTGCCGGACTTTCTATGAATAATTCTTGGGATCTTTCAGAAAGAAGTCAGGTGAATTTGGGCGGTTCTTTGGGCGTCAATTACAATTATTCGAAATACATTGAATTCAACTGGATTTTTCATCCTGGTGCACCACAGGAAAAAACGCGATTTCTGCCAAGTATTAATGCAGGATATCATTTAAATATTGATCAGTTTAATTTTTCTGTGGGAACAGGTTACGGCCATAGAGCGCCTTCTGTTTCTGAGGGTTATGGTTATTACATCTATAATAGTTTTGACCGTTACGATTATATCGGAGATCCGAATTTGAAAAATGAAATTTCGTACGAAGGAAATGCAAGCGCAGGGTTTAAAAATGAAAGATTAAGCATTCAAGGAAAAATAAACTATTTCTACATTCAGAATTATATTATTGGTAAAATCTTAAGTCTCGGAAGTCCGATGAATTATCAGTCGGTTGGAGTAAAAGGATATACATCTTTAGATTATGCGACGCTTTTAAATATGTCTGCCAATGTGAGTTACGATATCTTGGAGCATCTGCACTGGAAAGGAACGCTGACGTATGCGCGCGGAATGGATGATAAAGGAGGAAATCTGCCATTTATCCGTCCGTTAAGTTATCTGACTTCATTGCATTATATGTATAAAAATTTCGGAATCCAGACTTCTGTTAGTGGCGATTTTGAGCAGATTAATTACAGTCCAGAATATGGCGAAGATTTAACTGGAGCATACACAATCTGGAATATTTCTGCTGATTATTCTTTTAAAATCAATAAAGTAAAAAGCACGATTCAGATTGGTGCCGAGAATTTATTAAACGAATATTACAGCACTTATGCCGACTGGGGAAATATTCCAAGAATGGGACGTAATATTTTCACGTCTTTAAAATTGAATTTTTAATTAGAATATAGAGAAAAGAATATAGAAAATAGAAAGAAACTATTTAAAACATAGCCTCTGTGTTTTATTACAAGTGAAACGCCTTTTATAGATTTCGATAAACTATGTTTCTATGTGTTAAAAACAGTCAACCCAAAGAGTAAAAAAATGAAAAAAGTTTTTAGTATCACAATGACGATTTTGTTCCTGCTGGTTTCTTTCCAGCAGGCGCTTATCATTGTGCACTTTAAACTGAATCAGAATGCCATTGAAAAAGAATTTTGTGAAAACAAAGCCAAACCAGAACTGCAATGTCATGGTAAATGCCATTTAAAGAAAGAACTTCAGGACACAGAAAAAAATACCGATCTAGAATTGAGAAGCATCAGTAAACAGATTGATATCGCTTTAATTTCTAATATTGAATTTGCTGTTTTGACTCCGAAAGATATAAATGCTAAAAAGGTTTTTCTTTATAAAGAATGTGGTCAGACAGAACCTTGTCTTGAAATTTTTGTACCGCCGCCTATTTTATAATTGATTTTTTTCTCCTGCAAGGTTTTGGAAACCTTGCAGGACATAAAACTTTTTTAATCAATAAAATACAGTACAAAAATTAAAATCATAAAAATGCAAAATTTAAAAAAATACCTTTTATTATCTGCTGCCGCTTTGGCATTTGTTTCTTGTTCAAGCGATGACGATGCGCCAGCAGCAAACAATGTAACGCTAGAATTTAACAATACGTTTAAAGACAAAACGATTGTTTTAGGAGACGCAGCTTCGACTTCAGCAACGACAAATACTTCGGCAGCAGGACAGATTCATCATTTTTCTGAGGTGAAATATGTAATCAGTAATATTCGTCTAATAAAAGACGACGGAAGCGAAGTGCCTTATAATGTAAATGATCTAGATAAAGGAGCAACGGTAATCGATCAGGCAAAAACAGCTTCTTTAAGTTATGTTTTAAGCAATGTGCCATCTGCAAATTACAAGCAGATTAAATTCGGTTTGGGAATCAAGACAGAACAAAACACTTTGGATCAGACAAGATTTCCTAAATTCTACGCAGCGGCTGGAGCCAATGATACTGAAATGATGTGGGAATGGGGAACAGGATATCGTTTTACAAAAGTGGAAGGTTTTTACGATACCGATAATAAAGTAATGTCTATTCATACCGGAAGTACGATAGCAGGAGCTGAAGGTGCTTATAAACAAGGCGTAAATGCTTATAGAGATGTTACTTTAAACTTAACTGTTAATGCTATTGTCGGGCAAAACGCTCCGAAAATCAAAATTAAAGCTGATTTCGACAAATTATTGAGTGGCAAAATCAACACTATAACATTATCGACAGGAGAAGGAGCAAACGATAACGCAACTCCAAATGTTCATACAGCAACTCAAATGGTAAAATTTGTGGATAATCTTGGTGGAAACGGAACAAGCGATATTTCAGGAATGTTTTCTGTGACTAGCGTAGAAAACTAAATTAAACTGATTGAGATTATAGTTGTTATAGGTATTAAAAATGAATTGCCTCCATCTTTAGATGGAGGTGTATGAATTGGCAAAAAAGAGCCTTTAGCCTAAATGCAATGGTTTGGCTAAAGCCTGGATTATTTGCTATTTCTAAATCTCCTAGTTAAAACTAGGGGCTATGTAAAAAAACTTTAATAATTTATTTTAATCAATATAGTTTCAGCAAATCAAATTTAATCTGCTGAAATCTTCACAAATCTGCGTGAAACTTTTTGATCTGCAGGTTTAAAAAAATCTATTGTGAGCCGTCTGAATTTTAAAGACGGCTCTATTTTAAATTCATTATAAATGAAAAAAATATTTGGCTTCATAATAATTATAACCGTCTTCGCTTCTTGTAACAGCGATGATTCGGATATGATTTCTTATGATAATCCTGAGCTTTCATTGCAAATTCCAGCCGATTTTCCAGAACTAAATCCTTATGTGAGTTTAAATAAACCTACAAAATATGGTGCCGAATTGGGTGAAAAACTGTTCTCTGATAAAAGATTTAGCGCCGACAATACAATTTCGTGCTCAAGCTGTCATATTCAGACGAGTGCTTTTGCAGATCACAATTCGAGAGCTATTGGAATCGAAGGCAGAATCGGACTTAGAAATGCGCCTCCAATTCAAAATCTGATGTTTTTGAAGTTTTTTAATTGGGATGGAAGCAGATTGCAGTTAGAAACGCAACCTCTGGTTCCGATTATTACGCATGAAGAAATGGATTCTTCGATTTTGGAAGTTATCGGAAAAATTAAAGATGACGCTTCTTATAAAGATTTGTTTAGAAAAGCATTTGGAGATCAGGAAATTACTCCTGATCGAATTTACCAGAGTATTGCACAGTTTGAATACACTTTAATTTCTGCGAATAGTAAATACGATAAAGTAAAACGCAAAGAAGGCCAATCGTTTACAGAAAATGAAGCGGCAGGCTATGCTACTTTTCAGCAGAAATGTGCTAGCTGTCATAGCACCGAATTGTTTACCGACCAGAGTTTCAGAAATATCGGTTTTCCGTTAAATACAGATTCTAACGAAGCAGGACGTGGAAGGGTTACGGGTATTCCAGCCGATTTTATGAGTTTCAGGGTTCCGAGTTTGAGAAACATAGAATATACAGCGCCTTACGGAAGTTTCGGTCAGTTTGCCACTTTAAAATCGGTTTTAGATTATTTTGATAAGGGAGTTTTAGAAGCTGATAATCTGGATCCTATTTTTAAGAATAATGCGAATAGAATTCCGCTTACAGAATTGGAAAAAGAAAATCTTATTGCGTTTATGAAAACGCTGAGCGATAAAGAGTTTACCGGGAATTAGTTTGTTGTTTTTTGTTTATTGTTTATTGTTTATTGTTTGTTTTGAAATTATCATTCAAGTGTCACGCTGAAGAAGGAAATTATTTAGATCACATACAAGAATCCAGAGGATTCAAATATTTATAGAATGTATGTTGGACCGTGGTATGACCCCGAAGGGGGCAAATATCATCGGCGTTAATTATGTTCTATAAATATTTGAATCCTCTGGATTCTTTTGCTTTAACATATAAAAAAGGGATTTTTATTTATTCGTTTTTACACGCGCTTTCGCGAAAGAGCGACAATGAATTTGATTCTAAGTTCATATCTAAGAATCCGGAGGATTCAAATATTTATAGAAAATTTATGCTGTAGCGTGAGTATGACCCCTTCAGGGTCAAATATCAGCGGTGTTAATTATGTTCTATAAATATTTGAATCCTCTGGATTCTTTTGCTTTGATATGTAGAAAAAACGGATTTCATTTATTTGTTTTTATATGTGCTTTCGCGAAAGAACGAAAAAGAATTTATAGGGTAATAGACTGTTGTTTTGTTGTTTTGAAATTATGACTCAACTTGTCACCGTTAGAAAGAAAATAATTTTAGATTCACATTAAAAGAATCCGAAGGATTCAAATGTTTATAGCATAAAATTTTCAACGTAGATATGTGACCCCGAAGGGGTCATACCCAGGTCCAGCATAAATTCTATAAATATTTGAATCCTTCGGATTCTTTTACTTTATAAAAAATTTGAATTTCTGGCATCTGTTTCTATCCGCAATTTCGCGAAAGCAAACCCGTTTCAATTTGAAAATACTTGATTTTACTACTATTCCCATTTTTTTTAGAATAAAATGAGAAATGTTTATAATATGTTGATAAATAATACGTTCCCGACAGTGTTAAATTCTGATTTCGATAGATTAAATGTTTTAAATTTAGTAACTGAATGATAGTTAATTATTTAAAAGTATTTGAATATGGAAAGAGCTATAAAATTACAGGTTCGTAAAGAACTTGATGGAAAACAAGAAGTAAATATAATTAAGCTGAAAGGCAGTTTGATAACTAAAGGCTACACAGAAATTATTCATATTAGTGATAAGGACGATGAATTTTACATTAATTCATTTGCCACCACAACTGCCAGCAATGAAGTCAAAGAATTTATTTTGGATTTTATAAACAAAGAAAATTTAAGCAATACAATTAGCGTTCTTGCTTAGTTGCATAGAACGCTAATTATATGCTTGATTATTTTAAACTGTTGTATTATACTGCACTTGTAAAACTTGTACTTTGATCCAGATAAAGAGGCTCTTTTGGCAGATCTTCTGGTTTCTCGTCCCAATCTCCCCAATCTCCTACATAAGTTTTACGAAAGATTAATTCGTTATTATCGCCATTACAAACCAAAGTTCGGTCTGTACAGGTTTTGGTGTTTGGACTGAAATTAATTTGTAAATTTTCCATGACGTGATAATTTAATTGTTTTATGAGATTATAAAATTAGAAATATCGTCTTGGACTTTGTTATAAAATAATATTAAATTATTGTTTAATTTTAATGTATGAGTCTGAAATATAGAGTGATATAAAAAAAAGGCTAAACAGGATTTGTTTAGCTTTTTGTATTATTTCTTGCATCTTCCGCGGGGTTCATCGCCTTCGCGAAGTATAATTTCAGAATGTAAAAATTGCGCGGCATCGGCAGAGCCTTTTACTTTTTCTGCACTGCGTTCCAGCATTTCTGCTTCAAATTCGTTTAAAACACTTTTTCGCAGTCCATTTTTTCTCCATTGCGATTTTGCATTGCAGCCTTTGGTAATTTTTTTTGCCAATTTTAAAGCGTCTAATAAAGCTTGATTCGCGCCTTGACCTTTAAATGGGCTCATCGGGTGTGCGGCATCGCCAATTAAAGTACTATTTTTATTTTTTTCTAATAATTCGGAACTAAGCAATTCGCGGTCATAAACAGGATATCCAGAAATTAAACTTGATTGTGTAGCCTCTAAAATCTGCGGAATAGGAGCATGCCATTGCGTTCTGCGAATCGCTTCTTCTTTAAGAGCTTCAGGTCCTTTTGCACTTAGTTCTTTGGCTTCTTCTTCTGACATTGGAAAACTCAATTGCCACATGACAGAATCGGCCGTGTAAGGCATAATGTAAATTCGTTCGTTGCCATTTGCCGTCTGAAAAACGGTTGCCGAATCTAATAGCGGACTCGAAACATCTTCAAGCGAACTTAGTGGACAAATTCCCAATATTACAATACAATCCAAATAACGGAGCGGAGTTGCATCTTCGCCAATTATTAGTTTTCGCACTGCACTTCGAATACCGTCAGCACCCACAACAAGATCGGCTTTAGCTTTTTTTAATTCTCCATTTACCTGAAAATTCAATTCAACACCATTTTCACTTTCTTGAAAATCTATCAATTGGTATCCCCAGTTAATGTTTTTTTCGCCAAGTTGTTCGAGTAAAGCCAACCGAAGCGACTGCCTTGCGATATGAATATTGGTTCGTTTTATAGGAGTTTTAATTTCAGTTTCCAGCCATTTTCGGGTTCCCCATTCTCCTAAAACTTTTCCTTCTGTATTGTGAACAATATGTTTTGTTGAAATAACTCCGTCTAAAGAAGTAATTCCTAAGCCTTTCATGGCTTTGCTAGCTTGTTGGAGCGTAAGTCCGTAGCCTTGAGATCTGGCGTCAAAGTTACTGTCTCTTTCGTAGATACTAAAAGGTATTCCACGATGCAAACAGGCAACTGCAAGCGCAACGCCTCCAATACCGGCACCAATTATGGCAACATGTGGGAAATCGGTATTAACTGGTGTAAAATGATCGGATTGAATTAATCCAGAACCGGAACAATTGGAACATAAATGCAAATGAGCTTTTGGTTTAGCAGGAGGAGAATCGGTGCTTTTTGTTCTCTCATATTCAGCCAATTCTGCCTTATAAATGCGCTGAGCCTTCTTAGTGAGCCCACGATTTATTTTGCCCTGTCCTTGGCATTCCTGACATATAATCCACATATACTGCTAACTTACTTTAGTATGAAGTTGCAAAGTTACATCAACTATTGTATTTAAACTACTGATTTTCAAAACTGGAATATATTCATTATAAGAATTTTAGTATTTTGAAAATCAGTCAGTTGTATTTATTGGTTTGCTTTTTTAGTTTGATTCTATAAAGTTGTCAATATAACGGGCAATCATATCAGGATATTGGTGCTGCGGGCCATGTCCTGTCTGAGCTATTGTAATAAGTGTTGCGGTTGGTAATTTTTGGTTGAGCTCGAACCAGTTTTCTGGAGGAAAGCAAACTTCATGATTAGCAGAAATAATTAAGATTGGAACATTGGTCTTCATTAATTTTTCTCTAGTATTATAAGGATCATTTATATAATCATCATGAGATTTACTGTAATATTCCCAAAGTTCTGGTCTTACTTTTGGATCTTTATTTTCTCTTTCCTGTATTCTTTTATGACTTTCTACCGCTGCATTTCGGCTTATTTCAGAAGTTGGCTCAAAGAATAATATAGTTTCATGTTCGAGCGTGTAATCTGGAATATAGGCTGTTTTAATAAAAATTTCTTCTAGGTTATGATTTACTTTTCCTGGAGGTTTGGTTCCAATTAAAATGGTGTGCGTAATTCGGTTCGGAAATTCAGTTGTTATTACCTGTGCCGCCCAGCCGCCTAACGACCATCCGCCCAGAATAAATTTGTCAATTTTTAAAGCATCGGCTAGATCAATGGCATCTTTTCCAAAACCTAAAATTGTTTCATGTGGTGTTCCAGTAGAAGAAGCAAGTCCTTTTTGATTAAAAGTGATTACTCTGTATTTTTTCGCTAATGCATCCAAAAATGCGGGATCCCAATCGTCTAGATTTCCTCGAAACCTATTGCAGAGAATAATGGGTAATCCTTCGCCAATTGAGCGATACGCTATTTTATAATCTTGAACAGAGGCAAATTTAGTTTCTGACTGGCTTGCCTTACTTAAAGTTTTTTCTTTTTCCATTTGTAATAAAGTTAATATTGATTTATTTGTTTTGAATAGTCTTATCTAATTCCAAATTCCCGATAAAGCTTTTTCTTGGATATTTTTTGCAAAGAATGGAGTCTCTTCTTTATTGTGTTCTTCCAAATTGTTTTTCATAGTAATTCGAATGGGTTCAAAATCTGAAACCCCTGCATTTTGAAGTGATTTTATAAAATGTTCCGTAAGCGAGATCACGACGTGATTGGAAAGTTCACATGAAGAATCGGATAGCTTTTTTACTTTCAATTCCCATTTTACATATAAAGTAGTATTTCCTAAAGCAGAAAAAGAATCCGAAACAGAGTTTACAGTGCAGTGATCTCTTTTAGAAATATCTTCTATATAATGCTGAATCAGCATGTTTCCTGCTATCTGTTCCACATTTATAGATGTTCTTAAACCTTCTTCAGTCAACGAACTTCCCGCAGCAATATGAGAAGAAGAGCATTCCTGATATTCCTTATCTTTTAAAGTAAAAAGCCATTCGGTCAAATTAATATTCTCAAAGGGAGCATTAATTATAGCAGTCGCGATACTTTCTGTAAAAGATTCCATAATTATGAATTGATATTTTTTATAAATTCATCTGTACTAGAAAGCACATGTCCATAATGAGGAAAATTAGTTTCGACTGTTGCTTTTATTTCTTCCCAGTTGAAAGCGCCAATTCCGTCTTTGATTAAGGTAACATGATAACCCAGCTCGACACCAAATCTTGCAGTAGAATCGATACAGGTATTGGCTCTCATGCCTGCGAGAACAATTTGGTCGATATTATGCTGTCGCAAAAGAAAATCTAAATCGGTATTGGCAAAACCACTCGCTGTCCAATGATTTTGGGCAATAAGATCGCCTTCTTGCATACTAAGCTCTGGGTGAAATTCGGCTCCCCACGAATCTTTTTCAAATAGCGTAATGCTTTTGCTCCCTAAATGCGAAGGCGCCATAAATTTCCAGTTGAGATAATCCCTAATTTGGGTATTCCGATGGGGTGCATAAATAATTTGGATTTTCTTTTCTCTTGCAGCAGTTAATAGCTTTTTGATGTTATTAACCACCCCATTTCCTTCAACGGTTTCCTTTGTAACCGAATATAATTTTCCGCCTTCAGAAAGAAAATCATTAAAAGGATCGATAATGACAATGGCGGTTTTTTGAAGTTGATACAAGCTCATAATTTTTAGTTTTTTAATTTAAGTTGTTGTAAACTAATAATATGCCATTTGCTTTCTAGTACAGTTTAGTTGCTGTTGCGTGAATTTTCAGAAAAGGAAAACCGCGATATTTAACTAATTTTCGAAATATGGTCAATTGGTCTAGAGTGATCTATGCAGTTTTATCTTATAATTTTTTAAAAGGATTATATAAGTAGCGAAGGCTGTATTTGGTCTAATTTTATTAATCATTATAAAAAGAAGAATTATGGACAAGAATAATCAAACCCAGAAAAACCCGAACCCAAAACAGGGCGGGGCAGATCATCGAACTGATACTAGAAAACATCAATATAAAGAACACGATGAAGTTTTGACTAACGATGAAAATTATGATGCTGATACCAAAAAGTTTAAAGGCGAAGCGCCAGAACTCGATGATAAGTTGAATAATGAAGAAAAAAAATAATGCAAAAACGTCTCAATTTTGTTTGAGACGTTTTTTTATGGACTTTTTTTAACAGATCGAACTGAAGATGTAAAAATATGAGTTGATTTTTATAGATTTGTAAAAATCTAATACAATCTCTCAAAATACTATTTGAGAAACCATATATAATACAAGGCATGAAATCGATTACTTCAGTTTTTTTTCTTTTAATGTTTGTTTGTTCCAATTCATACTCGCAGTTGAGTTCTGAAAAAATATTCGAAAGTTTTAAACAAGGTGAGCGTACCAATTGTTCTTCTATAGCTTTTATAAAAGCTTCTTTAAATGTGTACGGACTAGATAATCTTTTTGTTAGCGAAAAATTAGAAAACGATTCGTATAAGATTACGCTAAAAAACAATGCGACCTTTCATTTGGACAGCAGTGAAGTAAATAAAGCGACAAAATCTGCGGGTTTTGTTTATATCAAAGATAATTGTGACAGTGAAAAAATAAGAGATTATGCTATTTTGACTTATGCCGTAATGGCAAAATACATGCAGATTATCGATAACGAACCTACTTTTGAGAAAGCTTTGGAAGAATTGGAAGAAGGAACGGTTTATACTCCAACCATATATAAATACTTAGGATTCAAATTAGGCAAGCAGATTCAGAAATTAAAAAGACAATCTGGAAGCGAATATTGCGGTGTTGTCGCATGGTCAAAAGCGCATGCTGTATTTGTTTGCGAAGATTTTATGGATTATTACGGCAACAAAAAAAGTATTTGGATCAAATATCCAGGTCGTTTTAGAATTATTAAGTCTTAAACAATACGTAGTTATACTGCCGAAAAATCCTTAATTTCTGGGGTTTTGGTGTACTATTTTACTTATCGCAACGTAACAAATGTAATTTTATTGTGAAAAAGGAAATATAAAAGTTGCTTTTTAACATAATTTATATATTTTTGTTTTTATTCAAGAACCAAATCTATTATGAAAATGAAGAGTAAGATTATTTTATTATGTGTCCTTTTCTTCTTGACAACTGCTGCTGTTTCTGCACAGGCAAAAAATGCACCAAGAAGTATCATTAGTACAACAGCTTTAATTCGTAAATACCATGATCAAAAAGAATTAAGTGGTATGCAAAAAGGAGAACTTTTAGAATTGTATATTGAGCGTATTAAAGTTTTGGTAAAAACACTTCCTTACATTGCTTTGGTTACTAAACCAGGTGTTACAATGGCAGATTTGGGTATTCCTGATACAGCAGACAACAAAAAAATATTAGACGGTCAGGCAGAAGGAACGACTACTTTCTTAGATACGACAGTAGAATTTCAAAGAAAAATGATGCCTTACTCAGATAAAGGAAATCTTATCGCTGCAATTTTATTTTATGAAACTACATTAAAATCTTTACACGAGTTCAACGAAATGTAATCATTTTAAAAAACAAAATACAAACTCCAAGGTCTTACGATCTTGGAGTTTTTTTTTGCTTTTTACTTTATTAAAATGGAATTTAAAAGAATTAAAAACGACTTTTAATTTTTCTCTTTTACTATAATTCTTATAAAAACACAAAATCAATAGTATTTTGTAACTATTTTGTTTTTAGTGTTTTATAATATCTGCAACGATTTCGTTAACAATTTTTTTGCAAAAAGTTTATTTAAAATTTGGGAAATCGCATTTTTAATTTACTTTTGTTCTATCAAATTAGTAGAGTTTAAAAATAACTAAGAAACGCAGTGATTAAAATCCACACACTTCCATTTCAAATAAGCAAAACCATTTGGCAATTCGACCGAATGCGTTACTGCAGTTAAAAATTCCTCTTTTTTAATTCATTTAATCAATTAATATCAAAACCCTAAATAGGGTTAAAATTTTATAGGCCAATTTTAAATAATAGTAATCCAAAAAAAAAAGTAAAAATGAAAAAACGAATGTGCTGCAGCTAAAAGAGAATACCATTTTTGCAGTTGCAGAAATGGCAGAAGCTTAAAAGAAATAGTCATCTCTAAAAGGAAAGCAGGAAGATAAAGTTATCCTTGGCTTACCTTATTTTAAACTAAAATAAAGTAATGAAAATAAAATTAAAAAGATATGCTTACTTATGTGTGTTGTTAATTTCAATTGGAGTTAAAGCACAAGATAACAAGCCATTAATTCAGTCTAAACTAGAAGGAAAAGTAATTGATGCCGTTACAAAAGAGCCTATTATCGGGGCTTCTATCATTATTAAAGGCACTACGCACGGGGTTCAAACCGATTTTGATGGAAAGTTTTTCTTCCAAACGGGACAAAAATTGCCTTACACTTTATTAGTAAGTTATCTAGGATATAAAAAAGCTGAAGTTGTGGTAAATGAAAATCCAGTAACGATAAGCCTTACAGAAGAACAAAATCAATTATCAGAAGTAGTTGTTACGGCTTTGGGTATTTCTAAAGAAAAGAAATCTTTAGGGTATAGTACACAAGCACTTAAGACTAAAGATATTGCTGAGACAAAAGAAACTAACTTCTTGAATAGTCTTAGCGGAAAATTAGCGGGAGTTCGTATTACGAATTCACAAGGAGATATGGGATCGTCTCGTATTATCATTCGTGGAGAAACTTCGATTGCAGGAAACAACCAGCCATTGTTTGTGGTAGATGGAGTTCCGGTAGATAACTCACAGTTAGGAAGTGTTGGTGGAGCAACTCGTGACTTTAAAAATGCTATTGCCGATTTGAATCCTAATGATATTGAGACCTTAACCGTATTGAAAGGGCCAAATGCTGCAGCGCTTTATGGATCACGTGCAGCACATGGTGTTGTGTTGATCACTACAAAATCTGGAAAAAGCCAGAAAGGGTTAGGAATTACGTTGAATTCTGGGATTACGATTTCGCAAGTGTCTACTTTACCAAGCTTTCAAAACTCTTATGGTCAAGGATCAAACGGAAGATTTAGTTTTGTTGATGGAAAAGGTGGCGGTGTAAATGATGGTGTTGACGAAAGCTGGGGGCCAAGAATGGACGGAAGACTTATTCCGCAATTTTACTCCAATGGAGCGGCTGTACCTTTTGTAGCACATCCTAATAATGTGAAAGACTTCTTTAACACTGGTATTACTTATGATAACAGTATTTCGGTAGCCAGATCAGATGAAAAATCAGATTTCCGTTTAGGGGTGAACAATCAAAAACAATTGGGAACAGTGCCTAATAGTGAAGTGAATAAAACCAACTTTACACTTAATACGAATTACCAAATTTCAAAAGGTATCAAAGTAGGGGTAACGGCAAATTACATTACAACCAATTCTCCAGCTTTACCAGGAGGTCCTTCTGGAAATCGTGCTGCGGGTGTAATGCTACAGTTCCTTTGGTTCGGTCGTCAGGTTGATATTAACCAGCTTGAAAGCAATAGAGAAGTGAACTGGAACAACAGCTATTATAGTAATCCATATTGGAATGCGTATTACAACACGACAAGCCAGCAGCGTAACCGTATAATTGGAGACGTGCATTTGGATGCAAAATTGGCTGAAGGACTTAATTTTAAATTCCGTACAGGAGTTGATTATTACAATGACAGAAGAAAGTATGAGATCAGGTATGGTACAAACGGAACTCCTTTCGGATCGTATGCTGAAGATGCTTACACGGTAAATGAACAGAATACAGAAGGTATTTTTACGTATACTAAAAAAATAAACGACGATTTTACTGTAGACGCTCTTGCCGGATTTAATATTCGTAATCATAGCGATGCAAACAATTACCAAAAAGCGCCACGTTTGGCTGTGCCAGATTTGTACACTTTAACTAATTCGCGTGATCCATTAACATCATCGAACAACTTATCAAGATTAAGAGTGTATAGTGCTTATGCTTCTGCGCAATTTGGTTATAAAAACTATGCTTTCTTAAACGTTACAGGGCGTAATGACTGGTCATCTACATTACCAAGCAGCAACCGTTCTTATTTTTATCCTTCTATTAATGGTAGTTTGGTTTTATCTGAAGCTTTCAATTTGAAAAGCAATACGCTTGATTTCTTAAAAATACGTGGTGGATGGTCTGAAGTGGGTAACGATGCAGATCCGTATCAACTGGCTACGGTTTATAACTTCCAGACAGCATTTGACGGAAATCCAATTCAAACTTCATCACAAAGAAAATTGAATGAGAACCTGAAACCAGAAACAACACGTTCTACCGAAGTTGGTTTAGAAGCTACTTTCTTTAAAAATAGACTTCATTTTGATGCTGCTTATTACAACACCAATAGTTTTGACCAGATTTTGGAGATTAAAACCACAACTTCAAGCGGTTATAACTCTCAGTTAATCAACGCTGGAAAAATAAACAATAGAGGTATAGAAATTCAATTGGATGGAACTCCTATTCAAACAGAAAACTTCAAATGGAATATTGGAGCCAATTATTCTAAAAACACTAGTGAAGTTGAAATTTTGGATTATGCCAAACAAATTCAAAACTATACCATTGGTACTTCTGGAGGTGTAGATGTATTGGCATCTGTAGGTCAAGCTTATGGAGCGCTTTACGGAACGGCTTATTTGCGTGATGCGAGCGGTAATATCGTAGTAGGAGCAAACGGACTTCCAAAAGCAGATCCAACGAAGAGAGTTTTAGGACATTATACTCCAGATTATTTGGCAGGTGTTACCAATACCTTGACGTATAAAAATCTTGAATTGTCATTCTTAGTGGATGCAAGCGTAGGTGGAGAAATTTTCTCAGGAACCAACAGAACAGGTACTTATACAGGAGTATTGGCGTCAACGCTTCCTGGACGTGGAGCTGAAAACGGCGGTCTAAGTTATTATTTGAACGGAACTACAAAAACATTGGTAAACGGAACTGCTCCAGCTGGAGTACAAGTATATGACGATGGTATGATTTTTAACGGAGTATACGAAAACGGATCTCCAAATACAACCGTGTTAAGTGCACAGGAATATTACAAAGCATCTTACAACATCAGCGAAGCATACATTTACAGCTCAACTTTTGTAAAAATGAGAGAAATAAAATTGTCTTACAATGTCAATAAAGCATTTGCACGAAGACTTGGATTAGAAGGGGCAAGTATTACTGCTGTTGGCCGTAACTTGTTCTTTATCTACAAAGACGCACCAAATATTGATCCTGAAACCGCTTTCAATACTGGAAATGCGCAGGGATTGGAAAGTTTAGCTTTACCAACTACCAGAAATTTCAGTCTTAATGTTAATCTTAAATTCTAAAACTCAGCATCATGTTAAAAAAAATAGCATATATAACTCTCTTTGCCTTAACGTTTAGCTCTTGCAGCGACACGCTGGATGATATTAATAAAAATCCAAATGCAACTGAAACACCATTGGCGCCTTATTTGTTAACAGGAACGCTAAAACAAGGAGCCGACTTATATTGGGGTTCTACAAATAACTTTGACTCTTCTTTATTATTTGTGCAGCATTGGGCAAAAATCCAATATACAGAGCCAGATAGATATGATGTTTCAAACGCTTCATTCGTTACTTTATGGAACACTGGTTACGCAACCTTAATTACAGATTTGAATACTATCATCAATTTTCCAGATGCACAGGCCAATTCCAATTATAAAGGAATTGCATTAACGCTTCGTTCGTGGACATTTTTACTGTTGACAGATGCTTACGGAAGTATTCCGTACAAAGAAGCAGGTCAAAGCATAACGCCTGCATACAACACTCAAAAAGAAGTGTATACAGGATTACTTGAAGATTTGAAAAAAGCTCAGTCTTTATTAGGTGCAGCAAATGGAACAGTAACTGGTGATTTAGTTTATAAAGGAGACATTGCAAAATGGAAACGTTACGTAAACTCGCTTCGTTTGCGTATCGCTTTAAAAATTGCTGACAGAGAACCAGCTTTGGCTAAACAAGCTGCAATTGATGCCACTAATGATGCAGCAGGAGTTTTGAGCAGTAATAGCGATACTTTTAAATTTACATATATCAGTTCACCGCAGCAAAATCCAGCCTCAGCTTGGTTTGAAACTCGTGATGACTACCGTATTTCTAAAACGATGGTTGACAAACTAAAAGAATTTGCAGATCCTCGTTTGCCTGTTTATGCACAATTGCCATCTGATACAAGTGTTGGAACCTACGTTGGAGGTGGAAATGGATTATCAAACAGTGATGCTAACAGCCAAGGTTTTGCGAAAACATCAAAACCAGGAACTTATTTCTTGACTTCAACATCACCTGCTGTAATTTATTCGTATTCAGAGGTATTGTTCAATCTTGCAGAAGCGGCTGCCCGTGGTTATATAGGCGGAGATGCAGAACAGCTTTATAAAAATGCCATTACAGCATCATTTAATCAATTTGGTATTAATGACGCGACAGTTATTTCGAATTATTTGAACCAAGCAACTGTAAAATACGATGCAACGAATTATGCTAAATCTATTGGAACACAAAAATGGATTGCCTTTTTTGGTCAAGGTTTAGATGCTTTTGCAGAATGGAGAAGATTGGATTATCCTGTATTGATAGCTGGTCCAGCTACAGTTTTGGACGGAAAAATACCATCACGTTTTTTCTATCCTGGTACAGAACAGTCTCTAAATGGAACAAGCTATCAGGCTGCCATTACCGATCAAGGAAAAGATTTATTGACAACCAAACTTTGGTTTGATGTAAAATAATCAAATTTGTTTTAATGAATATAAAAATGGCGTCAACTATTGCAGTTGGCGCCATTTTATTTTTAAATTTAAATTAATCTTGCTGCGTATTTTGACGCGGATGAAACTGATTTACTTCGTAAAAACGCTGATTTGCACGGATTTTTTTAATTTATAATTAAAGTAGACTTTAGCTTGACTTTTTAGATAAAAATAAAAAATCCGTTTTTATCCGCGTCTTCGTGAAACGAATCCGTTTCATCCGCGTCGAATATGCATAATTAATGATTTCAAAAATTACAATTTTTCATACCAATTTAAAATATAATCGGCAACACTTTCAATGATAGCGCAGATTTGAAATCTGTGCCCGCAAAGTATTTCCTCAATATCTTAAAAAATAAAAAGTACAGTTTTACACTTTACTTTTTATTTTTGTAATAAATGAACCAGAAAGCAGAAGGGAATGGATGCTGGAATATTTTCAAAAAGCATGTGAACATTTAAAAAAAGGATCAGACTTATAAAGTTTGGCAGAATGGTTATCATGCAGAACTTATTTACAGCAGTAAGTTTATAAAGCAAAAAATAGATTATATTCATAATAATCCTGTCAAAGATAAAACTGTCGCTTCTGCGTAAAACTTCAATTTAACATTGATAATCGAATAATAAAACTACGTTCCCAATATTTTAATATTAAAGAAAAATAGTATGACTCAAAACATTCTTAATAAGTATAAAATTACTTTTGTAAGTAAAGTATCAAAAGAAGATAAGACAATCACTAAAATACCAAACTCAATAAATAATGCTTTAAGTGTGTTTTTATTTAATTGGGACACTGATGAAATTAATGAAATTTTATTGCCTGATATTGATAAGGCTTTATCAAATATTAATAGTGAAGTAGAAAATGGAAGCGAAACGATTAGCATTCTAATGCATAATGATAAGGTTGATTTTTATGATGATGATGGATTTGCGTATCAGATTACCACACAAGATTTTAAAGAAATTGTAATCGGTTGGAGGGATTTTTTACTAACTCCACCATTAAATGGAACTAAAGTTTAATGAATATACAATATTTAAAAAAATTACAAACCAATCCTTCATTGGAAATTAATAATTCTGGATACTTTAGTTCTATTAAAGGGATTCCAGAAACAGAAATTAAATCTTTAGAACAATTCTACAATAATGGAAACCCATTTCCTAAAGTTTTAAAAGAATTATTGTTTCTCGCTGGAACTACTTGTTTTGTTTGTGATTATGGAATAAATAAAACTCAACAAGAACTGCAAGAATGGGTTAGAGAAGATATGTTAGAAAACGAAAGAACAATTTCGCGACAATTTTATGCTTTTGATGTATATGGGGGAAGCCAGTTTTTATTTATTTATTTAGACGAAGGTGATAACCCGGCAATTTACGAAGCTCATCCTTATAGCAATAATGATAGTTGGATCAGTCGTTTAAAAAATTTGACAATAAAAAATCTAGTCGATAATGGTATTGAACGAATAAAAAGAGGTGAAAATCCTTTTTAAAATAGCCGATCGCGCCGATCTATCACCGCAACGTTAGCGCAGATTTGCAATCTGTGCCTGTAAAGTATTTCCTCAATATCTTAAAAAAATAAAAGTACAGTTTTATACTTTACTTTTATTTTTGTAGGAAAAAAGATTGTGTCAACAAAATACAAAGCAACAACAACTGAAGAAGCCTATTTTATAACTATAACTGCTGTAGGCTAGATAGATATCTTTACAAGGCTAAACCAGAAAAACGTTTTAATAAATGCTTTAAAATATTGTCAGGAAAATAAAGGTTTAGAAATTTATGCTTATTGTATTATGAGCAGCCATATTCATCTGCTTTGTAAAGGAATTATGCAGACTTAGAAAATGATTTGGATGTTATTTTTGTTATATTTATTTTGAAGTTCTCAACTTTTGCACATGCTTATCTTTGCGGGAACGGGCACGGATTGCAAATCCACGCTAATGGGTAATATTAAATTAATTATAAAAATATGTCTATAAAAAAAGATTTTAATTTAGCATTTAATAGAACAAAAACTCCGGGTGGCAGCCTTATTTATGATTGTGATTCATTGTCATCAACAAACAATCAATCTTTATGTATAGCTACCATACTATCTGGATATCATGAAAAAGATGATGTAAATTATTTACTTGAAAATATTACATTAGCACAAAATGGAATGCAATATGAAGATTTTCATCAACCTGATAGCTTAACTGGAAATTTTGAAATAATTATTTCACCCCCAAATGTTATTATATCACCAAACAATCATGAAATTTCTTTACAAATTTGGAAAGAATTACTAAATGAATGGTTAGATTTTATATCTATTTAGATACCCGTTCTTAAAAATATCTTGTCCTAAAATAACTTTACTTAGTTCGGCGAGGAATTACGCAGACTTAGAAAATGATTTAGATGTTATTTTGTTAAACTTATTTTGAAGTGCTCAACTTTTGCGTATACTCACTTTGCGGGCACGGATTGCAAATCCGCGCTAACGATTATTTTGACGCGAATAAAACGGATTTACTTCGTAAAGACGCTGATTTGCACGGATTTTTTAAATTTATAATTAAAATAGATTTGGCTTGACTTTTTAGATAAAAATAAAAAATCCGTTTTTATCCGCGTCTTCGTGAAACGAATCCGTTTCATCCGCGTCGAATATGCATAACTAATGGTTTTCAAAAATTACAATTTTTCATACCAATTTAAAATATAATCGGCAACACTTTCCCAGCCTGGTTCTCCACAGATAAAATGGCTTTTGCCATCAAATATCTTAAGATCAACACGGCCTGCATTTCCGTTATATCTGCTCGCAATTGTTTCTGTTAAGCTAGGAGGGAAGATATGATCGTTACTTCCTCCAATAAACAAAATAGGTTCGTGTGGTTTTTTGAAATTGATATTCGAAAACGAATTTAAAACCAGTTCTCGACTCACTTTATAACTTTCTGGCACTGCAAATTTTTCAAAAGCAATACTTTTTTGTGATTCTGGAATAGTATTAAAAAAAGCATAATCGTACCATTTTCGGCTTCCCATAAAATATTTATTAAAAGAGAAAAAGCCAAAAGCAGGAATTACCGTTTTTAAGGTTTGAAAAGGCGGAAACACATTTTTTGGAGGCGCTCCGTCAATACTTACGCCAGCTGCAGCTTTGCCTAATTCGACTAATTTTAAAGCAGCCATTCCAGCCATTGAATGTCCTATTACCAAAGGTTTTTCGGGTAAAGTATCTATCAATCGGCTAATATTATTAACAACATCTATAAAACCTGTTTTGGTAAGGTTAGGATGAACCTTAGCTCTCAATTCGGCAGGATTTCCTTCGTGTCCGGGATTGGCCGGTGCATAAACGGTATATCCTTTTTGTTCATAGTGCTGTTTCCATTCTGCCCAAGTTTTGTCGTTAACAAAATTTCCATGAATAAGCACAATTGTTTTGGATTTTGACATGATTCTTTTATTTGATTAATGTTAGAATTTCTTTGAAAACTTCTTGTCTCGAATCTTTAACCAGTTCATAAAGGCACATTTCAACATTTGTTAATGCCGCTCCTTTATGCTGCAATTTCTGCAAAGCGATTAAAATGCTTTCTTCTGCTCGAGAAGAAACGCAATCTGCCGCAATTTCGACTTCAAAGTTTTTTGATAATAGTCCCAATGCAGTCTGGTACACGCAGATATGAGCTTCAATTCCGCAAATTATCCATTGCTTTCTACCAGAATTTATAATTACTTTTTTAAAATCTTCATTATCGAGCGCATTGAAAGAAAATTTTTCAATTGGTTGCTGTTGGTGCAATAGTTTTTCTAATTCGGGTATTGTGGCACCAAGTCCTTTCGGATTTTGCTCTGCCCAAATTATCGGAATTGAAAGTAGTTGACAGCCTCGGATGAGTTTTTCTAAATTGGACACCAGCTTTTCGCTGTTGTGTACAATCCGCGCCAATTTTCCTTGAACATCAATTACAATCAATCCCGTTTTTTCTTGTACAAGCATAACGATCTATTTAATTTGGAAACTAAATTTACAAATTTTATTTATGTAAAATATTGAATTTTAAAATGTTATGTTTGTTTAAGCTAAATTTTACTTCAGGTATTTTTTAAGTTCCGCCGCAGCCTGAAGAAACAGCGCTTTTGTCTGCGGAATTTCAGCCAAACCATTCAATAATCCGAAATCGTGAATGACGTCATTGTAGCGCACCGTTGTCACGACCACTCCTGCATCACTTAATTTACGACCGTAAGCTTCTCCTTCGTCTCTTAAAATATCATTTTCTGCAACCTGAATTAAAGTTGGAGGAAGACCTTTCAGCTGAGACAAACTTGCCTGCAATGGCGAAGCATAGATTTCTTTTCTTTTAGAAGGATCCACATATTGATCCCACATCCATTTCATTAAAGAATCGGTTAGAAAACGCTGTTTGCCATATAGTTTATACGATTCTGTTTCAAAATTGGCATCGGTTACAGGCCAGAAAAGAATCTGCACTTTATACAAAGGCGTTCCTTTTTCTTTTGCCATTAAAGCACTTGCTGTAGCCAGATTTCCGCCAGCGCTGTTGCCGACAATTCCTAATTTGCTTCCGTCGACATTAATTTCGTTTCCATGAGCGGCAATCCATTTCGCGGCAGCGTAAACCTCATTTACAGGCTGTGGATATTTGTGTTCTGGAGAAAGAGAATAATTGATAAAAACGCCAACATAACCCGTAAGCACACTCAAGTCTCTAACCATTCTTTTATGGGTAGGATAATCTCCCAGAACCCATCCACCACCGTGAATGAACATAAAAACAGGCAGTTTTCCTTTTGCGCCAGCGGGACGAACAATATTAAGCTTGATTTTGTAGCCGTCTGCGGTGATTTCTTTTTCAGATTCTTCAATTCCAGACAAATCCACTTTAAAGGCATTTTGTGCGCCAACCAATACATTTCGCGCATCTGCAACCGGAAGCGATTCTAATGGCGCTCCTCCAGCATTTAAAGGTTTTAAAAAAGCTTTTACAGCTGGCGTAAGATGCGGATCTGTAGCATAATCGCCTTGCGCATTTGCGGGCAAACTGCTTAAAATTATATAAGGAAGAAGTATCATTTTTAGGATGATTGATTTTTTCATAACGTTTAAACTTTAGATTTACTTTTATTTTACAGAATAAGGCAATGAAAGATTTCCGCTCGCAACTGTATAAACTTTGTATACCCCAAGCATTGGTTTAGAACCTTCGGCATCATGAGAACCGCCAGCGCCCGTGCTGACTTCCATATAACAACTTACGGCATCAAACTTAAAATCGGTTTTGTTGTTGATTCTAAAATCGGGTACAATCACTTTAATCGAATTTCCTTTTGTTACGATATTAAAACCTGGGCTGTCCATATACATTGCCATTCCAGGATTTGTTGGAGGCAGCACTACTTTTGGATCTCCTTTTGTGAATTCTTTTACTGAAAGTCCGCCGGCAACACGTTTGTCTTCTACAAGCAAAACCCAGTGTGCGTGCCATACCAAACCATCATTAAGATAATTTCCGTCCAAACTTTCATCCCAAAGTGGAGTATCTTCAAAATCTGGATGAGAAGTAAGAGCAAGCGCTACGATTCCTTCCACTTGGCCGAAACCAATATCAGAAGATTTTAAAGTAGTTGGAAAAACATAGGCCAAAACTGGAGCACCATTTAACTGACCAACAGGTTTAGGCATTGTCTTTCCTGCGGTTCCTTCCACTTTAATGTCCCAAACGGTAAGACCTAAATCTGCCTTATGAGTTATTGTGGCCGATTTTATTTTAAAATCACTGTTGTTGTAAGAGTTGCATTTATCGCAAGCTTGTGCACTGCTATAATGTAGCAATAGAATAACTATTAATGCTATTGATTTTTTCATAATAAATTGGTTTTTTATGGGTTAACTTCCCTAAAAAACCAATTTACATGCCATACCGAAAAAGCGCTAAATAATAAGGATTTAGCGCTTTTTGAAGGGTTTAAAAGCGCTATATTTCGCTAAACGAATTTCGATTAGTGAGATTTCGCTAGCTAATAAAATAAGGACGCGGATGAAACGGATTACTTCGTAAAACGCGGATATGAACGGATTTTTTTATTTACCTATAAGATTAGGTTAGAATAAATTACATAAAAATCCGTGCAAATCCGCTCCCGATAGCTATCGGGATCGTGATAACGAATCCGTCTCATCCGCGTCTAAAAGAAATTAGGGCTTAGTCTCTAAACTCTCTTCTTTTTTCATTAATTGGAAATTCTTTAGAAAATTCAATTTTAAGAATCGTTCCATTATTATTTTCCATAGAAAAAGAAGCTTCCAAATCGTCGCTAAGTCCTCTTATCAGACTCAAGCCAAACGAATTGATTTTTTTACTGCTGATATTCGCATCAAAACCAACTCCGTTATCTGCAATTGTTAGTAGGTATTTGTCTTCGGTAGTCGCTTCGAGTGTCACGTAAATCATTCCCGTTCTGTTTTCTGGAAAAGCGTATTTTATAGAATTGGTAATCGATTCGTTTAAGATTAATCCCAACGGAACCGCCTGCGCAACATCTAATTCTAACGGATCAATTTTAAGTTCAAAGCGAACGCGTTGTCCAAGCGAAAAAGATTCTCTTAAATATTCAACCAATTCTTTGATGTAATTCTGCATATTGATCGAAGCAATATTTTCTGAATTGTATAATTTCTGATGAATAAGCGACATCGAATGAATACGGTGCTGGCTGTTTTTAATAGCCGACAATGCCATATCGTTTTCCAAATAAGCCGATTGTGAATTCAGAAGACTGATCACAGTTTGAAGATTGTTTTTGACACGATGGTGAATTTCTTTTAAAAGCCATTCTTTTTCATCAAGCAAATGCCTAAGATTGATGTTTTTCTGATTGATTTCTTTTTCTTTCAGTTCTAATTCCGCATTAGTTCGCTGTTTCAGGCGATATCTGTTATACAATAAAGCAATGGTTAAAACCAATAAAACCAAACTCCAAATCGAAACGGTATTTAATAATTTTGATTTCTTTAAAGCCGTTTCCTGTAAATCGGTTTCTTTGTCTAATTGTTTGATTTTCTGTTCTTTGTTTTCAGTTTCGTACTGAATTCTAAGTTCTTCAATTTGTTTGTTTTTCGAATAATCTAAAATTGAGTCACTAAACTTTTTGTACAATTTATGATGTGCGAGCGCCGACTTAAAATCACCATTGAGCGAATCTATTTTATAAAGTGACATTTGCACTGCTTCTGAGTCGTATCTCTTGTTGTATTTTTTAGAAGCGGCGTCAATTTTGTCCAAATACAATTTTGTTTTTTGGAGATTGTTTCGATTGGCATAAAACAAAGCAGCTGACGAATAGGTATTGCAGACGTCTCTAAACGTCAGCGGCGAATCTATACCATCTGCAGCTTCTACAGCTTTTATAAAATGCTTTTCGGCTGTGCCATAGTTTTTTATGCGCCAATAACAATTAGCGTAAGCATAATTCATAAGCATGTCATCAAGTCTGTTTGGAGGATCAAATTTGCTTGTTATAGAATTCATGTATTCTATAGCTTCTTTATTTTTTCCTTTCAGAGACAAAGAGGCTGTAGCTGTAATAAAACTTTTGTACCAGCTGCCGCTGTTAAAATTATTTTGCCCGTGTTCAATACTTTTCTGAGACATTTTTATCGCTTCATCTGTATGGCCCATTTGCAAATAGGCAATTCCTAAACGCATATAAAAGATATCGGCAAAAGTATAGTCTTTAGTCGCTTCCATGGTTTTGACACTTTTCATCGCATAATAAAAAGCATCTTTTATATTAAACTGAACGCCTTCGATATAAGAAATCGTGGTTTCGCTAAATTGCTGCTGTCTGAAACCAATTTTACGCATCAAAGCAATATTTTGATATAATATTTTCTTGGCATCGTTTATTTTCCCGTGCCAGAAATAAATCGTACATATTTTTCCTTTGGTTTCAATGAGTTTTTCTTCAAGACCTAAAGTTGTAAATAAGGCTTCGGCTTCTTTTAAGATTTTCTCTTTTCCAGGATCTAAGTCGTACTGATACGTTGCCTGGTTAAGTAAAGCATACGCCAAAGCTGCTTTATCATTTTGCTTTCGGCGTTCGTTTACAACCTGCAAAAAGCATTTTTTACTTTCAGGATAATTGTTGATTTGGAAATAAAACTTTCCGAGAAGCATTAAACTTTCGTGCTGCCACTTTTGTATTTTTAACTCATTACTGATTTTTACTGCATCTGAAATATACAGATTGGCATTGGTAATATCTTCTGGTTTTACATAAGGCTTGAACAAATAATAGATTCCCAATTGCAGAGCGAGTTTTACTTTATCAGTGCCTTTAGATTTTAAATAAAGCTTTTTCGCAGCGTCGATATTTTCTTTTTCGATGAGATCTTTTCCAATTAAATACGAACCATCATTAAATCCTTCGTCATAAGCTAAAGCAAGAGGAAGTTTATAGGCCTTGCATGTTAATACCACCGCACTATCAGCGTCTATTGCGCCTTGGTTAGAATTATACAGATAAGACGAACTGTTGTGTATTAAAAGACGCTTCTTTTTTAAATCATAATTTGCTGTTGCAGGATGGTTTTGTGCTTCAGAATTAACTGCAATTAAGAGGAGCAGACAAAACGAGTAAAGTAGCTTCATGGTTTAGAGATTAAATTTTAGTAAGTTTTTGATTAACAAATATAAATAGAAACATTTGTGATTATTTGAAAAATAATATGAAAATTAAGGTTAATTGTGATTTTAATTTATCTAAATTTGGAAACCGTTAATTTTAATTGTTATAATTAACTATTTTTGTATCAATAAATTAAGTGCAATATAAGACAAATTTACTCACTTATGAAAAAGTCTCCCGATAACGGATATGAAACTGTTTCTTCAGAATTTAGAAAACGGATATTAATTGTAGAAGATCAGTTTATTGAAGCTCACGATTTACAGTTAATTCTCGAAAAAGCAAATTATGAAGTTACAGGAATAGCACGGTCGGTGGAGCAGGCTTTGGAGCAAATTGAGATTACACGACCAGATTTGGTTTTCTTGGATATTATGCTGAAAGGAAGCCGAAATGGTATTGAATTGGCACAAATCCTTAAAGAAAAATATATTGGTTTTATATTTATTTCTGCCAATTCTAGTAAAAGTATATTAGATCAGGCAAAAACTACACAGCCTTACGGTTTTATTGTAAAACCATTTCGAGATCAGGATGTTTTAACAACGCTAGAAATCGCTTTTTATCGCCAGCAGTATAGTTTAGAAAGCCAATTGATACAGCAATTTCAGCTTCAGGCAGCAATTACGGACATTATAAATTCAAATTTAAAGAAAGAAGAAGCTTTATTAGCTTTCGCGAAAGCGGCACAAACCTTTATCCCTTTTGATTATCTGGAAACAGGTTTTGTGACTACGACACATTATGATAATCTGGGAATCGTCCGCAGAAATTTAGATCAGTATCAAGTTATTAATCTTCAGAAATTATCGCAGATAGCCGAAATATCCGAAAAAGAAATAAACGAAACCTACAGAAAGTCCAAAATAGATAAAAAGCCTATTATTTATAGTGAAGAGGCCTTAATCAATAACTTTCAAGAAGCTCCAATAAAGGCTTTGATTGCACATAATTTTGGCATAAAATCGTATTTGGTTTTTCCTATTTCGATTGCCACGATCCAGAGCTATCATTTTACTTTTTACAGCCGTAACCTCAATGTTTATTCTCAAGAGCATTTACGAATTTTGAGTTCGCTTGAACTTCTTTTCTGCCAGTTTATTGCTAAAATTTATTCGAAAGAAGATGTAAATCTGCCTCTTAAAAAAGCGGAAATTAAGAATGCAAAACCAACAAACAGCGAACAAGGTTTTGAAGGAATTATTGGCAACAGTTCGCAGATGAATACAGTTTTTAATTATATCCGAAAAGTTTCTCCTTCCGATACTTCGGTTTTGGTTTTAGGCGAAAGCGGTACTGGAAAAGAGAAAATCGCGCAAAGTATCCACGCTTTATCGCCAAGAAAAGACAAACCTCTGGTTATTATTAATTGTGGCGCTATTCCAGAAAATCTTGCAGAATCATTGCTTTTTGGTCACGAAAAAGGATCTTTTACAGGCGCCCTCGACAGACGCATTGGTAAATTTGAGCTGGCAGACGGAGGAACCATTTTTTTGGATGAAATAGGAGAAATGTCTCTGGAACTGCAAGTAAAACTGCTTCGCGTGCTGCAGGAAAGAGAAATTGAACGTGTTGGTGGCACTTCGCCAATGAAAATAGATGTAAGGATTATTGCGGCTACCAATAAAAATCTGGAAGAAGAAGTAGCTGCGGGAAGATTCAGAATGGATTTGTACTATCGACTTCATGTTTTCCCGATTATGGTTCCGCCATTAAAAAAGAGAAAAGAAGATATTCCCGATTTGGCGAATCATTTTATAGCGGTTTACAGCGATAAAATGGGTAGAAAAGCGCCAATTCTTTCTGATTTTGCTTTGCAGCAGATTATGAATTACAATTGGCCGGGAAATATCAGAGAACTCGAACATGTTATGCAGCGTGCTATTTTACTGACAGACGGAAACACAATTAAAGAAATTGAACTTTCTATGTCTTCCAAAATGCATCCTGAACAGCCTTCGGAATCCTTTTCAATCAAAACTATATTAGAAAACGAACGCGATTATATTCTGTATATCCTTAAAAAATGCAACGGAAAAATTTCTGGAGCAGGAGGCGCCGCTGAAATTTTAGACATTCATCCATCAACTTTAAATTCGAAGATTAAAAAACTCGACATAAAGAAAGGAATTATTTAAATCTCCAGTATACATGCTGTATAAATTAGAACGCGGATTTAACGGATTCGCTATCGCGAAGACGCGGATTGACGCGGATTTTTTTATGATTATTAAATGAATTGCCTCCAGTTTTAACTGGAGGTCAAAAATAAAACAAGTTGTAAGGCTTTAGCCAAACAATAAAGTTAAGCTATAGAAGCAGCTAATTGAAAAATAGGATATAAAATTAGAAATCCGTTTTTATCTGCGTCTTCGCGATAGCGAATCCGTTTAATCCGCGTCCAATACGCGCAACAGGTCAAGAGATTTTTTGAAGCCAATTGGCAATGAACTCAGCCATAGTTTGCCAGTTCTCCTGATGAATGCTCAAATGATTTAAATCTTGAAATTCTTTATAACAAGTTATAGAATGCAGGTTTTTGTATTTTTTGAAATTTAAATAATTCAAAGAAGCTGGTACAAAAGGATCTTCTGAACTTGATAAAAACAAAAGCGGATTGTGTTTTTTCTTGAAATCGATTTTACCATGTTTGGAATAAATATCCTTTAGAATCGATTTAGATTCCGGAATTAATAATGTTTCATAAGATTCTTTTTGTTCATCAAATGACATTTGGTTACTAAAAAGAAGCTGCCATTTTTTGAAAGGTATTAAATAGGTTTTATTTTTTGAAGTGAACTGGTCTGAAAGATTCCATAGGTTTTTATAAAACGAAAAATTATAATGCATGAGATTGCCAGGCGGAATAGAGTTGATGCAGATTCCGATCGAACCAAGTTCTTTCTGAATAAGTAATTGCGCTAAAAGACCTCCATAAGAATGGCCTATTAAAATGGGTTTTTCGGGAAGTTTATCAATGATTTCGGTATAGTAGTCCAATAAATCAGATAAACGGGTTGAGGCAATTTTTGATTCAGAATGCGCTTGTCTCAAAACAACCGCAGATTCATTTTTGTGTGGCCAAGGAGGTGCTACAGTTTTATAACCATTATCCTCAAAAAAAACAATCCATTCTTTCCAGCAAGCATGGCTGATGAACGCTCCAGTGATAAACATAATCGTTTTTTTATTAGATAAATACATAATATCGAAGCTATTAGGTTAGTTTTTGGAAATCAGTACTATTTCATTTACAAAAAGCAAAAGAGATGCCTTTTTTGTAAAGGATTGATTATAAAAGCATTGTTCTGTACGTTAATTCTAGAATTATTATATATCGTTAAAAACGGGATTTGATTCTTGAAATATCATAATTTTTGAAATAGCAAGAAATGGTAAATGCTTTATTATAAGCTTTCTATGTTTTGGTTTAATCTTTGTCTGTTTGATAAAAAACGAATTGATTTCAATCTTTAACTTATAATTATGGAAAAAATTTATGACGCAGAGACACACTTTGCCGATTTAGGCGATCGCAAAATTGCGTATCGTTCTTATGGTAAAGGAAAAGCAGTAATTTTTGTGAACCGATTTAGAGGAACGCTCGATACTTGGGATCCGCTTTTTATTGCAGAGATGGCAAAAGAGTTCAACGTTATTGTATTTGATTATTCTGGAATTGGCTCTTCTACAGGCAGTCTTGCTCCAGATATTACGATTGTGGCAAAAGATGTAAAAGATCTTGCCGATTTCTTAAAATTAGATTCGGTTATTGTTTTAGGATGGTCGTACGGCGGATTGGTAGCGCAGACGGCTACTTTATTGTATCCAAATCTGGTGACACATGCTGTTTTAGTAGGAACAAATCCGCCAGGGCAAAACGAGATTCCGATTGAGCAGGTATTTTTTGATGCGGCGCTAAAACCACTAAACGATTTTGAAGACGAAATTGTTCTGTTTTTCGAACCAAAATCAGAAGCCAGCAAAGCAGCTGCAAAAGCTTCACACGATAGAATTCATAAGAAAATCGAGGTAGAAAAAATTCCTTCTACGATGGATGTTTTCCAGTTGTATTTTGGAGGAGTAGATACTTTTAGAGCTGATCCTTTAAATTTTAGAGAGCAGCTTAAAAAAACCAAAACGCCAATTTTGATTATTTCTGGAGATCATGATATCAGTTTTGCCGTAGACAATTGGTATCCGATTATCAATCAGATGACAAATGCGCAGATGATTGTGTATTCGGCAACAGGACACGGACCTCAGCATCAATATCCAGAACTTACAGCACAATACATCATTAATTTTGTGAATTACGTATAATTGCAGTTCAATCAGCAGAACTCATTTATATGCTAAAAGGAATAGTGTCAGCAGCTATTCCTTTTTTTTTGAAAATTATCGAAAGATTATTTTGAGCTTGTATTTTATAAAATGATATTTCGCTAAAAAATAGCTTTTAGCGAAATATAACCAAGAAAAATAACCAAATTTAGATTTCGATCGTCGTGTTTATTTTAGGCAGAAACAATTCGATTGAAGCATTTTGAAACGAATCTAAAGCTTTTTGATGATCCATTACGATAAAGCCAAAAGTATCGTAATGAACGCCTAAAACTTTATTTACACCGACCAATTTAGAGGCTTCAATAGCTTCTTCGATTCCCATGGTAAGTCCATCACCAATAGGAAACACAGCAAAGTCTAATTTTGTAAATTTGGGAATAAGCTGCATGTCTAACGTCAATGCCGTATCGCCGCTGTAATAGAAATTTCCATCAGCGGTTGACAGTACAAATCCGCAGGCAATACCGCCATAAGAACCATCGATAAAACTGCTCGGATGTTGGGCTACGACACATTTTACGGTTCCGAAATCAAAAGTAAATTTTCCACCGGGATTGATTGGATGCGCATTTTCGATTCCGTTTTTCAATAGCCAATTATATATTTCAAAATTCCCAAGCACTTTGGCTCCAGTATTTTTCGCAATTCGTTCTACATCCAAAATATGGTCATAATGTGCATGAGAAATAAAAATATAATCTGCTTTTATAGCATCAACATCAACCTCTTTGGCTAATTCGTTTGGCGTAATAAAAGGGTCAAAAAGAATATGTTTTTCGCCCGCAAAAACAGAAAAACAAGAATGTCCGTAGTACGTAATTTTCATGATAAATAGTTTTAAATTAGTTAATAATTAAAATATTTTTTCCAAGAAATGTGCCATTGAGGAAAAGTAGTTTTTTCAAAAAAATAAAAAAAACAGCTCATGCTCTCAGCAATGATAAGGTTGTATAAAGTTACTCTTTTGTTGATTAATTGATTATGTAACTGTTTCATTTCTAAAAACTTAGTTTCATATTGTAATGTGAAACATCAAATAAATGCACAGACTGATAATTTTCAGAGCAAAGAGGTAATTTTAGTTGAAATAGTAATAATCCTAAAATTACAAATCATGAAAAAAAATGTTCTAGCAGTACTTTTAACAGGCTTGGCAGTATTGACATTTGCCGATATTGAAGCCCAAACCAAAAAGAAGCCTAATATTATAATGGTGATCTCAGACGATACTGGTTGGGGAGATTTAGGAGTTTATGGAGGAGGAGTTGGCCGTGGTATGCCTACACCAAACCTAGATAAAATGGCAAAAGAAGGAATGCAGTTTTGGTCGTTTTACGGACAGCCCAGCTGTACGCCTGGAAGGGCAGCAATGCTAACGGGTCGTATTCCGAACCGTAGCGGTATGACAACAGTTGCTTTTCAGGGACAGGGAGGCGGTTTGCCAAAAGAAGAATGGACATTGGCTTCGGTGCTTAAAAAAGCCAATTATAAAACGTACTTTTCAGGAAAATGGCATTTAGGAGAAGCCGATTACGCAATGCCAATTAACCATGGTTTTGATAAAATGCAAAACGTAGTGCTTTACCACTTAAATGCGTACACTTATGCTTTTGAGTCTTGGAACCCAGAGATGTCTCCAGAAATGTTGGCTTTTTTCAAAAAAGTGACAACAGGAGTACTTGAAGGTGAAGCAGGCGGAAAAGCGCGTGAGGTATCTAAAGTTACAGAAGAGAATATTGCTGAGCTGGATATGATGATGGTAGAGAACAATTTAAAACAGCTTGATGAATATGCAAAAAGCAAAGATCCGTTTTTTATGTGCATCAATTTTGCTAAAAATCACCAGCCTAACCTTCCGTCTAAACAATTTGCAGGCAAATCACCAGGAAAAAGCAAATATTCTGATGCTGTAGCAGAGATGGATTATAACGTTGGCCGTATTATGGATAAAATTCGCTCTTTGGGAATTGCCGACAATACTATAGTTATTTATACCGTAGATAATGGTGCTTGGCAAGACGTACATCCAGATTCTGGATATACTCCTTTTAGAGGAAGTAAAGGAACAGATAGAGAAGGAGGTAGCCGTGTGCCAGCTATTGCTTGGTGGCCAGGACAAATTGAAGCGGGAAGCCAAAGCCACGATATTGTAGGCGGATTGGATCTTATGGCGACATTTGCTAGTCTGGCTGGAGTAGAGCTTCCTAAAAAAGACAGAGCAGGTGTAGATATGGTCTTTGACAGCTACGATATGTCTAATGTATTATTTAAAAAAGATAAACCTCTACGTGACAGCTGGTTTTACTTTACTGAGAATGAATTATCTCCTGGTGCAGTGCGTATTGGTAAATTTAAAGCGGTATTTAATACTAGAGGAGATAATGGTGCTATTGCAGGAAGTGACATGCCTGGACAACAGTTGGGATGGAGAGGCGATGAAACTTATATAGCCACTGTTCCTGCTGTATACAATCTTTGGCAGGATCCGCAGGAACGCTATGATCTGTTTATGAACAGCTGGACAGAAAAAACTTGGACAATGGTAATTTTCGATCAAGCAATGGACGAAATTATGAAGACCTATGCAAAAATACCTCCAAGACCGCTTCAAAGTGGATCATTTACTGGAGAGATGACCATAGATCGTTATAGAACTATTGAACAGGTGAAAAAAATGATGAATGAAAAGAAAACAACTCTCCCTAAATTAAGTGTAGACTAAGTAATAAAAAGGAAGCCGAACGATAACTGTTCGGCTTCTTTTTTTTACATCAAAAGTCAACTATTTTTCTGCCTTTTGGTATCAATTTTCTTAATTGTTGTATATACAAATATTGTGATGAAATATAGCATTTATTCAATTTTGATGCGTATCTTTGAGAGAATAAAAAAATGAGCCATTTATGAAAAAAATAGGATTTTTATCATTTGGGCATTGGAATAGTAATCCAGCATATCAGACTCGTACAGCGGCAGATACTTTATTGCAATCTATAGATTTAGCAGTAGCTGCAGAAGAAATCGGGATCGATGGCGCTTATTTTCGCGTGCATCATTTTGCGCAGCAGTTGGCATCACCTTTTCCGCTGCTTTCGGCAATTGGCGCTAAAACGAGCAAAATTGAGATCGGTACAGGTGTGATCGATATGCGGTATGAAAATCCATTGTATATGGTAGAAGATGCAGGATCTGCCGATTTGATTTCGGGAGGACGCTTGCAATTGGGAATAAGCAGAGGATCGCCAGAACAAGTTATTGACGGCTGGAGTTATTTTGGCTATGAACCAGAAAAAGGAGAAACCGATGCTGATATGGGCCGTAAAAAAGCCTTAGAATTTTTGGATAAACTGAGCGGAGAAGGATTTGCAGAACCCAACCCGTACCCGATGTTTCCGAATCCGCCTGGATTATTGCGTGTTGAACCGCATTCTGAAGGATTAAGAGAAAGAATCTGGTGGGGAGCTGCGTCTAATGCAACCGCTATTTGGGCTGCTGAAAACGGAATGCACCTTCAGAGTTCTACGCTAAAATACGACGAAAACGGAAAACCTTTTCACGTTCAGCAAGCCGAGCAGATTAGATTGTACAAAGAAGCTTGGAAAAAAGCAGGACATGATCGTGAAGCAAGAGTTTCGGTAAGCCGTTCTATTTTTGCCATAGTAAACGAACAAGACCGATATTACTTTGGAGGACAAGGAAAAGCTGCTGATAGTTTTGGCTATATCGAACAGGATAAAAGAGCCATTTTCGGTAAAAGCTACGCCGCCGAACCCGATAAACTAATTGCAGAATTGTCTCAAGATGAAGCAATTCAAGAAGCAGATACAGTACTGCTTACGATTCCGAATACTTTGGGTGTCGATTACAATGTGCATGTATTGTCTTCTATTTTAGAACATGTTGCTCCTGCGTTGGGTTGGAGATAAGGTTTTTAGATACAAAAAGCCCTCTTTTTTAAGAGGGCTTTTGCTTTAAATTTTACAAAACCGTATTGGTGAATTTAATTTTATTCAAATCAATAGTATCAGACTCTTGTGTTTTTATTTCGGAGTATGATATTTCTATTTCATTTTCAGATATAAATTCTATTTTCTTGTTACATCCTGAAACACAAGATTCTATGCAAATTGGAAAGTACAATTTTTTATTCTTATCAAAGCCAATGATATTATTTCGAAAATAGGAAACAATCTTAAAATCAGTATTTTCAATCATTTCATCATTAGTATAATTTCCATTAAAATGAAATAGATCTTCGTTATAATAGGTGCTTTTTATAACAGACGGATATAAGTGTTTATCATTATCTAAATACCATTTTTGCTCAAAATTTTTGTAATAGTTGATATCTTTCTCTTTTTCAGAGGGATTATAAACCAGTTTGCTTTTATTTGCAAATTCATATAATTCTGTTTGGACTGCAATGTTAGATTGTAAAATTTCATTTTTCAAAAATTCCCCATCAATAGCTTGGCCAGATCTTACAGTAGCTTCTCCGCTATATTTCAATGTATAGAAATTTAGATTATTAATGTTTAGCATAATAAAATCTAAATGAAAGACAGGATCTCCATTACCCATTGGAGATTCTTGTACTTCAAATAGAAAATAATCCTCGCTTCCAATCTTTTTTCTTAAGATGTGTTTTGGATCTACATTTACGTAGTAATAGTCACTTATAAGCAATGTATCACTTTTAATAAATTGAAGTTTATTTTTGTTTTTTTTATACTTTGAAGCTATAAGTATGTTCTTGTCGCCAACAAGAAAAAAATTATTATCGTCACTTACTTCACTGGCAGTTATTTTTATTACTTCGGTATTGTCTTGATTTTCAAAAGAAAACAAGACTGCCGATTTTTCTTTTTTAAGAGAGTCTTTTTTAGTTTCTGAGCCCAAATTTTCTTTGACTATTTTCTGAGTAGAAATCTTTTCATCATTCTTGCAAGAAGAAAGCATGATTAAGAATAAAAAAAATACAATTAGGAGATTTTTAATTGCTTTCAATTAATTTTTCGTTTTTTTGGTTATCAACACGAAGATATATTATTTTACCATTGTATTATAAAGTAAAATTGCGTTAATTTAAACTATAGTTAGTACTTGATAATCACCATCGAAATGAAATTATAGTGTAGTTTTATACTGTTTTTAGTAATTAAAATATTAGAAATTCAAAACTATGTGCAAATCAGGAAAAGAAATTAAACTGTGTACCTGTTTTCCAGCTACGATGAACAAGATTGTACATCATAAAAAATCTCGAAAATCTCGAAATAAAGCACGCAATGAGTTTACATGGACACTACACAAATGCTTAGGATGGAGTAAAGAAACGATGGATGGAATGGGATATCTGTCAGACGAAACACTATCCGAAGATTTGACCAATGAAATAATGCTTATTCAACTTAATAGCAGAGATTGTTTTGATTTTGATTATCAGCCCCAAGAAGATGATAATCTTAATGTTTACACGCCAGAAAATGGCAATAGAAAACATTTGTCTTTTATTTTTAAAAATGGTGAATGGACAGCCGATTGGCACCTTCCTTTTAAGTATGAGATGAAAAAAATAAATTACGGAAAAGTTAGCTTTGAAGACAAAACAGAAAAAGAATAAAAATGATAAAAAAAATACTTCTTATAGTAATTATGTTGGGATTAGTAGGCTGTAAAAAAGAAAACGAGAAAAAGCGTCCTGAGAAAACAATAAATCGTGTTGACACTCCAAAGACTGTAGTTCAGAAGCCTATTAAAGAAGAAAAAATTATCTTTAATAATGATAATAAAATTTATAAAATCATGGATGTTGATACGAAACCGGAATTCATAGGCGGAGAATACAAGTTTCATGCTTTTATAAAAAAGAATTATGTGCGAACGGAACGAATTGTTAAAAATGAAGCCTCTGGAGGTATTTTTCCAAGATTTATAATAGAAAAAGACGGTTCCTTATCTGATATAGAAGTTATGCGCGATTTTGGTTACGGGTCGGGTGAAGAATTAGTAAGAGTTCTGAAATTATGTCCAGCTTGGAAACCAGCTATAAAAAATGGACAGCCAGTAAGATGTTTGTACAGTTTCCCATATTATGTTCTACTAAACGACAATTAATAAAAAGGATAAATTACAGAAAAGTAACTTCTGAAGACAAAATTGAAAGAGAAACACAAGAAAAATATCAATTTCTATTCGCATCATTAGCCTGTCTAATTCCTTTTGGATCGGTTAGATTAAATCGATACACAAAACTCAGACGATATCTTGCCGCATTTGGAATACTATTATCTCTAATAACATAATCGGTTCCTGTTGTAACACTTTTGTTCTGACGGAGATTAAAAGCATTCGTAACATCAAAAACAATTGTCGCTCTATCTTTCAGTAAAAGTTTGCTCAATCCGAAATCAATGGATTGTAAAGCTTTGTTGGTGGTTTGTGCATTTCGTTTTTCGCCACGGAAATTATATCTTCCCTGAAAACTAAATTTGGACGGAAGTTTGATCTGCGTGCTTAAACGAGCGGTAAAGTTTTCACTGCTGAAATCTAGATTTTCCTGCATATAATTTCCTTTCTGTTTAAAATGAAAATAATTCATTTCGGCATTAATCTGAAGCCATTTTAACGGATTGTACAAGGTCGATAATTCAATTCCGCTTCGTATTTCATAATCGATGTTTATGGGCGTTGTCAAAAAGATATCATCTTGGCGATACGTATAATCCTGAATGTAATTTTTTTCATATTGATAATAAACAGAAGGATTTAAGGTGAATGTTTTCCAAGTTTTAAGAAATGCCATTTCAAACGCATCGGTATAAGAAGGATTTAAATCGGGATTTCCTATGTATTGCGCATTCAAATCGGTGACTTCGTTAAAAGGATATAAGGCATATAAAGAAGGACGTCTAATGCGTTTACTGTAGTTTAATTGTAAAGTCGATTCGTCAAACTTATAACTCAGATTAACCGTAGGAAATAGTTTATTGTAATTTTTTTGATCATTGTATTCGTTTTCTGCATCTTTAATTGAAATATTGGTGAACTCTGTTCTCAAGCCAAGCATATAGCTGAATTTCTTGATTTTACTGCTGAATTGTGTATAAGCGCCCGTTATGGTTTCATCATAGTTTAAGTCGTTATCAATATCTCGATACACCACCCAATCATTATCCTGCTGTTCTTCTGCTAAATAGTCACTCGAAACCGTTCTAATTTCCGTTTTTATTCCAAATTCTAAAACAGAAATGCTGTCAATAGGCTGTATAAAGTCGGTTTGAGCTAGAAAATCTCGGCTGTTTCCTATCGAACTGGTTCTAATGCCCGGATACAGCATTTCATTAGGAAGCAAACGCTTTGTAGAAAGATCCCATTTTTTGTCGCTGTTCCACCAATCGTATTGCACATCAATGGTCCATTTTTTTGTTTTCTGTTTAAAAGTTCGGGTATAATTAAATTCGAACTGACTGTAATCGCGCTTTTCTTGTGATTTTCCATTTCGTACCAAAAGACTATCTGGCGTTGTACTTTCTGTATCGCTATCATAATTGTATCGCAAATCGGTTTTGTCATTGTCGCGAGTTGCATTCTTTAAAAAAGCAGCGGTAATCGTCTGATATTCATTAATAAAATAATCAGCACCCAAATAAAGCAATTTCCCATCATCATGGCGGTCTTCATTTTGCACACGATTCATGTAATTTGGCGCAGTCGCACTATTCGTTACCTGATTGGTAGTATACAAGCCTTCATAATCGCTTGAGCGAATGCTAAAATTAGAGAAAATATTGATTTTATTTGATTTGTAATTAATGCTCGGATTGAGACGGCTATCGTTTGGAGAACCCGCAACTAATCGTACCTGACCACTAAAACCGCTTTTTTTGTTCTTTTTCAAGATGATATTAATAATACCCGCAGAACCCGCAGCATCATATCTCGAAGACGGATTGGTAATAACTTCAATTCGATCAATCTGGTCGGCTGCAATCTGGTCAAGCGCATTGTTTTGGGTAAGTCCAGACTGTCTTCCGTTAATTAATACCAATACATTGCTGTTGCCCCTAAGACTTATGGCTCCAGCTGGACTCACTTGCACTGAAGGAACACCATTTAAAACATCATGAGCAGAGCCGTTTTGAGAAAGCACATCTTTGCCAACTTCAAAAACTTTTTTGTCCAATTTTAAGCTGATATTCGGTTTTTGACCATTTATTTCAACCGCTTTTAATTGGACTGCATCGGTGCTTAAATTAATTGTGCCGAGTTCTATTTTGGGTTTTCCTGATAGGATTAAGGATTGAATATGATTTTGATATCCTGCATAGCTGAAAGAAACGGTTGCAGAATCGGTTAGAATTCCTTCCAAATGAAACAAACCCTGATTATCGGTCACGCCGGCTGTTATGGTTTTAGAAGCGCTGTCTTGTATCGTTACGGTTACATAAGACAATGCTTCTTTTGTGGTACTATCTTGAACTTTGCCAGAAATAGAAATTTGCTGTCCTATTCCGAAAAACGGAATAAGGAAAGCTAAAGTGTTGATTAGTAGTTTTTTCATGCTGATTGATTTTTGATTGATTTTGTTATGCAAGATTAGCCCATAAAACAAAGTGCAGCGATCAAAAACATGCAAACGGCTCTGAGAACTTCTCAAATGCATTTCTCCATTCGATATTTATTTTATCTTTATCTCATGTATAAATCTTACTTTTTTATCATTTTATTGCTGCTAATGCTTACTTCATGTAACCATTATAAAGAGTATATTACAACAGATGTAACCTATACTGTTGATTCCGATCATGAGCAGATTGAATGGGGCAATCCGGACCGTTCCAGTTTTAAATTTCAAACCAAAATAGAGATACAGAAGCGAAAAAATCCATCTGAAGCTTTGGGACTTCAGGTTAATTCTTTTGGTGCTTTTGATGTGTATTGGGATGGTATTCTAATTGGAAATAATGGTCAAATGACTAAAGCGGGCCGTGCTGAGGTACCTGGAACAGAAATGACGTACTATCAAATACCCGAAAGATTAGCCAATCTAGGAAAACATACGGTTACCTTAGTTGGGACACAAACCGATCTTAGAGAAGCGCAAAGAGGGAATGATGTAAAACTAAAAAGCTATCTTCAGCTTCATCGTTCGCCGCTTATTGTAATATCTTTTATGAATCTTATGGCAGGCGCTTTCCTGATTGCAGCCATATATTATTTCTTTCTATATATCAATAGCAGTAGAAAAGAATTAGCCGTTTTGCTTTTTGGAATTATCTGTCTGCTTTTCTTCTTCTTGTTAATTATTGAATATATAAAATACTATTTGTATATTCCATACACTGAATATTATACTCGTTTGAAAATTATCGGCTGGCTGACTTTTGCCATTTCAATGCTCGTGCCGTGGTATTTTATGCTGCAGTTTGAGTTTAAAAGAAAGAAACTGGTTTTATTACTTCTCTTTTTGGCTCTTGTGGCGGTTTATATTGGCTTTTATGGGCATTATGATATTTCGGCAGCGTATTTTACGATTACAGCCCGTTTGTTTTCTCTTTTAATCGCTATCGATGCCGTAATTAGAAAAGTAAAAGGCGGACTTATTGTTGCCACAGGTTTATTGGCTGGCGTAGCGGTTAATTATTTTATGTTTTATGATTTCGGATTGTTTATTGCTTTTACCATTTTAGTGCTTTGCATGCTTTATCTGCATACCATACGCGCCAAAGCAATGGAAGAAGCTCATAATGCCTCATTGCTGTTTTCTTCAAGATTGCAGTTAGAACTTGTTAAGAAAAATATTCAGCCGCATTTTCTTCGCAATACGCTAACTTCATTAATCGACTGGATTGAAGAATCGCCAAAAGAAGGTGTAGTTTTTATTCGCGCTTTAGCCGAAGAATTTGATATTATGAATGATATTGCTGAAGATACGCTTATCCCAATTCGACAAGAAATTGATTTATGCCGACGACATCTAGAAGTAATGTCTTTTAGAAAAGAGATTTGTTATGAATGGCAGGAAGAAGGAATTGATGAAACTGAAATGATTCCGCCAGCCATTTTTCATACTATTATAGAAAACGGAATAACGCATAGTCTTCCTCCAGAACAAGGCTGTATTGTATTCTGTTTAAAATTCGTTAGAGAAAAACAATTTAAACAATATACTTTACTGACGTTTGCTCAAAACAGGAAAACCAAAAAGAATAAGCGAATCGGAACTGGTTTTAAATATATAGAAGCGAGATTAACAGAAAGCTACGGCACCAATTGGTCTTTCGATTCTCATGCTGTCGAAAAAGGATGGGAGACTGTTATTAAAATTTTTAGCTAAAATGAAAATACTCATAATTGAAGACGAAGCCCGTATTGCCAAGAGAATAGAGCGAATGACTCGCGATTTCTTTGACAAGGATGTACAGATTGTACTTGCTGATTCGCTAGAAAATGGTCTTTTAGCCATAGAAAAGCATTCTATCGATCTGCTGCTTTTGGATTTGAATCTCAACGGAGAAGACGGTTTCGAAATCTTACAGACTTTTGTGGCAGGTGCGTTTCAGACGATTATCATTTCGGCTTATACCGATAAAGCGATTACCGCCTTCAATTATGGCGTTCTAGATTTTGTACCAAAACCTTTCGATCAAAATAGATTGGCGCAAGCCTTTACGCGTTATACAACACAAGGAAAACAATCGGGAGGAGATGTTCGTTTTTTAGCCGTAAGAAAAGCAAAGACCTTCAGGCTCGTGCCAGTGAATGAAATTTTATACATAAAAGGAGCAGGAATTTATACCGAACTACATTTAGTAAATAACAAAATAGAATTACACGATAAATCGCTTGAAGCCTTAGAAAAACTGCTTCCAGAAACATTTGAAAGAATACATAAATCGTATATTCTCTGCTGGGAACAGGCAGACAAAATTGTCGTTGAAGCAGGAGGAAAGTATAGTATGCAACTCAAAAATGGAGATTTGCTGCCTATTGGACGTTCTAAGTATAAAGAAATTAAAAATAAACTGATTTAATACTCCTGAATCAATGTAAATAATGCTGTCCTATAGTATTCAAAACAATATTCATGACTTGTTTAGTAATTAAAAAAATAAGTGCCATGCTTATCACTCGAATAATTAAACTAGACTTTTTGAAATTGAAGACAGAAAAATATTGATAGTAGAAAATAATAAGATATACAAAGGTAAGTACCGTCAAGAAATTATTTACTACAAGAAGAAAATCTCGATTATCAGTAAAAATCATAATGACAGGCAAAATAAGGCTGATCGTTAATATTCCGCATTGCAGGTACAGATTGAGCACTAAATTCTCTGTGTAGTTTTGTTTGCTTTTTTTGAAGAGTAAAAAACTGCCAAGCGCTATAATCGGAATATGTAAAAACACAGTAAACTTTGAATAGTCTTTTAATATTTTAAAAAGACCAGAAAGCTCTGTTTGATCATATATAGATGAGGTATCGATTTTGGTCCATTTTTTTAGAAAATAACCTATGGTCAGTAAAAGAATGATGGTGGCAAAATAATTAAAATGCTTAGTTCTTTTTCCTTGAACATATTCCCTAATGCTGTTTCCAGGTCTAGTAAACAGCTCTTTTATGGTATAGAAAAAACCTTTGTCGAAGTGAAATATTCCGTGAATGAAATCGTGTTGAATAACGTGAGATAAAGAAAATCTATGTGTGGATGCTGATTGGCTGCAATTGCTGCAAAATTTACCTGCGATTTCTTCATTGCAATTTAAACAGTTACTTGTCATTGGTCAGTTTTAATTATTGGGTCAATTTATGTTAATTCTTTTGTTTTATCTCGTGAATACGGTTATTTAGTGGCATTTCATAAAACAGTTTCGCGAATGTACTTAATTTTTTGTATTTATCATTTAATAAATTTCCGCTTAAAGCGAAAAAATAAATGAATTGCAAAAAATAGAATTGACTAATAAAACACCAATATCCATTTAGTTTAAAACTAAAACAACTTCGATGCTTTTATTACAAAACATCGAAGTTGTAGGGTTTATTTTTCGGTTCAAATTGGTTTAAAAATTATATTATCCTATAGCGCATCCCAAGAGGCACTTGGGTAGTAGATAGAGCTTGTAACTGGAGCTTTCCAATACTCTTGGCTTCCGCCACGGAAAGTGTGAAGACTCACCGCATTCACATTTCGCTTAGCATCGTTGGTCACCCAGCGAATTTTCTGATTCAATATCTCCGTTCCATTTACATAATATTTCACATATCCGTCGGTATTCGATCCTGTGTTTAATTTTACAGAAATCTGGCAGTTGTAAGTTACACCTTCTTGGATGTAGTATTTTTTGCCAAAGTCATTTCCATATTGTCCAGGCTGATCTCTGTAATATACATACGGTTGAAGATAAGCTCCGCTTCCTTTTGCAGAGTTAGATCCATTTGGGCAATACCACATAAATCTGGCGCTTCCTCCGTTTCCATCCCATGCTGCATCGCCTCCGGTATTTTGGTCACCAATTAAGATTCCGTATCCGCATTTACCGCCGCGGCTCCAGTAGAATCCGTTGTTAAATTTCATTTGAAACCAAACTGTATATACGCCGGTAGACCAAACTCCATACGATGTGCACAAACCACCAGGACATGATAACGTATTGGTTTGCAGGGTGATCGTTCTTGCTCCAGCCGAACCTTTGGCCGTGGTACTTCCTTCCAATGCAGCATTGGCAGAAATGCTATCTTTGCTAGCAGCTTGCGGTATTTCTTTTTTAGCAGTTTGAGGCACTTCTAAATCTTGTTCCTTTTCGCAGGAATTAAACACTAATGCTATGGTAAATAGCAAACTAGTTAATTTTAAGATTCTTTTCATCTTTTAAATTTTAAGGTTAGTAACAATTAATAGTTAGTAAATAGTAGTAGTAAGTATTTGATACCGAAAGGTGTAAAGTTGATTATTATTAATTTATAAGAGGAGCAATTAAGTACGATTTTACGTATACAATAATCCCGAGAAATAAATAATTTGTACAAAATGACTTGTTTTTAAGCTAATGGTTTCATTTCTAGAAAAATGGAAGTTTTTTCTAGATTATATGAAAGAGCTTTTTTAGTGCAAATACCAATGAAATCAGGTATTGTTTTCCGCATCTGACATCAGTAAATTTGTCTCAACCAAAAAGTATCAATAATGAGAAACATTACTATTAAAAGTTCTTTATTAAAGAGATCAGCATTTTTAGAAGGTGCAACATCAAGTGTAGTTAAACAGATTTTCTATATAATCATGCTGCTTCCGTTTGCTGCAGTTAGTCAAAAAGCAATTGAGCCAGGCAGTAAGGATATAAATACTAAATATATCAAAACTGGAAAATCATTATACACCGTTTATTATGTAAAAGATACCAGTTGGGTAAAACAAGGATCATTAACGTATGATATTGCATTAGCCAATAATCAGCTAAGTTTAACCAATCTTTATACTCCAAAAGACAACAGTAGAACTACTTCCCACATTTCTGTGGCAGATGCTCAAACACTGAAAGCGATTAGTTACAACGGTGACCGAAAGGAAACAAAATTAAATCTGGATTTTGTCGGTACGATTACAGGAAATTATTATTCGAAGAAAACCAAAAAGGATAAAAAATTGACATTAAATGTAAAAGAACCTTATTTTGACTTCAACTGGAGCGACCATCTAATCGTAACATTGCCATTAGATGTTGGCTATAAGGGTCGTTTTCCACAATTCTACTATAGCGATGAGTCTAAAGTGTATGTAGAATATTATACGATTAAAGAAGTTAAAAGTTTTGTTTATTACTCTCCGAAAACAGGAAAGCACGATTCTTGGCTCGTAACCGTTTTAGAAGAAGCTTCAGGAGGTATTTATAATTACATCATAGACAAAAAAGACCATCGTCTCTGGCGTCGCGAAATGTCTATGGGAAAAAACATGTGGGAAGTTACAGTTAATGAAGAGTTGGATTATCAGCCTATCAAGAATCAATTTGATAAAGAACTTTCTATTCAGCAAATTTCAAAAGGAAATAGTGTGATTATAGGAACAGCCTACGCGCGAGCAGACTCGGGTAAAAGATTAGGCGGTTTGGTGAATACGGCTAAGAAACAATATGCGCCAAGAGGAACTGAGATTACGCTTTTTCCAAGTTCTGCTTATTATGAAGAATGGGTAGAAGTCAACAAGAAAATTCGCAAACAGAACAAAATGCCAGAAGTTCCTTTGAATAGTGATTTTGGCTATGGTGTAAAAAAAGCAAAAGTGTATGATGATCAAGGACATTTTGAATTTGCAGATCTGATGCCAGGAACCTATGTTGTGATGGCCAGCTTTGATTTTTCTAATTCTTATAATTATTCTTATGTTAGCGGTTACACCAATTATTATAACTATTACGGGTATGCAGGCTCAACGACCAATTATGGTTCGGCAAGGCAATACTATACTGATAAAGCCAGTATTGAGAAACGCGTAACGATTGATAAGGATGGAGAGAAGAAGGAAATCAACTTAAAAGAAATGTAAGATATCGATATCTAAAAGGCTTATTCTTTCCTTTATTGTAATGCAGATTCCAGTTTCGTATTATTTCTCTAAAAAACGAACAATACTTTCTGGAATCTGTTCAAATTCTTTAATCGTATAAGGCTTGATCAAACAAGCTTTAACACCAAGAAAGTCACATTTTTGCTGGTAAATCGGATTTAGACCGGTAGAGTAGACAAAACAAGGAATATCTTTAAGACTGTTTATTTCAGAAATCTGCTGAAGGGCTTCAATGCCATTCATGATAGGCATGTTTATATCTGTCAGAATAACATCGGGTGTTAAATTGGAAGGATTGTTCAAATAGCTAAGGAGTTCTTCGCCATTTGAGACTAATATGATTTGATTAAAATTAGGATTTCTTTCGAATACATCTAAGATTACCTCTGTATCATCCATGTCGTCTTCTGCAATGATGATGTTGAATTGAGCTTTTTTTGTCATAAAATAGGCGGAAAGTTAAGGTCAAAAGTTGTACCTTGGTTTGGTAGGCTTTCTACGGTTATAGATCCGGAATGGTTTTCCATTATTTTTTTGCAAATGGCAAGTCCAATCCCATTTCCGGAGTATTCATTTTTGGCATGTAGTCGCTGGAAAATGGTAAAGATTTTTGTCAGATGACTTTTTTCCATACCGATTCCGTTATCGCTGATCTTGATTTTTACTGACGGAATACTGTCTGCCGATTCAGCAGCAGCATTATCAGCTTCTATTTTTATTACAGGCGAAAGGTCTTTTCGGCTGTATTTTATCGCGTTTGAGATAAGATTTGAAAAAAGCTGTCTGATTTGTCCTTTAGAAGCATATAATTCAGGCAGTTTGCCAATTTCTATCACCGCTTTTTTATCATTTATTAATACTTCGTAATCGGCAATCACTTCAGCAATGACTTCACTAATATCCACTTTTGCAAATTCTTCCTTCATGGTGTGAGAAGAATAACTAACCAGATCATCTACAAGCGAATTTAATCTCGACGCAGAACTCTTCATTGTGGTAACAGCTTTTGCATCGGTTTCCTGCAGATAATTTCCGTTAATTCGGTCACTGTACATTAAAATTTTTCGCAGCGGTTCTTTAAGATCGTGTGAGATTACATGAATAAATTCTTCCAGATTCTTGTTGATAATATTGAGTTCGTGCACTTTATTTTGCAGAATCTTCTGGTGATTGATCAATGCGTTTTCATGTTTTTTCTTTTCCGTAAGATCAATTACAATGATTCCAATTCCATGAGAAGGCCCTAAATCTGTTAAAATAATCTGCGCTGGAAATGTACCTGATGAAGATTTAAGTAACGTCTCATGCGTATTTACGCCGTAATTTAATGCATTTAATAATCTATTAAAATGGTCGGGCTGGTCTAAAAAATCTGAAAAATATTTTCCTGTAATTTTTTCATAAGACGACTCGGCAAGTAAGGCAAAATGCTCATTGCAAAACAATATAAGCCCATCTCGCGCTATACTAAGCGCACCTTGGCTGAATTTCTCGATAAGAAGCCTAAAGGTATAATCGGCAGTTTGCAGTGAATAGAGTTCGCTAGCACCATCGTTATTTAAAACCAAGGCATCAATATCTCCATTGCGTATAGCACTAATAATGGCATTAGATTCCTGCAGCTCCTCTCGAAGCGCTGCAATCTCTGCAGATAAAGATTCTATATTTCTTTTTTTATCTTCCATTAAGTTAATTAGGGTTTAATATATTTAATACCTTTTCACTATCAGATAAATCCCCGATTATTATTCTTTTTGGAAGCGGTTCGTGTTTAATCAGCGTTGGAATAGCCACGATCTGATGCAGAACGGCCTGTTCTTTTTCGCGATTTATATCTATTATTTCCAGATCGTAATTACCTTTTAAATGTTCGTCACAGATTCTTCGCAAATTCTCTATTGCATGTCCTGAATTAACAGACATACCAGAGACAAAAAGAGTTAATTTATGTCTCGACGTATTTGTATCATCAGGCTCATTTTTCATTTTTTAAACTGTTAAAGGCTTAATATTCAGCCCTACAAGAACTCTTTCTTTATTAGAAAGATCTCCAATAATTTTACGTATAGGCTCTGGAAATTTACGGACAAGAGTAGGCACAGCTAATATCTGATCTCCTTCTGCCAACTGTGGATTTTTGAGAAGATCAATGATTTCGATACTGTATTTGCCTGCTAAATGTTCTTCAGCATATTTTTTTATGTTTTCCAATGCCTTGATAGACTTCGGTGTTTGGCCTGCTATATAGAGCAGTAACTGCCATTCTGCAACTTCATTTTCCATTTATTCTTTCTTTTTTGCAGAGATATTTTTATTTAGCTCTTCTGTGGCTTTAAGAATGCTTAATTCTTCTTCTGCTGATTCAAATTCATTTTTAAGAGCTTCTATATTGGCTTCAAGAACTTTGCGTTTGCGCTCAATCTCTCTGTCTTTTCTGCTGATTTCGTTCTGCAGTTTTATATCAGATAAGGTTTGCTTAAACTTATATGATTTTCTCGCTGCGCCGGTAAGTATTCCCTGCGGGCCCATTTCTACATCAAGCAATTCGATGCCATTATCGGTAATAACAAATTCGCGAACTTGGTTGGAATGTCCCATGCCGCGTGCTTTTATAATAAAAATTCCCCTGTTGCGTTCTCCAATTCCTTCCATATCGCGCACTGTTATCCACGTATCTACAAGAGAAGAAACCGATTCTTCTGCAAGATCGGGACGCATATTGTCTGTCTGCTTATTTAACGAAGTAAACAGCGCCGTAATATTGTTTACTTTAAGCATATCAATGAGCCTTACTAGCATAGAGCGTACTTCATGATCGCTTCCCACAGAAATTAAATTACTAATGGGGTCAATAACTATTGTAGTAGGTTTGAACTCTTTGATTAATTTTCTGAGTGTCAGCAAATGCAGTTCTAGTCCGTTTAGTGAAGGTCTGGAAGAATGTATCTGAAGCGTGCCGTTGTCTATATACTGCTGTAGGTCAACGCCTATAGATTTCATATTTCGAACCAATTGCTGAGGTGATTCTTCAAAAGCAAAATAAATCGTCTTTTCGTTGTTTTTGCACTGTTCTGTAGCAAAATAACAGGCGATAGTTGTTTTTGCTGTTCCCGCAGTTCCTGAGACCAAAATATTGCTGCCGCGATAAAACCCGCCCTGATAAAACATTTCATTAAGACCGGTGAATCCCGTCGAGACAATTTCGGAAGAAACTTCATTGTCTAATTTTAAAGAGGTAATAGGCAGAACAGAAATTCCGTCCTCATCAATTAGAAACGGATACTCGTTGGTGCCGTGCGTTGATCCTCTGTATTTAACGATGCGAAGTCTTCTGGTAGAAATCTGTTCGATAACGCGATGGTCTAAAACAATTACGCAGTCTGAAACGTATTCTTCCAGCCCTTGTCGTGTTAAAGTCGCTTCTCCGCGTTCTCCAGTAATTATAGCTGTAACGCCTTTTTGTTTAAGCCAATGAAACAGCCTTCGCAATTCTGCTCTTAATACAGCCTGATTATCCAGTCCTGAAAATAAAGTTTCGATGGTGTCTAAAACTACACGCGTTGCTTTTATGGAGTCAATGGCATGCCCGAGACGTATAAAAAGTCCGTCAAGATCATATTCTCCCGCTTCTTCGATTTCAGATCTTTCGACTCTTACATGATCTACTACCAGCATTTTATCTGCTTTCAGTTTTTCAAGATCAAAGCCGAGGGATTTTACATTTAAAGTAAGGTCATCTGAAGGTTCTTCAAACGACATGAAAACACCAGGTTCGTTATATTCGGTTATTCCTTTTATTAGAAATTGCATAGAAAGGAGTGTTTTTCCGCAGCCTGCGCCGCCGCAAATTAAAGTTGGACGTCCTTTTGGGAATCCGCCATCAGTAATTTCGTCTAAACCGTCCACTCCAGTTGGAGTTTTAGGAAAAATAAAAGTATGTGGTATAGTCTGTTTCTGCACGATATTCAAAATTCTATTCTATCAAATATACATTTTTCCCGTGAGATATCTTATTAATTTTCGTAACATTTAACAGATGTTTGTAGCACTTAATTCATTCTTGCTGTTCGATAAATAGTTGAAGATTTTAAAAATTCAGTTCAAGATTTAAAGATCAAAAATGGTTTCAAATTATAATCTGCAACCAAATTTACCATTTAAATAAGGTTAGCATTTTTCTAAAAAACTAATTTTAATAGTATAAAAACGTAAGATTATGAAAAAACTATTTTTTATTATAAGTGCAGCACTTTTAACATTAACAGCCTGTAAAAAAGAAACTTCAAAAGACAGTACAAACACTGCAAATGCTTCAATTTCTACAGATTCGATAACAGCTATTGCAAAGCAGGCGTGGATATATGGTTATCCGATGTTTTATAACTATAAAGCCATATATGCGAATGCAATTGATAAAGAATCAAAAACCTATAGCGGTTTTAATAAATTCAAAAGTTCGACAGCGAGTGCCACTCCAAAAGATACTTTGGTTGTTACAATAAATAATGATACTCCGTATTCAATGGCGGCTCTTAATGTTTCAGATGAGCCGTTAGTGCTTCAGATTCCTAAAATTGAAGGAAATCGCTATTTTGTAATGCAGTTCGTTGATCTTTATACTTTCAATTATGAGTATTTGGGCTCGCGTGTATCTGGAAATAATGGCGGGAAATACCTTATTGCCGGACCTGACTGGAAAGGAGAAACACCTGCAGGAATTGATAAAGTACTACGCTCAGAAACAAATTTAATATTTCTGATTGGGCGTACAGAACTGGATAGCCCAAGTGATATTCCAAATCTTAAAAAAATTCAGGATCAGTACAAATTAACTTCATTGCATGAGTTTACAAAACAAGCGGCTCCAGCTGCTAAAAAGTATAATATGCCTCTTCCGGTTTGGAAAGAATCGGATTACAGTTCTCCTGAATTTATCAATGTATTAAATGCTTTATTGCAGTATACTAAAGAAGATGATAGCGAAAAAGAACTCAGAGCACAGTTTTCTAAAATAGGAATTGTTCCAGGAGTGCCTTTTGACAGTTCAAAATTAGATGCCGAAACGATCAAAGCAATTGAGAAAGGAATTGCAGAAGGAAAACAAGAACTTGAGTCGGTTATAAGTAAAACTACCGATGCAGGAGATTTATTTGGCACAAGAGCCTCTCTTAAAAATAATTATGTAAACCGCGCTGCCGCAGCCGCAATGGGACTTTACGGAAACACTAAAGAAGAGGCGGTATATGTAGGAACTGCGGTAGATAAAGATAAAAATGCACTAAACGGAAACAATAATTATGTGCTTCGATTTTCAAAAAACCAAGTTCCAAAAGCAAAATATTTTTGGAGTATAACACTATACAATTTGCCGAAACGCTTTTTGGTTCCTAATCCGATTAATCGTTATTCGATAGGGCAGAAAACAAAAGGTTTGAAATACGAACCTAACGGAGATTTAGTTCTTTATTTATACTCGGCATCGCCAGGAAAAGACAAGGAAAGCAATTGGCTTCCGACTCCTAAAAATCAAGATTTTAATTTTGTGATGAGAATTTATGGACCTGAACAAGATGCAATAAATGGCACATGGAAATTGCCTTTGCCAGAGAAAGTGAAATAAGCATAATCGCTGTAATTAAAAGAAAAAAACTTTGAAATAAATAGTAAAAAATGCTGTCTCTACTTGAGGCAGCTTTTTTTGACTTTCATTTTCGCTATAAATTAGGTAAAATTAATGTTTAATTTCCCTAATTTTTCTCGGCTGAGACTCGTTTGAGGGCGTTTAAAACCTCTTTATTGTTAATTCACGGTTATTAATTGTTAAAATGCGGAAAAAGTTGTGGATTTTTAAACTATTCTAGTTAAATTTGTTGAAGACACTTTATTGATAAGTAAAAAATCTCTCTAATGTGTCAAAGATTTTAATAATATCATAAGCCCCAAGATTATGAAAAAAATTACTTTACTGGTATGCTTGTTGCTTACAGCAGCTAGCGTAAATGCTCAACAAGAAAAAGGAATCATCGGTTATAGCAACTGGCTAGACAACTGGACTGAATTTAAACCTCAAAAGTCCGATTCTAAAGATGCCAATCAAATTTTAGCTGGAAATATTACAGAGAATACAAAACTGCTGAAAAGGAATGTATACATTCTTCAAGGAAATGTTTATGTAACAAATAACGCTGTTCTTACTATCGAACCTGGAACTGTAATCATTGGAGATGCTAGTACAAAAGGTACATTGGTTATCACCAAAGGAGCACAGATCATGGCGCAAGGACAAGAAACAGACCCTATTGTATTTACCTCAAACAGCAGTATGAGAAAAGCAGGGGACTGGGGAGGTCTGGTAATCTTAGGAGATGCACCGATTAATAAATTTGGAAGTGCAGGATCTTACAATATGGATCTTGAGCCTTCTCTTACTGTATACGGCGGAAACAATCAGGCTAGTAGCTCTGGTATTTTAAAATATGTGCGAATTGAATTTGCTGGTAAAAAAGTAAAAGGCGCAGATACTTTTAATGCGTTAACTATTGCTGGAGTAGGAAACAAAACCGTTATAGAAAATATTATGGTAAGCTATTCAGGAGGTGACTCTTTTGCCTTTTACGGCGGAGATGTAAATGCTTCTCAATTGGTTTCATACAAGTCAATTAATGACGATTTTAAATTTACACAAGGTGCTCAGTGCCGTTTATTTAATTCTCTTGCAGTAAGATCTTCTTATCTTTCAAGTAATAAAGATGGTTCTAGATGTTTGGAGGTTAAAGCTTTCGAAAAGAAAAACGAAACGGACTTTACTAAAAAAGCTACTTTTGTTTCTGCTTCAAATATTACAATGCTTAACGATAGCGAAAACATTAAAGCGGACATTCAGTCTGGTTTAGTAAAAGAAGCGGTTTATGTGGCTGAAAATGCTTCTCTTGAATTAAAAAGAAGTGTTGTTTCAGGATTTAACCCTGCGGTTTTATTAGACAGCAAAACTGAAATCAACGGTGACAATTTGAAGAAAATTAAATTTGAAGAAATGTTCTTTAACCAGTGCAGCGGTAACATCTTTAAAGAAGGTATGACTGATAATGCAGATTTAGAGAACTGGTATGGTAACAGTATTTTCTCAAATGTGTATTCACACGCAGATAATAAAGAAACATTTGTTGATGCTTACAACCCAAAAAGACCAGATTTCAGATTACAGTTAGGAAAAATTACTGCATCTAGCGGCAAATAAAAATATAAAAGATACACTCTTTATAAAACCACTCTTGAATTAGAGTGGTTTTTTTATTTTTGAAATAAAATTAATTATATGAATACTATATTTTCTGAAAACAGCCAAATAGGTGTAGTGTCTACTTTTTCAGAACTTGTGCAGACGAGTTTCAAAGGAGAAATGAATGCTCTGTGCTGGTATAGAAATTTGGATGGAGATTTTAATGAAATTGTAGCCAAGTTATCTTTAAAAGAAAATATAACAGAAGTTAATGCAGAAGATTTAAACAGGCTCCAGCTTTCAGAGAAGGGAAATATAGCAAGAGAAATAATTTTAAACGATTTGCAATTATTAGCAGATTTTGGAGCTTCTCCTTCTCTTAATTTGCTAAAATGTTACGAGCGCGATGACGAATTTGATTTCATCTCTACTGATGTGTATTCGTTTCATGTCGATCGTTCTCCCATAGCAACCGATACTTTTTTATGCACTTATCACGGAGTTGCAAGTGATATTGTTTCTAATGCGCAAGCAGAACAGAAAATCTTAATTCCAGAAATCAGAGAAAAGCTAAAAGAACTGCATGATGGACCAGAGGAAGAGTTTGAAGATTTTTTGAAGGAGAATTATTTTGATTTGCATTATCAGTTACATGAGAATGCTGAACCAATTAATTTAGGTAAAATGCATCTTTGGCGTCTGGCTGTAGATCATCCGAAACAAAAAGTACAACCATGTATTCATAGAGCGCCAATAGAAAATGAAGGCGAATATAGGCTGTTGCTGATTTGTTAGAAATGGAGCTAATGGATAAGCTGTAACCTCTTTTCGTTTGTTAGATTCAAAACAAAAAAAGGCTGTAAAGCAAAATGTTGCGATGCAGAATTAATAGCTTAAGAATATCCAACCCGCTCTTCGGTCGCCACTTTCAGTAGAAATAATGTAATAATAAGTGCCACTCGGAAGTTTATTGCCTCCGTCCCATTGGCCATGCCATTGATTTACATATTCCCCTTTAAACTGATATAATTCTCGTCCCCATCGATTAAAGATATTGACATTGTTTACATCAAAATTGGTGAGATCAAAATTGTCGTTTATTCCATCATCATTTGGAGAAATGGCGTTTTGGATGCCACACAGTGTATTTGTTATTTCAAATGTTTCTTCAACTTGACAAGATCCGCTGCTAACGATAACTTTGAATGGTAAAGAAAGTATCGATTTATCATTAATTTGTAGTGCATAATCTGTGAAATTTAGAGTAGAGCTATTGCTGCCTATTAAATCTCCTTTATCGTTCATCCAAGAGTAGGTATAATCGGAAGAAGAAATAGAAGGATCCGTTACTATTTCTATTACATAATTATTGTCTACGCAATCTTGCGCTATAGTATATTTCAATGAAGTAACCGTCACATTCAGGGTTGCCGAAGTTGCGCATTGGCCAGCATCAGGCGTAAAAGTATAAGTCCCGTTTTGGGTGTTGTCAATTACAGCGGGGTTCCAAGTTCCGCTAATTCCGCTGGGAGAAGCGGAAGCTAAAAATGGAGCAGCTGCACCACTGCATAAAGATAAAGCGGTGTCAAAATCTGGTGTTACATTCGGATTGACCGTCACGGTCAGTGTTGCGGAAGTGGCGCATTGTCCTGCATCAGGCGTAAAAGTATAGGTTCCGTTTTGGGTATTGTCAATCGCAGCGGGATTCCATGTTCCGCTAATTCCGTTGGGAGAAGCAGAAGCTAAAACTGGTGCCGCCGCGCCATTGCATATAGATAATGCAGTGTCAAAATCAGGCGTTACATTCGGATTGACCGTCACGGTCAGAGTGGCGGAAGTGGCGCACTGCCCTGCATCAGGCGTAAAAGTATAGGTTCCGTTTTGGGTGTTGCCAATCGCAGCGGGATTCCACGTTCCTGTAATTCCGTTGGGAGAAGCGGAAGCTAAAACTGGTGCCGTGACGCCACTGCATAAAGATAAAGCAGTATCAAAATCAGGCGTTACATTCGGATTGACCGTCACATTCAGGGTTGCCGAAGTGGCGCATTGTCCGGCATCTGGCGTAAAAGTGTAGGTTCCGTTTTGGGTATTGTCAATCGCAGCTGGATTCCATGTTCCGCTAATTCCGTTGGGAGAAGCGGATGCTAAAACTGGAGCCGTTTCGCCATTGCATAAGCTGAGAGTGGCATCAAAATCTGGCGTGAGATTCGGATTGACCGTCACATTCAGAGTGGCGGAAGCGGCGCACTGGCCAGCATCAGGCGTAAAAGTATAAGTTCCGTTTTGGGTATTGTCAATCACAGCTGGATTCCATGTTCCGCTAATTCCGTTGGGAGAAGTAGAAGCTAAAACTGGAGCCGCCGAGCCACTGCATAAAGATAAAGCAGTGTCAAAATCAGGCGTTACATTCGGATTGACCGTCACGGTCAGTGTTGCGGAAGCGGCGCATTGTTCTGCATCAGGCGTAAAAGTGTAAGTCCCGTTTTGGGTATTGTCAATCGCAGCTGGATTCCAAGTTCCTGTGATTCCATTGGGAGAAGCGGAAGCTAAAACTGGAGCCGCTGCGCCACTGCATAAAGATAAAGCGGTGTCAAAATCAGGCGTTACATTCGGATTGACTGTCACAGTCAGAGTGGCGGAAGTGGCGCATTGGCCTGCATCTGGCGTAAAAGTATAGGTTCCGTTTTGGGTGTTGTCAATCGCAGCGGGATTCCAAGTTCCTGTAATTCCGTTGGGAGAATCGGAAGCTAAAACTGGAGCCGTTTCGCCATTGCATAAGCTGAGAGTGGCATCAAAATCAGGCGTGAGATTCGGATTAACCGTCACGGTCAGAGTCGCGGAAGCGGCGCATTGGCCTGCATCAGGCATAAAAGTATAGGTTCCGTTTTGGGTGTTGTCAATCACAACGGGATTCCACGTTCCTGTAATTCCGTTGGGAGAAGCAGAAGCTAAAACTGGAGCAGTTGCGCCATTGCATAAACTGAGAGTCGCATCAAAATTAGGGATTGTATTTGGTGTTACACTCAAATTTATAACGTCAGTAATTTTTTCTCCACAAATACTTGTTGCTTCTAAAGTTAGTATAATAACACTTCCGCCAGATGCAAGCGGAATGGTATAATTGCTAGCCGTTGTATTTGCTGATGAAAAACTTCCAACAGGAGACGACCAAGCAACAGATTGCTGTCCTTGCGCAGTACCGCTTAAAGAAATTACGGCACCAGCACAAGCGGTCAAAGTCGGGGGTCCTGCATCTACCGTAAAAGGAGGTACAGGAGCTTTACAGCCATTATTTACGTAAGTTGCTATTCCAGAGGGAGTAAAATTAACTGTTGCGCCATCTTCAGCTCCTGGAGTTCCATTTTGCATTATTAAAAGAGATTTGTCGTAAATGACTGAATCTGAACAGCCACCGCCAAAATCCATGGAAAAGGTTCGGTTATTTGGAGGAGCAGTTGAATAATTAGCAAAATGCCCGATACTCACTAAAGGATTATTTTGAAAGATCATATAGATATCTTCAGACAGTGGGCCAAAGGGATTTGCCGACGGACTCATATTAAAGCTGGTCACCAGAATAACCGTTGCATTAGGAGGCAGCACTCCTCCTGATGGTTCTAGTATTTCTCCACAACCACCTGCAGCTGCAATATCGGCGTTTAACTGACTAACTATCAATCCCGTTGTGGCATCTTGAATAATGCCTCTCCATGAATTGTTTGGCCACACTGCCGATAAAGTGCTTGTATTTAAAGGAGCAGTTCCTACTTTAAAACGGACCATTTCATTAAAGCCTTCTTGAGTATTATTACAGGCATCAACTAATATACTTTCAATTTCAAAACATTGTGAAAATGTATTTGTAGTAAATAAAAGTAGCGACACTAAATATATTTTTCGGATAAGTAAAATTTTGAAATTCATACGATAAGAATTAATTATGATGAAATATTTTACAGAAGAATATTTAAAGTTAGCTCTTTTTTTTATATAAAAGCTGTTTTGTTTGGTTTTAGTTTGTTGGTAATCAGTGTTTTGTGTAGTGTTGAGTCGAATTGCTTTTAATTGAAATAGAGTTAAAATTGATTTTTAGTATTTATAAAATTCCTTAGTTGCAAGCTGTCATCTGGAGATTCACATGGATAATTTACTTCATACATTTTTTAGTTCTATTTTCCCATAAATGAAATTATCTTAAGATTTATAATCGACAAATATTTACCATAAAGTAGCAATAGCAAAGGGCTAGCTCCATTTTAATGCAAAAAAAATTGTATTAATAATAACAAGAACCTTAAAGTTTTTGATCTATTTAGGGCACGTTTTTCAAAGTCTAGTATAATTTAAAATATGAAATTATATATAGAAAAAATCAAACTCTTCTTTAGTAGTTAAACATTTAATTTCATTTTATTTTGTCTTGATTTTTAGTGTTTTATACTGGAAATCTCTTCAATATATTCGATAAATAAATTAAAAACAATTTAAAAAAGAAAGAAAATTCTTTCGTAATATTTAAGAGATATAACGTTAGGAAGTGAAATTGAAGCAATTAGTCAAAAATCGATTTTTATTAGTTAAAGCTTTGATATAACTGAAGTTATTGAGTTTTTACGAAGCTTCAGAAGCTAAGAAATGTCCTAATCTGATAGAATTTGAATCTAATTTCACGCCGTTTAGAAGGTACTTTGCAAAGTAATTTAATTAACAATTATTATCATGCAAATCAAGAGAATATTTTTCGGGCTGGTCTGTTCACTGTCTTTTTCGGCAGTAGGATATGCACAGTTGGGAGTTGGGACATCAGATCCAGACTCTTCAGCTCAATTGGATATTGCGGCAACCAACAAGGGGATGTTAATACCCCGTATTAAATTAACCCAAACTTCAGTTCTGGCACCTGTAGTAGGGAATGCAGCAGTCAGTTTGATGGTTTATAATACAGAAACCATTAACGATGTAATTCCAGGATTCTATTATTGGAACGGAAGAAAGTGGTTGCGTATTACAGATGGAGAAGACTTTAATGGGGCTAATGAAACAGTGACCCAATTAGTAAACAATTCAAACGGTACATATACGTACACCAATGAAAGCGGAACATCTGTGACTATAGATGTTGCAGGTGATGTGAAAAAGTTTACAACGTTAACTTCATTGCAATACGATCCCGTAAGCCAGATTTTGACTTATAAGGATGAGAATGAAACTTTAAACGAAATCACTTTAGCTGGTTTAGTTGGTGCTAAAGGTGACAAAGGAGATAAAGGAGACGATGGAGCACAGGGAATCCAAGGACCAAAAGGAGATGATGGAGCAGCTGGAGCACAAGGTCCAAAAGGAGACGATGGAGCAACAGGAGCACAAGGTCCAAAAGGAGATGATGGAGCACAGGGAATCCAAGGTCCGAAAGGATATGATGGAGCTGTTGGAGCACAAGGTCCAAAAGGAGACGATGGAGCACAGGGAATCCAAGGTCCGAAAGGAGATGATGGAGCTGTTGGAGCACAAGGTCCGAAAGGAGATGATGGAGCACAGGGAATCCAAGGTCCGAAAGGAGACGATGGAGCAACAGGAGCACAAGGTCCAAAAGGAGATGATGGAGCAACAGGAGCACAAGGTCCAAAAGGAGATGATGGAGCACAGGGAATCCAAGGACCAAAAGGAGATGATGGAGCAGCTGGAGCACAAGGTCCAAAAGGAGACGATGGAGCAACAGGAGCACAAGGTCCAAAAGGAGATGATGGAGCACAGG
>NZ_JBYNWZ010000012.1:93570-128022 GCF_057799715.1 Flavobacterium sp. 38 | reverse complement strand
TAAAATCTAAAATCTAAAATCTAAAATCTAAAATCTAAAATCTAAAATCTAAAATCTAAAATCTAAAATCTAAAATCTAAAATCTAAAATCTAAAATCTAAAATCTAAAATCTAAAATCTACAACTAACTTAACTTAACCAAACATAAATGAGTTCAATTTCATCTGATATTAAACCAAAAAAACATTACGAAATTCTGGACGGATTGCGTGGTGTTGCAGCGATTTTAGTAGTCGCATTTCATATTTTTGAAGCTTTTGCAGGCGGAAACCGTTTTGTGCAAATTATCAATCACGGATATCTTGCTGTAGACTTCTTTTTTCTTTTATCTGGATTTGTTGTGGCGTATGCCTACGATGACCGCTGGGGAAAAATGGGGCAGTGGGAGTTTTACAAACGCCGATTAATTCGTTTGCAGCCCATGGTAATTATGGGAATGATCATTGGCGCTATATTTTATTATTTTCAAGCTTCAGATATTTTATTCCCAATGATTGGCGGAATGGAAGTCTGGAAAGTAATTTTAACCATGGTAATCGGATTTACGTTATTGCCAATTCCGCCTTCTTTAGAAATTAGAGGCTGGGGAGAAATGCATCCTTTAAATGGTCCGGCGTGGTCGCTATTTTTCGAATATATTGCAAACATCTTGTACGCCTTAATCTTCCGTAAATTTTCGAATAAAGTACTATCGGTTTTCGTGCTGATATTTGCCGGACTGTTAGTTAATTATACCGTTTTAGGACCAAAAGGAGACGTAATCGGTGGCTGGTCATTAAATTTAGAACAATTGAATGTCGGTTTTACGCGTCTATTGTATCCGTTTTTTGCTGGAGTTTTATTGTGCCGTTTAGGAAAATTAATTCATGTAAAAAATGCTTTTTGGATCTGCAGTATTCTAATCACAATTGTTTTAGCCGTACCAAGATTTGGAGACGAAAATAGCCTTTGGATGAATGGTTTATACGAATCAATTGCCATTATTTTTATTTTTCCTCTTATCGTCGCAATTGGAGCAGGAGGAGAGATTAAAAATGAATTCTCGCTTAAAATCTGTAAACTGCTAGGAGATATTTCGTATCCAATTTACATTACACATTATCCGTTAATTTATTGGTTTACCGCTTGGGTTGTAGACAATAAAGTGACTATGGCAAATGGATACTTGGAAGGAATCGGAGTTTTGATTGTAAGTATCGTACTCGCTTTTGTGTGTTTAAAATTATACGACGAACCAATTAGAAACTGGCTAGTGAAAAAGTTTCAAACAAGACAAGTTGTTGGGGAAGTAACAAAGTAACAAAGTAACAAAGTAACAGAGAATAAGGCTTTGTAACTTTGTACCGTTGAAAATTATAGATAGTCAAAAGGGATAAACAGTTAAGTTTATCCCTTTCTTTTTTCTAGGACAAAGATACAGAGTTGCAAAGTAAAAAAACTTTGCCACTTTGTATCTCTGCAACTTTGTCCCTTACTCCAAAACCAATTGTCCTAAAGCTTCTTTACTGAAACCTTTCAATTCATCTGTTTTTCCAGCTTTGATTTTAGCAACCCAATTCGGATCTGATAAAAGTGGTCTTCCAACAGCAACCAAATCAAAATCGCCTCTATCGAAACGTCTGTTTAATTCTTCTAATGAAGTTGGTTCAGAACTTTCTCCTGCAAATGCACCAAAGAAATCACTTGAAAGTCCCACAGAACCAACCGTAATAGTTGGCGCTCCAGTTACTTTTTTAGCCCATCCTGCAAAGTTCAAATCAGAATCTTCAAATTCTGGTTCCCAGAAACGACGTTGAGAAGCGTGAATAATATCAACACCAGCATCAACAAGAGGCGTAAGCCAAGCTTCTAATTCCTGTGGATTTTTAGCCAGTTTATAATTGTAATCAGAAGGTTTAAATTGAGAAAAACGCATAATTACGGCAAAGTCATTTCCCACTTGTTTTCTCACTTCTTTTACCACTTCAATAGCAAAACGATTACGTTCTGGCAAAGTTTTTCCTCCGTAAATATCTTCTCGTAAGTTGGTTTCAGCTCTAAAAAACTGATCGATTAAATAACCGTGTGCACCATGAATTTCGACCGTGTCAAAACCTAATCTTTTAGCATCGGCCGCAGCTTTACCAAAAGCTAGAATAGTATTTTCAATATCTTTTTCGGTCATAGAAACTCCGTTTCTAAAATCTGGACGGTTTAATCCAGACGGGCCTTCAAATGGAACTGGCGGAACCCATCCAGAATGATGATTGTCCATAATTCCCATATGCCAGATCTGCGGTCCCATTTTTCCGCCCGCATCGTGAACTTCGTCAATAACTTTTTTCCATCCGTTTAAAGCTAATTCGCCGTGAAAGTGTGGCACATTAGCATCATTAGAAGAAGATTTTCTGTCGATAACAGTTCCTTCAGATAAAATTAGACCAACTTCACCTTCAGCTCTTTTTTGGTAGTAAGCCGCTACATCATCAGTTGGAACTCCATTAGGAGAAAAAGAGCGCGTCATTGGCGCCATTACGATTCGGTTTTTCAGATTTAACGACTTTAAGTTAAATGCCGAAAACAGGTTGTTTGTACTCATAGTAATTTTACAAATTAGATTGAATTAATTTACTAAGTGCTTCAAAGGCACCTTCGTTACGTTTATAATAAGTCCATTGTCCAACACGTTTGGCTTCAATAAAACCAGCGCGCTGTAAAATAGATAGGTATTCGGATACTGTCGATTGTGTTAAACCAGCCTTAGCTTGAATCTGGCCAACACATACACCATGCTCAAATCCAGCATGCTGTAACTGATCGGGAAAGTTAATTTCGGGTTCTTTTAACCATTCCAGCATTTGTAATCTGGATTTGTTTGAAAGTGCTTTAAATATTTCTATCGTTTCCATGGTGCAAATATATCGACTTTTCCCGATATATCAATTTCCCGATTTGCTTTTGTGATAATTTTATGATTGTGACAGATTAGTTTAGCATTAAAAACAAAGAAATTTTATATTTGCTATGAGAATTAATCTCGCAAAGTCGCAGAGAGAATTAAACCATATAAGTCATATAAGATAATTTAAGTTTTGCCTAAAATGAACTTATATGACTTATATGGTTAAGAAAAGAACTTAGCGTCTTTGCGACTTTGCGAGAAATTCGTCCCACAATCTAAATAAACTTAATAATGAAAAAAACTTTACTTATTGTGGCATTTTTATGCTGTGTAATTACTAGTTCGAATGCGCAAGTCGTAGGAACAGATATTGGCGACATCGCTCCAGAAATCGATCTTCCAGACACAAAAGGAGAAAAAATAGCGCTTTCTTCTTTAAGAGGTTCTTTGGTTTTAGTTGATTTTTGGGCTTCTTGGTGTGGACCTTGCATAAAAGAACAGCCGTTATTAGTAAAACTGCACAATGCCTATCCAGATAAATTATCGATCTACGGCGTTTCTATGGATACCAAAAAGCCATTGTGGACAGGAGCCATCGCAAAAGGAAAATTACCGTGGACAAACGTAAGCGACTTAAAATACTGGACTTCACCAGTGGTTGGAGATTACATGCTGCAATCTGTTCCGTTAAATTTTCTAGTAGACAAAAACGGAATCATAATAGCGAAAAACATTCACGGACAAGCCTTAGAGGATAAGATAAACAGCTTGTTGCAGTAATTTAATTAAACCATATAAGCAATATAAGTACATTTCAAGCCAAACTTAAATTATCTTATATTGCTTATATGGTTAAACTATCTTCCCAATTGGAATTTGGAATTTTAAGTTTTGGAATTTTACATTAAGACTCCTTAATAACTTTCTTTACACCTCCAAAACTCGTTTTCAGCATTTCTCTAATCTGAAACTGCGTTTTGGTTCCTGATGCATTTTTCCAATCTTTGAGATCAAAAATATGAATCTGATCTGCGTAAGGATTCGTAAGAAATGAAATTCTCGAAATCGTATATTTATAGTATTTCAGTTCGTGAGACACATGTCGATTTGGAACAACGATTAATATGTTTTCCCAATTCAAAAAGTCTTTCGGAACATCTTTTCTTTCTAATAATCCTAAAGATTCAAAAAAAGCAGTAATCTTCTGATCATTAAGCTTGCTAATCTTATGATCGAGGTTTTTAAAAGTCGTTTGGAGTCTATTTTCGTTAATAATAGTACTCATACTGTAATTGCTTTTTTATGATTTAAATATAAAATTACATCAAAAGAAAATCATTTTTAAATCTAAAGCCATTAGATTCATTCTAAATTTTAAAACCCCTTCTAGAAGCATTTGTTATGAATGAGTTATCACATTTTGATAAAATACTATTAATGTTTGTTCTCTAAAAGCCTTATTTTTATCGCTATCTGATTTTACTAACAATCTAACTATGAAAACCACCCTTACTCAAAAAACAATTCTCTACTTTTTATTCTTCTGTTCATTCCATTTATTGGCTCAAAATAAATCGGCAAGAGAACTTATTTTAATTGATAAAGACTGGAAGTTTTCATTTGGACATTTATACGATACAAAGAAGGATTTTGGCCATGCAGAAGGCTATTTTTCGTACTTAACCAAAACTGGATTCGGCGACGGACCAGCTGCAAAAGACTTTGACGACCGAGCTTGGAGAAAGTTAGATCTGCCGCACGATTGGGCGGTCGAACAGCCTTTTAGCGAAAGCGCGAGTTTCAGTCATGGATTTAAAGCAGCAGGAAAAAATTATCCCGAAAAAAGTATCGGCTGGTACAGAAAAAAAATAACGATTCCGAATGAGGATTTAGGGCGTATTATTTCTTTAAAGTTCGATGGCGTTTTCAGAAATTCAAAAGTCTTTTTCAACGGATTTTATTTAGGAACGCATGAAAGTGGCTACAACGGATTTGAATACGATGTAACGGCATATGTAAATTACGGAGGTGAAAACACGATTGTAGTTCGAGTGGATGCTTCGATGGAAGAAGGCTGGTTTTATGAAGGTGCGGGGATTTACAGACATGTTTATTTGCAGAAGACGAATCCTATTCATGTAGTGCAAAACGGAACTTATATAACTTCAGAAATTACAAGTGATAATGCTTTAATTACTGCGGAAGTAAAACTGGAAAATAAAGGTCGTTTTAAAGGAAATGTTGAAATAAAACAAACCATTTTAGATGCTTTTGGAAAAGAAGTAACAGTAAATTCTGAAAATGTTTCGGCTCCTGAATTTTATAGAACAAATTCGTACTCATCAAAATTAAATGTCACAAGTCCGCTTTTGTGGGATATTAATTCGCCAAATTTATATCAGTTAGTTACAGAAATAAAAAGTGAAGGAAAGGTTATTGACGAGTATAAAACTTCATTCGGAATTAGAACTATAAAATTTGATCCAGAAAATGGCTTTTTCCTTAACGGAAAACCAGTAAAATTAAAAGGAACTAATAACCATCAGGATCACGCGGGAATTGGAACGGCTTTGCCAGATGAACTTCAATATTACAGAATTAAAAAACTGAAAGAAATGGGATCGAATGCCTATCGCTGTTCGCATCATACTCCAACTCCAGAATTACTAGAAGCTTGTGATAAACTAGGAATGCTGGTTATTGATGAAACCCGTTTAATGGGGATCAACGAATATCATTTAAATGATTTGCAGCAAATGATGGAGCGAGACCGTAATCATCCGAGTATTTTCTGCTGGTCGGTTGGTAATGAAGAATGGCAAATTGAAGGCGGCATTACTGGCGAAAGAATTACCAACGTCATGCAGGATTTTGCTAAAAGCATTGATCCGACAAGACCTGTTACAGTAGGAATCAGTAGCGGATTTAAAAGCGGGATTTCTTCTGTAGTTGAAATTATGGGCTATAATTATTTAGGAAACGGAGATATCGATGCGCATAGAAATCAGTTCAAGAATCAGCCAGGAATGGGAACCGAAGAAGGTTCTACGTTTGCAACGCGCGGAATTTATTTTACAGATGATGCCAAACATTATCAGAGTGCTTATGATAAAAAGCCGCGCCCAACATTTTATAGCATTGAAGAAGGCTGGAAATTCTATGCAGAAAGACCTTATCTCGCCGGAATGTTTATCTGGACAGGTTTTGATTATCGCGGAGAACCAACACCATACGGCTGGCCTTCTGTAACTTCGTATTTCGGAATGATGGATGTTTGCGGTTTCCCGAAAGACAATGTTTTTTATCTGAAATCGTGGTGGGGAAAAGAACCTGTTTTGCACTTATTGCCGCATTGGAATTGGAGCGGAAAAGAAGGGCAGGAAATTGATGTATGGGCATATTCGAATTGCGATGAAGTAGAACTTTTTCTAAACAAAAAGAGTTTAGGAAAAAAGAAAATGCAATTAAATAGCCATTTAGAATGGAAAGTAAAATACGAAGCAGGAACTTTGGAAGCTATTGGTTATAAAAACGGTAAAAAAGTCTTGACAGACATTCAGAAAACAACTGGAAAAGCAGAAAATATTAAGCTTTCTTTTGATAAAGAAAATGTATTGAAAGGAAATGTTTCGGTTTTAACGGTCGAAGTTACAGATAAGAATAATTTACATGTTCCTACAGCAAATGATGAAATTACGTTTTCTACAAAAGGAGGAAAAATTTTAGGAGTAGGAAACGGCGATCCAACTTCATTAGAAAGCGATCAGTTTATTGATGACATTGCGTTAGTTGCCATAAGCAATCTTAAAGAACAAAAAGGAACGACCAGTTCTCTTCCTCAACAATTGCCAAGTTATTCTGAAAACGAATGGACAGAAGCTTTTAAAGACCGTGATTATAAAAAGCAAGCTCCATCGTATGTTTACAAAGGAGAGTTTGATTTGAAAAATAATGACGCGACTAATATTGTGAGTTTCTTTTATAAAAAAATAGGAGCAGAGACAGTCGTTTTTGTTAACGGAAATAAAGTCGAGCCAAGCAAAGAAGATACTCAAAAATATATTTTGAATGCATCTATTCTAAAACAAGGAAAAAATACAATCCACATCGCAACAACTCCATTACAAAAAATAAAAGATTGGGACGTAATGAATACAGATCCCGGAATTATTCAAGTCATAACACCCGCAGAATCTTGGAAACGAAAGCTTTTTAATGGTTATGCTCAAATCATCATTCAAAAAGAAGAAAATGCTAAAGAAGTTGTTTTAAGCGCTTCGGCGAAAGGACTAAAGAGTTCTGCAATTATTGTGAAATGATTTAACCGCGAAGGACGCTAAGGTTTTTCGCAAAGCACGCGAAAGTTTTAATCTCGCAAAGTCGCAAAGTCGCGAAGTAAATTAAACCATACAAGTAACATAAGAATTATTTAAGTCTAGCTTAAAATGAACTTATATGACTTATATGGTTAAGAAAAAACTTTGCGTCTTTGCGTCTTTGCGAGATTATTTGATTTTCATAACTTTGCAAAATGAATAATCAGACAGATATACAGAATTGCGATTTTACTTCAGATTTAAAAATGAAGGGTTTTAAAGTTTATCCTATAAATGGAGACTTCAGTAAAGTTCCCGTTTACAGCCGAAGGGACTTTTATAAAATCTGCATCAATACCAGCAAAAGCATTATACAATACGCTGACCGCGGAATAGAGACCGACGGAACGATTCTGTTTTTTGGCAATCCGATTATTCCGTATTCTTGGGAAACGGTTTCGGAGAAATTTGAAGGTTATGCCTGCGTTTTTACAGAAGAGTTCTTTAAAACCAAAGACCGATCAGAAACACTTCACGAATCGCCTTTGTTTAAAATAGGTGGAACACCAATATTTACTTTAAATGCTGAACAAAAGGTATTTATCGATTCTTTATTTCAAAAAATGATTGAAGAATACGAAACCGATTATGCATTTAAAGACGATTTAATGCGCAGTTATGTCAATCTGATTATTCACGAATCGATGAAAATGCAGCCTTCAGAGAATTTCTTTAAACATAAAAATGCTTCTTCGAGAATTACTTCTTTGTTTTTAGAATTATTAGAAAGGCAATTCCCAATAGAAACTAAAGATCAGCCTTTAGCTTTAAAAACGCCGCAGGATTATGCGCAAAGTCTTTCTGTGCATGTTAATCATTTAAATCGTTCTGTAAAAGAAGTTACTGGAAGACCAACGACAGCTCATATTACCGAAAGAGTAATCAACGAAGCCAAAGCTTTATTGCAGCATACCGATTGGAGTATTTCAGATATTGGCTATTCACTTGGATTTGAATATCCGAGTTATTTTAATAATTACTTTAAAAGGCTTACAGGAACGGTTCCGAAATCGCTTCGAATGTAAATTGTTTCAATTTCTTAATTTTTTGTTTGAATATTGTTATTTCGGCATTGTAGTATTGTGCTACATTTGCCCTGAAATAACAACGAATCTTTGTATCAGTTTTCGAATGACTAAATAAACACTTCATAAAGCGATGTCAGCTTTACCGTTTAGTTTTAAATTTTGATTACAACCTAACATATACATTTTTAACGAATTAATTAAAAATCAAATTCTCATTCGAAAGGAGATTCAATGCGTTGGTTATTTTACTGAAATAAGTATCAATAAAATTCAAACAAATTATTAACCCGAAAAACAACGAAATTATGTCGACACAATTCACAGCCGTAACAGAAGAAGGTAAAGTTCCAAACACTTATATGACAGGTGAGGTGTCATATAAAAAACAAACTAGTGAAATTCATCCTGAAAACACTACTATCAAAGACGTTTCTTTCGAGCCGTGCGCAAGAACCAACTGGCACAGTAATGCAAGTCTTCAGCTCATTATTGTAACGCAGGGAGAAGGCTATTATCAAGAAAGAGGCGGAAAAATTAATCTATTGCAAAAAGGTCAGGTTTTAACGATTCTGCCAGGTATTGAGCATTGGTATGGAGCCACTCCAGAAAGTTCGTATTCGTACATCACAATCGTAACAGAAATTGATAAGGGCTCTGGAACTTGGTTAGAAAAAGTGACCGACGAAGAGTATTTTTCTTTTAGCTACTAAGCTACTGAGGTTCTAAGTTGCTAAGGTTTTTTGTCGCGAAGATTTTTTGCCACTAAGTCCCTAAGACGCAAAGTTTTTTTAACTTTATGAGTGTAATTATTTGATAATTAAATTTTTATGATCTAATTAAGCTTTCGAAAAGAAAAATCTGTGTCAATCAGCTTTAATCTGTAATCCCGATAGCTATCGGGAGCGTGAAATTCTGCGTCTCGCAAAAACCTGAAACCTGAAACCTGAAACCTGAAACAAAAAAACAAACTATAAAAAATATGGAAACAAAAAACGTAAAAGCCTTCGGTACAGAAGCTGCCGAAGCACCATTAAAAACCTTAGATATTAAAAGAAGAGAAGTTTTAGCGCATGACGTTGAAATCGAAATTTTATATTGCGGGATCTGTCACTCAGATCTGCATTCGGCTCGAAATGAATGGCACGGAACAATATATCCACTTGTTCCAGGTCACGAAATTGTAGGTCGCGTTACAAAAGTAGGCGATCACGTAAAAGGATTTAAAGTGGGCGATTTAGCGGGAGTTGGTTGTCTTGTTGATTCTTGCAGAGAATGCGAACATTGCAAAAATGATTTAGAGCAATTCTGCGACGAAGGAAATATTCAAACGTTCAATTCGCCAGACAAACATTTAGGCGGACAAACTTACGGTGGTTACTCACAAAGTATTACGGTTGATGAAAGCTTCGTTCTGCATATTTCAGATAAATTAGATCTTTCTGCTGTTGCTCCTTTATTGTGTGCCGGAATTACAACTTATTCTCCGTTAAAACATTGGAAAGTTGAGCCTGGTCAGAAAGTTGGAATCGTTGGAATCGGAGGACTTGGTCACATGGGAATCAAAATTGCGAAAGCTATGGGTGCTCATGTGGTTGTTTTTACCACTTCGTTATCTAAAACGGAAGATGCCAAACGTCTAGGTGCAGATGAGGTTGTTTTATCTACAGATGAAGCTCAAATGGCGCAGCATGCGAGAAGCCTAAACTTTATTTTAGATTGCGTATCGGCTGAACACAATATCGATTCATACCTAAACTTACTTAAAGTAGACGGAACGCTTACTTTGGTTGGCGCTCCAATGGATCCGCTTCCTGTAACTTCTTTCAGTTTGATTTTAGGAAGAAGAAGTTTCTCAGGTTCGTTAATTGGCGGAATCGCAGAAACTCAAGAAATGCTTGATTTCTGTGCAGAACATAACATCACATCAGACGTAGAAGTAATCGGTATTAATGACGTAAACGACGCTTACGAAAGATTATTAAAAGGAGATGTTAAGTATCGTTTTGTGATTGATATGGCTTCGTTGAAATAAGTGACAAAGTAACAAAGCGACAAAGTCACAAAGTTTTCTAAACTATTAAAACTTTGCCTCTTTGTCACTCTGCAACTTTGCAACTTTAAAAAAAAAAAACAAAACCCCTCAAGCAATTCAACTCTTGAGGGGTTTATAGCAAAGATTTGAGGCTCTTAAATACTCAATAGAATCTTAGAGCCTAAGAATCTTGCTTTAAAAATAAATAATAACCAATTAAATTTATTTTATTTTTTGTCTAGGTTTTGTTTCAGCATTTTAGCGTGTTCCAAATGTGCTGTTAAACCTGCAATATTGTTAGAAGCCCAAGTTCTTACTTCTTGATCGTTAGCATCTTTTGCGGCTTTTTCTAATTTTTTAATCGCTTTTTCGTGACCATCGATCATCATATCAGCGAATTTTTTGTCAAAATCAACACCCGATTTCTCGTTTAATTTATTGTATTCCTCTTGTCCTTCTTCCGTTAGAGTAGTTGGTAGAGTAAAGTTTTTTGCTTTTGCTAAAGCACTAACTTCAGAAGCCGATTTAGTGTGCTCATCAACAAGCATTTTACCAAATTTTTTCACTTCAGCGTTTGTACTTTTAGTCTGAGCCAGTTTACCAATTTCGATTTCAGCTAAATTGATTTCAGCTTGATCTACTAAAAATTCAGAATCATCCTCTTTGCTGTCAATAGAATCGAATTTTGCTTCGTTTGCATCTTCTGCAACTTCTTTAGGATCTTCTTGTTTGGTTTCGTTTTTACAAGATTGAAGGGATAAAATAATAAGTCCTGCTCCTAAAATGGCTTGTCCGGCTAATAATAACTTTTTCATGATTTTAATAGTTTAAATGTTATGATGTAAAATTATTGAGAACCTGTAAGAAAAAATTACACGATTTTTATGGATTGTTATAGGATTTGGATGCTATTAATAATTAGAAATGTATGTTTGTATTATTAATTGAGTAAAATGAAATATTTAATTCATGAAACAAAAAATTACCATCCTATTTCTTTTAGCAACAGCTTTTGTATCAGCCCAAATTACTTATAAAGGCTTCATAGACAAATATCTAATTGAGTTGGTAACCGATATTTATTCAGACGGGCAAGGATCTGCAATCTATGCGTATTCTAATTATGATACGCCAATAGTTTTGAATGCAAAGCTTGTAGAAACCGCTTTAGTTTTTACGGAGAAAGATAAAAACGATAAAGAAACCGCAAAACTGACTTTTGAAAATTATGATGCCAAAAGCAATCAGCTAAATGGAATCTGGAAAGATTTGAATTCAGGAAAAGAGCTTATAATCAGTTTAGAAAAAGAGTTAGATGTAAATGATAATTTAGAATCGAAAGAAAGAGAGATTTTACAGCCCGTTTCTTTTAAAGATAAATATTTTATGCTTGTTATTTCGAAAGATTCAAATGTGAGCGGCATTAAAATTCTGGAGAAAAAGACCGATAAATTAATCCAGAAAATTGACATTCAATGCCAACTTTGGGGACTTTACAATATAAATGTAGGAGATTATAATTTTGATGGATTTGAAGAATTCTCTGTTTTCGAATCCAGTTACGCGGGACCAAATACTTCTAGAATATATTTTCTATACAATCCGAAAACAGGAAAATACTTTGAAAGCAGTTTTACTGGCACTTCATTAGAATTTGACAGTAAAACTAAAAGGATCTACGAGCACAATCAATGTTGCGCAGGTAGGAGTGTAGAAAGAGCCGAATATAAAGTTGTCAATAACAAAATGGTTTTGATAAAAAAGACTTGTATGGAATATGATGATAAAACAAAGGACTACAAGAATATTAAATGTGATTGATTGTCTTGTTATGTTTAAAATTATTAAGCTTAAAGAAATACGATAACTAAAACAATTTCAAATATATTATTTATGAAGAAAAAGCAGATTTGGATTCTTTCAATTTTGATTATTTTAGTTTTAATTGCAATTCCAGTTTTTCATATTTTAAAAACTAAATTGAATGAAAAAGACATTAAACTGGAAAAACCAAATGGATATACAAATGATGCTAGCCAGCTTAATTTGACTAAAGTTGATACTATTATAAAAGTTCCTAAAGATAAAGCTGAAATAATAGAGCAACTTCAAGAAATTTTAAAATATGCGAAAGCGCAAAATTTAAAAATTTCAATAGCAGGAGCACAGCATAGCATGGGGGGACATACAATTTATCCAAATGGGATTTTAATAAATATGCTTCCATACAACAATATGGAACTAGATAAACAAAACGATATTCTCACAATTGGTTCAGGAGCATTATGGGAAGATGCTATTGAATTTTTAGATAAAGAAGGAAAATCAATTAGTATTATGCAGGCCTTCAGTTCTTTTTCAGTAGGAGGTTCTATCAGTGTAAACGGGCATGGATGGCAGAAAGATTCTCCGCCAATTTCTTCTTCTGTACTTTCTTTTACTTTAATGAATGATAAAGGAGAAATTTTGACATGTAGCAGACAAGAGCGTCCTGAATTGTTTAAACTCGTTTTAGGAGGCTATGGTCTGTTCGGAATCATCTTAGATGTAAAATTAAAAGTAACCGATAATAAAGCTTTAAAATATAAATATTTCCGTTTAAGTCCAGACAATTATGTTGAACATTATAAAAAGCTTATCTCAGAAAATCCTAAAGTGAATTTGGTTTTTGGACGATTAAAGATTGCAAATCAAGAATTTTTGGAAGAAGCAACGATTAATTTTTTTGAAGAAGTGGATGAAAAGCTACTTCCTATAAAAAAACAGAATGAAAAAAACGAAGAATTAAAACGTTTGGTTTTTAGAAGTTCTGTTAGGAGTGAATACGGAAAAAGACTTCGTTGGGATTTGGAATATGGAATGAATAAAGTAAGTCACCATAATATTTTTTCGCGTAATGAACTATTAAATGATCACGTCTCTTTAATTGAAAATAAAGATCCCAATTCTACAGATTTACTTCAGGAATATTTTATTCCAGAGAAAAATTTTAATCAATACATAAGAGATATTAAACCTATTTTACAGCGATCAAAATTAGATTTGCTTAATATTACAATTCGTGCAGTAAATAAAGATGATGACACTTTTATGAACTACGCAAGACAAAATGTTTTTGGATTTGTGTATCTTTTCAATCAGAAAAAAACAGAAAAGGAAGAGAGCGAAATGAAAAAATTAACCAGTCAATTGGTTGATGTCGCAATTAAAAATAATGGAACATTTTATCTTCCATACCGCTTACATATTAGCAGAGAAAAAATGAGAAAAGTATATCCAAGAGCCGATGAGTTTTTTAAGCAGAAGAAAAAGTATGATTCAAACGAAATATTTCAAAATCAGTTTTACATACATTATAAATAATATAATCCCAACTCCAAAAGAGTTGGGATTTTTTTTGCTTCAAACATTCCATAACTTAAATATATTTTACAAAATCACTTTCACAATTCCCATCCCACAAATTTGAAATTTCAAACCAAAATTCTATAACAGAATCGCCTTACTTTTTGATGAACTTTGACTTATGAGATTTTTCAAAACATTCTAAAAATAAAAGTCATGCCAGATCCAAGAATTAAAAACGAAGAACAGTATGAAGCATTGGTGAAAAAAGGATACAGCAAAGAGAAATCGGCGCGTATTGCCAATACACCCAATGCAGGAGAAAAAGGCGGAAAAGCAAAGCCTTATGATGAATGGACAAAAGAAGAACTTTTGAAACAAGCCAGTAAAGTTGGCATAAAAGGAAGATCTTATATGAATAAAAAAGACTTAATAAAGTCTTTAAGAAATAATTAAAATAAACAGCAAAACTATTTCTGTGATAAAAATTTAAATACCATGAATGCGGCGAGAAAAGAAAATTTGATGAATCAGCTAATTAAAGCGCCACAGCTAGTTATTGAAAAACTAGACTTAGAATATATTAATGATCATCAATTGACAATTGTACGCTGCCGCGAAGGAGAAAATTTCGTTTATAAAAAAAACGGAAGAAATGTGAAAAGCAAAAATGAAATTAAGCGCATTAATAGTTTAGTTCTTCCGCCAGCTTGGGAAAACGTTCGTATTACTGATATTACAAATGGACATTTGCAAGCTGTGGGAACAGATCTTAAAAATAGAAAACAATATCGTTATCATCCGAGATGGAATTTGATTCGAAACCAGACTAAGTTTTACAAAATTGCAGAGTTTGGAGCCAAACTTCCATTCATCAGAAAACAAGTAGATCTTGATTTGGAACAAAAAGAATGGTCTAAAGAAAAAGTAACGGCTTTGGTGATTCGATTAATGGAAGAAACACATATTCGAATCGGAAACGAGAAATATGCCAAAGACAACAAATCGTACGGACTTTCGACTTTAAGAAAACGCCATATTAATATCAATAGAAATTCGCTTCGATTTGAATTTATTGGAAAAAAGGGAAAACAGCATACTATTACCACTCGAAACAAGAAATTGATCAAATTGGTAAGCCGTTGTGAAGAAATTCCAGGTTATGAAGTTTTTAAATATTACGATAAAAACGGCGAAAGAAAGGTTTTGGACAGTCACGCGGTAAATGAATATCTGCATGCTATTTCGGGCGAATATTTCAGTGCGAAAGATTTCAGAACTTGGGCCGCTTCGATTATTTTCTTTGAAAGTTTAATGGAAATTGGAGTCACTTCTAATGAAAAAGAAATCAAAAACAATATCATTACAGCTTTTGATTTAACTGCTGAAGCACTCGGAAACACGAGAAAAGTCTGCAAAGATTATTATGTTCATCCGCTTTTGATTTCGACTTATGAAGATGGTTCAATCCAAAAATACTTTGATTCGGTTAAAAAAAGCCGAAGCAACAGAAAATATTTTACAAAAACAGAAACCGCATTCTCAGAACTGATTAAAAATTATGAGGTCAATTTTGAGCAAGAATGCGCCTAAATATAAGAGTTGAGCTTCTCTCCAAAAGCTTTAAAAGTTTGAATACAAACAAAATCATTATTAACTAAAAAACTATTATTATGTTACGTTGGACAGTCACTTTTATTATTCTAGCCATAGTGGCGGGAATATTTGGTTTCGGTGGAATTGCCGCTGGAGCAGCTAGTATCGCTAAAATTTTATTCTTTATATTTTTAGTTCTTTTCGTTATTTCTTTAATCAGCGGAAGATCAAGAGTATAAGAGCAGTAGCAGATATACAAGAAATTTAAAACGGCACATTATTTAAAATGTGTCGTTTTTGTGGTTTTAATAAATAAAAAAAAACAGCAAGTCATGGGAACACAAAGCGGTGCTTATCAAGATGTTTACATTAAAAGAGAAGACGCAATGGTAAGCTTGAAAAACGATGTGACAGATTTTTGTGAAAAATACATAAAGCCTGTGCATCCTGAAAATTGGGATTGGTCGGTTCGTGATTTCGAAAATCCAAAAAACGACCCGACAACGGCAGAAGCCCGAGCAATTGCCAATGTTGTGTTTAAAGATTTAAGTGATCCAAAGCACACAGATGTCGATCTTTCTACAATGAATAATGTCCATGCGATTAAGGCCTATTTGGATCCGAAAAGCAAGCATGAAGCTTTTAATATGGAAGAATTTGCCTTTGCCTTAAAAGTAGAATTGGAGCACGGGAGAATAAAAGAGGTAAATGTGACTAATAATCATCCGTTTTTGACGGCTATGATTGCGCTTGCCCACATGACAGAAAGTTTGACTTATTATAAAAGGCTGAAAGTAATGGAAGCCGAGGGAGAAATTTATGAAATTGTTCGAAAAATAGAGGCTTCATCTGAAGGAAAAGAAGAATGGTATAAAGAATTAGGCAAAGCCGAACAAGAACTCAACGAAGCCAGAGCGGGATTATCAGAACGCCTGGCGCGTATGGACGATATTCCAGTACTGAAAATTATTGGAGATTAAGTAGTTAAATTTTAAACTCAAAAAACCGTCCCGATTTATCGGGACGGTTTTTTCTTTTCTTTAAAATGAGATTAGAATCGGCGAGGATCATTTTCTGGATATTCTTCGTCATCGTTATCTTCTTGAACATCATCTTCAATATAATCATTATCGTCTTCATCTATATCCTCTTCGATATAATCATCATCGTCATCATCATCTTCATCCTCGTCATCAATGTCTTCTAGGACATCTTCGGTTTCATTAAAGTCGTATTCGTCTTCTTTAAGATCTGATGGATTATCAAACTCGTCATTTTCTTCCGTATAATTTTCATCTTCTAGTTCGACCTCATAAATATCATCATTGTTGTCTTCGAGATCTCTGTCGGTATGAAAATCGTCATTTAGATCATCTAAATCATCATCACTCACAAAATCATTTTCATACGGATTTATTCCATTCGGATTATGCCCGTTTCGCACCATATAGCCTCGTTCTGCGATTTCACTAGCATTGTTATCGGGCTGTTTGATATCTTCATCAAGATCTTTACTCATATTTCGGTCATTTGAGAAATGATTTTTTAAATCTCCGTTGTAGCTATTTTTTTTATCGATAGTATTCATGACATCTAGTTTTTAATGATTAATACTTAACAAAGCTAGGATGAAGATAAAAGAATTGCTTATAAGATTTTAAAGTCTAATTGTATAATTAACAGATGCTTAGAATAGAATTTTAAGTTGAAATCTTATAACCCCTTCCAAAGCAGAGGCTGTAATTTTATCATCATATTAATCATTAAAAAATTATTACCATGAAAACTACAGATAGTAAAAAAACAACTACTGCAAAATCAACTACTGCAAAAAGTACAGCAACTAAAACAGCTGCTGCAAAAGAAACCACACCAAGAGGAGTTACAAAACCAAAATCGAATGCCGCTTCAGGTTTAACTGAATTATTTGAAGACGGATTAAAAGATATTTACTGGGCAGAAAAAGCCTTGACCAAAGCCTTGCCTGTAATGGTTAAAAATGCTTCTTCTGTTGAATTGAAAGATGCCATTGACAATCATTTGACAGAAACCGAAGAACAAATTGTTCGTTTAGAAGAAGTATTTAAAATTATTGGTCAAAAAGCAACAGCAAAAAAATGCGATGCTATGGAGGGTTTAATCGAAGAAGCAAAAGGAATGCTGGAAGAAACCGAATTAGGAGTGGTGCGTGATGCCGGAATTATTGCTGCAAGTCAGAAAATTGAGCACTACGAAATTGCAACTTATGGTACTTTGAGACAATTTGCTGAAACGCTAGGTCTCGCAGAAGCCGCTACTTTATTAGAACAAACGCTCGATGAAGAGAAAGGCGCAGATAAAACACTTACAGAAGTTGCTGTTAGTGCAGTAAATCTTGAGGCTGCCGAAATTGAATAAAGCCCTAAGAAAGAAATAAAAGTGCAGTTCTCATACTGCACTTTTTAGTTTATAAAATTTTAGTATATGCCCGAAGGTCCGTCTATAGTAATCTTAAAAGAAGAAGTGCAGCAATTTACTGGACAGAAAATAATTTCTGTATCTGGAAATACTTCTATTGATATTTCTCGTCTAGAAAATCAAACCATTATTGCTTTTAAAACCTGGGGAAAACATTTCTTAATCTGTTTTGATTCTTTTACAGTAAAAATCCACATGCTCATGTTTGGAACTTACCGAATAAACGAGCGAAAAACTTCCAAGCCAAGGCTAAGTCTGGTTTTTAAAAGCGGAGAACTTAATTTTTACACTTGCTCCATCAAAATTCTAGAAGGTGATGTCAATTCGCATTACGATTGGAGTGTTGATGTGATGAATGAAAATTGGGATCCGAAGAAAGCTCAGACTAGTATGGAAAAGCAACCCGAAAAAATGATCTGCGATGTAATTTTAGATCAGGATATTTTTTCTGGAGTAGGCAACATTATTAAAAATGAAGTTTTGTACCGCTGTTATGTTCATCCAGAATCGATTGTAGAAAAAATTCCGCCTCACATAAAAAGCCAGCTTATTGCTGAATGTTCGATTTATAGTTTTGAATTTTTGTACTGGAAGAAAAAGTTTGAACTCAAAAAGCATTGGGTAGCTTATACCAAAACGACCTGTTTAAGATGCAATCTTCCGTTTGAGAAGAAACAGACTGGAGCCCGTAAACGCAGAAGCTTTTTCTGCACTAACTGCCAACAATTATACAAATGAAAAATCAAGTCATAATAGGATGTTCCAGCTTTTATAACAGTTTTTGGAAGAATGTTTTTTATCCTCATAATCTTCCTTCCAAAAAATGGTTTGAGTTTTATTGCCATCACTTCGATACGTACGAGTTTAATGGAAGTTTTTATAAATTTCCAACCGTTCGCATTTTCCAAAATTGGTATAATAAAACGCCGGAGTCTTTTTTGTTTTCGGTCAAAGTGCCGAAAGAAATCACGCATATCAAAAAACTGATAGACTGCGAAAGCCGTTTAAATGAATTTTACGCGGTTTGCAAGGAGGGAATGCAGGACAAACTCGCCGCGATTTTATTTCAGTTTCCGCCAAGTTATGCTTTTAGCAGAGAAAAATTGGATGCTATTATTGGAATTTTAAACTATGATTTTAAAAACGTGATAGAGTTTCGACACGAAAGCTGGTGGAATGATGAGGTTTGGAATTCATTTAAAGAAAACAATATTACGTTTTGCAGTGTGAGTTATCCGAATCTTCCTCAAACTATTTTCAAAGATTTTCCGCTATTTTATATGCGCTTTCATGGAATTCCGAGATTATTTCATTCGAGTTATTCTACAGAAGAGTTGCAGCATGTGCATCGTCAAATTCGTTCCAAAAAAGGATTTGTCTATTTTAATAATACTGCGAGCGAAGCAGGCATTCTGAATGCTTTAGAATTGAAAAGAATGGCTGGTTAGTTTATTTTTTGCTGTGAGTTTTTTTTTACGCAAAGTGCGCTAAGGTTTTTTTTATTTTGAAGACTTAATGCAGGCGTTTAAAAAGTTCGCAAAGCTTTGTGTTTTAGATAGCTTTGAGCATAATTTTGTTTCACGCAGATTTAGCAGATTTTTGGGATTTTTGTTGCTGTTGAAGAGATTTTTGCAGATTCTTAATCCTTTTAATCTCTAATCTGTGGCAAAAAATTAACGCAAAGTTCGCTAAGATTTTTTATTTAGATGACTTAATGCAGGCGTTTAAAAGTTCGCAAAGCTGTTGTCTTTAAGCTTTGTGAATTTTTTTTTCACGCAGATCTAGCAGATTATGGGGATTTTTGTTGCTGTTTAAAGATTTACGCAGATTTTCTTTCTAATCTGTGGCAGAAATAAACGCAGAGTAAGAAAATTTTTCCCGCAGATTTAGCAGATCAAGGAGATTTTATTTGAGTTAAAAAATTACGCAGATTATAAATCTGCAAAAATCTCTTCAACACAATAAAAATCTGCATCATCTGCTAAATCTGCGTGAAACAAAACCTGCGCAATTGGATATTTAGAAATCTGCAAAAATTTCCTCACCGCAATAAAAATCTGCATTATCTGCTAGATCTGCGTGAAACAAAAATTATGCGCAATATTGAGTATTTAAATCTGCGAGAAACAAAATTATGCGCAAAAGCAAAAAAATAACCACAAAGAGAGCAGGAAAATTCTTTGCGAACTTTGCGTAAACCTCTGAGCTCTTTGCGGTTAAAAAAATCAATAATTTACAATTTCAAACTTCCTTCAATTCCGTCATCCATTGTTTTTCCTGTTATTAAAGCGGCTGTCATTTTAGCAATCGCCACCATTTTTCCGTTTTTGTTGTTCCAATAGTAACCATCTTCAGGAACCACTTTTATCACACTCAGATTCGGATCATCTATGCCTCCAGGCATCCAGATTTTTACTGCTGGATTATATAATTCTTCAATAGTTTTTCTATCATACGAAATAGTTGCCGTACCGTGAAGGGTTAAAAACTTATCGTGCGGTTCCGCAAAGAAAATTTCAACCATCGGATTCTGAGTAATTTCAGCATTCTGACCGCTATTTCGGTCAGATAAAAACCAAAGCTGTCCTAAATCATCAATTTTCTGAACCGACATTGGTCGAGATTGTATTTTGTATTCTTTATAAGTACAAAACATACACGTTTTAATATGCTCAGCTAGATCTTTTATTTTATCTACTGCAAATTCATCTGTAAGGTCTTTATGATCGCCCATAATGCTATATTTTTAAGTTTTTTATATTTAATCGTTTGACAAATAATACTTTTATCTGCCTTAAAATAGATACCAGTAAAGTTGGCTCTTTTTGTCCTTTTTTAGCTTATATAATTCAACTTAGAAATTATGAGATTTCAATTTATACCGTTTTGTAAGAAATTGGGCTAGTACCTTTTTGTTACATAAAAAATTGCACTATCTTTGAAAGATAAATTTCTAAGCCAAAAAGACGATGATAGATTTTACTATTTTTTATACTGACGACGACGAAGATGATTTGTGTATTTTTGCTGATGCCGTAGAAAGTATACCTCAAAATATTAATCTTCAAACATTTTCTGCAGGCGAAAATTTCTTAAATGCCATTTTTAATCCGCCTGCAACGCCTTATGTCGTTTTTTTGGATTTGAATATGCCAGGAAAAAATGGATTCGATGTTTTAGAAGAGCTTCGAAATTCAGACTATAGAAAAGATATTCCCGTTGTAATTTATTCTACTTCAAGCGAACCTGGTATTATCGAAAAATGCCGTAAGCTAGGTGCCAATTGCTTTATTACGAAACCCATTTTAATGAATGACATTATAAAATCAATTGAGCACGCTATGCAAATTGACTGGCAAAAATTTATTCCGAACCAATCTAATTTTGTTTTTAGATACTGATTTCAGATAAATCGGGAATGTAAATATTAAAAACTGAACCTTTGCCTTTTTCACTAGAAACCGTTATAAAACCTTTATGGTTTTCTACGATTTTCTTCACAATGGCAAGACCAATTCCCGTTCCGCGATATTCGCTTTCCGTATTCAAGCGCTGAAAAACTTCAAAGATTTTTTCTTTGTACTCCAATTCAAAACCAATTCCGTTATCTGTAACTTGAAGATGATGGTAGATTTTATCTTTAAATTCAGCATTCGGCAATAATTTACCTTCCACTTCAGTAACCGAAATTTTTACTATTGGAGCAACGCCTGGACGAGAAAATTTCAACGCATTTTCGACCAGATTATGAAGCAGTTGTCTAAACTGAAACTGTATAAGAGTGGCTTCTCCTAAATCGTGATATTCTACAACAGCATTTTTTTCTTCAATTCGATCCGAAAAATCGCTTATTACTTCTTCTGCAACTTCATCTATTTTAACTCTCGAAAAAACACGGTCGGCAGAATTGGCTCTAGAATAAGTCAATAAATCTTGTATGAGATTCTGCATTTTCTTTGCCGAAAACTCAATTCTATTTAAATACGCTTTGGCATTTGCCGAAATATTCTGTTCATCCAAATCGGCCAATCGGCTAGCAAAAGTTTGGATTTTTCTCAAAGGCTCTTGAAGATCATGGCTAGAAATATAAGCAAACGACTGCAGTTCGATATTCATATTGACCAAATCGCGGTTTTTCAATTCCAGCTGCGTGGTACGTTCAATAATTTGTTCTTCCAACTGATTAGTAAAGTTTTTTTGCTCTTCTATATCCGTGCTTGTTCCCACCCACATTTGAATCTTTCCCGACTCGTCCATTTGGGCAATTGCACGGCTAAGCTGCCATCTGTATTCGCCATCATAGCGCTTAAATCGATGAATAAAAAGAAAATCATGTCCTGTTTTAACCGATTCCATCCAGAGTTTGACATTTTCTTCTCGATCGTCAGGATGCACAATCTGCAGCCAGCCATTTTTCTCAATTTCTTCTTTAGACAATCCAGAATAATTGTAAATCGTTTGATTAAAATAATTTAAATTTCCCAGAGTATCGCTCGTCCAGATCAGCTGCGGCATAGAGTCGGCGAGGAGTCTGAATTTTTTTTCGCTTTTCATCAAAACATGCTGATTTTGTTTTTCGGTAGTAAAATCCATTAAAGTGCCGACCATTTTAGAGGGCTCTTTATTTTCATCAAAAAAGATTTTACCATGAACTTTAATCCAGCCAATAGAATTGTTTACTTTTAAAATTCGAGCTTCATATTTATAAATTCCATTTTTAAGCGCTTTAGCAAAAGCTTCAGCAACAATATGTTCATCTTCTGGAAATATGCGGCTTCGAATATCCTGATGTACAATTTTGCTGTTTTTTTCAAAGCCAAAAATGTCTAGAATAGTATCGCTGTAGATTAGTTTTTTAGTTTTAAGATTTAAATCCCACATCGCAATTTCGCCAATTTCAGCTGCCAATCTAACTCTCTCTTCTGCAGTTTCCACTTTTTTTCTAGCTTTTACTTTAGAAGTGACGTCATATACAGTACACATAATTCCCGAAGCCTGTCCGTCTTTTTCGTAGAGTGGAGTGTATTGGTAATCGAGATAGAATTTCTTTAATTTATCATTAATATCAACATAAGCAACGGCTTCATTTTCGCGAATTGTTTTTCCGTTTACCAAAACTTCCTGCAATAATTCAGGGTATTTTTGCTGTTGCAATTCAGGAAAAACTTCTAATAAAGGAATGCCAATACAATCTTTTTCTTCCTTTTGCCAGATATTGTACATCATTGCTTTATTGGCCATTTCGATAATAAAATCTTTTCCTCTAAAGATCGCCATTGCAATTGGCGAGTCAATTACAATATCGCGAAAAGCTTTTTCGCTTTCTTTAAGAAGATGCCTTCCTTTTACTTCTTCAGTAACTTCATAAGAGACAACAATAACGCCGTTAATAATTTCATTTTCATCTTTTAACGGATAAAAAACGAGATTAAAATAGCCTAATTCTTGCTTATTATAACGATTTAAATTAACTGGTAATTCGTCAGTATAATACGGAATTCCAGTTTCATAGACTTTCTTTAGTAAAGGAAAAACCGTTTCCTCTGCTTCTGGAACCGAATCAAAAATGGGTTTGTTTAAAATTTCGTTTTCCTCTTTATCAATAATATGAAGATACGTTTCATTGGCCATTTCCACAATCAGATCTGGACCTTTTAGAATTCCAATTCCAACTGGAAGCTGTTTTACAATGTCTTTAAAACGTTTTTCACTTTCTTCAAGCCTTGTACGCGTCAAAACCTGATGGGTTGTCTCATTGCAAATTACGAGAACTCCAGCTACTTTTCCATTCTCATCATGTACAGGACTATTGCTAAATGTCCAGTACACATCTTCCAATTTTCCATTTCTATAAATAGGCAATAATTGATCTTCATGCCAAGTCGAATCGCCTTTTTGCAATACCTGATCTATGAGAGGTTTAATAAAATCCCAGATTTCAGGCCAATAATCGGCACCTTTTTCTCCAAGAATAGAAGGATGTTTGCCATTATTTCCTAAACTAGGACGATAGGCATCATTGTAGAAACAAATATGATCTGGCCCCCAAAACAAAAACATAGGAAATTTAGAGTTTAGAAGAATTCCTAAAGTAGTACGGAGGCTTTGAGGCCAAGATTCAACTGGCCCCATAGCTGTTTTATTCCAATCTTTGACACGGATAAGTTCACCCATTTCTCCTCCATTGGCCAAAAAATCATAATTGTTGTAACTCATTCAAATTGTATTTTTATGTTCCTGTTTAACAGGTCGTTTTTCATTACTTTAAATCGGTAATGTTTGTTTTTTTTAGATTAAGCTTTATTAAAATTAGTAAAAAATAAATATCCGCAGAAATGCGATTTTGAATGAGGCAAGATTAAAATCGTTAGAGTTAATTTTATCATTTTTCTATGCGGAAATTTGAATAAAAGATAAAAATAAAAAGCAATGAAAAGGGAAGATTCTAAACACGAAACCGATAATATAAAAAGATACCAGGAGGAAGGATATACAGTAAATTATTTATTTGAAAATGACCGCCTGATAGATTCTCAAAGTAAAGTATCTTATAAACCAGAAGACATATTTATTGTGGCACATCATCGTTATGAAGGAATGAGCGATCCAGATGATATGTCGATTTTATATATTATCGAAACTAAAGACGGAGGAAAAGGAACTCATTTATTAGGATACGGCCCAACGGCAGATTTAGAAGAAGCAGAATTTTTTAAAGACATTCCGAAAGCCAATTACTCTAAAAATTCAGACGTAAACGAGTTAACGTAATTTTTAAGCTTCTAAGCTTCTGAGCTGCTAAGGGACTAAGTACTTTCCTAATGTCTTAGAAGTTAAAATCTTAGCGCCTTAAAAGAATATTTTTTTTTTAAAGCTTCTGAGCTTCTGAGTTGCTAAGTATTTTTCTTAGTGTATTAGAAGCTCAAAATCTTAACACCTTAAAAGAATAAAAATAGATTGGTATTTTTATTTTGCTGATGAGCAGTTGTTTCAAATTTATTTGGAGCAGCTGCTTTTTTTTTTGAAAGTTGCAAAGGGACAAAGTTGCAAAGGGACAAAGTAAAACTTGACTTGAAAAACTTTGTCACTTTGTCTCTCTGCAACTTTGAACCTTAGAATAATGAAATATCTCCTCAAAATTGTATAAGGAATTGACTGACAATATGAACGAAATTTGGATTAAGAAATTGAGATAACAATCAAAGGTGAGTTTTGTACAAATTCCCGCTTTATTAACCAAACCGAAATAATGAAAAAACTTTACTTAAATACAGGAAGCTTTGATGCTGTTTTTACTAATCTGAAAGAGAGTTTCGGCGGAGACTTATTGATTACTGCCAACGAATACAAATTGATATTTAAATCAAAATGGGCAAACGGAAGCATTTCTGGAGTTCGTTTTGAAAAAGAAATGACGTATTTAAATTTTGACTTGACTTTTAATCAAGAAGTTAGTTTAAGTATTGAATCTAATCCGTTTTCGCCTGTGTTTTTTGCGTATTGCGAGAAAGGAAATGTATTGCATAGTTTTGGTGCCGATGGAGCTACTCATTGTCTTAAAAAACAGCAATCGGGTATTATGAGCAATTCTTCTACGATCAATAGCGTATTGTATTTTCAGAGTCATCAGCAAATTCAATTCTCTATAATTGGAATGCCAACAACAGTCGAAAATAAAGAAATTGATTTTGTTTCTCAGGTAAAAAAAATATTTACAAGCAATTCTGGAAATTATATTTACATAGGAGATGAAAATCATAAAATAGGGGAGAAATTTCAGGAACTTAAAAGAATCCCAAATCAAGGTGCAATTCGTTATTTATTAATGAGAAGTATTCTTCGTGAGGTTTTAGAATTAGAGATAGCGCAACATAGTTATAATTATTTTACAATGTTTGAGCCTATTTTAAACTTTGCAGTAAAGCAATTAGACGAAATCAAAAAACTATCGCCTATCAAATTAACCGCAATTGCAGCGCCAGTGCATTTTTTAAAGAGAAACTTGCAATCTCGAAAATACAATTTGGAATTAGATCCATACAACCAAAAATTAGCTAGCTAGTAAGCATACCATATTCTTCACTTTCAAAAAAAACAGCTTCGATCGAGCTGTTTTTTTCTTTTTAGAACTTATTCTTTTTCAAAATAAAGAATAAAATAAACCATAATCAGGTTTAGAATAAGTGAAATACTGTTGGTAATAATGATAGGCAAATCATTTTTCAAAATGCCATAAACCACCCATATCGCAATACCAAAAGTAAGCGTACCAAACATTTTAAGCGAAATCTGTTTCACCTTCTTAGTCTTCCAAACTTTCAGTATTTGCGGAACGGTTGATAGCGTTACACACGCCCCAGCAAAAAGTCCTATGATATCTATATAATTCATTTGTTTTTTGTTTTAAGTGACAGAGGGGCAAAGTGACAGAGAGGCAAAGTTTTTTTGTAAACTTTTAGGCGTTTGGTTGGTCATTTTTGCGAACATGCTTTGCGTTCTTAATTTTGCTAGCAAACACTAAAATCCTCAGCGTACTTTGCGTAAAACCTTTGCAATCTTTGCGTTAAAATATGCGCACAGTAAAAAAACTTAGTAGCTTAGCATCTCAGAACCTTAGTGGCTTAAAAAACTCAGCCCACAAGCTCCCCACCGTTTATATGAATAAATTGCCCTGTAATGTAACTGCTGTCTTCGCAAGCCAGAAAAACATACGCCGGTGCTACTTCAGAAGGCTGACCGGCTCTTTCCATCGGATTGTCTTTTCCAAAATCAGATAATTTATCAAAGCTTGCTACGATTAAAGGCGTCCAAATTGGTCCAGGAGCAACGCCATTAACGCGGATTTTTTTCTTCGCCAGCATAGTAGAAAGCGAACGTGTAAAACTTACAATCGCTCCTTTGGTACTCGCATAATCGGCTAAATGTTCGCTTCCGCGAAAAGCAGTTACAGAAGTGGTATTGATGATCGCATCGCCTTCTTTCAAGAATGCCAATGCCGCTTTAGTAATATAAAAATAAGGATAAATATTAGTCTCAAATGTCTTTTTAAGCTGTGCACTCGTAATCTTTTCCAATTCTTTTTGCGGAAATTGAGTGGCAGCATTATTCACCAGGATATTTAGGCTTTTAAAAGTAGTATGGCATTTCTTTACTGCGGTCTGACAAAATTTTTCATCTTTTAAATCTCCGCTTATCAAAAGACATTGCTGCCCTTCTTTTTCAATCATAGCTTTGGTTTCAAGGGCATCTTTATCTTCTTTTAAATACACAATGGCTATATTAGCGCCCTCTCTTGCAAAATGTACAGCGACACTTCTTCCGATACCGCTGTCGCCTCCAGTTATAAAAGCTGTTTTTCCTAATAATTTACCGCTTCCAGTATAATTCTCTCTAATAATTTCGGGTTCGGGATTCATCTTATGTTCGTTTCCCGGTAGATTTTGTTTTTGTTCGGGAAATGTCTGTTTCTTTTTCATGATTCTTTCTTTTTAGGCTTTTATGCTATTTAAAATTAGCGCTTACCTAAAATTTCGATTGTCTTAAAAGATATTTTGTTTGCCTCAATTAAAAACAAAATGGCAATTGTGTATGAAAATACATGGGTTTTGTCTAATACTGATACTAATAGGAAATTTCTAATAAGTTAGCAATCACCCAGAACATTCAATTGAAATACAAAAGATGGGAATTTTGTAACTATTTTCGATTTAAATAAAAAACCTGCCCGTTATTTTTTTTATACATTTGAGAATTTCCGCGCCAATTTTTTGCAGCTCATTTTGCAATTCGTGTAAAAAATAGGAAAATTTTTACGATTATTTAAAAAACAAATTATTTTGAATTACAACCGATTTAGCTATCCGACATGGTATTAATTGTAGACGATATAAGGGCCAATATTATTGCCCTGAAGAAAACATTAGAGCTGCATAATATCGATGTTGATAGTGCCGAATCTGGAGAAGAAGCTCTCAAAAAAATCCTAAAAACAGATTACTGTCTCATCATCATGGACGTTCAAATGCCAGGACTCGATGGATTTGAGGTAGTAAAAATTCTTTCTGGAAACAAACGCACAAAAGATATTCCCGTTATCTTTCTTTCGGCACTTAATACCGAGAAAAAATATATCTTTAAAGGTTATGAAACAGGTGCTGTTGAATACATTACGAAGCCTGTAGATAGCGATTTGCTGATACTCAAAGTAAAAACCTTCATTAAAATTTACGAGCAGCAAAACGAATTGAAAGCCATGAAAGACCTGCTTTCTAAAGAAATAAAAATTAGAAAAGAAGCGCAGGACAACCTTGAAATTAAAATTGCGGAACGAACAAAAGAACTGGTTCAGAAAAATGAAGAACTAGAACTTAGAAATCACGAATTACAGCAGTTTTCTTGGGTAGTATCGCACGATTTAAATGAGCCGATTAGAAAAATTCAAATCTTTATCAAAATTATAAAAGACCTTTACTTAAAAGCAGACGACAAAGCTATCGATTATGTGGATCGAACAATAAAATCCGCAGAAAGAATGCAAACTTTAATTACCGATCTTCTGGCTTATTCTAGACTTTCGGCTCAGGTAAAACCTGAAAAAACAGATTTAAATGTGGTATTGCAGGAAGTCTTAGGAGATTTTGATTATTTGATCGAACGCAAAAATGCTACGATAAAAACCAACGAACTTCCAACCGTAGACAGTATTCCGAGTCAGATGCGTCAGGTTTTCCAGAATCTAATTGGAAATGCCCTGAAATTTTCTAGCGATGATAAAGCTGTAATCGAAATAACTTCTGAAATCATTTTAGATAAAGCAATCGACAGTCCGAGTTCTCCTGAAGGTAAATTTTGCCGAATTGTGGTGAAAGACAACGGAATCGGTTTTGACGAAATTTATCTGGATCGAATTTTTATCATTTTCCAAAGTTTAAATGACCGCCAATCTTATGAAGGAACGGGAATTGGACTGGCAATCGCCAAAAAAATTATAGAAAAACACAACGGACTTATCACAGCCAAAAGTAAACCAGGCGAGGGCGCAAGTTTTATAATTGTGCTACCTTTGAAATACGAATTAAAATAATTTAGAAATATATGAATGGTAATTTTAAAAGAAATTTATTAATCAGCTCGCTAGTTTCACTGTTTGTACTTACAATTAGTTCGGTTGCTTCTTTTATTAGTATTAAAAGTCTATTAAGCAGTAATTTTTGGGTCAATCATACTCAAGATGTAATCTACAATCTAAACGAAGGTTCTTCTATTATTACCGAAGCCCAAACCAGTATGAGAGGGTATCTGCTTACGGGCGACGAACAGTTTGTAGATCGATTTTCGGATGCTGAAAATAGATCAAATAATTACTTTGACAAATTGGATGAACTGACGACTGATAATCCTTCGCAAAGAAAATTACTAGACGAATTGCGTGAGAAGCGTTCAGGTTTCTTTAAATATCTAAACAATCAGATTGTAAAAAAACGCTTAAGCAAAGAAACCCTCATTTTCGACTTGAATGAAGGCCGAAATATGATGAACGACATGAGAGCGATCATCAAAAAAGTTGAAAATACAGAACAGAAACTTTTAGAAGAACGCAATTCAAATTCAGAACGTTACGGTAACTACAGTTTGGCTTTAATTGTAGTGGCCTTTTTTATTGCTTTTCTTATTTCTATTGTTTTCTTAATCAGAATTTTAAAAGATTATAACGAAAGAACTTTACTGCAAAAAGAATTAGAAAGAAAAGACAAAGATATAGCAGAAAGACTTCAAGTAATTGGCGGAATTGCAGCCCAAATTACCAAAGGAAATTACGATGTTCAGATTGATGATAGAAAAGCCGATACATTGGGCGCTCTTGGAGCTTCTATACATGAAATGAAAGATTCGCTAAAAACGTCTTTCGACTTGCTGACGCAAAAAGAATGGCTTCAGTCGGGTGTTGCAACTCTGAATGATAAAATGCTGGGCGAAAAAACGATTCAGAAATTATCTAAAGATATCATAGAATTTTTGTGCCAATATACCAATGCCAGCGCTGGAGTTTTGTATGTTGTTGATGGAGAAGAAATGGCCATTTCTGGCGGTTACAGCTATATTCCGAGTAAAAGCAGAGAAAGAATTAAAAAAGGCGAAGGTTTAATTGGGCAGGCAATCGTTTCTGGGAAAATGCTCGAATTGAAATCATTTTCAGCAGATAATATTCAGATCAATTATGCATTGGGAGAAATTAAACCAACGCATATAGTGGCGCTTCCGCTAATGGACTTTAAGATTGAAGGAGCAGTTGAATTGGCCAGTATTTATGGTTTTTCTGTACTGCAATTGGAATTTTTAAACTTAGTGGCCAACAATATCGGAATTGCTCTAAAAGCGACTCAAAACCGTAAACGTGTTTTAGAACTTCTGGAAGAAACCAAATCACAGTCAGAAGAATTACAGATTCAGCACAGCGAATTGGAAGCCATAAATGCTGAATTGGAAGCGCAAACTGAAAAACTGCAGGCATCAGAAGAAGAACTTCGCGTGCAGCAGGAAGAATTGGAGCAGACCAACGAGGAATTGTCTGAAAGAAGTGTTTTATTAGAAGAAAAAAACACAGAAATTCAGAAAAAATCAGAAGCTTTAGAATTAACAACGCGCTACAAATCAGAATTTTTGGCGAATATGTCGCACGAGCTGAGAACGCCACTGAACTCGATTTTATTATTGAGCCGTCTGTTATCTGAAAATAACAACCAAACGATGAACAATGAAGAAATTGAATTTGCAAAAGTAATTCAGAGTTCAGGAAACAGTTTGTTAGGATTAATTGATGAAATCCTAGATTTATCTAAAATTGAAGCGGGTAAAATGGATCTGGAATTCTTGGATGTTTCGACAAAAGAAATTACAGACAGTCTTCATAATTTATTTTATCTGATTGCAAAAGAGAAAAACATCAATTTTGAAATCATTGCTAAAGAAGCGCCAATCGTTATCAAAACAGATAAAATGCGTTTGGAGCAGATTCTGAAAAACCTGATTTCGAATGCTATTAAATTTACTGAAAAAGGAACAGTAAGCCTCGAAATAAAAGTAAATTCAGATAACGACAAAGAGATTTGCTTCATTGTAAAAGATACTGGAATTGGAATTCCGTTAGAGAAACAGCCATTAATTTTTGAAGCTTTCCAACAAGCAGACGGTTCAACGAAACGTAAATATGGAGGAACTGGTTTAGGATTATCAATTAGCCGTGAATTGGCAAAACTGCTTCGAGGAGAAATTACATTGCACAGTAAAGTAAATGAAGGAAGTACGTTTACATTGTGTCTTCCGGTTTTGGGAATGGCTTTAAATAAAATTTCGGTTAATACTAGACAGGAAGAAGAAGTTTTTGAAGAAGTTACAGAAGAAACAGATAACAAGCCAAAATACATTAGCGAGGTTATACCAGCAGAAATTGAAGACGATAGAGATTCGATTGTAGAAGGCGATAAAGTGATCTTGATTGTAGAAGACGATATTAGTTTTGCTAAATCATTGCTGGCTTTTACACAGAAAAAAGGCTATAAAGGCGTTGTTGCGGTAAGAGGAGATTATGCTTTGAATTTTGCTTTAATCTACAAGCCAATCGGAATTTTATTGGATATTGAGTTGCCAATTAAGAGCGGCTGGCAGGTTTTGGAAGAATTAAAAAACCATTCTCAAACCAAGCATATTTCGGTACATATCATGTCATCGCACAAATTGAAACAAGAAAGTCTGCTGAAAGGAGCTGTAGATTTCTTAGATAAACCAGTGGCATTTGACAAAATTCCAGAAGTTTTTACACGTATCGAACATATCATCAACAAAGAATCTCAGAAGGTTTTAATTATTGAGGACAACCCGAAACATGCAAAAGCATTGGCTTATTTCTTAGAAAACTATAATATTAATTCTGAAATTAAAAGCGAAGTTTCGGAAGGATTATCGGCTTTGGGTAAAGAAGAAGTAGACTGCGTGATTTTGGATATGGGAATTCCAGATAAACAGGCTTATGAAATTCTGGATGGCGTGAAGAAAAGCCCAGGATTAGAAAATCTGCCCGTAATTGTCTTTACAGGAAAAAGTTTATCTGTAAAAGAAGAATTAAAAATTAGAAAATACGCCGATTCTATTATCGTTAAAACGGCACATTCGTATCAAAGAATGCTTGATGAGGTTTCGCTTTTCCTTCATTTGGTAGAAGAAAAGAAAGAAGGAAATGCTAAAAAAGAAAACCACAAAAAGCTGAATTCGCTGAATAATATTCTGTTTGAGAAAAAAGTATTAATTGTAGATGATGATGTACGAAATATATATTCTCTTTCGAAAGCTTTAGAAGCATTTAAAATGAATGTAATTACGGCTTTTGACGGAAAAGAAGCCATTAAAATTTTAGATGAAAATCCAGACACAGACGTGGTATTGCTCGATATGATGATGCCAAATATGGACGGTTATGAAACAGCCGAAAAGATAAGAAGTAATCCTAAATTTCTTAACTTAGCAGTGATAGCCGTAACGGCCAAAGCTATGACTGGCGACAGGGAAAAATGTATTAGGGCAGGAGCCTCAGATTATATTACAAAACCTGTAGATGTAGACCAGTTATTATCGTTGTTGAGAGTGTGGCTGTATGATAAAATCTAATTTTAAAAAGCTGTAAATGGGAAAAAAACGCGTATTGATAGTAGATGATGATTCTAGGAATATTTTTGCTTTGGTAAATACCTTAAAAGCAAAATCGTATGACTGTGTATCTTGTCTAAGCGCCGAAGAAGCTCTAAAAATATTAAAAGAAGACTCATCTATAGATGCAGTTTTAATAGATATGATGATGCCGGAAATGGATGGTTACGAGGCAATTCCGCTTATAAAGGCAATTCCATCACAAGAATCGACATTGGTAATTGCTGTAACGGCACAGGCCATGTCAGGAGATAGAGAAAAATGTATAGAAGCAGGAGCAGATGCCTACATCTCAAAACCAGTAGATGTTGATAAATTACTTCGGATTTTAGAAGAAATTTAAATGAATTATGATTGAAGATATTGAATTAGAAACTCTTATAAATGATGTTTACGAATATTACGGTTTTGATTTTGGAAGCTATTCCAGAGCCTCGCTTAAAAGACGCGTAAACCGCGTTTTTTATTTAGATGGATTTAAACATTTTCATGAGTTTCTATCTAAAGTCCGCACTGATCCAGAATATTGCAAAAGAATGATTGATGAAATAACGGTTAACGTAACTGAGATGTTTCGTGATCCGTCATTTTATCTCACCCTCCGCAAAGAAATCCTTCCATTGTTAGGAACCAAACCATTTATCCGTATCTGGCACGCAGGATGTTCTACAGGAGAAGAAGTGTATTCTATGGCGATTATGCTGAAAGAAGCGGGTTTGCTGCATAAATCGATATTGTATGCAACAGACATCAACGCGTCGGTGCTAGAAACGGCCAAAAGCGGTATTTTTCCGCTGCGAATGATAAAAGATTATGCCGATAATTATCGCGATGCGGGCGGTCAGCAGGATTTCTCCGATTATTATATTGCCAACTACGGCTTTGCAAAGTTTAACGAAAATCTTTCTGAGAAAATGGTTTTCTCGCAGCACAATCTGGTTTCAGATACTTCGTTTAATGAATTTGACCTCATTTTGTGCCGCAACGTTTTAATTTATTTTGATAATAATCTGCAGAAACGAGTCGTTAATCTATTTGATGACAGCTTGTCTGTTCTCGGTTTTTTGGCGCTCGGAACAAAAGAAACTATAAAATATTCTATATCTCAAACCAAATATAAACAGTTTGCTAAAGAGAAAATATGGAGGAAAGTAAAAGAATAAAAAATTGTAAAGCAGTTATAATTGGCGGATCAGCAGGAAGTCTACAGGCATTATTGCAAATTTTGCCTTTTGTAGAAAAACCGCTTTCCTTTGCTATTATAATTGTAGTTCACAGAAAACACTCAGACGAACAAACTTTAGAAGCTTTAATCGCTTTAAAATCTAAGATACAAGTAAAAGAAGTAGAAGACAAAGTAAAACTAATACCAGGCTTTATCTACATTGCGCCTTCCAATTACCATTTGCTATTCGAAAAAAACGAAACATTGTCATTAGACACTTCAGAAAAAATAAATTACAGCAGACCAAGTATAGATGTTTCTTTTGAGTCGGCTGCAGAAATTTACGGTAATCAGTTGGTCGGAATTTTACTTTCAGGTTCCAATTCTGACGGAACAGTTGGATTAAGAGCCATCAAAGCAGCTGGTGGAGTTACAGTAGTACAAAATCCGCTTTCTGCAGAAATGTCTTTTATGCCCAATAATGCCATTTTGCATACCGCTCCCGATTTTATTTTAAATACAGAAGAAATTCTTGAATTTATAAAAGGGATTAATACAGTAACTCCTTGAGTATACTTATTTAAAAATACAATTAGTGTAAAGCAAAAGAATCCGAAGGATTCAAATGTTTATAGAAATTTATGTTTCGTTTGAGTATGACTCCCTCGGAGTCACATATCTTCGGTTGGAATTATGTGCTATAAAGATTTGAATCCTTCGGATTCTTTTATATATGGACCTCTAATGAGCGGTTTTAATTTTTAAGATTTAAAAAAATCCGTTTTTATCCGCGTTTTTGCATTGCAAATCCGATTCATCCGTGTCCAAATACAGTAACTCCTTGAGTGTGATTATTTAAAAATGCAATTTGT
>NZ_JBYNWZ010000012.1:0-93470 GCF_057799715.1 Flavobacterium sp. 38 | reverse complement strand
GTAAAGCAAAAGAATCCGAAGGATTCAAATGTTTATAGAATTTATGTTTGGTCTGAGTATGACTCCTTCGGAGTCACATATCTTCGGTAGGAATTATGTGCTATAAAGATTTGAATCCTTCGGATTCTTTTATATATGGACTTCTAATGAGTGGTTTTAATTTTTAAGATTTAAAAAATCCGTTTTTATCCGCGTTTTTGCAAAGCAAATCCGATTCATCCGTGTCCAAATACAGTAACTCCTTGAGTGTGATTATTTAAAAATGCAATTTGTGTAAAGCAAAAGAATCCGAAGGATTCAAATGTTTATAGAATTTATGTTTGGTCTGAGTATGACTCCTTCGGAGTCACATATCTTCGGTAGGAATTATGTGCTATAAAGATTTGAATCCTTCAGATTCTTTTATATATGGACTTCTAATGAGCGGTTTAAATTTTAAAGATTTAAAAAATCCGTTTTATCCGCGTTTTTGCAAAGCAAATACGATTTATCCGTGTTCCAATAAGCTACAGTTTATTTCTCATCTTCAGGCAAAATCACTTTATTAAATTCCGCCTTTTCTTCGACTCTTTTCTGTGCAGCTTTTCCTTTGCCAATAGGAATTCCCGCAGTAACATACAGCGATCGGTTGTATTGGTTATTTGGACCATCTCCTTTCATTACCGTTACAAGCCCATAATAATATTGAACAGTAAGATTTAAGCCGTTTCCAACGTTTAGATGATAACCAGTTCCTACTGCAATTCCGGCATCAATTACATGAATCTGATCTCGGATTTTCTTTTTGTAAATAACATCGTTATCGTTTATTTCGTTCTTAAACTCGTCAAAAGCTTTGGCAAGCAAACCAAACTGAGGCCCCGCTTTAAGATAAATATTGTTTTTAAATTGGTATTTAATCAATATCGGAACATTAAAATACCGAATTTCACGATTTACCCTTCCGCCCGCAAAAGTATTGTCCAGATTTTCATCATTCAAAGAATAAACAGGAATACCTTTTGCTCCCATAGGCGATTTTACAATTACTCCTGTATTGATCATCCAGGCTGGATTTTTTCTTGATCGAATATCAAAATAAAACCCAAGATTAAACCCCGGATTGGCCGCAGAAGAACCCATGTTCGAAATGGTAGAAAAGTTAACGCCGCCCTCAAGACCAAATTCCAAAAACTCCGAATTGAGTTTGTCTCCAAATATTAAGGAAATCAATACTTGAGACTGCAGCTGATTTATCGAAAACAGCATGAAAAGTACAAATAGAGCTTTTTTCATATCATTCGATTATAGTCCAAAACGATACTGAATGCCTCCTAAAGCTTGCGTACGGCTTCCTAAGAAACCAGCTTCAACCCTAAACATAATGTGTTTGTTGTATTGGAATTGAGATCCGATGATGAAATTCCACATATCTTTCGGCCTTTTTTGAAGAGAATATTGCACAGAAGAATTACCTGCAGTACTTAAAGCGCCATCTAAAGTAGCTAGGAAATTTCCAGCGCTTTCTAAAGCTCTGTTGGCAGTATTATGTTTGACAACATTTGCTGGATTTTTTTGTTCTGTCGGCGTAAGTCCATCCCACCAAGTATCAACTTTCTGCTGATTTTCGGAAACTTTTTCTAAACCATCATCCACTTTTGTCTGGGCATTTGTCAAGTCAAAAATTTCCGAAAGCGGAATATTTCCGTTTGTATCACCATTAATGTGCACTCTAAATGCTCCAACCCAAACAGCAATATTTTTTTCAGGATCATGTAATTTAAATGTCTTGCCTAAACGCGGACCAAAAACATAAGAAAAAGCGGGTTTATCGAGTGAACTAATATCTGTCCATGCCATATTCATATCCAAAGCCAGCCAGCCACCGCCAATACCGACCGTTGGAGTCATTCCGAAACCAAATGTGGTAGCATTAAAATTGGCTTTTGTACTAAAATGTGCAATCTGCGACCAGTTATTGTCTGCATCAGGAATATAGATTCCAGCATTAATTTTCGTAGCGGTATTCGCTTTTCCAAAAATTCCGTAGATGTTTAAAAATGGAAGCAGCCAAATATCAGGGCGAATCGTTAATGCACCGGCTTCTACAGAGGATTTATCGAAACGAACAATTTCGTCCAGATTATAAAGTGGTCCATTGTTAAAACCAACTTGCAAATCGTTGATCACAATTTCAGAATCCTGCCAAAAATAATTTATTGAGAGTCCCGCAGAATAGGGGAGTTTATATCCTTTTTGAGCCACTTTTTCTCCCCAGATCGGTAAAGCGTAGGGATAGTTGGCAATTTTTAAACTGTCTTTTAATTCTTCATTTTTTTTGCCCACAATTTTATCGGTGTAAACCTGTGCGGAAATTTGCAAGCTGCATAAAAATAATAAGGCTGATATTAGTGGATTACATTTCATTATTATACTGTTATAAAATTAATTAATAAAACTGCGTAAATAAAATCTGTACTAATGTATTCTGAGGAAATTCGGGCTTATTTTGATTTTACAGGGGTATAGGAAATTTTAAAATTGAAAAAGAATTTGCAATAAATTTATCATGTTTATAGTGTTAAAGTTAATTCTTTTTTTTTAACATTTATATTTTTTTTGAAGAAAGTGATTTTGTAATAAAAAGCAAATCAGTTGGTTTGGGTAAATAGAAAACTTTTTTCTTTTTTTATTCATTTCAATAATAATTGTGAAGCCAAAAGAATAAAGTAGTATTTTTACAGCTGTGAAATGGATAGCAATTATATTATCAATTTACCTGATGGCACTTTCAAACATGCCTTGCGCAGATTTGGAAGTGAATAGCGCTATGCATAAAACGGCTCAGTTTGCTTCAGAAGACAATCATTCTCACGATAAAGACAACGATTTATGTTCTCCGTTTTGCGCTTGCAATTGCTGTGGTGTACAAGTCTTAAGTTATCAGACTGCAATAAGTTTTGAGTTTCCAAAAGCCTATACCCAAATTTCTATTCCTTTACCAAGTTACAATTCTGTTTTTATTTCCAATTTCTACGGAAGTATCTGGCAGCCCCCTCAAATAGCATAATGATTGTGCCCGTTCCTGGTTAGGAATACGGGCGAGAGAGTTGTGGACTTTCCACACGTTTACAGACAATTTAATTGTCTCATTTCTCACGTCATTATAGATTCAAATGTTAGATAAAATCATTCAGTTTAGTATAAAGAACAAATTCGTTATACTATTATTTACCCTTGTGCTTATTGCATGGGGAAGTTATTCGCTTAAAAAATTACCGCTCGATGCACTGCCAGATGTAACAAACAATCAGGTGCAGATAATTACCACTGCGCCAACACTGGCGAGTCAAGAGGTCGAGCAATTAATTACTTATCCCTTAGAAAGAGCTGTAAAGACAGTTCCTGATGTTATCGAACTCCGCAGTATTTCCAGATTTGGACTTTCGGTTGTTACTGTCGTTTTTGAAGAAGATGTTGATATTTACTGGGCGCGCGAGCAGATTTTCCAGCGCTTAAAGCAAGCCGAAGAAAATATTCCAGATTATGTAAATTCTCCTGAATTGGCGCCAATTTCTACAGGATTGGGAGAAATATACCAATATGATGTGTACGCCAAAAAAGGCTATGAAAACAAATACAGTGCAGTAGAACTGCGAACGATTCAAGATTGGATTATCATTCCGCAATTGCAGGGCATAAAAGGTGTTGCCGAAGTAAGCACTTGGGGCGGAAAACTCAAACAGTTTGAAATCGCCGTCAATCCAAATATGCTCAATAGTCTTGGCGTTACGATTACCGAAATTTTTGATGCTTTAGAAAAAAACAATCAAAATACAGGAGGCGCTTATATTGAAAAAGATCAATATACCTACTTTATTCGCGGTGTCGGAATGGCAAAAGGCGTTAAAGACCTTGAAAATGTAGTTGTAAAAAACCGAAATGGTTCGCCCGTTTTGGTTCGAAATGTGGCACAAGTTCGCGAAGGCGTGGCATTGCGCTACGGTGCATCAACAAAAGACGGAAAAGGCGAAATTGTTTCGGGAATGGTTTTGATGCTGAAAGGCGAAAACTCCAGTGCAGTTGTAGATCGCGTGCACGAAAAAATGGAACAAATTAACAAAAGTCTTCCAGAAGGAGTGGTTGCCGAAGCTTTTATCGACAGAGGGAAATTGGTCGATAATTCTATTAAAACCGTTGCTAAGAATTTATTAGAAGGAGCATTAATTGTGATTTTTGTTCTGATTTTATTTTTAGGAAACCTTCGTGCGGGACTAATCGTCGCTTCTGTAATTCCGTTAGCCATGCTGTTTGCCGTGATTTTAATGAATGCTTTTGGCGTAAGCGGAAACCTGATGAGTTTGGGCGCCATAGATTTCGGAATTATAGTCGACGGAGCCGTCATTATTGTCGAAGCTACGATGCATCATCTACAGCAATTCAAAAACAAAAAAGAATTGACTCAGGAAGAAATGGACGCTGAGGTTTATAATTCGGCTTCTAAAATCAGGAACAGTGCCGCTTTTGGCGAAATTATTATTCTGATCGTATATCTTCCTATTTTAGCACTAATAGGAACTGAAGGCAAAATGTTCAAACCAATGGCAATGACAGTCGGTTTTGCGATTATTGGCGCTTTTATTCTTTCGCTCACTTATATTCCAATGATGAGTGCTTTGTTTCTTTCGAAAAAAACAGAACATAAAGAAAACTTCAGCGATCGCATGATTGCTTGGCTCGAAAGCCGTTATACTCCTTTATTGAAAAAAGCGCTAGAGTTTAAAAAAGTAGTGCTTTCTATTGCCGTTGGATTATTTGCTTTGGCATTTATTGCTTTCCAAAACATGGGAGGCGAATTTATTCCGACAATCGAAGAAGGAGATTTGGCTATAAATGTGACTATTATGACAGGAAGTTCGCTTACGCAAATGGTAGAAACAACCACAAAACTGGAAAAGATTTTGAAAGATAAATTTCCAGAGATCAAAACAATTGTTTCTAAAATTGGAAGCGGTGAGATTCCAACCGATCCGATGCCAATTGAAAGCGGCGATTTGATTATTGTTTTAAAAGACAAAAAAGAATGGAAGGGCAAATACCGTAATTGGGAAGCGCTGGCCAATGCTATGAAAGAAGAAATGGAAGTAATTCCAGGTTCTAATATTGAGATTTCTCAGCCTATTCAGATGCGTTTTAACGAATTAATGACGGGAAGCCGATCTGATATCGCGATTAAGATTTTTGGTGATGATCTGGAAATTCTAGATGCGAAAGCGGCAGAGTTAATTTCGAAAATAAAAGGAATCGAAGGAATTGGAGATTTGAAAGCCGATAAAGTAACGGGGTTACCGCAGATTACAATTAAATACGATTACGATAAAATTGCCCTTTACGGATTGAATATTTCAGATATCAACCAGATCATCCGTTCTTCTTTTGCGGGAGAAGTGGCTGGAAAGATTTATGACGAAAGCAAAAGGTTTGATGTCGTAGTCAGAATGGACGAAAACAATCGAGGAGATATTACCGATGTCAGCAATTTATTCATTCCGCTTCCGAGTGGTCAGCAGGTTCCGTTGTCTCAGGTTGCTTCTGTTGAATACGAACAAGGTCCTGTGCAGGTCATTCGCGAAGACGGAAAACGTAGAATTACCGTTGGTTTAAATGTCCGCGGAAGAGATATTCAAAGTGTTGTAGAGGAGATTCAGACTAAACTCGATACAAGTTTCAAACTTCCTGCGGGCTATTATGTAACGTATGGCGGACAATTTGAAAATCTGATAGAAGCTTCAAAAAGACTTTCTGTAGCCTTGCCAATCGCTTTAGGATTGATTTTGATCTTGCTGTATTTTACTTTCAAAAGCGTAAAACAGGCTTTACTGATTTTTACTGCAATTCCGTTATCGGCAATCGGAGGTGTTTTTGCGCTTTCGCTGAGAGGAATGCCGTTTAGTATTTCTGCCGGAATTGGTTTTATCGCTTTATTCGGAATCGCAGTCCTCAACGGAATTGTATTGATTTCGTATTTCAATCAATTAAAATCAGAAGGCATTTCAGATCCGTTCCAGAGAATCTTAATCGGAACTAAAACACGTTTGCGTCCAGTTTTAATGACCGCAGCCGTAGCTTCTTTAGGATTTCTACCAATGGCATTGTCCACCAGCGGCGGAGCAGAAGTACAGAAACCATTAGCCACGGTAGTAATCGGCGGGTTAATCTCGGCAACTTTATTGACGTTAATCGTATTGCCGATTTTGTATTTACTATTGGAGAGGTTTAATCGTGGTAGAATTAGTTAATGAGAAAATTTGATAATTAGATAATTTATTACTGTGCGCATAATAATTTCTCTCGCAGATTTAGCAGATCTGGCAGATTAATTTGAAAAGAAAAAAATCTGCTTAATCTGCAAAATCTGCGGGAGGCAAAAAATAAATAAAATGACAACACAATATAAAACCTTTGCGAACTTAGCGATAAAAACCTTGCGAACTTTGCGGTTAAGCACGTTTCTATTAGCAGGAACAGCAACATTTGCACAACAACCAATAAGCCTTGAAAAAGCAATAGAACTAGCCAAATCCAACAACATCGATTTAAAAATTGCTGATAAAGAAATCGAAAAACAAACCGTGCTCAAAAAAGCCGCTTTTCAGCCCGATCCTTTACAAGTTCAGTATCAGGGCGGACAATTCAATAGCGCTGATTTTGATCATAATGTTTCAGTGCAGCAGTTTTTTCCGTTAGGAAATATTACCAAAGCCAATAGACAATTGCAGGAAGAGCTGGCAAAATTGGCTGAGAAACGAAAAGCATTGTCGGCTTATGAAATTGAAAAAGCAGTGACTTTGGCGTATTATCAATATTTGTATGGCGTTTCGATTCAGAAACTTAATTCAGAACTCAATGCCATTTATACCAAATTTTTAAAGAATGCCGAATTACGTTTTAAAACCGGAGAAAGCGGCAACATAGAAGTGATAAGCGCTAAAGCGAAAGTAAAAGAAATAGAAACACAGAAAGCGCAATTAGAATACGATTTGGCAATTTATCAGAAACAATTGCAATTTTTCATTCAGACCGATGAAAATGTCATTCCAGATTCAAATACAGCCTTGCAATATACTTTTATAGAAAACCAGCAAAGTACAAAAGCCGAAACTGTAATGACCGATTTGTTTCAGCAGCAGATTTCAGTTTATCAAAAAGAAGCAGGAACCTTTAAAGCTTTGCGTACGCCAAAAGTCGGTTTAGGGTATTTTGCGCAGACCATCAATACCGAATCTCTGTTTCAGGGTTTTACGGCAGGATTGCAGATTCCGTTGTTTGGCGGTGTAAATACCACCAAAGCAAAAGCAGCTGAAATCGGTATTTCGCAGTCGCAAATGGCTTTAGATAAAAACAAACTGATGCTGAATCTCCAAAGAGAAGAATTACAGAATAACTTCAAAAAACAGCAGCAAAACTTGGCTTATTTCCAAAATGAAGGTTTGCATTATGCCGATCAGATTATCGATACGGCGCAGAAAAGTTATGCCAATGGCGATATGAGTTATTGGTCGTATATCAGTTTTTTAAATCAAGCGATTGACATTAAAAAGCAATTTGCAGAAGCTACGCACAGCTATAATCAAAGCGCTATCGAGCTTCAATTTCCAACCATCAAAAATTTCTAAAAATGAAAAATATATCTAAAAATTTAACCGCTGATTTAACCGCAAAGAGCGCAATCCCGATAGCTATCGGGACGCAAAGGGCGCAAAATTTAATTCGTTTGCGTGCTTTGCGTTTTGCCTTTGCGTGCTTTGCGGTTATTTCGGCAGTAAGTTGCAACGAAAAGAAAACGGAAGAAACACATGAAGAAGAAAAGTCGACAACAGAAGTAGCTTTAACGACTTCTCAATACAAAACTGTCGGAATTGAAACAGGAATTGTGGAAGATCGAAATCTGAATAAAATTATCAAAGCAAATGGTTATACGACAGTTCCTCCGCAAAATTCAGCTGAGGTTTCGACTTTAATTGGCGGAACTGTAAAAGATATTTATGTTTTGGAAGGCACTTTTGTAAATAAAGGAAAAGTTTTGGCAACAATTCAAAATCTTGAAGTAATTGAAATGCAGGAAGATTACCAATCGGCTGTTGCCAATGTTGAATATTTGCAATTGGAATACAATCGCCAAAAAACGTTGAGTGATGAAAATGTGAATCCGAGAAAAGTGTTTCAGGAAGTAAAAGCCAAATTAGCAGCCGAAAGAGCCCGCGCGCAGGCAGCAAAAAACAAACTCGATGCTTTACATGTTTCTACTAAAGGAACTACATCGGTTGTGCCAATTGTTTCGCCAATTAATGGTTATGTGGGAAAGATTAATATCGCCAAAGGCGCTTTTGCCAATACAGGAGTTTCGCTTTTTGAAGTGGTAGACAACAGCCAGATGCATTTGGATTTGAATGTATATGAGAAAGATTTAGGTTCGATTTCGATCGGTCAGGTAATTGACTTTGTCTTAACGAATCAGTCCAATAAATCGATTAAAGGAAAGATTTTCGGAATCAATAAATCTTTTTCTAACGAAAGTAAAACCGTTGCTGTCCACGCTAAAATCGATCCTGCTGATGCAAAAGGCCTGATTCCAGGAATGTATGTTTCGGCTAATATTAATATTACGAATGCAACTGTTTCGGCTTTGCCAAAAGATGCTGTAGTGAGAAACGCGGACAAATATTTTGTTTTTATTCAGGAAGAAGATCATGCAGAAGAAAAACACGAACATAAGGAAGGGGAAAAAGAAGAAGTTCACGAAGAAGAAATTCATTTTAAAGCCGTCGAAGTGATTCCAGGAACAACCGATTTGGGTTTTACAGAAATTAAGTTCGTAAATGATGTTCCTGCCGACGCTAAAATTGTTACGAAAGGCGCATTCTATCTGCTTTCAGCAATGAAAGGCGGAGGAGAGCATGCGCACTAGTTTTTAAAAGGTGCTAAGATGCTGAGTTACTAAGGTGTTGAGTTTTTTATGCTGGAGTCAAATTTGCTCGCAAAGGTGCGAAGTCGCGAAGTTTTTTTTTTAGCCACGAAGGCGCTAAGGCGCGAAGTTTTTTTGCATTCGTTTTATCGCGCAAAGTCGCAAAGTCGCGAAGTTTTTTTTAGCCACGAAGGCGCAAGGACGCGAAGTTTTTTGCTTTTTTTTTATCGCGCAAAGTCGCAAAGTCGCGAAGTTTTTTAGCCACGAAGTCGCTAAGAAGCAAAGTTTTTTGCATTTTTTGTCTTCCTGAGCGAAGTCGAAGGACACGTAAGAAACTCTACAAAGATTGGCGATTTTGTTTGCGGAGCTACTCGCGGAGATCCTTCCTTCGTCAGGATGACAAAAACGAACAAAAACTCTGCGTCTTAGCGACTTTGCGAGCAATTTACAGCCCAACTTAAAAAACTTTGCGGCTTCGCGTCTTTGTGGCAAAAAAACAACACAAAATGCTTAAATTTAGCACATTATTTTAAACAAGGTTTCAGAGAAACTAAAACCTGTCCCGATAGCTATTGGGATTAAAATTGAAACAAGAAAAATGATACATCAAGATAAAGAAGTAAAAAGCACTAAAAATAAAGCTAAGCCTTCCTGCTGCTGTTCGCATGACGAGCCTGTTCATTCCCATAATGACGGTCACGATCACGAGGGTCACGATCACGAACATAATGTCGAAGGAAGTTTATTCCAATTATTTCTGCCATCCATCATATCTTTCGTTTTACTGCTTATCGGAATTGGGTTTGACAATTATTTCCCGCAAGAATGGTTTTCAGGATATGTTAGAATCGTTTGGTATGCTGTTGCGTATCTTCCGGTGGGACTTCCGGTTTTGAGAGAAGCTTATGAAAGTATTGTAAAAGGAGATGTTTTCTCAGAGTTTTTTCTAATGTGCATCGCCACAATTGGTGCTTTTGCTATTGGCGAATATCCCGAAGGTGTTGCGGTTATGCTGTTTTATACTATTGGGGAAACCTTTCAAGGAATGGCAGTTAACCGAGCCAAATCGAGTATTAAAAGCTTATTGGATCAGCGCCCAGATGAGGTTCATGTTTTAGAAAATAATGTTGCAATAAAAGTCAAAGCCAAAGAGGTGAGGATTGGAGCAATTATTCAGCTTAAAGCTGGAGAAAAACTCGGTTTAGACGGCGAATTGCTGTCAGATTCTGCTTCGTTTAACACAGCGGCTTTAACGGGAGAAAGCAAACCCGATACTAAAAAGAAAGGCGAAACAGTTCTGGCAGGAATGATAAACGGAAACACGATTGCCGAAGTAAAAGTAACAACAGCTTACAATGACAGTAAATTGTCTAAAATTCTGGAATTGGTACAAAATGCCACAACCAAAAAAGCACCTGCTGAATTGTTTATCAGAAAGTTTGCTAAAATCTATACACCAATTGTAGTGTATTTAGCAATTGCGATCTGTTTGGTTCCGATGCTTTTTGTCGACAATTATGTTTTTAGCGACTGGTTATATCGAGCTTTGGTTTTCTTAGTTATTTCTTGTCCTTGTGCATTGGTTATCAGTATTCCGCTTGGTTATTTCGGCGGAATTGGCGCTGCGAGTAAAAACGGAATCCTTTTTAAAGGCAGTAATTTCTTGGATAGTATTTCGACAATCCAAAATGTTGTGGTTGACAAAACGGGAACCATGACCGAAGGTGTTTTTAAAGTGCAGGAAGTCATAATAAAACCTGAATTTAATAAGGACGAAATTTTAAAACTGGTAAATGCCTTAGAAAGCAGAAGCACGCATCCTGTTGCCACAGCCATTCACAATCATGTTGGAATAATTAATTCTTCTATTGAATTGAAAAATATCGAAGAAATCTCTGGACACGGTTTAAAAGCTGTTTATAACGGAAAAGAATTGTATGTCGGGAATTTTAAACTTCTAGATAAATTTAATATTTCGTACGATATTGATCCATTTTCGATTGTTTACACGACAATTGCCATTGCCTACGATGGAAAATTCGCTGGCTATTTAACTATTGCTGATGAAATTAAAGAAGATGCTAAAGAAACGGTTTCTAAACTCAAATCGTTAGGTGTAAAATTAACCATGTTGAGTGGCGATAAGAACAATGTGGTTCAGTTTGTGGCTGATAAACTCGGAATAGCAAAAGCGTTTGGAGATTTGCTACCAGAAGATAAAGTCAATAAAGTCAACGAAATTAAAGCTAAAAACGAAACAATTGCTTTTGTGGGCGACGGTGTAAACGACGCGCCTGTAATAGCTTTAAGTACTGTCGGAATCGCAATGGGAGGCTTAGGAAGTGACGCCGCAATAGAAACTGCCGATGTTGTAATTCAGGACGATAAACCTAGTAAAATTGCAATGGCAATCAATATCGGAAAGCATACCAAAAAGATTGTCTGGCAAAATATTATTTTAGCTTTTGCTGTAAAAGCATTCGTTTTAATTCTTGGGGCGGGCGGACTAGCCACTATGTGGGAAGCTGTTTTTGCCGATGTTGGCGTGGCACTTTTAGCAATTTTAAATGCGGTTAGAATTCAGCGAATGAAGTTTTAATAAAGAATAAAATCTGTTAGATCTGCTAAATCTGCGAGCGATAAATTACTCTCGCAGATTTGGCAGATCAGGCAGATTAAAATTTTAACTCAATTATAGCTTCGTTATTTTCCAATGATATTTTTACAGGATTGCTTTCAGCAGGAGTTTGAGTAGGATACCAATTTCTATTAGGACGTACCAAAATCAAAAGTCCTTCATCATCTCCAATGGCAGAGAAAAATTCGCTGTTATCATTTTTAGAAAAAAAGTGCAGTCCGTGTTCTTCAATTAATTCCTTTCCAAGCTCAAGCGGATTTTCGTTTACAATTCCGATTTCGCTGATATTTAAAATGGAAGCCGAATTAAATTCGCCAACTTGTTCGTTATTAAGGTCATGTCTGGCAATGAATTCTAATAAATTTCCGTTGTTGTCGTAAAAATAAACGGCGTGTGCATTCCAGTTTTCAAAATGGGTAATAACTTTTTTATCTTCAATTAAAATCAAATCCACTTTGTTCTGGCACCACTCAATAGCTTCTTCAAGCTGATTTTCAGGAATATTAAAGGCAAAGTGATAAATGGATTTAAACTGCGGATCTTCAGTAAATTTTAGAATAGATTCTCCAGCCTGAATGGTTACGGAGTTTTTATCGTTTTCTAAAATAAAAAGCCCTAAAACTTCTTGATAAAATGATTTTGTTCTTTGAATATCTTTTGTGCTGATTTGAATCTGATCTATTTTCATAATGGTATAATTTATAAAAGAAATAACTTCTTTTGTGTGATAAACAAATTTAAAAATGCCAGTTTATATTTTGAAAGCATCGCTATTTTATGCTTCAATGAAAGTATAGTAAATTACTATTTTAAAATGTATTTAGCAATAAAAAATCCGTTTCAGATAAATGAAACGGATTCTTAAATGTTTTAAAAAGAAGGGTTTAAGCCATATCGATTAATCCTCTTTTTACGACATAATAATCGTTATTTTTTTCTAGCTGAAATTGCGCAACAAATCCAGAAGGTTCGCCCATATAAGTTACGCTGACATCAAAATATCTTTTATCGTTTTCGTTTTCGTCTCCCCACATAAAATCATCCAGAATGTCAAGATTGCCAAGCCATTCTAAGTTATTCAACCATTCTTTTCCTTCAAAAGATTCATCTTCAGCTATTTCGTGAATAAGGTAATGATCACGCCAGATTACATGAATAGATTCTTCCCAATCGTCATATAAATGATCAACGCTGTTTTTAGCATTGTCTAATTCTCCTTTTTTTAAATAAGCAAAAAAATCTTCAACTGCTTTTTGGGCTTCAAGTTCGGTTGGTTTTTCTTTCCAGGTTTTAAAGGTTGCCATAAATTATTAGTTTAAAATATTGATTTAGGGATGTTTAATAGCTATTTTGTTCTATACAAATAAACTAAATTTTTATTGATTTAGATTATATTGAGATTCTTTTGCAAACATTTTTTATTCCATTAAAAAACTAACTATTGTCTAAGTGCTAATAATTTTGAAATATTTTTATTATAAGTTTTTTCTTTCTTTTTATATTTTTGCATTGAAAATGATCAGGATTTAAAATTAAAAAAGTTTCACTTTAGTGAAACTTAATTATATTTGTATGAAGAAACAAAGAGAAATTATCTTTTTTAAAAACTATTTTGAAGAATTCTTTTTAAAGCAACGTGAGAAAGTTAAGGCAAAGATAATCTGGACTCTACAGCTTATTGAAGAGTTAGAAAAAATTCCGGAAACTTATCTTAAACATATTGAAAGTACTGATGGATTATATGAAATAAGGGTTCAGTATGGAAGTGATATATTTCGAATATTTTGCTTTTTTGAAGAGGGTAAATTAATAGTGTTGGCAAATGGTTTTCAAAAGAAAACTCAAAAGACACCAAAGAAAGAAATTCTGAAGGCACTTAAAATTAGAGAAGAATATGAAAATGAAAAATAATGCAGAAAGTAATATCACAAGTTTAGATCAATTTAAAGATAAGCATTACGGAAAAATTGGTTCTAAAAAACGTGATACTCTAGAGAAAGGTTATGAAAGCTTTAAAATTGGAGCGCTCTTACTTGAGGCGAGATTACAAAAGGGTATGACACAGGAGCAGCTTGCGGAGAAAACCGGAACCACAAAATCATATATTTCAAAAATAGAAAATAATGTAAAAGAAGTACGATTTTCAACACTTCAGAAAATTGTTGAAATTGGTTTGGGAGGTCAATTAGAATTATCAATCAAAATTTAATTAACTAAATAAAAAAGCCCATTTCATAAAGAAATGGGCTTAGAGGATTTGCAGATTTTTGGGGCAATTTGCAAATCATCAACTAAATTATTTCGGCATTTCTGGAACCATAATTCTTCTGGTTGGCGTGCTCAAAGTTTCAATAAAAGCCAACAAATCAGCTATTTCTTCTTTACTTAAATCTAATTTTCTAAGCATTGGATCTACTTTTGGAATAAGAGAATCTCTTGCTGTTCCTAGATATTTTTTTTGAACAGGAGACGGATTTCCTAAATTGTACAATTCGACAACATCCAATAAAGTAGGGAAGTGGCCATGATGCATCCATGGTTTGGTATTTACAACTTCGCGTAAAGTTGGCGTTCTGAATTTACCAATATCTTTTACATCTTTGGTCACATTATACCGTCCGAAATCCTCATTTTTAGTTCCGAATAAAGTCTGGCCATCATTATGAAATTGATTGTCACTAAAATAGGGCGTATTATGACAATTGATGCATTGCGCTTTCGTTCTAAACAAATGCATTCCTTTTACTTGCTGATCGGTATAAGCTTCAGATTTTCCGCTTACAAACTGATCAAATTTACTTTTCGGACTGTTAATAGATCTTTCGAAAGTGGCAATCGCATATTGAATTCTTTCTAAAGTCACTTTTTTATCTCCAAAAGCCGCTGTAAACAATGAATTATACCCTTTAATTTTAGCAATCTTATCAACGGCAATCGTCAGTTTTTCATTCATTTCCAACGGATCTTGAACAGGAAATTGCGCTTGATCTTCTAGACTCGAAGCGCGACCGTCCCAAAATAGAGAAGTGGCATAGGCTGAGTTTAGAATTGTCATCGAATTACGTTTTCCTGTTTGACGGTCGTGTCCAAAAGAACGCGTTAGATTATCTGTCCAGCCCAATTCTGGATTATGGCAGGAAGCACAGGCAATTTGTCCGCTTCGAGATAATCTCGGATCAAAAAACAAAATCTTTCCCAGACTTTCCTTTTCCTTAGAATATGGATTATAAGCAGGATACGGAACAGCAGGAAGCACGCCAATATCTTGAAATTTAGATTTATCGACATTTTCATGCAGTTCTGCAACGGGCCATTTTGAAGTGTCCCCGCTAGAGTATACTTTTCTCAGTTCTTGAATATCGGTATAATCAGGACCTTCAGAAGCCTTGTAAGCCGATAATCCGAGCAGGAATAAGATGGGTAAGATTAGTTTTTTCAATTCTATTTTGTTTTTGTTTTTTGTTTTTTTTGTTTTTTTGTTTCAGGTTTCAAGTTTCACGTTGCTCTGCAGACGTTAGATTTGAAACTTGATACGTTCTGAGCCTCCAAAAGCTTTGTCAAAGTTTAAAACTTTGACAAAGCTCTTTTAAGTTCCGCTACTGACCACTAGAAGCTGATCACTAAAGCGTAACTTCTTTAGGACATGGAATGCTTAGCGCTGCAGGTTTTGGATACGTTCTATTGTTGTACATTCTGTATTGGGTCGAAACTGTTCCTCCAAACAGTTTGTCGTTTGTCAATTTTAATTCGAATGAAATTTCGTAAAGGCCATTGCTGATTTCTTTATAAGTTCCTTCACCTGAAATTGCAATTTGATAGGTGTTGTCTTTATCTTTTCCGATGGTTAAATCTTGCGGAATTACTAAAACAGTTCCCTCCGTTTTGCTGTTTCCATTTGCCGGGAAAAATTCTAAAGCTGAGGTAATGTTAAATCCAGGAGAAATAGCTGCGGAGTTACTTTCGTTAGAAAACCATCTTTTTAAACCAAAAGAATTAACAGTATTAGTTCCGCTGGCAACGTTAAAACCAATTTTGAACGCATCGTGATACACATCATCATTCGGATTTGCAGTTCCTTTATCGCTGTAAAGAATAGCATTTTCATTGTCTTTTGAGACAATAATAGGGAAAGTCAAAGCATTAAAAGTCTGCCACGCACAACCACTAGCATTACTAAACCAATGTTCGCCATAAGTCAGATAAAAGGCATTCGTTGGATCTGTAAACTTTGATGCTGGGTAGGCTTGAACATCTCTAGGAGATTTTATTGGTTTTACGAGCGTTAGACTTATATTACCAGTGGCGATATAATTCGGCGTATTAACCAATGTAATTTTTGATTCGTAACGCGCGTCGTCGTTTTGAATGTCTTCAAGCAACGTAAAATGATAGGTTATAGAACTTCTGTTGTCTCCATAATCATTGTGGGTTAATGAGTATTCAAAACCATTTTGGAATTTGAAAATAGCATTGCTGTCTATTTCAGATGGAATAAATCCGTTTGGGAAATTTACTTTAAAATCAACTTTTTCACCTACTTCGCCTTTTAAAACAAATTGATTTACTGGAAAAGTATAATTGGTGCTGATTTCTCCTAAAGTAATTGTAAAAGTATCATTTGGATAGGCTGTGTTTAAGTTTCCAATATGAATTGTTGGGTCTGATGCACTTTCGAGTTTTAATGAAATGCTTTGTTGGTCAGTCCATCTTTTGTCAAAAGAAACAAAAATAGTATCGGTTAATTTATTTCCTTCAAATACTAATTCTGTTGCTGGTTCTAGAGTAAAACTGTTTGGATCACCAGAAGTTTCGGCACTAAATTTTACTTTAACAGCAGATTTTAAAGCTGTTGAAGTCAAAGCTACCGGCACTTTAAAGGTTTTGATAGACTTGTTTTCAAATGTGCTTACAGGCAACCCAGAGGTATTCTTTGCTGGATATTCTAATGGAAAATTGTTGTCTACTAAAAAGTTAAATCTAACAAACGGATCAGTACTTGTGGTATCTAATCTATAATCGTCTTTGGAACAAGAAGCGACTAATGCAGCAATAATGCTTAATACGGCTATAATTTTAATACGATTCATTTTGTTTTAGATTATGGTTAAGGTTAAGATTACTTTTTGGAATAGGCAGAATAAATTTTGGTGAAGGGTAGGTAAGACTACAGCTTGTAGATAAACAGCCATCATTTCGAGAAATATCTTTATGATTTCTAGCGATATCAAAAAACAAATGGCCTTCAAAACACAACTCTTTTCTTCTTTCTAAAAATACCGCATCTGTTAGATTTTCTGAATCTTTTACCGGAGAAGCATTGGCTCTAGCTCTAATGGTATTGATATCTTTTTTAGCTTGGTCTGTATTGTTTAGTTTTAAAGCCGCCTCGGCACGAATTAGATATTGCTCGCTTAATCGGAATACTACATATCCTGGATTTCCTTGGAATTTTTTAGTAAAATAATAATTCAATTGTACAGGCTGTAAATTCACTTGTGTGGTCAGCGGTTGCACCAGAAATAGTTGTTTACGAATATCTGAAGCTTCGTATAAATCTATCAAATCTTGTGAAGCCACATATTTTTGAAAAGTTTTAGGATCGGTATAACCAAAAAATGCTGCTAAAGATGTGCCTGTGCCAGTCTCTTCATCTCTTGATATTGTAAACTCCATTAAAATTTCAGAAACAGGAAGATCAGGCTGTTCCCATTGAGCAATGTAATTAGCTGATTCAATCAAGTTTACACCAGAACTTGAAATGACATCATCTGCAGTATCGTACGCTTTCTGCCAGTCATTTTTAGATAAATAAACTCTTGATAGTAAGGCTTTTGTATTGTTTTTATTGAAATAACCATATGCAGGTCCATTTAAAAGCACATTATCAGAATAAAGGCTCACAGCTTCAGTAAGATCTTTGACAATGTAAGTATATGTATTGGCAACAGTTTCTCGAGAAGCGTATTGCAGTCCATTTGTTATTGACTTGGTATTATAAACAATTCCTAAATGAGAAGCATCTGCTGTAAAGCTGTAATTCTGGCTATAAAATTCGCTTAACAAAAAGTGCATATAGGCTCTAGTTGTTAAGGCTTCGGCTTTTATCTGTTTTTTTTCTGCTTCTGTAGCATCTTTTAAAGCGTCAACAAATTCGATAATTAAGTTTGCCTCATTGATAATCTTATAGCCATTGCTGTAAAAGCTTGCCAAATCAGAATCTAGCGCCTGATCGTTAAAAGCATAAAAACCTTTGATGTCATCAGGAATTGTAATAATTCCGTTTCTGTCATTATTATCAGAATAAGTTGGAGAGAATTTAAGGTTACCGCCTTGAACGTCTGAATACACTACAAAAGTATTACTCATATGAATAGCTCTCAGATCATAGTAAATCCCATTTAATGCCGTTAAAACGCCATCTTTCTTTTCTAATTGCTCATTTATAGAGGTTTGTGTTCCTGGTTCTTGTTCTAAAAAATCACTACAGCTTTGCAAAGAGCACAGTAGTGCTAAAACAAATGGAAATTTTAATGCTTTTATATTTTTAAAATATTTCATCTCTTTAAAATTTTGTATTAACGCCAAGTGAAATAGTTCTGGCTTGTGGATAAGTAAAGCTAAATTCTCTGATACCATTCATTCCGGAAGGGCTTTTTTCTTTGTACCAGTACAGTAAATTAGAAACGTCTCCAAATACCGTTAAGCTATCCAGAAAAGTGTTTTTTACAGGTACATTGTAACTTAAGTTGACATTACTGATTTTAATATAAGTAGCATCAAATACATATTTACTCATGTTCGGAATTAAAGTATTATTACCCGGAGAAGGCTGTGTCGCTATATCTCCTGGATTTCTCCAGTAATCATAAGCATTAACAGACATGTTTCTGTTGGAAGTAATTCTGTATTTTCCAATAATATCATCTGTAACCAATTTATCTCCGCCCCATTGAAAAGCTCCTGTTATAGATAAAGTAATGCTGTTATTTAATGAAAATCTGTTGCTGAAACCTCCAAATGCTTTTGGCTGTGTATTTCCAATTGGCTCCCAGTCTGCATTTGTAAATAACTGGCTATAAGTTGCAGAATCGTAAACTTGACCATTTTTTCTAATAAGATCTCTACCAGTTGCAGGATCTACGCCAATCCAGTTTACGCCCCAGATGGTACTTGTGCTGTAACCAATTTTTTGTGCTAGAGCGATATTAGCCTGAGAATATTCACTTCCTAATCCTTTTAAATCGCTAACTTTATTTTCTACTGTTGAGATATTAAAAGAGGTTGACCATTTAAATTTTCCTTTTTGAAACCACTTTATTCTCGTAGTAAATTCAAGACCTTTATTGTACATACTTGCAGCGTTTAACTCCAAAGAGCTATAACCATTTTCTACCGGAATATCTCTGCTAACGATCAAATCAGATAAATCGTCATAGTAATATTCTAGAGACATTTCAATAGTATTGAAGATATTAAAATCGACCCCTGCATTAAATTTGGTATTTTTCTCCCAGCTTAAATTTCCGTTAGGAGCGTCGCCTACAGTAGCATAATTATCGCCATTATATCCGTTTTGCGCAATATTGTACAAACCTTTTGAGCGGTAAGACCCAATTCTAGAGTTACCTGTTGAACCATAACTCACTTTCAATTTTAAGAAGTCAATCCAAGAAGAGTTGTTTAAGAAATCTTCGTTAGAAATAATCCATGCTAAACCTGCACCGCTATTTAAAGCCACATTAGTATCATCTCCAAAAACAGAACTTTCGTCACGTCTAATATTTCCTAAAACAAAGTATCTCTTTTTGTAATTGTAATTGATTTGAGAAAATAAGGATACTCTCGAATTATTGCTGATATCAGATCTATACGTTTGTTTTTTGTAGGTTTCGTCTTCTGCTGTTAAGAGGTTATCATCTTGTATAGCATCTGCTACTGCATTTACAATATTCGGATTAACAAATCCTGTAGCCTGAGCATAGTGAAACCTTCCTTTTTCTTCAGCTAGTTCAAAACCTAAAACACCGTCTATGGCATGGTTTTCAGTAATTTTTTTATCAAACAATACTTGTCCCTGCCAGTTCCATTTGGTAGAGTTACGGTTATTGATAGCTCTTCGTCCCCAACTAGGATAAGTCTGTCCATCTAAAATAAAAGTACCGCTGTTTCTACCGCTTTCATTTTCTCCAGAAAAATAACGGTCTTGTTCTTTATCTTTATAATCAATTCCGAATAAGGTTTGAAACTTTACAGCCTTGTTAAGCTCATAACCTAAATTAATGCTTCCCAATAAACCATAAGTATCTGTTATATTTCTATTTTGAGCAATCGCGGCCAAAGGATTTCCACCTGTTATTCCCGTCACACCAGATAAAGCATAAGATCCGTCTGCATTATAAGGTGACATTGTCGGAATATAAGCATAAGAAAAATAGGTGTTAGGCGCATCTTTTTTGATGTAACTTGGATTTAAGGATAAATTCACATCCCATTTAGAATGTCTGTAACCAAGATTTATTCCTGCATTCAATTGTTTTGTCGAATTGCCAAGTTGCGGTTCATCAATATCTAAATAGGTAATATTGGCTCTATATGAAAATTTAGAATCAGCTCCAGAAACATTAAAATTATATTTATTGTATATTCCTGAATTGTTTAAAAGATCAAACCAATCAGTATTGACTCCGTTATAAGAAAGCAGGGCGCTGTTTGGAGACGTATTTCTTAAATATTCGTTTCTCATTTCAGTATACTGCTCTCCGTTTAAATATTTGATCTGATTGATAGCAGATGAAACTCCAAGCTGATTAGAAAAGCCAAATTTAGCTTTACCCATTTTTCCTTTTTTGGTAGTAATTAAGATTACACCATTTGCACCATCGGCACCATAAAGTCCAACGGCTGCGGCATCTTTAAGAACTGTAAAAGTTTCAATATTTTCAGGAGCAATTTGCGCTAGCGGATTTGATAAATCTTCAGAAAATGAAGTTTGTCCATTAAAAAAAGAACTATCAATATAACTTTCTTCAGACATAATAACCCCATCAATAATAATAAGCGGTTGTGTCGAAGTTCCAAAAATTGTATTTCCTAAAGGTTTTAAAGTACCTTGCCCACGAATATTGATTTTTACTGGTCCGCCAACTCCAGAAGTGTTTTCGATAAGCACGCCGGCAACTTGTCCTTCTAACATTTTATCAACACTTTCAGAAGCCTGATTTACTGGAATATCTTTTGAAGTTATGGTCGAAATACTCCCAACAATTTCTTCTTTCAACTTTGTAGTTCCATAAGAAGAAGTAATAATTACTGGATTTAATTCGTCTGTAACTTCCTGAAGATAAAAAACAAAATCTTTTTTATAGCCAGCTGTTTGAGATTGCGATTCCATTCCTAAATAAGCAGCTTCAAGAATCTGGTCTTTAATATTATTTCCTTTCAATTCATAAGCAAACTTTCCGTTAGCGTCCGTTATGGCGCCCATTCCGGTTCCGCTTATGCGAATAGTCGCGCCAGGAAGAGGCTGTCTGTCTTTTGCACTGTAGACAGTTCCTTTTATAACACGCTCGGTTTCTTGAGCAGCGTCATTAGATCTGTTAACACGAGTAGCATCTGTGAGCAAAACTTGCTTTTTCTGAATGTAATACGAAATATTCGTGCCTTTTAATAACTTCTTTAAAACAGTTTCTAAAGCCGCATTATCAACATCCAAATCGGCTAATTGTTCTGTATCTACTTTTTTTGCATTATAAATAATCCTAAAATCGCTTTGTTCTTCAATCGATTTTATGATAGAACTGATTGGTTTATTTTTAACATGTATGGTTATTAATTTATTCTGCGAAAAACCTTTAAAACTGGATATAAGGAGGGCTAAGAAAAACAAAGTTTTTCTTAAGTTATTGGGTATCATTAAAGTCATGTTTTATTTAGTTATGGAAAATTGGCGTAATTGTAATTGTTTTTTGTTTAATAGAATAATTAAAAGGTGTGTCGCGTTTTAGCAGATCTAAAATGTTTTCGACACTAGATTCGCTAATTTTAATGGTACCCGTAAAATTCTGTCTGGCCAAATCAGAATTTTCATTGATAATCTCAACGTCGTAGGTACGCTGAATAATTTTAGCGATTGTAGAAAATGGGGTGTCTTTAAAAGCAAGTTCGCCTTTTGTCCAGGCAGCGTAAAAGGCAGGATCGACTTCTTTTAAAACCAGTTTTTTTGAATTATTTTGCCATGTCGCCATTTGGTTTGGCTTCAGCAAAATAGCGTTAGAAGGATTAATAGCTTCAGACATTCGGATACTTCCCTCAATTAATGTACTGTTAACTGTAGGGTTTTCAGGATAAGCGCTCACATTAAATATTGTCCCGAGAACTTCGATGTCTGCCTGATTCGCATGTACGATAAACGGATGGGTTTTGTCTTTGGCAACTTCAAAAAATGCTTCACCTGTTAAGTAGACATTTCTGTTTCCGTTTAGACCAAATTGCTCTGGATAACGCAAAGTTGTTCCCGAATTTAAACTCACAACAGTACCATCTGAAAGTTTAAGTTTGAAACGTTTTCCGTACGGAACCGAAAGTGTATTGTAAATTACTTTCTCATCCTGAACTTTACCAAAATAAATAATTTGATTCGGAAATTTTTTGGCAACCAAATCGCCTTTGTCATTTAACAAAGTAGTCTGCGTTTTTCCAGAGAAATATTCCATACGGCCGTCGCCTAATTCTAGAACAATTTCTTTTGGAGTTTCAGATTTGCTGTTAAATAAGTAAAAAGTCGTTCCTAAACCCAGAAACACTAAAAAAATCGCAGCGTACTGTAAATACGATCTGATTTTATTTTTTGGCTTCATCTGGATTACTGGAACAGTTTCAATAGATAAATCGGAAGTAAGAGTGGTTAATGCCCAAATCTTCTTAATTTTTATAAATTGTTGCTTGTTTTCTTCTGACGCTTCAATCCAGTCAAAAAGTGCCTGAACTTCTTGTTCTGAAGCTTCGTTAGAAAGGTATTTGTTTATTATTTCCGATGTCATATATGCGTTTTAAAACTTCTCGCCATTATAAGTACACTTCAGAATTAAAATACCCTACCTTTATTCTTAATTATTATAAATAAGGATAAAAATTAAGAACAAATAATCGGATAATTTCGTCTTTAAAATCTTCAAAGCCTTTGTCATATGGGCTTCTACAGCTTTTAAAGAAACGCCTAATTCTTCTGCGATTTCTGCATTTTTTTTATTCTCAAAGCGTTTTTTAATAAAAACTTCTCTGGTTTTTGGTGGCAAATCACTGATAGATTCCTGAATTATACGTTCTAATTCGGTTAGTTCTAAAGTGTCAAACTGGATCGAATTTAAAACTTCGATATCCAATTCTCTTTCTTTGTGGTTTAAGAGGTCATTTTTGAATTTATCCTTCACTTTATTGTGACGAATTAAATTCAAGCATTTTGATTTGGCATACGTAAATAAGAAAGCTTGGATTCCGTTAACAGATTCCACATTTTCTTTACTTTGCCAGAGGTGTAGTAAAGCTTCCTGAGCGAGGTTTTCAGCTTCATCTTGGTCATAAATGAACTGGACGCTGAAAGATTGGATTCTTCTAAAATATTTATCGTAAAAAAACTTAAATGCAGTTTCGTCGCCTTCCTTAAAGGAATGGAAAAGATCTGATTCGAAACGGGCATTATTATTCATTAAACGAAATTTTGTAGAAAGCAATATTAAAGTAAATTTTAAAAAATACTCAATTTTGCTCAGAAAGCGGCAAATATAAAAGTTTATTTATATTAATTCTAAATAAAATAAAATTATTGAATGTTTCTCGAAAAATTATTCAGAAAAGGTTTGGTTTGGGAATTTTTAAAATGTTTTTAACGCAAAGAGCGCAAGGATTTTTTAATATGCTGAGTCTATAAAAACGCAAAGTCCGCAAAGCTTTAAGTAAAAGAAAAATTAATTTGAATTGCCTCCAGCTTTAGCTGGAGGTGAAAATATAGAATTAGTAATGGCTTTAGCCAAATGGTGAAGTTTGGCTAAAGCCTAAATAGCCATCCATTTAAACCTCCAGCTAAAGCTGGAGGCAATTGATATTTTTAAAATTAGAATTTGAAAACATAGCCAAAGGTTTCAACCGTTGGTATATAATGCATAGTATAAAAATAAATAGCCACAGATTATTAAGATTAAAATGATTTTAAAAATCTGCTTTAACCTATGTAATCTGTGGCTTAAAATATTTAGGCATTTCAGTTTTCGTTATTACCCAAAGCTTTTATAGACAAAGCTTTGCGAACTTCGATTTTAAAAATCTAACTCAAAAAAAACTTTGCGGTTAAAAAATAAATTAAAATGAACTTATATCACTTATATGGTTTAAAAAAAAAAATTAAACAGTCTTACGATTAAAATTAAACCATCCAAAACCAATCAAAAGCAAATTGAAAAGCAACAACGGAACAAAAGCTTTTGCAAAACTAATTTTTGTTGGATCACTAAAAGTTTCCACTTTAAATTTTCCCCAATTTTCTGCATCTACAGCAGCATTATCGAATATTTTTGGATAGAAATACAATCTCAGTTTTTCATGAAATTTAGAAGTTTCTTTCAAAAATAAAAGCTGATTTCCTAAATCGGCATTAGCAATTTCGTTCAGTTGTAATTGTGTGTGCAGTGTCGGAATAAATTGTGCAATGCTTTGGCTAGCAAGGTTTCGCTGCTGTAATTTGCTTTCTAATTCTCGAGATTGCAAAGCCGATTCGTCGTCGCCCATTTGCTGCATGGCATAATACCAAAGCCAGGTGAATTCTTTGTCTGCCGGAATTTTGTACGATCTAAACTGCGGATAATGTTTGTAAAACTTCTCCATTGTCTCATTTTTGTCCGTATCCCATTTTTCATGATACGCATTTCGCTGTTTCAAAGTCAGCTCTAAAGCTTCTGGAACTTTATATTTCGTAACGATATAAGCATTAATTCCAGCAGGAACAATAATAATTAGAAACAACCATATCGTTAGCAAAATAACAGCATTAAAATTCGAATGTTTTTGCAGTGAAACAATAAAGAAACAGACTGCAAACCAGAACAGAATATACAAAACACCAAGCCCGTAAAAGACAAACAAAGATTGGTTTAACGGAATATTTAAGAATAAAACCGCTATAAAAAGCAAGATACTAAGTAATGCGATAAGACTCAAAATCCTAACATAGAATAGTTTTAAGATATAGAAAAAAGTATTCTGGCTTTGCGTTGCTACAATTTTCCAAGTGCCGCTTTCTTTTTCTTCAGAAATAAGATTGTAAGAGAAAGCAATAATCAAAAGTGGAAAAAGATAAATGAGAACAAAACTAAAGTCAATATTTCCAGCCAAAAGATTGTTCGGATTATTAAGCTCAGAATCATATTTCTGACCTTCTAATCCGCGAATTGTTACATTTTGAATGGAAGGATTAACATCGCGCTGTCCGATGGCTAAACTGTTTATAGGCAGCGTTTTATTAACCAATGAAAATTTGATGTAATACAACAAAAGTCCGATTTCGTCTTTGTGAAATGCTGCATTTCGGGCAATATGCTCTTTCTGATAAACGGTTGCTTGTTCGATAGTTTGGATTTGTTTATCCTGAAACTGTTTTCCGATTAATAAGCTGATAAAACCAATGCAGAGTAAGAAAAGCAAACCAATCTTAGTGCCTTTTGATCGAATGAAATTTTTGAATATTAATGATAACATATTAAATGGCTTTAAGTTTTTGTGCTGCAATTCGAATTAAAACAAAAAGCAGTGTAATCCATAGAACAATAGAGATGATCGAAATGATTTCGTTTTCCAGAACTGTTCCAATTTTTTTAGGTTCATAATGAAAATCCTCCACATCTGCCCAATGTTCCTTGCTGATTGAATACGGTTTATCTCCCGCTGAAGGCTTTTTATTGCTGATGTATTTGATCTGCAAAGCATTCATTTTCTGCGCCATCATATAACGATAATCTTCCGCTTGCTGCTGAAAATCGACATACGATTCATAATCGGTATTCGACAATCCCATCGATAGATTTTTCATTGCGATATAAGGATTCAAAAAAGAAACGGTTTTAGAAAAACTATTCTGTTTTTTGTAAACCTGCAGCAATTCGGCTAAATGTTCATTGTAAATTCTAGAACTTATTTTTTCGCCCTCGGTCATAATAAAGCCAGAATAATTAAACGGAAGTTTCTGTACAGAATCTACTTTATAAGCGCTTAGAAGCGAATCTTTTATCGCTTTATAATGCGGATCATTCGGATTATGACTATCGCCTTGTTTTAAAATATCTTTCTCAATATCACTAGTAAATTGGATTTTAGAAGGCGCTTCATAAATATAAGCTCCAATGGCTTGTGTAGTTCTTGGAAGAATAATCGTAAAAAGAAGCCAGATGCCAATAAGCGTGATAAGTGCTTTTTTGGAAGTTTTGCTAATCGCGGAAACTAAAACGGCAATAACACAGAAAAATAGCAGATAAACCAAATGAAAAAGCACAAATAGAATCATCTTAAGCGTTTGATCTGCTGTGATAGAAAAATCTTGAAGCAACAGCCAAACAAATAGTAAAACAACAATAGCAGGAACAAAAAGCATCATAATAACACTTGCAATTCCTAATGTTTTTCCAATTAAAAGCTGTTTCCAGTTGATTCCCTGCGTTAAAAGTATTTTTAAAGTACCGTTTTCGCGTTCGTAAGCAATCGAATTAAAACCTAGAAAAAAAATTAACAAGGGCAGTAAAACTTGTAATACTAAAGCTATGCTGATTTCGCCAAATCGGAGCATGCTATTAGAAAAGCCAGCTTCAGAAAAATTGGCTGTATTTTGCTTGTGCGCTTCCAGAAAAATGGCATTTCCAAAAAAAGGTTCCATTCCAAATTCGAATACGCTTAAAGGCGTGCTTTTTCTAAAAGCAAAATTCCCGTAATGCGCCATTCTATGCGGATTCTTATCTGGATTTTTCAGCCAGTCTTCTCTCGATTCGTGCTGGTATTTTTCGCTCGTTTCGTTTTGGCTTTTGTAGTTTTCCCAACCCGAAAATGTCGCGTATAAAAGCAAAATGCCTATAAAAAGCGTGATGATAAAAACAGCGGTGTTTTTAAAAACAGAATGCCTTAAATGTTTGGCAATTAAAAGTTCTGAATGTAATATTTTCATATAAATTAGAATTTATAAGTTACGGTAAGGCTTGCATTTCTTGGACTTCCAGGAAATAATCTCAAATAGTTTTGAGCGCCTAACCAATACGTTTTGTTTAGCAGATTTCCTGCATTTACAGCAATTTGTATATCGCTATTATTGGGTTTGTAATAAAGCGCAGCATCAAAAATGGTAAAATCAGGAAGGGTAAAATCTCTAGTAAACCAAGGCACTTTACTGCTTTGGTACTGCATTCCGAATCCAATTCCGAAATCGTCTAAGACTGAGTCTGAAGCAAAGTTGTAGCGCGTCCATAAATTGGCGCTGTTTTTTGGTGTGTTTTGTTTTCGCTGTCCTATTAATGAAGCATCTGCATCATTGGTAATTTTAGCATTGATATAGCTGTACGAAACGTTAATTTGCCAATCTGGAGTAATATATCCGGCTAAATCACATTCAAAACCACGGCTTCTTTCTGATCCTCTAGTTACCAGCAAATCGGGATTGACAGGATCATTCGCATTCATCAAAATATTACGCTGATTGATTTCGTAAACCGCAGCATTAAAACTTACGCTATTGTTGAAGAAAACAGCTTTCATTCCAAATTCCTTTAAATCACTTTCCAAGGGTTTAAATAGACTTCCAGCAGGCAGACTTCCAGTTTGCGGCATCAAAGTAGTGGTATTCGATTGTGGCTGATAGCCCTCCAAATAAGTCGTGTAAACATTTATCGCACTGTTTATGGCATAAGTAACGCCAATTCTTGGCAATAAAGCCGATTTTTTAACGGTCAACTCGTTACTAGATTCATAATTCGTAATATCCTCAAACCATTCGCTTCGTAATCCCAATAAAAAACGGAATTTTTCCCATTGAATCTCATCCTGAATATAAACCGCATTGGTTGTTGTAAGAGCAGAAGGAAGCGCTGTACGGACATTTAAAACATAAGATTCTGTATCTCTTAAAGTGTAGGAAGGATTATTCAAATCAAAGAAATTGACATTTGGTTTTGGCAAAACAACTCCGTTTACTGTAACCGTCTGATAGTTGGAAGCATTTGCAGGAACAAAAGAACTGGCTACAGTGCCATCATTCAATAAATAGCCTCTCGCGGCATTTTGTCCGCCTCCTAGATTTTTATTCCAACTGCTTAAATCGTAACCTGTCAATAGTTTATGATTGAGTTTTCCTGTTTTAAAATCAAAGTTGAAATAAGCGCTCAAATTGTCAATATCCCAATACTGTTTGCGTTGCACGTACTGCATCATGGCCAAACTTGTAACAGGCTGATTGTTCATATCTACCGCAAAACCGTTTGTTGTGCGGTGTTCTTGAAGATCTTCTGTCCAAGTTTGTTTCATATACGAGGCATTGAAACCAATTTTTGACGAAAATTTATGCGCTAAATTCGTCATGAAAATCATTTCTTTCGACTTAAAATAATCGCCAGAAGCGGCCAAATTCAAGCTAATTGGCGTTTGCTTTAAATTGGTTACGCCAGCAACAGCTCCAAAAATAGGCTGTCCGCGATCCAGTGTTCCTGTCATGTCGCTCAAAATCAGTTCGGTATTAATTGCCGTTTTTTCATTCGGAACATAACTGAACGATGGAGAAATTAGAAAAGACTTATTATTTACAAGATCTCGAAATGATTTCGCTTCCTGATATGCTCCGTTTACTCGGTATAAAAGTGTTTTGGATTCGTTTAAAGGGCCTGTAAAATCTAAAGTACCACGAATTGTGCTGAAACTCCCAACCATCAGACTTACTTCTTTTCGGTCGGTTGCCAAAGGTTTTTTGGTCACCATATTAATGCTTCCTCCTGGATCGACAGAAGAAAACGTGGCGCTAGATGGGCCTTTGATAACTTCAACACGTTCGATGTTGCTTGTTAAAGGTTGCAGGAAATAATATTGACGGGTTCGCATTCCGTTAATAATCTGGCCTTCTTCATTTTGACTGATCCCTCGAATTGTATATTGATTGTAAAAACTAGAAGGAATAACACCGCTTGCCATTTTGACAACATCGGCCAGATATATTGCGCCTTTATCGGCAATTAATTCTTTGGTAATGCTAGAAATAGACTGCGGAATATCTTTATTTAAAGAAGCTGTTTTGGTTGCCGAAAACGAATAATCGCTGTTGTACTTTCGCGTGGAGCGACCAACAATTTCAACAGTCTGCAATTCATTTCGGTCAATATTTAATTCAATGTTTAAGAAATCGGAACTCGATTTTAGCTGAATGGTTTTAAAACCCGCAGCAGAAATTTGAAGCGTTCCTTGTCCGTCCAATGAAAAAGCTCCATTATGATCGGTTGTAGTTTCTTTATTCGAATTTAATAACTGAATAAAAGCATTCGGAATCGGTTCTTTAGTTTCTGCATCAATAATTTTTCCGCTGCTGTTTTGAGCATTTAGAAAAGAAAAACTGCTTACTAAAAATAGTAAGGAAAAAACATGTTTCATGGTATGGAATGGAAATCTAGGTTTCCTTTAAACCGTTTGTAAATACAAATTTTCTAATTCGTTTGCCGAAATTTTTTCCGCTTCAATTACGGTTACCAAATTTCCTTGTTTCATAATTCCGATATGAGAAGCCACTTCGCGCGCTCTGAAAATGTCATGAGTTGCCATTAAAATCGCTGTTCCGTCTGCAGAAAGCTCTTTTAAGATTTGAGAAAATTCGTTAGAAGCCTTAGGATCTAAACCGCTTGTAGGTTCGTCCAGCAAAAGCACTTTTGCTTTTTTAGCAATGGCAATCGCAATTCCGACCTTCTGGCGCATTCCTTTAGAATAACCACCCAAATTCTGATCGTGTGCTTTAGGTTGCAATCCTGCTTTGTTTAAAAAATAAGTTAGTTCTCCTGTAGAGTATTTAAAACCTGCCAGAGAAGAGAAAAATTTTAGGTTTTCCAATCCAGTCAGATTTGGGTAAAGCATTACTGTTTCTGGAATGTAGGCAACAAATTCTTTCGTTGTTTTGGCATTCAGTGTAACGGGTATATTGTTGATTGTTAAAGTTCCGTCGGTTGGTTCTATAAAACCTAAAAAGAGATTAATTGTAGTGGTTTTTCCAGCACCGTTTTGACCTAAAAGCGCGAAGATTTCGCCTTCTTTAATCGTTAAATTTAAAGCATTCAAAGCAGTATGATCGCCATATTTCTTGGTCAGATTTTCAGCTGTAAGCATAGTGGTATTTTATTTGGATTAAATATTTGGAAATAATAATTCAGACTTCAGAACATACCGATTAGCATGCCTGAAATTCTTTTTTTTGAAATGAAAAGGAAGTCTACAATTGATTATCCGCGAAAGCGAAATAAGAAAACACAAAATGCTTCTTACTCTTTGCACTGAAAGCGAAAGTTTCTAAAAAAAGATAATCAAGTGACTAGAATAGAGCAGGAGGTGCCCTTAAAGCAAATAAACTGCCTTTGAAGAATGTGGAAACCGACTGTGTAAAAACATAGATCGGTTTAATGGTTATTTCTGTTTTTTGAAAAACTACCGTTTGAAAAGTACTGGGAATGTAAGTGCTGAAAGCAAAATGACAAATATGGCATTGCGTATCTGTCGCGTGGCTATGCGTTATTTCCTTTTGATTTTCGCTGGTATGATGTTCACAAGGTTTTTCTGAAAACTGTTTGATAACATGCTCATAGGAATGTACGGTCTGAAACAGCATTGAGGCCAATACTATTAAAGACATTAAAAAATTAACAGCGATAATTCTTTTTTTCATTCCAGATTTTTCTGTCCGTTTTTTATTATATTAAAACGCAACAGTGTTGCAAAGGTAGCGATCTAAATTTTAAAACCTAAAAAATAGGCGATAATTTTAAATTTGATAACATTGCAAAGCCTTATTCTACGCCCACTTTACAGGTTATTGTATAATAATTGAAGGGTATGGAAATCAGACGAACCGTCAAAATGTTTATGAAGGACTTCCTGAAAAATAGACTCTGAGTTTTGTACGCTTGCAAATAAAGTCATGCAAGATTGCAATCTTTCTACATCAAGACTTTCGAAAATATCAGAAACATTTTCTTCTTTTTTAATAAGTTCTGAAGTGATTTCTACTAGATGCTTTCCTAAAATGGGATGTTCAAGAAAAGCAATTGCTTCGTCAGCATTTTTGATTTCGTAAAATTTGGATGTATCGCTCGAACCCATTCCTTTTATCTGCGGGAAAATAAACCACATCCAAGGAGATTCTTTTTTGCCATTTTTGATTTCGTCCAGAGCCGTTAAATACAATTTGTTTTGAGCATCTAGAAAACGAAGTAATTCATTGTTATTGTAAGCCATTATTTACGATATTAATTTGGGGATATCAGGTGATAAATCTAGTTAAAATATGTTTACTTGTATGTGATGAAATGTTTTTTTTAAAGTCATTTTTTAACATTTTCGACGGAATAATTTAAAAGGATGATTAGATGCAAAATAGCATGTCGGAATTTTATATTAACAGAAAAAGTAGTATTAATAATGGTTTTTATTGTTATAAAATGAAGTTTTTGTTGGCTGTTCTGTTATGATTTTCCTATTTTTATGGACAGACGTTTTTACAACTGTCGCAAAAAATAAAATTAGGATTGATATTGACCTCTTTACAATATCAATATTTTCAACCGGGCATACTTCGCCTATAAAAAAATAAATGCTTATGAAAATAGGATTAATCGGATTCGGAAAGACTGGAAAATCAGTAGCTTCAATATTATTAGAAAATAACAAATTCTGTTTAGAGTGGGTTTTAAGACAAAGTACCGTTTTAGAACACAGATCGGTTCCAGAATTTTTTGGAGTGGAGTCAGAAGAACCCGGCTTAATCTATTCTAGTTCTAAAACTTCTATAGAAGAATTGTTAGAAAAGCATCCTGTTGACGTTATTATTGATTTTTCGTCTCATCAGGGAATTTATACGTATGGAGAAGCTGCGGCAAAAAAAGAGGTTAAAATTATTTCGGCGATTTCGCATTATAAAGACAAAGAACTGGCATTTCTTAAAAAATTGGCTCAAAAAACTACCGTGTTTTGGTCACCAAATATTACGTTGGGTGTAAATTATCTTTTATTTGCTGCGAAATTTTTAAAGAAAATTGCACCTTGGGTTGATATCGAAGTGAATGAAGAACATTTTAAAACCAAACAAGGAACTTCTGGAACAGCAGTAAAAATAGCTGAAGCACTTGATGTTGATAAAGAAAACATCAATTCGGTAAGGGCGGGAGGAATTGTCGGAAAACATGAAGTTATTTTTGGTTTTCCCTTTCAGACGGTGCGTTTAATACACGAATCCATTTCGAGAGAAGCCTTTGGAAACGGAGTTATTTTTGTTGCCGAAAATCTAAAAGAAAAAGAAAAAGGACTTTATAATTTTGAAGATATTTTGTCTCCTTATTTTACGGTTTAGTTTTTTTTAAAGGTGCTGAGGTGCTAAGATGCTAAGATGCTAAGGTTTTTGCCACAAAGACGCTAAGACACGAAGATTTTATCGTAGACATTGTATTGTAGAGACGCACTGCAGTGCGTCTACACAACGAGAGCAACTACCTTAATGGTTTAAATCTCGCAAAGACGCAAAGGCGCGAAGTTTTTTTATTTTTATTTGTAAGACATTAAGTTCTAAAGATGTGTAGGAAGTTAATAATCGCGCAAAGACGCGGAGTCGCAAAGTTTTTTTAAGCGGTTTAATTAAACCTGACAGGTTTTAAAAACCTGTCAGGTTTATTATGGCTGATGATATGTTAGTCGAGCTACTTGCGGAGATCCTTCGTTCCTCAGGATGACAAACGTTATGTTAATTTTAATCTGCAAAATCTGCGAGAGAAAAAAAACTTTGCGTCTTTGCGTCTTTGCGCGATTATAAATTTTTGTCTCAATACGAACTAAAAAGCTTCGCGTCTTAGAGCCTTCGTGGCAAAAAAAAACTCAGCAACTCAGCATCTCAGAACCTTAGCACCTTAAAAAATTACTTTTCAATTATCATCGTAACGCCCTGACCGCCCGCAGCACAAATAGAAATTAATCCTTTTCCAGAGCCTTTTTCGTTGAGCAATTTGGCCATTACACCAATAATTCTTCCGCCAGTTGCGGCAAAAGGATGCGCGGCTGCTAAACTGCTTCCTTTCACATTTAATTTATTTCGATCGATCGCGCCTAAAGCTTTCTTTAAACCGATTTCGGCACTCAATTCTGGACTTTCCCAGATTTTTAAGGTTGCTAAAGTCTGGGCAGCAAAAGCTTCGTGAATTTCATAAAAATCAAAATCCTGAAGATTTAGTTCTGCTTTTTCCAGCATTCTAGAAACCGCAAATAAAGGCGCCAATAAAAGATTCTGCTGATTTTTGACGTATTCTATAGCGGCAATTTCACCAAAAGTGATGTAAGCCAAAATGGGAAGTCCTTGTTCTTTAGCCCATTCTTCGCTTGCCAATAGAACAGAAGAAGCGCCATCGGTAAGCGGAGTCGAGTTTCCTGCTGTCAAAGTTCCGTTTACTTTATCGAAAGCTGGTTTAAGTTTTGCCAGTTTTTCTAGAGTAGAATCAGGTCTTAGATTGTTGTCTTTTGCAAGACCGTTAAAAGGGGTAATCATATCATCAAAGAAACCTTCATCGTAGGCTTTTGCCATATTCAAATGACTTCTTAATGCCAATTCATCTTGTTCTACGCGAGGTATTTTATAATATTTAGCCGTAATTTCGGTATGCCCGCCCATAGAAAGTCCGGTTTGAGATTCTTCATTTCTTGGAACTAATGGCGTAAAATCTTTCGGACGAAGTTTTAAAAACGTTTTAATTTTAGCACCCAATGATTTTGCCTGTCTGGCTTCCAATAGCGTTTTTCTCAATTTCTCGCTTACCGCAATTGGCATATCGCTAATAGAATCGACGCCTCCAGCAATTCCAGAATCAATTTGTCCTAATGCAATTTTGTTGGCAATATAAAGAGCACTTTCAATTCCCGTGTCGCAGGCCTGCTGTAAGTCGCAAGCGGGAGTAGCAGGATCTAGAGAAGTTTTTAGAACACATTCTCTAATAAGATTCATATCGTAGGAATGCTTTATCACAGCACCACCCGCAACTTCGCCTAAAAGCTTTCCGTTTAGATTGTATTTATCAATAAGACCATTCAGCGCTGCAGTCATCATTTCTTTGTTTCCTACATTAGAATAAGCGGTATTAGCTCTTGCAAAAGGAATTCTGTTGTAGCCTACAATGGCAACTTTTCTTATCGTGTTGGTTTTCATACAAAGTGTTTTTGAGTGGATTTATTTTCAGTTTTTTGGAATGATAAAGATAGAAATAGAATTCGGTTTAAAACTTAATGTAGATTAATATTGGAAAGAAATAACTTAAAAAATCGGGGTTTTTAAATTTATTTCTTTGTTAAAGTATTACAAATTGTTAGATTTATTTAGAACGAATAAAAATAATTTGGAAAACCCAATATTTGAATTTACTTTTGCCGAACAATTATAAAAATCAATCCAAAATGAAAATAATTTTTAATACCAAAGCTTACTTTTTAGTGCTGCTTTTAAGTTCATTGCAAATGATGGCACAGCAGGATTTTGGGAAAGTAGCTGGAAAAATTTCGTTAAGCGGTAATACTGCTGCCGAGAATATCTCAGTGACATTGAAAGGAACCAAATATTCTGACGTTACAACAGTTTCAGGACAATATGAAATTACAAGAGTAAAACCAGGAACTTATACAATTGTGGTTCGTGCAGTTGGTATTGCACCAATAGAAGATAAAGTTGTTGTAACAGCAAAACAGACTACAACTAAGAATTTTTCATTAAACGAAAGTCAAGAAGATCTTCAAGAAGTTGTCATTACAAAAAATAAATACAAGCAAGACAAGCCTTCCATGTCTTTACGTTTGCAGACACCAGTACTTGAGATTCCACAAAACATTCAGATTGTAAGTGCTCAGACTTTAAAAGACCAGCAGATTACAAGTATGAGTGATGGTGTAATCCGTAACGTGAGTGGTGCTGTACGTTTGGAGCACTGGGGAGATCTGTATACTAATATTACCATGAGAGGTTCTCAAATTCAGGCTTTTAGAAACGGATTTAACGTGGTTTCTTCTTTCTGGGGACCTTTAACAGAAGATATGAGTTTTGTAGATCATATCGAATTTGTAAAAGGGCCAGCTGGATTTATGCTTTCAAGCGGTGACCCAGCGGGATTATACAATGTGGTGACTAAAAAACCAACGGGAGTTACAAAAGGAGAAGTTAGTGCTTTGGTAGGAAGCTACGATTTCTACAGAGTAAGTATAGACCTTGACGGAAAATTAGATAAAAAAGGAAAATTATTATATAGATTTAACGGAGCGGCTCAGAAAAAAGGTGCTGTACGTCCGTTTGAACACAATGACCGTTATGTAATTGCTCCAGTAATTTCATATCAGTTTGATGACAAAACAAAATTAACATTTGAGTACAATTTCCAATATGCAAATATGACTGAAGTTGGTTCTTACTATGTTTTTGGACCTGAAGCGGGCGGATATGCTACATTGCCACGCAGTTTTACAATGACAGCTCCTGGGTTGCCAGATACTAATATTCAGGATCATAGCGGTTACTTGCAATTTGAACATAAGTTCGATGATAACTGGAAATTGACTGCACAAACTTCTTATTTCAAATATATTCAGCAAGGGTACAGCTCTTGGCCTGGAGTTGTAGGACCAGGGCCTGCTGACAGAGATTTTGATGGTGTTCCTGAAGGAAATCTTGCTTACGGAGAAATCATTAGAAATGTTGGAATCTGGGATGCTGAAAGTAATATGTATTTAGGACAGATTTTCGTAAACGGAAAATTCAATACAGGATCTGTAAGCCACAAATTATTAGGAGGAGTAGATTTAGGAAGCAAAGATTATGCTGCAGATTGGGGACAATCTCATGATTTAGACACTGTTGATAATCCTTTTAATGTATACAATCCAAATTACGGAACGCCTTCAAATGGTTTCCCACAATTTGATCATACAACGCCACTTTCTATTAGAGCAAAAAATGCAGGAGGTTTAATGAGTTCAGAATATGCAGCTGGATATATTCAGGATGAATTAGGTTTCTTCGAAAACAAATTGAGATTAACTCTTGCTGCTCGTTACACTTGGTTGAGCCAAGCAAGCTGGGGTGGAGATCCAATTTCAGACAGCCATGTTACTCCTCGTGTTGGTTTAAGTTTCTCTATTAACGAAAGTACAGCAATTTACGGATTGTACGATCAAGCTTTTACGCCACAGGCTGGAATTATTAAAAACGGCGATAAAGTAAAACCGCTTACTGGAAATAATGTTGAATTTGGTATTAAAAAAGACTGGTTTGACGGATCTTGGAGCACTACTTTAGCAGCTTACAGCATTTTAAAGAAAAACGAGTTAACATCTGATCCTGCAAATACTCCGGGAGAACAATATAGCGTTGTTTTGGGAGAAAAAAGAGCACAAGGAATCGAGCTTGATTTAAGAGGAAAACTTTTTGACGGAATGAATCTTATTGCTAACTACGCATTTACAGAATCTATTGTAAATAAAGTTGATCCTGCAGTATCTGCTGCAACAGGAATTAATGAAGGGGATATCGTTCCTGGATATTCTAAACATGTTGCAAATGCATGGTTAAACTATACAGTGCAATCTGGAAAAATTAAAGGTTTTGGAGCTTCTATTGGTGGAACTTTCCTTGACGGACGCCAAACAGATACTTGGAGCGAAGGTCTTCAAAGATTGCCTTCTTACTTCAGACTTGACGGAGGTTTATCTTATGAAATTGGTAAAGTAAAAGTTACAGCAAACGTATTTAATATTTTAGACAAATACTTATACAGCGGTTCTTACTACTCTTGGTTAAGTGCTTACTACTGGCAAGCAGAACCAGGAACAAACTTCAGAGTTGGCGTATCTTACAAATTCTAATATGGTTTGTTTTCGTTGAAAAATTACAAATCGCTTCAAAAAGCTTCTGTTAATTCAGAGGCTTTTTTTTTTAGGTTCAAAGTGACAAAGTGACAAAGTTCTCTACTCCCTAAATGGAAAACCTCTGCGCCTTTGTCCCTCTGTCCCTTTGAACCTTTAAGAATTAATCAACGGAATCAATTTTGTGCCAATCAATTCTATGGCGGTCATTAGTTGAGAATGCGTCAATCCAGCGTTATCCATTTGGAAAGTAAAACGGTCGACGCCTCCAAGAGCTTCACTATGACGCAAGATTTTATCTGCTGCACGTTCTGGACTTCCTACGATTAAAACGCCTAGATCATCAATTAAGCCGTCAAATTTACCTTTGGTAACAGGAGGCCAGCCTCTTTCGTATCCTAATTTAGTCCATAATTCGGCATAACCTGGATAATAATCGGCAACGGCACTTTCTGTTGAAGTTCCTACATAGCCTGGAGAATGCAAACCTACTTTTAATTCGTCAGGCGAAAAACCTGCCGCTCTCCCAGCTTCACGATATAAATCGACTAAAGGTTTAAAGCGATGCGTTTGTCCGCCAATAACAGCCACCATTAACGGAAGTCCAAGAGAACCTGCTCTAATAAAAGATTCTGGTGTTCCGCCGACTCCAAGCCAAATCGGCATTTTTTCCTGTAAAGCTCTCGGATAAACCGGCTGATTGTCTAAAGCTGGACGAAATTTCCCTTCCCAAGTTATGAATTCATTGTCTCGAATTTTAAGCAGCAATTCTAATTTTTCGCTGAAAAGCGCATCATAATCTCGAAGATTATATCCGAAAAGGGGATAAGCTTCTATTGCAGAACCACGTCCCGCTACGATTTCGGCTCTTCCTTTAGAAATCAAATCTAAAGTCGCAAAACTCTGATATACGCGAACAGGATCTGCAGCACTCAAAACCGAAACAGCACTTGCGAGCCGGATATTTTTGGTTCTTGCCGCCGCCGCACTCAAGATGACAGCCGTAGCAGAATCTAAAAATTCTTTTTTATGATGTTCCCCAATTCCGAAAACATCAAGACCAGCCTGATCTGCAAATTCAATTCGCTGCAATAACTGCTCCATGGCATCAACACTGCTCAAAGTGTTGTTATCGCCGTACATTGCCGAAGCAAAACTGTCTATTCCTATTTCCATAAAATTTTCAATTTTATAAATCCCAATTTCTAAATTCCAAATTCCAAAAATCTAAATTTATCTAATATATAATTATTTTTCAACACATAGAATCATAGGATTCTTGATGCGAAAAAAGGCGTTTCACTTATTTGAATGCACATAGCTATGTGTTAAAATCTAGATTTTTTAAAATTTACTCTTTTAGAAATCTAAATCTATGTTTCTATGTGTTAAAAATTGCAATTCGTTAATCTCAAATCTCAAATCTCAAATCCCAAATCCTAAATCTCAAATTCCAAATCCCAAAAATCTAAAATTTACTGCTATATAATTATTTTTCAACGCATAGAATCATAGAATTGTTGGTGCGTAAAAAAGGCGTTTCACTTATTTGAATGCACATAGCTATGTGTTAAAATCTAGATTTTTTTTAATTTACTTTTTCAGAAATTTAAATCTATGTTTCTATATGTTAAAAACTGCAATTCGTTAATCTCAAATTCCAAATTCCAAATTCCAAATTTTCAATCTAAAATCTAAAATCTTCAATCTAAAATCACTAATGCGAGAATCCGAATGAAATACTGATAATGATAATCATTATTACAATTAAAGTAATGCAGACATATAGATAATCTTTCTCTAATAAAAACGAGAAAAGCGAAAGTAAAACCCTTAAAACAGGCGTTAAAAACAAGAAAATAATTCCTGTAAAAATTAAAGATTCGCCATTTCCTTGAATTGCTCCGTTGTAGATTGCGGCGATAACTTCAAATATATTTCGGTCGTTTTCTTTAAAGACAGAATAATCTTCAATCTGGTTTCCGTTATGAAGCAAATAGACAATTCCGCCAATAAAAGCCACTGATAATGAAATCCAAACGCCATAACGGAGTAAGTTTCCGATAATGGTTTGAAAATCTTTTTCTCCAAATTTTTCTTCCTGTACCATATTAGATTTTTCCATTTAGTCCGTTATAAATCATGTTAATTGCCAAAACAAAAATCAGGCAGGCAAAGAATATTCTCAATTTCTTCGGATTTGTTCGTACTAAAATTTTAGCTCCAGCCATTGCTCCGAACAAAACGCCAATAACAACTGGCATACAGATTCCTGGTTCGATATATCCTTTCTGAATATAAATTACAGAACTCGCCATTGCCGTAACACCCATCATGAAATTACTGGTTGTGGTCGACACTTTAAACGGAACTCTCATAATATTGTCCATTGCAATAACTTTAAAAGCACCAGAACCAATTCCGAGTAAACCAGACATCATTCCGGCAACGCCCATCATACTAAAACCGCCAATTACATTTTTAGTTCCGTATTTTACAACTTCGCCGTCGTGCGTTGGATAAGTTCCTTCTAATTTTAATTTTTTAGCCAGCGGACTCGATTCTAAAACAATATGTTCTTCTTTTTTTCGAAGCGAATTAATAGCCGAAAAAATCAAAGTTAAACCGAATAAAACAGCGATAAAAGAAGTAGGGGCGATTGTAGAAAGTAAAGCGCCACAAACCGCTCCGATTGTAGTAGCGATTTCGAGAAAAATTCCCATTCGCATATTGGTAATTCCTTCTTTTACATAAGCAGCGGCAGAACCTGAAGAAGTGGCGATAACAGAGACCAAAGCGGCTCCGATAGCATAATGAATATCGACACCGAGAAGAATAGTAAGAAGCGGAATAATAATGATACCGCCTCCTAAGCCTGATAATGAACCAATAAAGCCTGCTAAAAAGGCACCGAGAATCATAATCAGTGTAAAGGTAAGTATTGTCATTTAAGAGATGTTTTTGTAATTGCTAATTTACGAATACATATCTGTTCTAAGAAAAATTAGGGGCTTAATAAAAGCTTAAAAATTATTTTTAGTGGTCAGTGGTCAGTTCTTTAGTGTACAGTTTATCTTGGACTCTAGAACTAGAAGCTTTGTCAAAGTTTCAAACTTTGACAAAGTTTGTATTTACTGACTACTAAAAAACTGTACACTGAACACTCAAAAAGTGTTTATATTTGAAAATTCAATGGTTAAAAAATGAAGAATCAAATCCTGACTTATTCCTTAACGCATCATAAGAGTTTGTTTTCTCATGCCGATCAGAAGGAATATTTCTATATTCAGACGAGTGAGCATCCTTATATTAGCGAACCGTATCGTGCAGAAAGTTATGCGATTGAGTTTCTAAGAAAAGGAAGTATAGTGATGCATACGGGACTTGAAAAAAAAGTTGTTCAAGCTCCAGCCATTATCACTTTAGGACCATCGGTTATTAGAAGTTTTTCTAAAAATGAAGAAGAAATTTTAATCGATATTCTATTTTTTAAACCGCAATTCTTTCTAGAAAATCAGGCGAATGTGTTTTTTTTAACTCAATATGATTTCTTCGAAAACAGTTCTAGCCACTTCTCTGAGCTTACCAAAACAGATGAAAGTAAATTGGAACGCATTTTTAGTTTAATTCAAGAAGTATCAGAAAAGCAGTCTAAACATCAGTCGGCTATTTTGAGAAGTTATCTTTACATTTTAATTTATGAGATTGATGCAATCCAAAAAGAAAAAGGTTCTTCAGAATTGCAAAATCCTTTATTTGAAAAGTTTAAAGCACTTCTTTTTAAAGACTTTCTGAATTTTAGAACGGTACAGCATTACGCTAAACAATTAAATGTAAGTAGGAAGTATTTGTCTGAAGTCGTAAAAAAGTACAGTGGCAAAACGGCAAGTGACTGGATTAACGAGATGGTAATTTTGGAAGCCAAAGTTTTACTGCAGAATAAAAATATGTCAATCAATCAGATTAGCGATATGCTTCATTTTTCTGATCAATCTATTTTTGGAAGATTTTTCAAAAACTCAGAAGGCATTTCGCCTTTAGAATATCGAAAAAAACAGATAGACTAAATAGCAACGGACATTTTGCACAAAATTTAAGCCGTATCGCTCTTTTTTTAGATTGCGAATCTCTTCAATTTTGCTTTTTATTATTAAAGAAAAGAAATGAGTAAAATTGCAAAATTTGTTGTCATCATTAACGATAATGTCTTTTGGATGGAAGACAAAGCCGTTCAGTTTTATACCAATTTATTTGGAAAGGATTTAGGAGAAAAATATATCGAAAAGCATTTGTCTCAAAAAGAATTGTTCCGAATTCAGAATGATTTTTCGATCGAAATTCTGATGGCATATCTTGGTGAAACTCCGCAAGCGTATTTAAAGCTGGATTCATCGAGAATACTAAATGAAAACCTTGGCGCATCAAAAGCAATCAATCTAAGTGAGATTATTTATTTTGATGAAGAAGATTTAACAGCGCTTATTAAAAGAGCAGAAGAAATTGCTTCTCAGCGAAAACATGATTTAGTTTGGGTGAAAGCTTTCCCCGCAGATACTGGCTTAATCGAAAAATTACGATCATTAGATTACAAAGAATTTGATTGGGCGGAAAGTGCTGAAGATCAATTTTCAGAACGAATTTATTTTCGAAAAGAAATGAAAAAGTAATTTTTAGTGTTCAGTGGTCAGTTTTTTAGTGTTCAGATTATCTTGGATTCGAGAACTCGAAGTTAGCACATACGACTGAATACTAAAAAACTGAACACCGACCACTAAGCCTATATTCTATTATCAACCGCAAAAGAGGTTTTTCCAATATTAGCAAGCAGTAAAGCAGCTGCGGCGCTTGTCCAAACCGAATAGTCTAGAGGAGCTTTTACCGAAACAGAAACTGACATGGCAAATGCAAAAGCGCACATTAAAAATGTAGTTCCAATAGCGGCAAGACGCGTTTTAAAACCAAATAACAATAACAAGCTTAGTAAAACTTCGAAGAAAGTAGCGATTCCGCCTAGAATTTCTGCTGTGGATTTGTTTGCCCATGGATTAAGAGATTGTGTGTAGATTACAAAATTTTCCCAATTTCCCCAAGCAACGGCGTTAGATCCCGGTGCGCCCCAAACTCCAAATCGGTCTGCTACGGCCGATAACATTGTGATTCCTAAAACTATTCTTAAAATTAAACCTGCTTCTAGTATTGTGATATTTTTCATTCTATAATTAATTTTTTATTTGGAGGTGTTCGAGGTTTTTTTTGACCAAGGTTTTGTTTCCAACTACTTTAAAACCAAGTTTTAAGTAGAGTTTTTTAGCACTCGGATTGTCTTCTTCAACCAATAGTCCTAAAACCTCTTTATTTTTATGAACGTATTTATCAATTAAAAATTGCAATAATTGAGAACCAATTCCTTTTCCTTGATATTTCGGATTTACGCCCAATGAATCGATATAATATTCTCCTTCACGCGTTTCAAACTCTGGATCGAACTCTGGATTATAATGTTTTCTCACGTACTCAATAATCGGATTTCGTAATTTCTCAATGTCTCCTCCGTTATAAATATTGACCGCGCCAATAATTTCGTTATTTTCCTCCGCAACAAAACAGTTTTCATACGAATATTGGTTGTTTTCCCTCTCAATAAAGTATTGCAGAAAATCTTTCGCGCAAGCGTAATCTTCCTTCGCAATAAATTTGTAGATGATATCTTCCATCGCCAATAATAATATAGGAGCGATATATACTGCGTCTGTTTTTTCTGCTTTTCTGATATTCATTTTGAAGTGTTTTTTAGCAAATTTACTTTAAATATTTTTCACGCAGATTAAACAGAAAAGAGCAGATTTAATAAAGATTTTTTTATTCTCTCGCAGATTTGGCAGATCAAGCAGATTTTTTCTAATTGATAATCCTTTTTAATCAATCTAATCTGTGGCAAATAAAAAATATTATTTAAATCTGCTCCAATCAGCAAAATCTGCGTGAAACAAAAGCATCTGCCGAATATCTACCAATATACACTCAATATATACCAATCAAGAGATTTTAACTACGCTTATATTTGTAGTATAATTTTAATTTAAACATTAAAAAAGAAAATGAAAGCAATAGGATTTAAAACCTCATTACCCATAGAGAACCCAGAAAGTTTTATCGAATTTGAAACCGTAAAACCAATTCCAGGACCACACGATTTATTAGTTAAAATTGATGCGATTTCGGTAAATCCAGTCGATTTTAAGATTCGACAGAATAGTGCAAAAGATACCGTTTTAGAAACGCCTAAAATCATTGGTTGGGACGCTGTTGGCATTGTGCAGGCTGTCGGACAGGACGTTACTTTGTTTGAAGTAGGCGATCCTGTTTATTATGCGGGAGACATTACAAAACAAGGAAGCAATGCAGAATACCAGATTATTGACGAAAGAATTGTCGGCAGAAAACCAAAGTCATTAAGCATTGAAGAGTCAGCTGTAATTCCGCTAACTGCTTTAACGGCTTGGGAGATTTTATTTGACAGAATTAGAATTAGTGCCGATAAAGACAAAGGAAAATCAATTTTAATTATTGGCGGAGCTGGTGGAGTAGGTTCGATTGCCATTCAATTGGCCAAGAAAATTGCGGGTTTAACGGTAATTGCAACCGCGTCGCGCCCAGAAACAATTGATTGGTGCAAAGCGCAAGGAGCAGATTTTGTAGTCGATCATAAAGACCTAATTTCGTCAGTTCGAGAAGCTGGTTTTGAGCATGTTGACTTTATTCTGGATTTTGTAGACACCAACGCCTATTGGGATATTATGGTAGAATTGATAAAGCCTCAAGGACATATTGCATCAATTACAGGAAGCAGCGATCCTGTTGCGTTAACCAAACTGAAAAGTAAAAGTGTTTCTTTTTCTTGGGAATTGATGTACACACGCTCGATGTATCAGACAGAAGACATGATCGAACAGCATAATATTCTAAATATCGTAGCCGATTTATTGGATGATGGTATTCTAAAAACCACTTTAAATACAACATTAAACGGACTTACAGCCGAAAACTTGAAAAAAGCGCACGAACTTCTGGAATCTGGAAAAACCATTGGGAAAATTGCGATAAAATTTTAAGCATAAAACCAGTCTGTGATAGCTGTAGAAAGGTTATTTGGAATTGATTTAAATAATATTGTTGTTACATAAGAAAATTTTGTATTTTAGTCGGCTTACAAGCCAAATTTGTATTTCATTTTTTTAACCTAAACAAAATTATTTATGATTTCAAAAAACACAGACCTCGGATTATTGCTATTGCGCATCAGCACTGGCGGATTAATGCTTTTTCACGGTGTTTCTAAACTGATTCACGGAATTTCGTTCTTAGTAGAAAACATGGGCGCATTTGGATATGCGGTTTATATTGGAGAAGTTCTAGCACCAATTGCTATTTTATTAGGATTCAGAACTAGAATTGCTGCGGTTCTTTTGGCTATCACTTGTGTAGTAGCAGTTGCAACGGCACACTCTCAAGAGATTTTCGCTATTAGCGACCACGGAGGTTATGCTTTAGAATTATTAGGATTGTACTTTTTTGGCGCTCTTGCTTTGTTTTTTACTGGAGCTGGTAAATATGCCGTTTCTAAAAACAATCAATGGGACTAATTTACGGTCAATGATATAATTATAGAAAGCTCTAAATTTCGATTTAGAGCTTTTTTGTTTTCATTCCTTTCATTCTGATAGACGATCTTATCATTTTGATAAGCTTTTATAAAATGAATTTAAATATGATTTGTTTATTTGCTTCATAATAAGGTTTTTACGAATAATATATTGCTCTGGCATGCCTTTTGTTTTTTACGGTTAACATAAAAAATATAAGCAATATGAAAACGAATAACATAAGAAGCAAAGAAATCAGTAAGACTTATTTATCAAACAAATCCAGACGTAATAAAGATCGGTTTGTCAATTTAATGGTATTTACCACCGTACTTTTTATTACGATTATGATAATTGCTAAAATAGTTTAGCTTTTACTATGAAAACCGCTCAGCTTAGAATGGAAACAGTCGTTTTTCCTTCTGATGAAAAGAGTACAGAAACTCATGATTTTATTATTGAGGAAACTAGCGTCGAACATGTTTTTTATATAAATGAAATCTGTAAAGAAACGCTATTGTCTGCAGCAGCCCGCGGAACAGGAATTTCTGGACGTCCGCCTGAACTTTTGGAAAAAAAGATGAAAGAAGGCGAAGCCGTTATTGCTTTTGCGCCAGACGGCAAATGGGCGGGTTTTGCTTTTATATCGTCGTGGGAAAACGGTCGTTATGTTTCTAATTCAGGATTAATTGTTGCGCCTGAGTTTAGACACACAGGTTTGGCTAAAAAAATCAAAAGAAAGATTTTTGAACTTAGCCGTGAAAAATATCCAAATGCTTTGATATTTAGTCTTACGACAGGTCTTGCCGTTATGAAAATGAATCATGAACTCGGTTTTGAACCCGTTACGTATGCTGAGTTGCCTAAAGATGAGCAATTTTGGGAAAACTGCAAAAGCTGTATCAATTGTCCAATTTTATTAAGTAAGGATAGAAAAAACTGTTTGTGCACTGCGATGCTTTATAATCCGAAAGAGAAGTAACTCTACTAAAAATAAAGATTTTGTAAAATTAACAGGAAAAAATACTTTTTTATGCTATGTTTGCGCTCAAATTATTCAATCGGTTATCAAAATAGCAATGAAATCTGTATTCGCACTTATTCTTTTTGTTCTTTCTTTTTCTACTCAAGCGCAATCTGTAAACGGTATTGTTAATGACGCAGACGGAAAATCTGTCTCAGAAGTATTAATTCGTGATTTAACTTCAAAAACACACGCACATACCGATGGAGACGGAAAATTTACATTAGAAGGAGTGCAGGTTAATGACAGTTTAGAAATCACTAAAAAAGGATTTGCAGCTCAAAAGATAAAACTGGCTTCTTTTGATTTTCTGACAATTTCCATATACGAAAAACCATTTTTGTTAGAAGAAGTTAAGATTAGCAACAATCTAAAATACTTGAATACCATTTCTAAAATTGATTTGGAAATTCAACCGATTTCGAATTCTCAGGACTTATTGAGAAAAATTCCTGGACTTTTTATAGGTCAGCACGCGGGTGGAGGAAAAGCAGAACAGATTTTCTTAAGAGGTTTTGATTGCGACCACGGAACGGATATAAATATTACCGTAGACGGAATGCCAGTAAATATGGTGTCTCACGCACACGGACAAGGTTATTCTGATCTGCATTTTGTAATTCCTGAAACCGTTGATAATATTGATTTTGATAAAGGAGCTTATTTTGCCGACAAAGGAGATTTTACAACTGCTGGATATGTTGGTTTTAATACCAAAAATGCATTGCAAAACAGTTCTATTTCTTTCGAAGGCGGACAATTTGATACTTTCCGAACTGTTGCGATGTTTAATTTGTTGAATAAAGAAAACCAATCGGCTTATTTTGCGGGAGAATATATGATGACTGATGGTTATTTTGATGCGCCTCAGAACTTTAACCGAATTAATTTATTTGGAAAATATAGTGCTAAAATGGACAATGGAGACCGTTTGGCGTTATCGGTTTCTCATTTTAAAAGCCAATGGGATGCCAGCGGACAAATTCCAGATCGTGCTGTAAATGATGGAACGATTTCGCATTACGGAGCGATTGATTCTAATGAAGGCGGAAATACAGACAGAACCAACTTCAATTTGCAGTATGACGCTAGAATTGATGAAAACACGCATATAAAAAGCAGTGCTTATTTAAGCAAATATGATTTTGAACTGTACTCAAACTTTACTTTTTTCTTAAACGATCCTGTTAATGGAGATCAGATTAAGCAGAAAGAAAACAGAACTATTGTTGGTTTTCAATCAGAATACGACCAGAAACTGAACGATAAATGGCGTTTTAAACTTGGCGCAGGTTTGCGAAACGATAATAATAAAGATGTAGAATTATCGCATACGCTAAACAGAAAAACGGTTTTAGAGTATTTGAGTTTAGGAAATGTGAACCAAACCAATCTTTTTACTTATACAAGTTTTGATTTTACATCAGGCAAATGGCTTATCAATTCAGGCTTGCGTTTGGATTATTTCAAATTTGGATACGAAGATCAATTGTTAGAAACTTATGCCAATCAGACACAGACAAAAGCGATTGTGAGCCCGAAATTGAACTTTTTATATACGCAAAATGATAAACTGCAATATTTCTTAAAGTTAGGGAAAGGATTTCATAGCAATGATACGCGCGTAGTTGTGGCTCAAAAGGGAGAAAAAATTCTTCCAGAAACCTATGGCGCAGATTTAGGCATTAATTGGAAACCGTTTCCAAGAATGATTATCAATTCGGCTCTTTGGTATTTATATTTAGCGCAGGAATTTGTTTACGTTGGAGATGAAGCGGTAGTAGAACCAAGCGGTAAAACAGAAAGAAAAGGATTTGATTTTGGTTTTAGATATCAATTGACCAACTGGCTATTTTGGAACACCGATTATACATATACGCACGCTAGAGCAATTGACGAACCAAAAGGCGAAGACTATTTACCTCTTGCTCCGAAAAACACTTTAATGAGCGGACTTTCGGTTAAAGATTTAAAAGGTTTTTCGGGTAGTTTGAGAACTCGTTTCTTAGGCGACAGACCTGCAAACGAAGACAATTCGGTTGTTGCCAAAGGCTATTGCATAACCGATTTTTCTGTGAATTATCAGATTAAGAAAGTTTCAATTGGTGTAAACATCGACAACATTTTCAATACAAAATGGAAAGAAACCCAATTCTTAACCGAATCTAGACTGGCAAACGAAACCGATCCTGTTGAAGAAATTCATTTTACAGCAGGAACACCTTTTAATGCGAGATTGATTTTGAAATATGCTTGGTAATGTGCCAATGTGTCAATTTGATAATTAGTTAATTAGATAACTAATTTGATTATGTGAAATTATGAACTGATTTGATAAGAATTTCCTTTTTTCACTTTGTTGAATTGATTTTTTGAAGTAATTTTAAGATTATAAATGCTAAAATTTCTTCCTTATGAAAAAGATTGGAATGTTTTTAATGTTTACAGTTGCATTGTTCATAAATTACTCTTGCAGCAAGCATGATGACGAGGTAATTATAAATTGCTTTGCGGAATCAGTTTATATTAAATTGCATAATTCTACTGATGCTGCTAATCCAAAATTAATGAACTATTCCGTTGAATATTCTGGGACAGGAACGTTGACTTCTGTAAAATGGAATTTTGGAGATGGAACTACTGGAACAGGAGCTGCGGTCACCCATACGTATGCCGCTGCTGGGGAGTACACAGCTACAGCTGAAGTAACGGTTAAAGTAGATGGATCTGAATGCACCTCAATTCCAAAAAGAACTGTCACTGTCAATTAATTATTTGACTCCAAAACAGTTTTGATTGATGGAATCACTGAATTAAAGTTAGAAGATTTTTTCTTTCTTTAGTTAACCAATCATTCCATTATCTAATTTTCTAATTGGCAAATTGCCACATTAACTAATTATACTTATCGGATAAAACAACACTTTCACAGACAAAAGCACGAGTTCTACCGACTGGACTTTAAAATGATATATTGTAGATATACTTTTGATTCAAATTAAAACTTTAAAATCAAAATTATGTCACTATTTACGCCTCTTCTGTGGATTTTATTAATTGCTCCGCTAATTGTTGCTGCTTATTTCAAATCAGAAAAAACAAATCTGAAATATTTAGGATTTTTCATTTTATACTTTTTGGCCGATGTGTTTTTGCAGGCCTCAGGAAAACAATTGATTGATCTTGATTTAAAGTTCAATTGGATTGGAAAATTTTTGAGTTTATTTTTAGGGCTCATTATCATTTTTTCCGTTTCTAAAGAAGAAAGAATCAAAATCGGATTTACATCTCAAACCAATTCCAAAAGCAATTTAAAATTCGGATTATTGATTTTCTTCGGATTTACTTTTTTCGATATTATTTTCAAACTGATTTTATTTCCAAAAGGCGCACCATTTCATTTAGAAACCTTTCTTTTTCAAGCCACTATGCCGGGATTAACAGAAGAAATCCTTTTTAGAGGAATCTCTTTATGGCTTTTAGATAAAGCTTTTGCACCAAAATGGAGCTACCGTGGTGTACAATTTGGCTGGGCGTTTGTAATTGTAACGGTTTTATTTGGCGTTTCTCACGGAGCTGTTTTAGATCAAGATCTGCATTTAAAATTCGATATCATGACGATGGTTTATCTGACTTTAATCTCCTCATTTAGCGTCGGAGTTTTAAGAATGTTTTCTGGAAATCTTATTTATTCTATTCTGGGGCATAACACCATTAATTTGATCAATGCTGTTATCAGAATTCTATAAAACTTGCCAAATTAAAGTTATATTTGAAACTGCTTTATCACTCAACTAAATGCCAAATACCGCAACGACTTCAGGATATTTTTTAGATAAAATCGCTTCGCTGAATTTTGATCACTTTTTTACCAAAAGAAATCGAATTTTACTGCACGTTTTCATGTGGTCAGCGTTTTCAATACTGCTTTTTTTGAGTTATGTAATCGGTTATAAACTCCTATATTTTGATGCCGTTTTGCTAACGATAAGAATGGCATTGGTCAACATGATCGTATTTTATATGCTGTTTTATCTTTTATTGCAAAAGATATTTGCAGGAAGTAAGAGCAGAATCATAATCCTATTACTGCTTGTTTTTCCAATTTCGATTTTCGTTTGGATGGCTGCAACGTACTTTATTTCATTGGTTTATTACGCTTTAGGTCTCGAAATTACTTTCGGAGAATTAAAAGGCGTTATTAAAATGAGTGCGCAACAGACGTTTCTAGAAGCAGTTTCTCCCAAAAGAATGCTTTCGCAGACGATTATCATTATTTCGTTGCTTTCACCTTTTTGCTTTGCTAAAATTTTAGTTGAAATCACAAAACTGTATAACAAGAAATTTCAAATCGAAAGAGAAAAAACGGCTTTAGAAATTCAGAACATTCAAATTGAGAAGGACTTTTTGAAAGCACAGTTAAATCCGCATTTTTTGTTTAATACATTGAATAATTTGTACGGATTGACGGTTCGAAAAGACAATCTAGCTCCAGAAGTAATCTTGAATCTTTCGGATATCATGAGTTATACGCTCTACGAATCGAATACTGAAATTGTACGTTTGGAGAAAGAATTGGATTTCATTAAAAATTATATCGCTTTAGAAAAAATGCGTTATGATGATGAGACAGATATTCAAGTTATTATGGAAGAGCAGACCGCAGGACTTTTTATTGCGCCGCTTTTGACTTTTACTTTTATAGAAAATGCTTTTAAATATGGTTTAAAAAGCAAAAATGCCTTTATAAAACTAGATATCAAAATTGAAAACAATACTTTTTGGTTTAGTTTGGAAAACGATTTGGAAGACAAGACAAATGATTCGAATTTTGGTGGAATAGGAGTAGAGAACGCCCGAAAACGCCTAGAATTATTATATCCGAATCAATATGAATTAGAAATTAAAAGACTTGAAAATTCGTTTAAAGTCGATTTAAAAATAGTTTTAAGATAATAATGGAAAAGTTAAAATGCATTGTCGTTGACGACGAACCAATTGCAAGAGATATTATTGAATCTTTTATTGCTGAAATCCCATTTTTGGAATTGAAAGCTTCGTTTGGAGAAGCCTCAAAAGCTTTGTTATTCTTGCAGGAAAATGAAATTGATATTATTTTCAGCGACATCGAAATGCCTAAATTTAATGGTTTAGAACTGGCGCAATCGCTTACCAATTCTCCTGTCATTATTTTTATAACCGCTCACCGTAATTTTGCTTTGGAAGGTTTTGAAACCGGAGCTGCAGATTATCTTTTAAAACCCGTTCGTTTTGATCGTTTTCTCAAGGCAGTCAATCGCGCCAAAGAATATCTTTCGTTAAAGAAAACAACTTCTGTCCATCAAATCAATTCGGATCGTATTTTTATAAAATCGGAAGGAAAATTAATTAAGATTCTCCTAAACGAAATTCTGTATGTAGAAGCGCAGGGCGATTATCTAAAATTTGTCATTAATGGCGCTTCGTACACAACTCTCGGAACTTTAAAGTCTATGGAAGAAGTATTGAAACTCCCAATGTTCTTTCGCGTTCAGCGTTCTTTTATTCTAAATCTCGAAGCGGTCAGAAGCTTAAACGGAAATATGGTCGAACTGACTGACGGAAAAACTATTTCGGCAGCTCTTAATAAAAAAGACGAATTGTATCAGCTGTTAGGAATAAAATGATTCCAATTTAGTAAAAATGATGTTTCAAATTATAATTTGAAACATCATTGGCAACTTCGGGATTTTCTTATTTGGTAAATTTGAGATTGTTATTTCAAGTCCTACATTATGAGAAATTATTGTTTATGCCTTGTTTTCTTTTTTAGCTTTCATTTTGCAAATGCACAGTCTGATGATAATCAAGAACTGACTGTAGAAGAAATGAATAAAAAACGTCAAAATCCTGTTGAAGGACTTAGGAGTTTTTTCCTTCAAAGTGTTTTAATTCCAGACACAGGCGAGGGCGGAACGGCACAATCGTATAGTATTCAGCCTGTTTGGCCATTTAAAGTTTCTGAACATGTCAAGTTAATGACATATACTATTATTCCGCTTCAATACATCCCAAAATTAGAACCCGCAGGCGAATCTGCATTTGGTTTAGGAAATATTCTTTTTAACGGATTTTTCACTCCTGTAGAAAAGAAAGGTAAATTTGTTTATGGTGCAGGGCCAGCAATTCAAATTCCGACTCGTACAGATGCCAATTTGGGTTCGAATACCGTAAGTTTAGGGCCATCATTATTACTATATTATGCTGGAGATAAAATTTCTGGCGGTGCTGTTGTTCAGAATTATTGGTCATTGGGAGGAACGGGCGCCAACAAAGTAGATCTTTTTAGTGTCCAGTATATGGGATATTATAATTTTTCGAAAGGGTGGTTTGCATCTGCCAATAGCACAATCGAAGCCGATTGGCTAGCGCCTTCGGATCAGCGATGGCTGGTGCCGGTGGGAGGTGGAGCCGGAAAAACGTTCAAGCTGGGGCAAAGTAAAAAGTTTTACTGCGGAACGGCACAGCTTTTTTACAACGCTATAAAACCAGACTATGTGGGGCGTTGGGAAATTATTTTTCAACTTCAAGTTATTTTATGATTTGAATTCACTAATTATCATTACATCAGCGATTTGCATTGATATAATCCGTTGGCGACATATTAAAATGTTTTTGGAAGTTTCGGCCGAAGCTGGTTTGCGATTTATAGCCTACCATTTCTGCGATTTCATACATTTTAAAGTTTTCGTTTAACAGCAATTCTGCAGCACGTTTAAGGCGTACGATATTGATTAATTCGTTCGGACTTAAATTTGTAATGTCTTTAATTTTTCGATATAAAGTCGAACGGCTCATATTCATGATTTCGGCAAGCGATTCTACACTTAAATCCTGATCGGTAATGTTTTTAAGAATTTCGTCGTCGAGTTTTTTCAAGAACTTTTCGTCTGTTTTATTGTGCGCAATGCTTTTAATGTGCGAAAGCGGAGAACTGGCATAATAATTCATAATCTGTCTTCGGTTTTCAATCAGATTATTGGCTTGTACTTTTAGATAATCCATTGAAAAAGGTTTTGCAACATAAGCATCGGCACCTACTTCAAGTCCGTCGATTTGCGATTTTAGAGAGTTTTTAGCCGTCAATAAAATGACAGGAATATGGCTCGTTTCGAGATTGGTTTTGATTTTTTTACACATTTCAATTCCGTCCATAATTGGCATTGTAACATCTGAGATTACAAGCTGAATGTTTTCGTTATGTATGATTTTCAGTGCTTCTTCGCCATTTTCTGCTTTTAAAATAGCATACGTTCCCGCCAATTCGGTTGTAATAAACTGCAAAAGATCTTCATTGTCTTCAACGACTAAAATCTGTGCTTTTTCGTTTTTAATTTCAACCGGCTCTTTTGGCTTTTCGTTTTCCGTTTGTTCTTTTTCAGCATCGGCGTAAAGCATAAATTCTTCCTCCTGATGCAAGGGCAAGATTAATTCGAAAATATTAAAATTCGGATCTTCGACTAAATTCAAACTTCCGTTATGCAATTGTGCGAGTGAATGCGCCAGCGAAAGTCCGATTCCTGTTCCAGAAGCCGTACTGCTGTCATCGACTCTAAAAAATGGCTCAAAAATTTTATCTTTTAAATGAATTGGAATCACATTTCCGTCGTTTTTTACGATCAGAGTCAGTTTCTTTTCGTCTCTAAACAAAGAAATAGATACTTTTTTGTTCGAATATTTAATCGCATTATTAATCAAATTGCTCAAAATCTTCTTGAAAGCTTCTTTGTCCACAAAAGCGTGAATGTCTTTTTCGCCCAATTCCAGATCAAATTCCAGTTTGCGTTCTTCAATTAACTGGCTGAATCTCAAATGGAAATTTCGAACCATCGAAGAAATATTCGCTTCGACGAAAGTTAATTTCAAACCGCCAATTTCGGATTTTCTGAAATCCAGCAATTCGTTTACCAATTTCAATAAACGCGAAGTATTTTTTTTCATGATCGAAAGATGCTGTGGCACTTCTTCCGATTCGTATTTCATTCCCAAAAGCTTTTCCAACGGACCTTTAATCAAAGTCAGAGGAGTTCTAATTTCGTGCGCTACATTTGTAAAGAAGTCAATTTTTGCCTGATAGATTTCTTTTTCTTTTTCGTCATTCAAATGCTTGATTTTGCGGTTGTTTTTAATCTGAGTTAGATTTTGAGAATAACGGATGATGTAATAAAAACCAGCGCAAATCAATATAAAATAGAGCAAATAAGCATAAGTGCTCGCGTACCATGGCGGAAGGATTCTAATTTTGAGTTTTACTTCTTTACTCCAAACCCCAAAGCTATTTAGCGATTTTACTTTAAAAACATAATCGCCTGGCGCTAGTTCGGTAAAGAAAACTTTGTTGTTTCTTCCTAAATAAACCCAATCGCTATTTACATTTTCCAGCTGAAACCAATATTCTGTCAATTCTGGCGCAGTATAATTTAAAGACGCAAATTCGAGATTAAAAGACGACTGGCTGTTGTTCAATTCCAATTCGTCCAAAAAAGAAATAGACTGCGTAATAGGCGATTCTGGGCTATTTACCTCAATATCTTTATTGTTGATCTGAAGATTGGTGATGTAAATAAAAGGCGTGTATTTGTTTTTACTGAAATGCTTCGGATTAAAACTGATCATTCCGTTCAGATTTCCAAAATACATATCGCCGTTTGCATCTTTAAAAGCCGAATTGTAATTGAACTGATCGCTCAATAAACCATTTGCAGTGGTAAAAATCTTGATCGATTTATGATCGGGACCAAATTTTACCAAACCTTTAGAAGTCGTCAGCCACAGATTTTTGGCATCGTCTTCTAAAATAGAATAGAAAACATTGCTTGGCATTCCGTTTTTGGTCGTGAATTTGGTAAAAGTATGCGTTTTTCGGTCAACGAGATTCAAGCCGTTTTCAGTCGCAATCCATAAATTTCGTGACGAGTCTTCAAAAATGGCGTTTATAGTATTATTGCTAATGCCTTTCGGATTTTTATAATCATACGTAAAAACCTCTTTTTTCTTGGTTTTCGGATTATAAAAAAGCAATCCGTCGCGGTAACTTCCAGCCCAAAGATTTCCGTCGCTGTCTTCCCTCACATTGGTGTAATGATACGTTTCTGGAAAGAATTTCAGTATTTCAAAATTATCCGCCTGTTCATTATAACGATACAAACCAAAAGTGGTCACTACAATCAGGTCGCCATTTTTCATTTCGTAAAAAGAAAAAATAAAATTGCTGTGCAGTCCGCTTTTGCCATCGTTGGCGCTATAATGTTTGAGAACAGCACCCGAATTTCGATCTAAAACATCCAAGCCATGTTCAAAAGTTCCGACCCAGATTTTGTCTTTTCTGGGCATTAAAGCATGAATGTTGTAATACGAAACATTGTAAGACGTAAATTTCTGCGTTTTCGGATTAAAACGATTCAAACCTGCATCTTCTGTTCCGATCCATAAATCGCCGTAATCGTCTTTATGTATTTCTCTGACTGCGCTTCCGCTAATGGAGTTTTGATTGTTCTTTGGGAAATACTTTTTAAACTGTGTGTATTGTTTCTGATGGTAATTGACACCGCCAAAATAAGTTCCAATCCAGATTCCGTTTTCTTTGTCAATCGTAATCGAGTAGGCCGCATTGTCTGAAATGGCGTAGGGATCGTTGTAATTCTTTTTAAGATTTACAGCGGTTTTAGTTTTTAAATTATAAACATAAACGCCAGATTCGCTCGCAATCCAAAGTTCGTCATTTCCTTTTTTTCTAAACTGGCGTACAAAAACAGGCTCTTTTATTCCAAATTGCAGTTCAGACGTGGTTTTGTTTTTTCTATTATATAGGAGCACGCCGTGATCTTGCGTTCCGATCACAATATTTTCCTGATCTACAGCATAAATTACCGTAATTCTAAAATTGATTTTATCTGAAGGCGGATTTAGCGGAATATTTTCAAAAGAAAAGTTTTCTTCCGAATAATGATAGATTTTATTGAGAGAAGAAACCCAAATTTCTCCTTTATAATCTTTGGTAATCGAAGTGGTGACAAAATATTTGTTCGGGTTAAAAGTGGTCGTTTCTTTCTTTTTTGGTGCATACTTATACAAAATGTTGCCCGAAACAAACCAAATGTTGTCTTTCTGGTCGTGATTGATGTCGTTGATACGATCGTTTATGGCTTCATTCAAAATGGTAAAACGATCCAATTTTTTATCATAATGATACAAGCCTTTATCGGTTCCGACCCAAATAGTGCCGTTATGTTCATGTAACGATTGTATATAATTGCTTCCTAAACTATGAACGGGATCTCCATTATTTCTATATGTTTTAAATCGATAGCCATCAAAACGGTTCAGTCCATCTTTGGTTCCAAACCACATAAAACCGTCATTATCTTGTATGGAGGTCAAAACGGTGTTGTTAGAAAGTCCTTCTTCAACCTGATAATGTTTAAAATAGTAGTCTTGCGCATTCGAAAATTGTATCGAAAAAATGCTGGCACATAAAAAAAGAAAGAATTTACGCATAGTTGTTTTTTTTAGGCTAAAATCTAATTTTCTGCAAATCGTCTCAATATTCTACAAAATGTTGCAGCTGAATGAAATTGGGCTATTTTTAATACAATTTGAATCATTTGAGAGAGATATTGACACAAATGAAGCATTTTATTTTGAATAAAAAGCGTCTACTTTGAATTTTCAAATAAGAGATATTGATAAAATTTTAAGTATAAAAATATACTATCAATAAAATTAAGTTTGAAAAAATCAACCATTACTAATTTTGAAACAAAATGAACAATTTATTACAACTAAAGAATATTAGTTCTTTTTTTGTCCGCGTTCCGGACGATTAAATAATTCAATATTTCATTTAACCAAACCACAAAAAGAAATAAAACTATCTAAAATGCAAAAATCAATGAAAACAAAGTTCACTCACTTTTTAACGAAGAGATATTACCTCTTGGTTTTCTTTAGTTTATTACTGCAGTCCGCTTTTGCCCAACAAATAACTGTTACGGGAAAAGTGACTACCGCAGATGGACAGGCAGTTCCTTTTGCGAATGTTTTAATAAAAGGATCCCAGAATGGTGCTGTTACCGATTTTGACGGGAGCTATAAAATTACAGCCAGTGGGAGCCAGACCTTAGTTTTTAGTTCGCAAGGCTATAAAACAGTAGAAGTTGCTATTAATAACCGAACATCTGTAAATGTTACCATGGCAGAAGACGCCATGAAACTGGAGGAAATAGTTGTTGTAGGTTATGGATCGCAACAGAAAAAAGACCTTACGGGAGCCGTTGCTTTAGTTAAACCTGACGAAATTCAGAAGAGACAAGTAACCACAGTAGCAGACGGACTTCAAGGTTTAGTGACGGGAGTTAAAGTTCGCGGAGGCGGACGCCCAGGACAAGAAGCGAATGTTGAGATTCGTGGTCTTAAGAATCTTCAAAATACAAATCCGTTATACGTAATAGACGGTTTAGTGACTTCTGCAAATAGAGATTTTAACCCGAATGATATCGAATCGATTCAGGTTTTAAAAGATGCTTCTGCAGCGGCAATCTATGGTTCTAGAGCGGCAAATGGTGTAATTATCATTACAACTAAAAAAGGTAAAAAAGGACCGCTTCAAGTTGAAGTGTCTGCAAAAAGCAGTTTTACCGTTATGCCTCGCTATGACTTAATGGGAACTGAAGAGTTTGCGAAATACAACAATATGGCATACGATAATGCTGGATTTACGAGACAAAACTTGAATATGGCAGTAGATACGGACTGGCAGGATGCGGTTTTTCAAACAGGAATGATTCAGGATTATAATGCGAGTTTTTCTGGAGGAAGTGAGAATTCGAGTTTCTTTATGTCTGGAAATTATTTTGGAAATGAAGGAACTGTAATCGGAACTGATTTTGACAGAATTTCATTCCGTGTCAATTCTAGCGGTACAAAAGGGATTTTTAGTATTGGAGAAAACTTGGCGATCAGCAATTCGAAAACAGATGAAATGTCTGGAAATCCAATTATTGATGTTTATAGAATGACGCCAACAATTCCGCTTTACGATCCAGCTAATCCAGGTGGATACGGATATGGAAAACAGGGAGTTGCCGATACTTTTGGAACAAACCCTTTGGCATTGGCTGATTTTTCTAATGTAAATAATGAAAACTTCAGAATTAGAGGAAATATCTGGTCAGAATTAAAATTTGTGCCTTGGCTGAAATACCGTTTCAATTTTGGTTATGAAACCAGTTTCGATTCTTATAAATACATGAGGAAAAAAGGAAGCTGGACTTTAAACCAGCCGCAAGATCCTTCTCAGACAGATCAAAACAAAGGAAGGTCAGAAACTTTGTTGTTTGAAAACACGCTGACTTTCAAAAAAGAATTTGGAAAACATGATATTACGCTTTTAGTTGGTCAAACGTATCAAAAAGACAATTACGACCAAATTTACGGAACAAAAAGAAACCTTCCGATGAATTCTGGAACAGGCGAATATTATGAAGTTTTAAATCAAGGAGATTCGCCAGTTGTTGGAGGTTTCATCAACGAAGCGGCTTTAACGTCTTATTTAGGAAGGTTAGAGTACAATTACGACAATCGTTATTTGTTTAATGCTGTTATCAGACGCGACGGTTCGTCAAAATTCAGCGATGGCAATAAATGGGGCAATTTCCCTTCTCTTTCTGCGGGATGGAGAATCAGCAATGAATCATTCTTTAAATCAGAATTCATTAAAGATTTAAAAATTAGAGCAAGTTATGGAGAATTGGGTTCTGGAAATATTAGAGAATACGAATCTAAAAGCTTCATTAATAATTTCGGACAAATTGTTTTAGGAAAAGACCAGACTTTATATCCTTCTGCAGCGCAGGTTAAATTATCAAACTCGCAATTGCGTTGGGAAAAACTAAAACAAACGAATATCGGATTGGATTTAGGTGTTTTGAATAATGATTTACGTCTTACTGCAGATTACTTTATTGCACGTACAGAAGATGTATTATTCGGTTTCCCAATTTTATTGACTACAGGAAATGACGGCGGAAACCCAATTTCGAACGCTGCAACGGTAGAAAATAAAGGTTTTGAATTGGAATTGGCTTACAGCAAAAAAATCAATGATTTTTCTTTTAATGCTTCTGTAAACTTCACAAAAGTAAACAACAAACTGGTTTCTTTAGGAAACGGTCAAAACGAAAACATTATTGGAAATACAATGACTCGCAGCGGAAGCCCGGTAGGTATGTGGTATGTATTGCAAACTGATGGATTATTCCAAAATCAGCAGGAAATTAACGACTACAAAAATGCTGAAGGAAAAGTAATTATGCCAAATGCGGTTCCTGGAGACATTCGTTTTAAAGACAATAATGGAGACGGACAAATTACAAACGAAGACAAAACAATTGTGGGAAGTCCGTGGCCAGAATTTGAAATGGGTTTAAACGCGGGAGCTGAATATAAAGGTTTTGATTTCTCTATGAACTGGATTGCTGCCAACGGCGCTACAGTTTACAACGGATTTAGAAGTGTTGTAGATCGTTTTGATGATAACAGTAACTACAGAAAAGGCATTCAGCCTTGGACACCAGAGAATCCAAATACCGATTTTCCTAGAGTAACAAAAGGTTCTACTTTAAATTCAAGAGGAGACAGTGACCGTTTCTTAGAAAGTGGCAATTTCATTAGACTAAAATACATCGGTTTTGGATATAACTTGCCGAGCAGTGTTTTAGAAAAATCAGGAATCACAAGAGCAAGATTAACCTTATCTGCACAAAATGTTATTACGATTACTAAATACAAAGGCTTGGATCCTGAGTTTAGCAATACCGGCGATAACAGAATTTTTGAAAGAGGTGTTGACAATGGTTCTTTCCCGAATCTTAAGACGTATTCTTTTGGTGTAGAATTTAGCTTTTAATTAAAAAAACAGCGTAATGAAAAAAATAATCATAATAACAGCCGCTTTTCTAGGTCTTGTTTTTACAGCTTGTGAAAACGAATTGGATCTGAACAGCCCAAATGATATCACAGTTGACCAATATTGGAAAACGGAAAGTGATGCGCAAGCCGGTGTAAACTCCATTTATGCCATGTTTTATAAAGATGGATTGTGGGCACGATGGATGTATTTCCGTTTAGATCTTACTTCAGATGAAGGTTATAGCGTAAGTCCGTGGACAGAATTGGCAGATTGGACTAGATTCAATTACATCAATTATAATTTTTGGGAAGGAAATGCCGTAACGTGGAGAGATACTTATAAGGCTATTTTTAGATGTAATCAGGTTTTAGCCAATGTTCCAAATATTACTTTTCAAAATGAAGAGGACAAAAAGAAAGTGATAGCGCAGGCTAAATTTTTCAGAGCCTTACATTATTACTATGCAGCGGTGATTTGGGAAGATGTTCCGTTGGTTTTAGATCCGTCTACGCCAGCAGATTTGCCTCAGCAGAAAAAAGTAGCTGAAATCTGGGCTCAAGTTGAAAAAGATTTGAACGAAGCTTTTGAGGATTTGCCAAGAGATTGGACCTCAGACCAGTTGGGAAGACCAGATAAAGGTGCCGCAAAAGCTTTTCTTGCAAAAACATATATGCAGCAACGCAAATGGCCAGAAGCAAAAACGGCTTTAGAATACTTAATTACTGGAGCGGGAGCTAAATATTCTTTAGTTTCTAATTACAGAGACAACTTTACAGATGTAAATGAGAATAACGGAGAATCTGTTTTTGAAATCCAATTTGGAGACCAAAGAAAAGGAGGGACTGACGAAGCGCAAAATGCCGCAGTTTCCAGCAACCGTTCTCAATTTTTTGCACCAAGAGGAATTGGATGGTCAGATGGACAAGCACGTTTGTGGTTGGTAAATGCTTTTAAAGAAGAAAAAAATAAAGACGGCAATCTGGATATCCGTTTAAGATGGACTTTATATTATCCGCAATTATTGGCCGACTTTGGCGACAAAACCTACGATAGAAACTGGGAATGGAACAATGACGAAGCTTGGTTTAGAAAAGGAAGCCGCGATTATTACAGAAACAATGAAGATTACTACAGTCAGGTAAACTACAGACTGGTTCGTTATGCTGATATTTTATTGCGCTACGCAGAAGTTTTAAACGAAACTGGAAATACAGCTGCGGCGTACCAATATGTAGATATGGTGAGAGCTCGTGTAAACATGAATACATTAGCGACGACACATCCTGAAATTGGAAACGATCACGATAAATTCTTAGAACGCCTGAAAATGGAAAGAGTTTTAGAATTAGCAGGAGAAAGTGTTCGCTGGGAAGATTTGAAACGTTGGGGAGATTTAGACACTCAAGCTTCAGTGGATAAAATTGCACTTCGTGATTCCGATTTTAAAAACTTCACAGTTGGTAAAAATCATAGAATGCCAATTCCGCAAAGCGATGTAGATAATAATCCAAATCTAGAACAGAATTCTGGATATTAATAATCTGAGAGTGTGAAAATTTAAACACATAGAAACATAGATTTTATTTTACTGTTATAAGGAATTAGAAAAAAGCTCGCTTTTCACACATAGCTAAACTATGTGAATTCAACACACAGAAATCTATGTGAATTAAAACAAAGTGAAACGCCTTTTTACAGACAAAGAAAAACTATGATTCTATGTGTTAAACAAAAAAAAACACTCAGCAAATTAAAAGCTATTTATTAAGGAATCGGAAAATCACCAAATTCCGATTCCTTTAATCACCAAAGAACATATGTTCTAAAATAATAAACCTATAATGAGAAAAGTAAAATTGTATCTGACACTTGTGTTGGCAGGGCTCGCATTGCTTAGTTGCAACAACAAAAAAAGTAATCCCGAAGAAAAGAAAAGCGAAACTACTTCTGTAGAAAAAAGAGAAATCTGGACAAAAGATCAGGCCAATAAATGGTATGCAGAACAGCCTTGGTTAGTAGGGGCAAATTATTCTCCTAGCACAGCTATAAATCAGTTAGAGATGTGGCAGGAAGATACTTTTGACCCAAAAAGAATCGATCAGGAATTGGGCTGGGCAGAAAATTTGGGTATGAATGTAATGCGTGTGTATTTGCACGATTTACTGCATGAGCAAGATGCTGAAGGTCTTTACAAAAGAATGGACACTTTTTTAGGAATTGCAGATAAACACCACATTAAAACGCTTTTTGTATTGTTTGATTCTTGTTGGGATCCGTTTCCTGCTTTAGGAAAACAGCGTGCACCAAAACCGCATACACATAACTCAGGCTGGATGCAGAGTCCGGGACAAAAAGCATTACAGGATAAAACACAATATCCTCGTTTAGAAAAATATGTAAAAGAAACCGTAGCAAAATTCAAAGACGATAACCGTATTTTAGGTTGGGATGTTTGGAATGAACCAGATAATATGACGGGACCATCCTACGAAAAAGTAGAAATTAAAAACAAAGCGGATTTGGTTCTGCCTCTTTTAAAAGATGTTTTTGCTTGGGCGAGAGAAAGCAATCCGTCACAGCCATTAACTTCTGGCGTTTGGGTTGGTGATTGGAGCGATGAAGCTAAAATGAAACCAATGCATAAAATGCAGATCGAGCAATCTGATATTGTTTCTTTTCATAACTATGACAAGCCACAGGATTTTGAAAGAGTTATCAAACAATTACAGCGTTACGGAAAGCCATTAATCTGTACAGAATATATGGCAAGACCAAACGGAAGCACTTTTGAAGGATTCTTGCCAATCGCCAGAAAATACAATGTTGGTATGATCAACTGGGGATTTGTTGACGGAAAAACACAAACTAAATACGCTTGGGACAGTTGGACTAAAACCTATACTGCAGAGCCAAAAGTATGGTTTCACGAAGTGCTTCATACAGACGGAACGCCATACATAAAAGCAGAAACCGATTTGATTAAGAAAATGACTTCTGAAGCTAATCCGAAGAAATAATTAGAAAATGTGGCAATTTGATAATTTGATAATGAGAAAATGTGCCAATTAGAAAATTATTTAGCCACTCCCGATGGGTATCGGGATAAAATGATTAAATGGATTTTTTTTTCTCAAGCTATATAAAACATAGCCCAAGGTTTCAACCTTGGGTACGCAACGTAAACATAACGTGATTTACAATACGTTTCCCAAGGTTGAAGCCTTGGGCTATGTTTGAAAAAAAGATAAAAACAATTAGATAATGTGGCAATTATCAAATTGACTAATTGGCACATTAAAAAAAAACAAGCTTATGAAAACATTAAAAAACATATTTTTTCTAGCAACAATTTTAGTTGGTTTTTCTGCGAATGCCCAGCAGCCAGATCCGCCGGGGCAGGTGAAGGGAAATGAAAAAGCTAAAAACGAAGCCTATTTGTTTGCGCACATGACGCACAGCGATTATGGCAGATTGTATTATTCGGTAAGTCTGGACGGATTGCATTGGGAAAATCTAAACAGCGGAAAACGCGTTTTTGAAGAATACAAAGGTCATCCTGATATTTGTAAAGGTCCAGACGGAAAATATTACATCGCTGGAAACACAGGAGACGATGCGAAAGCTATTAATATCTGGGTTTCTGATGATTTGATTACGTGGAAAAAACATTCGGATTACACGCCAGATTTAAAAAGCACGCCAGATTATGCAAATGCTTTACAGCGAATTGGCGCTCCAAAACTATATTATGATGAACCATCGGGAAAATTCATTATGACATGGCATACACCGCATTTAGAAGGAACTAAAGAAGATGGCGAGCGCTATTGGGCTAGCCAGCGAACGTTGTATGTTTTGTCTAAAGATTTAAAAACGTTCGAAGGAACTCCAAAACGCTTATTCGATTGGGATATGGGAACCATTGATGTTTTTATTCGCAAAGTTGGCGATTCCTACTACGCCGTGATTAAAGACGAAACCTACCCAACTCTGTATTGGACAACTGGAAAAACCATCCGAATTGCCAAATCGAAATCCCTTTTAGGACCTTATTCTTTGCCCCAGCAATCTATCAGTCCAAACTTCAGAGAAGCGCCAATGCTGATTCCTTCTCCAGATGATAAAATATGGTACATGTATTACGAACAATATCCAGGAGTTTCGTATGGTCTATCGATCGCAGATAACCTAAACGGACCTTGGTATCAAGCCTCAGGCTACACTTTTTTCTCCGATTGGGACAAATACAGTCTCCCAGAAAAAGTACGTCACGGCTGTATGATTACAATCTCTAAAAAAGAATACGATAGTTTGGTCAAGAAATTTGGACTTACGAAGAAATTATAAGTTATGAATTATGAGTTATGAGTTATAAGTGTTTTGTCGCGATGGTTAAAAACCAACTAACAATTTATAACTCATAATTCATAACTCAAAAAAATTGGTTAGTTAAGTTAGTTTAGTTCTGTAATTATCGGGCTTATGTGGAGATGAGCCCGGTAATTCATTTTAGATTAGAAAATAGCGCAGAAATATTTAAACCATATAAGTCATATAAGTTCATATTAAAGTTTTTTAATGGCATGATAAATAAGAACTTATATGCTCTTGGCATAGTTTCAAACAGCAGCTCAAGCTAAAATGAACTTATATAACTTACATGGTTTTAAAAAAAATATTTACCATATAAGTCATGTAAGTTCATATTAAAGTTTTTTAGTTGGCGTGACAAATGAAAACTTATATGCTCTTGCCACAGTTTCAAGCTACAGCATAAACTAAAATGAACTTATATAACTTATATGGTTTAGAAAAAATAAAAAGATGAAAAGAAAAAATATACTATTTGTAGCCTTGTTTTCTGTTTTTGTATCCAATGCGCAATGGAAACCGCAAGGTGATAAAATAAAAACGAAATGGGCTTCGGAGGTTAATCCTGCGAAAGTGTTGCAAGAATATCCGCGTCCGATTATGGAGCGAAGCCAATGGAAAAACCTGAATGGATTGTGGAATTACAGCATTCAAGAAGCTGGAAAAGCAGCACCTTCAAAATACGACGGACAAATTTTAGTTCCGTTTGCGGCAGAATCCAGTTTGTCTGGCGTAATGAAAGAAGTAGGGGCTAAAAATGAACTTTGGTATGAAACCCATTTTTCGATTGAATCAGGTTGGAATGGAAAAAACATTCTGTTGCATTTTGGTGCTGTAGATTGGAAAACAGAAGTTTTTATCAATGATGTAAAAGTCGGTTCGCATACTGGCGGATATACGCCTTTTTCGTTTGATATTACGCCATTTATCAAAAAAGGAAGCAATCAGAAATTGGTTGTGAAAGTTTGGGATCCTTCAAACGATGGGCCTCAGCCGAGAGGAAAACAAGTTAAAAATCCGGAAGGAATCTGGTACACTCCAGTTACAGGAATTTGGCAGACGGTTTGGATCGAACCTGTAAATGCTAAGAATATTGTTTCATTACACAATACTCCCAATATTGATCAAAACACCATTAGCATAAAAGCAGCTGTTTCAGGAGCAGAAAAAGGTGATTTGGTAGAAATAGCAGTTTTGGATAGCGGAAAAGAAATCGCAAAACAAAAAGCTGTTATAGGTGAAAGTAATGATATTGTTTTGAACACGCCAAAATTATGGTCGCCTGAGAATCCTTTTTTATATCAGACTAAAATTCGCTTAATCAGCAAAAACAAAATCGTTGATGAGGTAAAAAGTTACTTCGCAATGCGTAAGATTTCGACTAAAAGAGATGAAAACGGTATTATGAGAATGCAGCTGAATAACAAAGATTATTTCCAATTCGGGCCTTTAGATCAAGGCTGGTGGCCAGACGGATTGTATACTGCGCCAACTGATGAAGCTTTAAAATACGATATCGTTAAAACGAAAGAATTAGGTTTTAATATGATTCGCAAACATGTAAAAGTAGAGCCGGAGCGCTGGTACACACATTGCGATCAGTTGGGGATTCTGGTTTGGCAAGATATGCCAAGCGGAGACGATCAGCCGATTTGGCAAAATAGAAAGTATTTCGACGGAACAGAATTGCAGCGTTCGCCAAAATCAGAAGAAATTTATAGAAAAGAATGGAAGGAGATTATGGATCATCTGTATTCTTATCCAAGTATCGTAGTTTGGGTTCCGTTTAATGAAGCTTGGGGACAATTTAAAACAGTTGAAATCACAGAATGGACTAAAAACCACGATCCAAGCCGATTAACAAATTCTGCAAGCGGTGGAAACCACTTCCAAACTGGCGATATTTTAGACCTGCACAATTACCCAGGACCAGAAATGTATCTGTATGATGCGAGACGAGTAACTGTTTTGGGAGAATATGGCGGAATCGGTCTTCCGTTGGAAGGACATTTGTGGAGAGCAAATGATAACTGGGGTTACATCAAATTTAAAAATGCGAATGAAGTTACCACCGAATACATAAAGTACGCGGAAATGCTTCGAAAATACGTTAAAACAGGATTCTCGGCTGCAGTCTACACTCAGACAACAGATGTGGAAGGTGAAGTAAACGGTTTTATGACCTACGATAGAAAAGTCGATAAAATGGATTTTAAAGCCGTGAACAAGATTAATACTGAGGTTATAAATGCTTTGAATTAAAAATGATCTTTTTTCTCTCACAGATTTAGCAAATCATGCAGATTTTTTTATCGGCTAAATCTGCCAAATCTGCGGGAGAAAATTAAACACATAGAAACATAGATTTTTAAAGCTTGAAAAAAGAGTGTAGAAAGAAACTAGTTTCTAACACATAGCTTTGAGAACATAGCCCAAGGTTTCAACCTTGGGTACGCAAGATTAGCGATTATACAATTGACAGCTTTGTCAAAGTTTTAAACTTTGACAAAGCTTACCGCAAAGGTTGGTCGCAACGCTATGTTAATTTTAACAAGTGAAACGCCTTTTGCAGATAAAGAAAAGCTATGTTTCTATGTGTTAAAGAAATCAAGCCAAAAAATATCAAAATGAAAAAACACCTAATTCTCTTACTGCTCACAACGATAGGTTTTGCGCAGCAGAAAACCTTCACAAATCCAATTTTGCCATCAGGAGCAGATCCTTACAGCACATATTACAAAGGCTATTATTACTACACCAATACGCTTGGCAATAAATTGACTTTGTGGAAAACAAAAGACCTTTCGGATATCAAAAATGCAGAAAGCAAAGTCATTTGGACTCCGCCAAAGAACACCAATTATTCCGCTGAGATTTGGGCGCCGGAATTTCATATCATCAACGGAAAATGGTATTGCTATTTTGCTGCAGATAATGGCGATAACAACAACCACCGCATGTATGTTTTAGAAAATAAATCATCTGATCCGTTTAAAGGCAATTTTGAATTTAAAGGAAAAATAGCGGCTAAAACTGATAAATGGGCCATTGATGGAAATGTATTCGAATACAAAAAGCAATTGTACATGATTTGGGCAGGCTGGGAAGGAGATACCAACGGACAGCAGAACATTTACATTGCTAAAATGAAAAATCCGCTTGAGATTGATGGCGATCGTGTTATGATTTCTGCGCCGACACACGATTGGGAAACATACGGAGCATTGCACGATGAGGTAAATCCGCCTCAGGTTAATGTAAATGAAGGGCCTCAGTTTTTAGAAAGAAACGGTAAAATCTTTATTGTCTTTTCTGCTAGTGGCTGTTGGACAGATTTCTATGCTTTAGGCTTATTATCGTTTATTGGCGATGATAATTTATTAGATCCAAAAGCATGGGTAAAAGCGCCAGAACCGATCTTTAAACAATCAGAAAAAAACAAAGTGTATGCTCCAGGCCATAATTCGTTTTTTAAATCGCCTGACGGAAAAGAAGATTGGATTTTGTATCACGCCAATTCAAATCCGGGAGAGGGCTGTGGAAATAAAAGATCGCCGAGAATGCAGAAAATCAGCTGGGATGCCAACGGATTTCCTGTTTTGGGCGAACCAGTAAGTGAAGGAACTCCATTGGCAATTCCTTCAAATTAATTAATCAGAGGATTGCTTCTCCTCACAATGACATAAAAAATGAAAAATATCCAAATAGCTGCAGTTTTGTTGCTGACAGTTTTTCAGTTTAGCTGTAAAGACGGCAAAAAAGAAAATGAAATTTCAAAAGAAACTGTTGAAATCAAATCAGATTCGATAAAAACGGTTTTAGATGCTAAAAATTTTGATACGATTATCGATGGCAAAAAAGTCAGTTTGTATTGGATCGAAAATAAAGGCATAAAAGCTGCTTTTACCAATTATGGCGGGCGATTAGTAGGTTTATGGATTGCTGATAAAAACGGAAAACAAACCGATGTAGTAGTCGGAATGAATAGCGTAAAAGGTTTTAAAAACTCCACCGAACCTTATTTTGGCGCCACAATTGGAAGAGTAGGCAACAGAGTTGCATTAGGGAAATTTACATTGGAAGGAAAGCAATATCAGATTCCGCTAAACAATGGTAAAAATGCTTTGCATGGTGGTGTAAAAGGCTTTCAAGACGTAGTTTGGAATGCAGAAAAGACAGATGGAAAGACTTTGGTTTTTACTTATGTTTCTCCAGATGGGGAACAAGGTTTCCCCGGAAACCTGAATGTAAAAGTGACGTATACGCTTACAGAGGACAAAACCGTAAAAATGGAATATGAAGCGACAACAGATAAAACTACCATTGTAAACCTGACGAATCACGCTTTTTTCAATTTGAATGGAGAAGGAAGCGGAACAATTTTAAATCACGAATTACAGATTTACGGAGATCAATTTACGCCAGTTGACGAAGGTTTGATTCCGACGGGAGAATTAAAAGCGGTAAAAAATACTCCGTTTGATTTTACATCAAAACATACCATTGGAGAAAGAATCGAAACGAAAGACGAACAGTTGAAATTTGGTAAAGGTTATGATCATAATTATGTACTGAATACGGTTAAAAAAGACGGTTTTGTTCATGCCGCAACGATAAAAGGCGATATTTCAGGTATTACTTTAGATATTTACACAGAAGAACCTGGAATACAGTTTTATAGTGGAAATTTCATGCAGAGTAAAAATATCTTTAAATCAGGTGCTAAGGATGATTTTAGAACTGCTTTTGCTTTAGAAACGCAGCACTTTCCAGATGCTCCAAATCAGCCGAAATTTGCTTCGATTGTTTTGAAACCAGGAGCGAAATATCATACGGTTTCTTTGTATAAGTTTTCTGTTTCGATGTAGAGGCGCACTGTAGTGCGTCTAACGCAGCGATTAATTTTACCACAGAGTTCGCTAAGGATTACGCAAAGATTCGCAAAGTTTTTTGTTTAATGAAGGTCGCAAAGACAATGTCGAGGCGTACTGCAGTGGTTTCCGCAAAGATTTTTGTTTATTGAAGGTTATGTAGAGGCGCACCGCAGTGCGTCTCACGCAAAGTGAATCCGCAAATGTAATTGTAGAAATAAATTGCCTTTTAGGATCGCAAAAAAAATAAAAGAATAGGAGCGTGCAGATTGTCAATTTTTGAAGAAACAAAATCAGATTTTTATCAAAGAGAATACGGAAATAGTTTTCCGAATTTCATAAAACAATTTCTGCTGTAATTACGAGCAAAAATTAACTGAAAGGTGTAAAAAAATCGCTATAGTTTTTATCTATATTGAAAATTTAACTGTTTAATTGTTAGCAATTAAAATGATTTTAATTAAATTAAAAAATTAACTTAAAATGAAAAAATATTTTAGCATTATAAGTCTGCTGTTTTTCTTTGTTTGCTGTTCGCAAGAGAAAGAAAATGACAAAAAAACGGCTTCAAAAGACAGCTCAATCTTGTTGGCGGATCCGACCATTTTTTATGAAAATGGAGTTTATTATTTGTATGGAACCACAACTGGAAATTTTCCTAACGGAGAAGGGTTTCAAGTTTACACTTCGACAGATTTAAAAAAATGGAAAGGTCCTGTCGGAGCGCAAAATGGTTTGGCTTTAAAAAAAGGAGATGCTTTTGGAACGAAAGGTTTTTGGGCGCCTCAGATTTTTAAATTCAACGGAAAATATCAAATTATTTATACGGCTGACGAAAATATCGCGATTGCAAGTAGTGATAGTCCGTTGGGGCCATTTAAAAACGATTCTAAGGCTCCAATGTTTAATTCGGGCAAACAGATCGATCCTTTCGTTTTTGTTGATCAGGATGGCAAAAAATACCTTTATCACGTGCGTTTGACTAATGGGAACCGAATTTTCGTCGCGGAATTAAAAGATGATTTGTCTGGAATTAAAGAAGAAACGCTTAAGGAATGCATTTCTGGAGTTCTTCCTTGGGAGAATACGCAAAATGTACCTTGGCCAGTAACAGAAGGGCCAACGGTTTTGAAACACAACGATTTGTATTATATGATTTATTCGGCAAACGATTTTAGAAATCCCGACTATGCTGTTGGCTATGCAATGGCTAAAAGTCCGTATGGGCCTTGGGAAAAAGCTGTTGATAGTCCGATAATCAGCCGTAAGGATGTTGGAATAAACGGAATTGGGCACGGAGATGTTTTTTATGATAAAAATGGAAAAATGAAATATGTCCTGCACACGCATTACAGCAATAGTGGGGTTTCGCCGAGAAAAGCAGGAATCATTGACATTGATTTTGAAGGAAATAAAATCAAAGCGAATGCTAAAAGTTTTGTCTTGCTAAAAGAGTGAAACTTGTGATTTTAGAGTTTGGTAACTTGAAAAGAGATGCTTCGGTGTCTCTTTTTTAATTTAAGCAATACAGAAACGAAATAAGTATTTAACAGAGATATAATTTAAAACGTTGCTTATTTCGGGTCAGATTCGTACATTGTTGCAAATTACAGAAACATGACTAAAAAAATAGAAGATTTAATTCCGCATAGGGCTCCGTTTCTCTTTGTTGATGAAATTATTTCTTATACAACGGAATCAATCATTGGTTTAAAGACATTTACAGAAAAAGATGCCTGGCTTCAGGGCAGTTTTCCAGATTTTAATTTTGTGCCTGGAACTATTTTAATCGAAGCAATGGCGCAGTGTGGCGGTGCCGGAATTAAACTTTTAGGAATTGCAGACGGCGTTTTTGGGTTAGTAAGTATGGATAATGTGGAGTTTTTTGGTGGTGTGGAGTTTAATAAACTGGTGAAATTTGTCGTGAAAAACATTCGCACAAGCGAAAAAATAATCAAGCAGTCGGGTGAAGCTTTTGATGAAGATAGGCTGATTATGAAAGGGGAATGGATGTGCGTGAAGCTTCAGTAGATAATAGAGACAAGGTGAGAGGCAAGAGAATAGAAAATAGAGGCAAGAAGCAAGACTTCTGCAAGATTTAGATAAAAGAAAAAAGCGTCCTAGAATTATCTAGGACGCTTTTTTACATTTTGGTGATGATGAATTCGCTTCGGCGGTTGATTTGATGCTGTGCTTCTGTACAGGGAACTCCGTTGGAGCAGTTATTGATTAATTGGGTTTCGCCATAACCAATGGCGCTTTCAATTCGTTCTGGTGCTACGCCTTGAGAAATTAGATAATCTCTCGTTGCTTTGGCTCTTCGGTCAGAGAGTTCTAAGTTGTATTGATCGTCGGCTCGGGAATCGGTATGTGATTCTATTTTAATGACTACGGAGTTATACTGATGCATTAAGAGAACTACCTTATTTAATTCTATTGCAGCATCATAACGAATATCATATTTGTCTAAATCAAAGAAAATAATTCCTATTTTTATTTTTAAAAGTCCGTTTTCACGAACAATCAAGGCGGGATCTAAACCAATCGGAACTTCTGTTATTCCAGAGTAATTTGGCATTATAACGGACTTATTATTGCTGTTGAAATTGTCTTTTGAAACTTCAATTGTATAAGTCGAATTGCAATTTAAAGTGCTGCCGAATTGATATTTTCCGTCAATCTGCGAAACCGTTTCTGCTATTTTTTCGCCATTTTGGTCTTTAAGAATCACTATAGCGCCTGCAATTTTACTGTTGGAAATGGCATCAAAAACATAACCATTGATCGACTGGTTGCAAAAACGCTCAAACGAATAAATATCATCGTCGCCTTTTCCTGTTTTCCTATTCGAACAGACAAAACCGCGATTGGTTTCTTCATTTACAATAAAAGCAAAATCGTCAAGATTGCTGTTTAAAGGCGCTCCAAGATTGGAAGGAGAATCAAAATTGCCATCTGCTATACGGCTTTCAAAAACATCAAGTCCGCCCAGGCCTAAAAAACCGTCAGAGGCAAAATACAAGGCTTGATCGGTAATGTACGGAAACATTTCACGTCCGGTTGTATTGACTTTTTCGCCCAAATTTCTCGGATTAGAAAATTGATTATTGCCTAGAATGTCCACTACAAAAATATCGGTCGAACCAATAGTTCCGGGCATATCAGATACAAAATATAGTTTTTTGCCGTCTTTGCTTACTGTAGGCTGCCCAACTGAATAATTGTCGCTGTTAAAAGGAAGTTCTTTCACGTCTTTCCACGAAACAGTTCCATTGCCGTTTTCTACCGCTGTAGCAGAGAAAATTTTGAGGTTATTAATTCCTTTGCTATCGCGTTTTAATTTGCCGTTATAATTGTTTCTGGTAAAATAAATTGTTTTTTCGTCAGGCGAAAATGCCACGCAGGCCTCGTGATACTGTGTCGTAATTTCTTTTCCGAATTTTTCTTTAAAAGTAACATTAGACTGCGTTTCGCTAATTTTTCCCAATTGCATGTTGAGATAAGGCTGATCATTCCAACCGTATTTACTCGTTTTCACATACGAAGAATCGATTGTTGTGGAGTAGACCAAATCTCCTTTGTAAAACATGGGGCCAAAATCAGAATATGCCGAATTGATTTCAAGATTTTCCAGTACAAATGACGGTTTAATGTTCTCAATATCTTCTATAGTCACATTTTTAAGCGAATAATTCTGCGCTCGAACATCGGTAGTTTTTTGTTTAGCGGCAAAAGCTTTCATCCATTTTTTTGCCAATTCATAATTTTGAATTCCCTGCAATGATTGGGCGTAACGAAATAGATATTCTGGAGCCACTTCATTCGGATATTCAGCAATCAATTTTCCGTACCAATTGCTGGCTCTTCGCATTTGCGTATTAAAATAGTGCGCGTCGCCAATACGCTGCAGTATTTCTCTGGAGTTGTCGCCACTGTTTATAGACATTTCATAAGATTTTGCTGCTTCGACATAGTACATTTTGTCAAACAACGCATCTGCGGCCTTATTTTTGGTCTGCGAAAATGCCATCTGAATGATGAGCAGTACGAGTATAGTAATTCTTCTTTTCATAGACGGTCGTATTAAAAGAATCTTGGTGATTTTAGTCCTTTTTTGCGGTTAACCAATTCAAAACGAAGCACGATTTCGTGGGTTCCGTTGTTGTAGTTATTCAGCTGTGTCGTGGTGTAATCATAAGAATATCCAACCATAAACATGGGCGAAATCTGTATTCCTGCCAAAGCACTTACCGAGTCTGAAGTTCGATAAGAAGCACCAAGCGTAAAAGCATTATTAAACATGAAATTTGCTGAGAAATCGGCAATTATTGGCGCTCCGGAAACATATTTAAATAAAACCGCTGGTTTGAATTTGGTATGCGCCGAAAGATCAAAAACAATTCCTCCAATCAGATAAACATGTATTCTTTGATTCACAAGATCATCGCTAATATCATCATAGGTATAGCGTTCTCTAGTCATGAAGTTAGGAACCGAAAGTCCGATATAATCTCTTTCTCCATGCCAGTACAATCCAGCACCAACAACAGGAAGAAATTTATTGGTTATATTTTCTCTAAACTCGGCATCTGGGTCTCTGTAACTTCCTTTTGTCCAGTCAATATTGATGACGCGTCCGCCTCCTTTAATACCAAAAGAAAGTTTGTGCGTTTCTCCCGATTGAATCGTATAAGAGAAGTTGGCATCGAGATATTGTTCTTCTGATGGACCAATTTCTTCATTAACGATCGAAATTCCTAACCCCAGATTTTTGGCGACTGGAGTGTCTAATGAAAAGCTCTGCGTGTCTGGCGCGCCTTCAATTCCAACCCACTGCGTTCTTATAAGTCCGGTAACGGTTAAATGGCCTAATGAACCTGCATAGGCTGAGTTTACGGTCATGGTATTATACATATACTGCGTGTACTGCGGATCTTGCTGCGCCATTGCTCCAGAAACCGAAAGCAATGTGATGATGGCGAAAACCTTTTTTATATTTTTAATCATAGCCAATTTGAATTTTGGTTAATCCTATTTCTTAATTTGTAGTGCCCTGCTGTTTTATTTTAGATAAAGCCATCCAGAGGTTTTTTTAGAACCGTCGCCTAAATCGAGAATATAGAAATAGGTGCCTTCAGGGAGTGTTTTAGCAGAGCCATCTGCTTTTCCGTCCCACGTATTGTCGTATCCTTTTTTATAGTAAACCAAATTACCCCAGCGGTTGAATATTTCGAGCTGATTGTCTGGATAGCGTTCGATACAGTCAATGTAGAACGTATCGTTTTGTCCGTCATCGTTTGGTGAAAATTCATTATAAATCTTAAAGCAGTCTGCTTTTACGCTGGCGCTGTCTTGATTGTTGCTAGAATTGGTATCGATCTGATCCAGTTTGGTTAAAGTAGCGGTATTTACATAGTCATTAAAATCAACCACTTTTACAATCAAGGTCAAGGTTTGTCCGCTGCCAGGATTAATAGAAGGTATGGACCAAATTCCTTTTGATGCATTGTAGCTTCCTGATGTAACGGTTGCGCCTACAAATGAATAGCCTTTTGGAAGCACATCTTGAACTTCAACATTTGTCGCTGCGAGACTGCCTAAATTATCTGCCGTAATGGTAAAAGTGACTTCACTGTTCATCGGCACATCTGTTTTATCGACAGTTTTATTTATGGCTACATCAGTTGATGGAATATTGATGAATTCCGAATCTTCATCGTCTTCACTCTGATCTCCTTTATCGTTATTTGGCGTTGAATCAGGATCAAACTGATTGCTCGCGGTAACTTGCGCGATGTTTACATAATCGGTATGTTGCAGTCCGTGAGGATCTCCGACAACTGCTGAGTAGGTCAGTGTGATACCGCCAATAGGAACAGTTAAGCCAGTCCATTTGATGCTGCTCAGACTTAAAATACCGCCATTGCTGATGTTCGAAATGTTTTTGTAGCCAACAGGCATTACATCTTCAATACTTACACCAGTTGCTTCTGCAGGGCCTTCATTGCCAATTTGAAGAGTGAAATTAACAGTTTCGCCAACATTTGCATTCTGATTATTGACTGTTTTGTTGAGGCTTAAATCGGCTACGTTAACATTTATAGTAAGACTGTCATAATCATCTTCTGTAGTGACACCGTTGTTTGGTGTCGAATCTGGATCGGGCAGGTTACTGGCGGTGATTTCTGTAACATTGGTGTATTCTCCGCTTTGACCAGAAGGCGGATTGACACGAACATATACTTGCAATGTCTGTGTAGCGCCAGCGTTTACAATTCCTGTGTTCCAGTTTCCGGTAACAAAGTTGTAAATACCGCTTGTTGCCGTATAGGTAAGATAGGTAAATCCTTTTGGAAGCAGGTCTTTTACCATAACGCCGCTGGCATTTCCTGGCCCATCATTGCTAACGGTTACTTCGAATATAATGTTGGCGCCAACATCAAAAGATGTATTTCCGCTGAGTGTCTTTTTTTCGATAGATAAATCTGCCTGAACAATTACTGGTGTCACAGCAATACTGTCATAATCGTCTTCTGACGATATACCATTTCCAGGTGTACTGTCTGGATCATGCTGATCAGATGTCATAATTTCTGCAATGTTTAAATATTCGTTTGCAGCACCTGTAGGCGTTTTTACAAATACATTTAACAATAATGTGTGACTGTTTCCAGGAAGAATAATTCCCGGAGTCCATTCGCCCGTAATTTGATTATAACTTCCAGAAGTAGCATTATAGAATATATAATCATATCCTGGAGGCAAAACATCTTTGATCGTTACGCCTGTGGCAGCGCTCGGACCCGAATTTCGTACCGTAATAGAGAATGATATTGGAGCGCCTACATCTGGTGTCAATATATTATTAACGACTTCTTTTTCTAAAGAAAGATCGGCAACAGCCATAACAGGAGTGAGTGTTTCAGAATCCATATCGTCTTCGCCTGCAATTCCGTTGTTTGGCGTACTATCTGGATCAGATTGGTCTGAAGAATATACTTCTGCTATATTTTGATAATTTCCTGCTGGATTTACAATTGCTGATACCAATAAAGTTTCAGAATCTCCGGCTAGAATAGTGCCAATATTCCATATTCCCGACGTATTGGCGTAATTTCCAGCGGTTGAGCTGTAAACCAAATAATCATAACCACTTGGCAGTAAATCCAGTACTTGCACTCCTGTTGCATTTTGTGGGCCATCATTTTTAACTGTAATTTCAAATGTTACTGTGGCGCCAAAAATCGGACTAAGATTACCGCCAACTAATTCTTTCGTTAGAGATAAATCGGCTTGAGAAGCAACTGGAACTGTCGATACAGAAGCATAATCATCTTCGGTTGTTATTCCATTGTTAGGAGTCGAATCAGGATCAGGAAGTGTACTTGCGGTTACTTCTGCAATATTGAGATAATTTCCAGTTCCGTTTACAATAGCCGTCAATTGTAAGGTTTGAGAATCGCCGCTTATTAACGAACCAATTGTCCATTTACCAGTTGTACTGTTGTAAGTTCCTTTTGTAGCTGAGAAACTGCTAAAAGTGTAGCCATTTGGAAGAAGATCTGTAACTTCTACGCCAGCAGTATTTTCTGGACCATCATTTTTAATGATAATTTCGAAAGTTACCGGTGTTCCAATTAAAGGAGTAGGTTTATTTACTGTTTTAGTCAATGATAAATCAGCAGATTGAACTAAAGGATTGGTTGTTGCCGTATCATAATCATTTTCACCACTAATTCCATTACCTGTTGTAGAATTTGGATCTGGCAGAGCGCTAGACGTTACTTCAGCAATATTTTCATAGTTTCCTGTCGGATTTACTACTGCTGTAATTTGCAATACGTGGTTATCGCCATTAGCAAATGAACCGATATTCCAAACTCCAGTTGCTGGGTTGTAACTGCCTTTTGAAGTATTGTAGCTGCTAAAAGTATATCCAGAAGGCAGTAAATCTGTTACGGTTACACCAGTTGTATTTTGAGGGCCGTAATTTTCAACTATAATTTCAAAAACAACAGTAGAACCGGTTAAAGGGGTTGGATTATTAACGGTTTTTGTTAAAGCCAAATCGGCAGATAATTGGTTTGGAACTGTAGTTGCTGATGCATAATCATTCTCTGTCGTAACTCCGTTATTTGGAGTGGAATTCGGATCAGGAAGATCGGCTGCTGTAACTTCGGCAGTATTCAAATAATCTCCAGAAGCATTTACAATTGCTGAAATCTGTAAAGTTTCTGAATTTGCATTTAATAAATTGCCTATTGTCCATACTCCGGTTACGGGATCATAAGTTCCTTTTGAAGTGGTAAATGATGAAAAAGTATATCCAGACGGCAGTAAATCGGTTACCGCAAGTCCAGTGTTGTCATTTGGGCCATTATTTGTAACTACAATTTCAAAATTAACAATCGATCCAACTAAAGGAGTTGCATTGTTTACTGTTTTTGTTAAAGAAAGATCTGAAGATTGTGCTGTTGGAGTGGTTGAAACCGATGCGTAATCATTCTCTGTCGTAATTCCGTTATTTGGAGTAGAATTCGGATCAGGAAGATTGCTGGCGGTCACTTCTGCGACATTCAGATAATCTCCAGTTGTGTTTACCGTTGCTAGAATTTGAAGTGTTTCTGATTTTCCATTTTCTAAATTCCCTACAGTCCAAATTCCTGTCGTAGGATTGTATGTTCCAGTTGAAATCGTAAAGTTGGAGTAGGTATATCCAGATGGCAGTAAATCGGTTACGGTTACTCCAGCTGTATCTTGCGGGCCATTATTAGTTACCACAACTTCAAAAGTAACTACAGAACCCACAATCGGTGTTGCATTATTAACGGTTTTGGTTAAAGATAAATCGGCATATTGCAATGTTGGCGCTGTTATAGCAGTTGCATAATCATCTTCGGTGGGAACGCCGTTGTTTGGAGTAGAATTCGGGTCAGTAAGATCAGCGGCTGTTATTTCGGCAATATTCAAATAATCTCCTGTCGCATTTACAGTTGCTGTAAGCTGTAAAGTTTCAGATTTTTGATTAACAATATTAGCCAGTGACCAAACTCCAGTTACAGGGTCGTAAGTTCCTGTTGAAATCGTAAAACTGTTGTAGGTATATCCTGAAGGCAGTAAATCTGTTAATTCAACATTTGTATTGTCTTGTGGCCCGTTATTGGTGATAACAATTTCGAAAGTTACCTGAGAACCTACAAACGGAGTTGGATTGTCTACTTTTTTAGTCAATGATAAATCGGATGAAAGCGGAACTGGCGTTACAGCTGCGGTAGCATAATCGTCTTCTGTCGTCACTCCGTTGTTTGGTGTAGAATTTGGGTCAGGAAGATCGGCTGCTGTTATTTCAGCTATATTTAAATAATCCCCTGTTGCGTTTACGGTTGCTATTATTTGAAGAGCTTCCGTTTTTCCATTAGGGATAATACCGATATTCCATACCCCAGTAACAGGATTATAAATTCCAGTTGAAGCATTATATTCGCTGTACGTGTATCCTGAAGGCAATAAATCTGTTACCAGAACTCCAGGATTATTTTGAGGGCCATTGTTGGTTACGGCAATTTCAAAAGTAACTCTAGAACCAACTAATGGAGTTGTGTTATTGACTGTTTTAGTTAATGATAAATCGGATGAAAGCGGAATAGGAGTGGTGCTAGCCTCAGCATAATCATCTTCTGTCGTTACTCCGTTGTTTGGAGTAGAATCAGGGTCTGGCGTGTCACTGCTGGTTACTTCGGCAGTGTTTGTGTAATTTCCGGTGGCATTTACAGTTGCTATTAACTGTAAAGTTTCAGATTCTGTATGACGCAAAATATCCAAAGACCATACCCCAGTTGTACTATCATAAGTGCCGCTAGTTGCATTAAAACTGCTCAAAGTATATCCAGAAGGCAGTAAATCTGTTACGGTGACGTTTGCAGTATCTTGTGGGCCATCATTTGTAGCAATTATTTTAAAGACAACAGTAGAACCAACCAACGGCGTCGGATTATCAACTGTTTTTGTTACAGATAAATCGGCAGACGGCTGGGTTGGGGTAATTGTTGCGTTGTCTTCATCATCTTCGCTTTGATCTCCGTCATCATTATTTGGCGTCGAATCTGGATCTGGAAGATCACTTGCAGAAACCTGTGCAATGTTGAAATAATCGCCAGTCGGCAGGACTTTTACAATAAGAATAAGAGAGGCAGAGGCTCCATTATTCAGCGGACTTACTTTCCATATTCCTGTAGTATTGTCATAAATACCATCTGTTGAGCTGTAATTAATAAACTGATAGCCTGAAGGCAGTAAGTCTGTAATTTCTGCCAAGGAGACATTGTTTGGACCGTCGTTTCTAACAATCAGTTCAAAAGCAATTTCGCTTCCTATTACAGGTGAAGTATTGCCGCCCACTACACTTTTTGTTAAAGATAAATCGGCAGAAGGGCCAATAAAAGTAATCTGCGCATTAGATTCATCATCTTCGCTTTGGTCGCCGTCATCATTATTTGGTGTTGAATCTGGATCTAATAAATCACTTGCGGTAACTTGAGCGGTATTGAGATAACTTCCTGTAGGGTTTACAGTGGCTTTAAAAGTAAGATTTAAGTTTGCTCCATTAGCCAAAGAAAGGTTTTTCCAGTCTACTGCGGCATTTGCGACTTGATAGGTTCCTCCGTTTGAAACGGAACCAGGCAGCAGCGTATATCCAACTGGGATAATATCCTGAATGGCTACTCCAGTTGCGTTTCCAGGACCATTATTGCGTAAATTAAGTGTAAAATCGACTACATCACCAGCTTTTGCAGACAATGGTAAAACTGATTTTGTAAGTTCTAAATCGGCAAGTTTCAGATTGACCGTTGCGCTGCTCATATCATCTTCAGGAAGCCCATTTCCAGGTGTACTATCAGGATCGATCTGGTTGGCTGTTCTGATTTCAGAAGTATTGACATAATTGGCAGCTGTAGATACATTTACTTTAGCCGTAATCTGAAGCGCTATCGAGTTTCCGTTATTTAAATTGCCTATTGTCCATACACCCGTTGTTCGATTGTACTTGCCTCCGCCATTGTCGCTGACATACGTATACCCAGAAGGCAATTGTTCAGAAACCGTAATTCCTGAAGCATTATTTGGTCCGCTGTTTGTCACTCGAATTGTGAAGATTACATTATCGCCAATGCTTACTGTAGATGGAGATACGGTTTTTTGAAGCGATAAATCGGCTACATCTAATATAACTGTTGCATCGTCCTGATCATCTTCAGTTGCAATTTGATTATTGGGAGTACTATCTGGATCATATTGGTCTGAAGCGATAACTTCGGCTACATTGGTATAAGAACCTGTTGATCGAATCGTAGCCTTATAAGTTAGATTTCTTGTTCCGCCGTTTGGAACTGTAAGATTGCTCCAAGTTATCGTATTGTCTCCAGCATTATACTGTCCAGCAAAATTGGCAGATCCTGGTACAATGGTATAACCGGTCGGAATATAATCTCGAACCGCAACACCTGTGGCATTTACGGTTCCTCCCAATGAGTTGTTATTGTAAACCTGAAGGCTAAATGTTACAACATCCCCGGCACTTCCTGTAACTGGCGTAACGGATTTAGTTAATTCTAAATCGGCAACAGACAATATAACAAGTGTCATAGTATCTGATGAGACAGCACAATTACCATTTGTTACAGTCCATTCTAAAACGTAGGTTCCTGAAACAGTTCCTGCAATAGCGGTAGTTGGCGAAGTATTGTCAGCAAATCCCACAGTACTAGGCCCAGAAATTTGTGTCCAAGTTCCCGTACCTACACTTGGTGTTACGGCATTCATATTAACTGCTGTAAATTGAGGCACAACTTGATTTGGTCCTGCATTTGCAGTAGATGGAGGAGCATATATGGTAACTAAAACAGAGTCTTCAGATATACAGCTATTTGTACTGGTAACTGTCCAGAGAAATTCATACGTTCCGGGAATAAGGCCAAGCATAGGCGAATTTTCTTCATCTGGAGACCCGATGATAGCGGTATTGGGGCCTGAAACCTGCGTCCATGCGCCATTTCCTGAAGTTACGATTTCAGCAGCCATAGTGGTAGTAGTCACATTGCATAATTCCTGATCAGGCCCTGCATTTGCAATTGATGGCGGGATATCGGTAAATGTTATAGAAACTGTATCAGATGATGGCTGGCATAATGATGGACTGGTAAAAGGTCCATTGGTCACAGTCCATGTTAATACATAAGTGCCTAAAACATCTACATTTGACAAAGTAGTTACAGGACTATTTGGATTGTCGATTACAGCATTGGCTCCAGAAGGTTGTGAAGCGAATGTCCAAGTTCCGATACCAACTGCAGGAGGAACTGCAGCAGTTTTGTATGTCGTCTGACAAGCTACAGCATCGTCGGGACCTGCGTCGGCTGTGCTTGGCGGAGCATTCATTTCTATTCTGACAATATCGGAAAGGGAACGGCAATTATTGCTTTCAAATACCCATTCTAAAATATAAAGACCAGGAACAGTCAGGTTTGTAACCGTTGTTAGCGGGGCAGATGGAGTAGTAATTACGGCTACGCTTCCAGGAGGCTGATAAACAAATCGCCATTCAAATAAAGTCACGTCTGGATTAGGCACATTTCCGCTCATTGTAGCAGTGCCGCCCACATCATTAATACATAAAGTTTGATCTGGTCCTGCGTTTGGATCAAGGCTTGGGCCATCAAAAATGGTAACATTTACAGAATCTGTAGATCCTGGACAATTGCTTCCATCTGGAAAAGTTGTTGTAGTTGTAGTATAAGTAAAAACATAATCATTACCCGGAACAACAGTTGCATTGGCAATATAACTGTTAGAAGGAGACTGTGTAATGAGAACATCGCCAGTATTTCCAGTTGTACTGGTAAGGGTCCATGTTCCTGTAGAATTTTCATTGGCAACAAGCTGAATACTAGTTACATCACAATAAGATTGGTCAGCTCCTGCATTGGCTGTAGGGGTTACAACAACAGTTACGTCGTCAAAACTTCCATCGCATAAAAAGATACTTTTGGCTGTGATGGTCCATCTAAAGGTGTACGTTCCAGCAACCAATCCGTTAATCACGGTATTTGGATTTGAAGGATCAACAATAGTCGGCTGATTTGGCGCACCAGTAAGCACAGACCATTGTCCTAATTCGAAAAAACTATCGTAAGAGTTTCCAGCCATTGTAACGCTGGTACTATTACATACGTTTTGGTCGGGTCCTGCTACTGCTGGTTTCGGCGGAATTCCGACTGTAAGTTCAATATCATCAAATGCCTGACCGCAGACGTTAGCATCTACTGTCCATCTAAAAATGTAATAACCGCTATAACTAAAGGTAAATACCGCATTAGGATCATGTATATCGCTAATGGTGTATTGTCCTACACCAGAAATTCTTGTCCAAGTACCAATACCACCACCGCTGCTTGTGGCTGCCATATTAATGGTATCACCGCAAGTTTCTTGATCTGGACCTGCATCGGCAGTAGGAGGAGTATCTGCAATAGTTACCGAAACACTGCTTGAACTTGCTAAACAGTTTCGTATTAAAGGGTTTAAAGTCCAAGTAAATACATAAGTACCGTTTCCAGGAACAGTAACCAAAGTATTCGGATCAGTGTTGTCTGCGATAATAACTCCAGCAGAAGGTGTTACCGTCCATTCTCCAGTTTCTAGCAAAGTCGGTGTGTTTCCAGCCAAGTTAAATGAATTTACACCAGAAGAATAACAGGTATCTGGTCCTGCATCTGCGTTGGATGGTGCTGTGCTTGTATTGGTAAGAACGGTTACAGTGTCTGAAACCGAAAGGCTACAGGAAGGTCCTGGATGAAGATACGAAATGGTCCATTGCAATTCATAAGATGAGGCTCCTGTGCTGAAACCGGTGGCAACCGCATTTGGATCATGAATATCAGAAAAAGTAATGGTATTTGGACCCGAAACTTGGCTCCATTCTCCTTGTTCACCGCTTTGCGGAGGAGTGGCGGAAAGCGGTACCTGCGAGTTTATACAAACTACTTGATCTGTACCAGCATCTGTTGGGCTTAATGAGGTTTCCGATACATAAACGGTAACTGTCGAAACAGAAAAACCGCAAGTCGCTCCGCCACCTTTTGTTATATATTGAAAAACATAGGTTCCAGGAATAAGGCCAGAAACAGGGGTGTCTATAGCAAAATTATCTGCAATAACTGCCTGATTTGGACCAGAAAGCTGACTCCAAAAGTGCATTCCTTCTTCAGTGCTGACTCCAGAAAGTATAGTAGTCGTATCTCCGCAAGGAAGACTTACATCTGTACCCGCATTAGATGGCGTCGGATCTCCCGAAACTAATATATTTAAAGTGTCAAATCCGTAATCGCAACCTACGTTTAATGAGCCATTTTCGCTTCTTATAAATTCTACTGTATAATCTCCAGAAGCGGTTAGCGTAAGTGTAACCGAATTTCCTATGGTTTGCAAAGCAGTTGGAAAAGGCCCAAGAGGAGAACTATCTGGCCCGCTCACAATTCTATATTGATTAATCCCAGCACCCGTTACCGTAAGCGGAATAGTAAAAACAGTCGCGTTACAGCTTCCTACGATATCATCGCCATTATTGGCACTAATGGTTCGCGTAGGACCATTATATTGTATAATGTAATCTTTGCTAAAAATACAACCTGTATTACTATTGGTTAAAGTATAGCGAAATCTGTAAGGAGCTCCAGTACTGGAAATATTGGTTATCAAGGTAGTAGGATTAGTAGGAGAAACAATCACAGCTCCAGCACCTCCAGAAACTTGAGTCCATTGAACGGTTTCTCCAGCGTATAATGGCGTTTGCGCTACAAGAGTTGCTTGTGTAATAGTATTGTCGCAAAAATTGATCACTTCATCACCGCCAGGAAGTGTTGTTACATCTTGGGTTGCCGCGGGAACTATGATATTTACAGTATCATTGCCAGCAGCACATGGTCCAGTAACGGTCCATCTAAAAGTATAAGTACCTTGTGTAAGATTAGAAACTTGTGTGTTGTTAGAATTAGAATTGCTAATTGTCGGAGTGCTTGGCCCGCTTACAAATGTCCATTGGCCCGATTGTCCGTTTAAGCCACAGCCTCCATAAGTTGCAGTAAGGTTAGCAGTTTGAGTTGTAGTATAACAATTGCTCAATGTTTGATCGGGACCTGCATTTACGGGTTTAACCCCTCCGTAATTGGTAACCGTAATTTGAGATGTTGTTCTACAGCGCTGTCCTGGTGCAAATTCTGGGCCTTCAATAACCCATTGAAGTGTAGACACGCCGCATCTTACTGCTGGAAGTGTGATGGTTGAGGTTGGCAAATTCGGAAAATTGATCACAACTCCCGCGTCATTAGCGCCTACAATTTCCCAATGTGCCGTTTCTCCAGTATTTTGAGGCGCATTTGCAGATATGGTTAAAGTCCCCGAACTGTTTGGGCAACTGGCAATATTTACTCCAGCATTAGCCATCGTTATAGGCTTTACATTTACCACTTTATCCTGATACGATACAATGCCATCTCCACAAGTCGCGCTATATCTAAATATATAAGTATTTCCGCCGGTGTAGCCTGATACGGTTGTAGAAGGACTATTTGGTGAGTTGATAACCACCGCTGGTCCAGAAATCTGTGTCCATAAAACCGTTCCAATTATCGGAGAAGGTGTGTTTCCTGTTAAAACCAAAGCGTCTGTTTCGCAAAGGGTTACATTCAGAACTCCAGCATTTACTGTACAGTTTTGTGCATTTGCTTGAAAAGCAGCAAGAAAAATGAATAATGCAGTAAAAGCCAGTTTTTTAGATAAAGTATAAATTCTCCAGGAAAAGTAAAAATGTGCCATAAGCAATTGGGAATGAAAAGGCAGCACAGGAAATTTCTAACCACCTTAAATTAATAAATTGTTTTAAGCATTTTGCAATTAAAGGTTTTAGTCAAAGTTTGGGGATACTCAAATTTAAAGAAAGATGGCTATGGAATATTTTTTTCGATGTTGCATATTATAAAATGAAACAAAAAAGACGTATATGCAACATTCGAAAAGAGATTTTTAAAACAAAAAAGCTCTAAATTTTTGATTTAGAGCTTTTTTATGCTTTCTGAAATTTAAAATGCTTCGCCGATTCTGAAATAAATTCCCCAATCTCCTTTACCGACTGCACCGTCTAGGCCAACATTAAATTTTGATTTTTTAAAAGGATTGTACCGATACCCAACACCTCCGCCGGGATACATTTTCCAGTCAAAGCTTGGAGTATCAGAACCGTAAATGGTTGCAATTCCAAAAAATCCAACCAAGCCCATTTTTTTGGCGAAATTGTAGCGGTACTCACCCTGAATGTCCATTAATCCCGAACCACGGTATTTTCCTTCTGAATAACCGCGAATATCTGTTCCGCCAATGGTGCTTTGCTGTTCAAAAGCGACATTTCCAAGACCAAACTTGCCATAAAAACGGACCGCAATTACATCTTTGCCTTCGCGATTTTGGATGTATTTATTCGCTTGGAAAGAAATTCTATTCGATGCCAGTTGATTATCTAGAAATTTCGGATACGTAGACCAGTCCAATCTAATTTTGTAACCTTTAGTAGGATAATAAACAGCATCTCTAGTGTCGTACAATAAATTGAAAACTAATGCATTGCTGTGCGAAATTGAAGAAGGTGAAATATTATCTTCATAAACTGTATTATAATGCGCATAAGTATAAGAAAGTCCGCCATAGAACTTTCCTACGATTTTTCGCTGGCCTCCAATTCCCAATACAGTAGTTTTGGTTCCGTAATCATAAAAATCAGGCTGATCGATATCATCGACATAAAACTGCGAATTCTGATTTCCGGTAAAAAAGAAAAACTTCAAACGCCATTTGTCTTCATTCAAATACCATTTATTAAAAAGCGCCAAAGCATACGATTTATTTGTGGTATAAATGGCCGACATTCCTGATAATGATTTTGGCGAAAGAGTATCTGCTTCATTAACCCTATACATCATCATTGGTATGGCGCCAAACATAAAATCGAGATTTCTGTTGTAACTCAGATAAGGCATTACTCTCAGTTCAATTTTCTTGTCTTTTGTTTTTTTCGAAGTAGAATCAGCTATTTTTTGTCCGAAAGAAGAATAAACAAAACCTGTAAACAATAATAAGAATAGAAAATGCCTCATGGTTGGAATGGTTTAGTGAAACTTACCGTGGTGTATAATTACTAAATAACATTTTTCGGGTTCTTGTAAATTTAAATAAATTATGTAAGTAATTGAAATAAAAAAGATTAAGATTTGGCTGTTTTATCAAAGATAGAAAGCAGTTTTTCCAAAGCATTGTCGGTATGAAGCTGTTCGCCATTTTTTAAGGTGTTTTCTAATGCCACTGCAGCTCGTTTCAGCATGCGCTTTTCAAAATGAGAAAGAGCTGTTTTCAAATCCAAAAATTCATTGTTGGTCAAAAAGTCTGAAAGTTCAAGAGCGTCAAGCATAGCCAAATTAGCGCCTTTTCCAGCAAAAGGAGGCATGCGGTGTGCGGCATCTCCAATGATAGTTATGTTTTCCTGTGTTTCCCAAGTTTGGTTTTGGGGAAAATAATATTGCGGACGCGGTATAAAAAACAGTTCATTGCTCACAAAAAGTTCATGCCATTCTGGACTCCAATCTTGATACACTTTTTTAAACCAGTCGAAAATTTGAGCATTGTCTTTAAAATCCAGATTGTTTTCTGAAATCCAGTTTTCGGGTATTTTACTGCTGAGCAGAAATAGGAGCGAACCGTCTCCTTTGGTGCCGTACATAATAGTTTGTTCGTTTCCAAAAGCCAAAACTTTTCCGCCTTTCGAAAATTCAAAAAGTTTTGGAGCATTTTCTTTGGCATTATAAATGGTGCCTTCAATCATAGTAATACCAGAATAAACTGGTTTTTGATTACTTATATAAGGACGAATTTTAGAATTTGCCCCGTCTGCACCAATAACCAAATCGGCATAAACGCTTTTTTCATTGTTAAAGAATAACCGCCAGCCTTCATTTTCTTTTTCCATAGAAAGAAAATGGCTGTCCCAAACGATGGTTTCGGGCAAAAGCGAATTCAGTAAAACAGCTCGAAGATTAAAACGGTCTATCTCTGGACGAGGTTTTGAAATGTCTTGAAGGAAATCAGAATTTGGATTTGAAATTTCTTGAGAAGAAGTTACAAGAATAGCATGCTCATCAAATTTCAATTCAAAATTTTGATCTACAATTCGAGCTTTACTGGCATTCGGACGGACATTTTTATAGAATTCATCTAATAAATCGGCTTTACTGATAGCAAGTAAACCCGAATCTTCGTGTAAATCTAAAGGCGAACCTTGTACGCGAACGTCTGCGTTGAGGTCTCTTTCGTATACTTTTACCTTTATATTTTGAAGTTGCAAAAGGCGGGCTAATAGTAAACCGCCCATTCCGCCGCCAACAATGGCAACGTGTTTATTTTCTAGTAACATAGTTTTGTGTTTAAAATCTATGTTGCAAAATTATTGAGACGAAAGAGCAGATAATAGTATAAATCGGTCGTTTTTATTTTGAAAAAGCGTTTTAGGAACCGAACCTGATATTTTCTTGATTTCTTTAATGAAATGCGTTTGATCTGAAAAATTCTCTTCTGGAAAAAGTTTGCCTTTTGCAATATGTTCCAAAGAAGTTCGGAAACGAAGAATAGAACAATACGCCTTCAGCGAAAGTCCAAAATACTGATTGAAATAGCGATTGATCTGGCGGCTGCTCCAATTCGATTGCTCCGATAATTCTTTTACGGACATTGCGCCATTGCTTTCGTAAATAAGTCGAAAGAGTTTTTGTTTCCGATTATCGACTTCCTTTAGTAATAAGGAATGAATTTTTGCAGCAGCTTTTTCGCTAAACAATTCGAAATCTTTCAAATCGGTTTCATTAAAATTCCCAAAGTCATTTTCTAATAATTTCCCAGAATTTAAAATTTCGGCAATGCTTTCATGAAAAATATATTCTACAGCAGGAAGTTTAAAGCTAATGGTAAAGGTTTTACTATTAGCCGGAATTGTTCCTTTTTCGTATTGCTGTGTTCCTAGCCCCAAAAGTCTGATTTGAAAAGAAGTTTCGGCAGTTTTTATCAGCGACAGATCGATTCGCCCGTCGGGAAGACCGATTGTTTCTAATGTTTGATCCGATTTATTCTCCATACACCAAAAACTATCTACAAAATCCGAAAGGTTTTTGCTGGGCTTTATGGTCTGATATTCTAAATCGTTGATCATTTTATCAAATTTAAAGCGAAATTATGCAATTAGTTAGTCGTTTATGTAAAATCTGTGCTGCTTTAAAATGGCTGTAAAGACGTTTCAAAAATCAAAAAAATCGCAACGAAAAACTTAACATTGGATAAGTGTTTGATTTTTAGCTAAATAAAAGCTGTTTTTGTTAACAATGAAAAACTTAACATTGGCGAATAGCTTTTTAGGTCTATATTTGTTTATTATTTTTTGATGTTAATTTAATGATTTAATAACATTAAAAATTAGTTTAATCCAAAATAAATTTAATCAATTTCTTAAAATTAACAGAATAATGGCAAAAGAAGTGCTTACTAATGAAATCGATCAGGAGGTAGAGGCTGTTCCAGTTATTTCTAACGAAGAAAACGTACAGCAAGACGTTCCAGCTTCTGAAACAGAATCGGCTGAAACTGAAAATTCAGAATCTAAATCAAAACCTAAAAGAGCTCCAAGAAAAGCAACAGTAAAAGAAGTGGCAACAGAAGAAATCGCTGAAGAGACTGTAGAAACTGAAGCAGGAGAGGAGACAGTATCTGAAACTGAAGAACAAACAGCTGAGGAGAACCAAGAAAAATCGAAATCTAAAAAGAATAAAAAAATGAAAGAAAAAGAAAAAGAAGAGAAAAAGAAAAAAGTAGCTAAGAAAAAAGCAAAAGCAAAAGATAAAAAGAAAGAGAAAGCGAAAAAAGCAAAACAAAAAGCGCAAGCAAAAAAGAAAGCAAAAGCGAAAAAAGCGAAAGATAAAGCGAAAGCGAAAAAAATCGCAAAAAAGAAAGCAAAAAGATCTAAAGCTAAAAAGAATAAGAAGAAGTAGTTAGTTCTAAGTCCTAAGTTTTACTCTTAAGTCCTTAAAATAGGGGAGATTAAAAATTTGGAATTTGGAATTTCAGATTTGGAATTTGGAATTTCAAAATTGAAAATTTTATAAAAAATGCTGTACAAAAGGATAGCCGTACAGCATTTTTTATTTTAACCCAAATTATTTTACAACGGTTGCTTCCAATTCTACTTTTAAGGTTTCGAAAAGGCTTTTTACTTCCAGCAATGTCGTAGCCTGAGCAATATTATGTTTGTTGATCCAGTCTTGTAGAATGTTAAAATGAGGCCAGAGTTCTGCTGTAGAAGTGGTGTAAATATTTAAACGCACGATTCCGTTGCACTCATATCCTGCTTCTGTAATAACTTGTTCTAAATTTTTTAGGGTTTGAATAATTTGAGATTCCATGTTCTCATTGCTCGAAATTCCATCAGCGCTTATAGCCGTTTGTCCAGATACATATAAGGTTCCTTCTGGATTTTTTACTTCAACTGCCTGTGCGTAACTGCGTTCGTCTTGCCATTTCCACGGATTTATCACTCTTTTTTCCATCTTTATATTGTTTAAAATTATAAAGACAAAATTCAGACTTATCGCCGATTTAAGCCGTTGACATTCCTCACAAATAAAAAGTGATCTATATCACATCAAGAAGAAAGCCGGCTCAGTGTTTCGCGCGATACTCCTAAATAAGAGGCAATTTGACTTTTGGATACCCGCTGAAAAAGTGTCGGATATTGTTTTAGAAGCTGTTCGTATCGTTCTTTTGAGTTTGAAGTGAGCCAGGAAATAATACGGCGCTGCGAACCTAAAAAACCAAAAGTAGCTTTCTCTAGAAAAAAACGTTCCATTTTTTGCAAACCATCGCATAGCTTTTTATAATCTTCGAGTGTGCAGCAAAGTACTTCGGTATCTTCAAGACATTCAAGAGACATAGTGGCCTTTGTTTGCGTGTAATAAGCATAAAAATCACTTTCCCACCAGTCTTCCATAGCAAAAGAAACAATATGTTCTTTTCCCGATTCATCAGTAAAAACTAATTTTACGAGACCGCTAATTATAAAATAAGAATACGGTACGGCTTCGTCTTTCTGTATAAGAAATTGATGTTTTTTGAATTTTTTGGTGCTGAAATGTGAGATGACAAAAGCAAATTCGTCGTCAGTTAAAGGGATATTTTTCTCGATATGTGCTCTTAAATCAGCTTTCATGTTTAGTTTTGGTTTTCTTTTCCAAAGTCAGCTTGTCGATTTTCTGTAGAAATTCAGGATCAAATTCAGAATACGCTCTTAAGCGGTATTTTTCGTCTCTAATTTTCATTACCAGACGAATTTTCTGCGCCATCAGCCAGATTGGTTCGTATCGTTTATGACCTAATAAATATTGAATTTTGAGTATGGATATTCTTCTGTGCGAAAGCGTCATCAATTCGATGCAAATCATCCAGTAGCGAATAGGGAGATTGGAATTTTCCATTACAGTTCCAGAACGGAGACTCATACGGCTGCCGCACTTACGGCATTGGAATTTCAAATCATTCTGACGGAAAGAATGCTCATTATGTCCGCATTTCCTGCACAAAAGCCCGTTTTCTAAACGTTTGTTTTTGAGCTCTTCAATACAAGTGGCTTCATCAGAGTATTTTTCAAAATAAGCGCGTAATTCCATTGGTGCAATTCCTTAATTTACTTTTCGAAATATAAAAATATTTTAAAAGAAACGAATAGCAATTTCTAGAAAAATAAAAAGGAATACTCAAAAGCGAATATTCCTTTTTAAAAGGGGCAAAATTGTGTTATAATTTAGCTACTATTTCTTTTTTGTACTTATTTAGAATCGATTTGGTCATACCTAAATTAGCTTTTGTAGAATCTACAGCCAGGTAAATAAAGTAATCCTGATTGTCAGAAACATCAATAATGTGAATTTGAGAACTTAATGTAATCATGATATTGTCAATAACCTGACCATTTAAATTCAGCGCTTTAATAGCGTTCATTTTTGCTTTAACTACTTCAAGGTTGTAGGCAGATGCCAATTCTGGGTCAAAATCTGCAGCAGCAGACTGTGAATAGTATGACATACCGCTAGCGATTTCAGCTACAGAAACTGCGATGAAACCTGGGACGTTCTTTTTTAGGTCTTCCCCAAATTGCGTTAAGAAATCAGACATAGTTCTTAGAATTTAATTTGTTGTGAATAAGAATGAATTGTTTTGGATAAAGCAAAATTAGTTATACGATATTATTTAATTATCCGCATTACGTACCTATTTTTAAGCAATATTAAAAAATAACATAAGTCTGAAAAAATCAGTTTTTTCTGTTCTTTTGAATTGGTTTGAAAATGAAATATTTAAACTGAAAATGCTTCTGAAAAAGTGTTGTTGCACTATTTCAAAAGCATTTTCATTAAAGCAAAAAAAAAAATTACTTGATTTCTGTTATAAATTCATCGTGCGGAGTTCTCACTTTTTTCAAGTTTACCAGCCAGTCGCCAGAATCATCTCTGTATCCTAAAGGTAAAACTAAAACACTTTTAAGTCCAAGTTCTTCCAATCCTAAAAGTTTGTCCACTTCAGCAGGAATAAAACCTTCCATCGGAGTTGCATCTACTTGCTGTTCTGCAGCCGCAGCGATTGCTACACCAAACGAAATATACGCTTGTTTTGCAGCATGGTTAGCATGCCATTCTTGTCCAAGAGGCTCGTACATTCCCCAAAGTCTCTGTTTGTACTCGTCCATTGCATCAGCAGGAATTCCTCTTTCTGCAATTGTTCGGTCAAATACAGCAGAAATTTTTTCTAAACTGTAACCGTCCCAAGCAGCCCAAACCAAAACGTGAGAAGCATCTGTAACTTGACTTTGGTCAAAACTTACTGCTCTAAGTTTTTCTTTTAATTCTTTGTTTGTGATTACAAAAACCTTGTAAGGCTGTAATCCTGAAGATGAAGGAGCCAATTTTGCCGCTTCAAGAATATAATCTACTTTTTCTTGCGGAACAGCTTGTCCGTTCATTTTTTTTGTAGCGTAACGCCACTTTAGTGCATCTATTAAGGCCATTTTTTTTCTAATTGATTAAAATTGTATTCAAAGGTAAAAAGTTTAAGTGTATTTTTGTCATCAGATTACCAAAAGTAACTGTAACATCGAGGTAACCTACTAACACGACATGATAAAAGAACCTAAACACGATCCTCAACAATGCAATCAGCGAATTATGGCGGTGCATGATGCGATGTATATTTTAAACGGAAGATGGAAAATCTCTATAATTGCATCACTTTGTTTTAATACTTTGCGATTTTCTGATTTGTTGCGTGAAGTCGAAGGCATTTCAGGAAAAATGCTGAGCAGAGAATTGAAAAACCTTGAAGAAAACCAATTAGTTACGCGAACTGTTCTAAAAACACAGCCGATAACAGTTGAATATCAATTAACAGAATACGGCCATACTTTAAAAGAAGTAATAGATTCTCTAGCAAAGTGGGGGCATAACCACAGAAAGAAAATTACAGGAAAAGAATAAATGAACTTAAAAAAACAAAAATTAAATTCCAAATTCCAAACTTGTTACTTGAGCCAAAGGGCAAAATCTAAATTTTAAGCTCTGCAGCCCGCTGAAAAAATCCTTGAGTTGCCAATTTTTGTTCTGTTTCTTCAATGGCTTTCAAAAGGTTGTTCTGGTTATCGGTGATTTCGTTAAGTGTTTTTTTCATAACTGTCCAAACAGGCTGCATTTTTACAACAAGCTCTTTTCCCTTTGCTGTCAGAACAATCAGCCTTTTGCGTTCGTCTAGTTTGTCTTTTTTAGAACTGATTAATTTCTGTTTTTCCAATTCCTTCAATAAACTGATCGTTGACGGATGGCTGTAGCCAATTTCACTTGCAATTTCGACAACGCTTAGCATCTCTTTGATGTGCAGCGTATAGATTACAGGAAACCATTTCGGTTCAAAATCAATGTCGAAAGACTTATAGATTAAAGCGCCGTCTTTGCGCAATTGCTCGCTCAGACGCTGCAATCGCGTTGATATGGCTAATATGCCGATTTCGTCAATTATATTCATCTCTATTGATTTAGTTTTAAATGGCAGAAAACATTATCGGGTCTCATTAACGGAAAATCGATTGGAAGTGCTTCTTTTGGAATCGTTACAAAATCATTTTTTTCATAAAAACGCAGAGCCGCCTGCAACAGCGTAACCGTTCCTAAATATAAGTCTTTTATTCCTTTTTCTTTGCTGTAGGCAATTAATTGCTCTAATAATTGTTGGGCAATTTGAAATTCTTTTCCTCTAAATTCTTTCTTGACAAACATTTTTCTGATGGCTCCAGCTTCGGCATTAAATTTCACCAAAGCAATTGTACCAACCAATTTATCGTCTATAAAAGCGCCAAGAAAAATGCCGCCCGGCTTATAGTAAAAGTTCTCAATGTCCAATAAATCCGGCTGATCTTCTAAAGTAACGGGCACATTAAATTCTTTTTGCTGAATGTTTAAAATCAAATCTACGATTTCATTTTCGTACTTGTTTTGTATAGGTTGAATGTGCATTTTATGGTATAATTATTAATTAAATTCCAATTTTTGAAATCCCAAATTCCAAAAAAAAAGAGCGCAGCGATTTTTTTTTGGAAAAATCTAAAATCTAAAATCTAAAATCTAAAATCTAAAATCTAAAATCTAAAATCTAAAATCTAAAATCTAAAATCTAAAATCTAAAATCTAAAATCTAAAATCTAAAATC
>NZ_JBYNWZ010000011.1:0-128847 GCF_057799715.1 Flavobacterium sp. 38 | reverse complement strand
TAAAATCTAAAATCTAAAATCTAAAATCTAAAATCTAAAATCTAAAATCTAAAATCTAAAATCTAAAATCTAAAATCTAAAATCTAAAATCTAAAATCTAAAATCTAAAATCTAAAATTTAGATAGCCGTAACGATAGCTAAGAAATCGTCAGCTTTTAAAGCAGCGCCTCCAATTAAACCACCGTCTACGTCTGGTTTACCGAAAATTTCTTTAGCGTTTTCTGGTTTAACAGAACCACCGTATAAGATAGAAACTTCATCAGCAATATCTGCTCCAAAAGCTTTACGAATAGTTTCTCTAATAAATTCGTGCATTTCTTGTGCTTGTTCTGGTGAAGCCGTTTCTCCAGTTCCGATAGCCCAAACTGGCTCGTACGCTAAAACAATTTTAGACCAAGATTCTTTTGCAATATGGAAAACTCCGTCACGCAATTGGTTTTCAACAATATTGAAGTGATTATCAGACTGACGGTCTTTTAATTCTTCTCCAAAACAGAAAATAACAGTCATGTCATGTTTTAAAGCGGTATCAACTTTGTTTGCGATTAAAGCATCTGATTCGTGGAAAATAGCTCTACGCTCTGAGTGACCTAAAATTACTGTGTTTATACCAATGCTTGTTAACATGTCTGCAGAAATTTCTCCTGTAAATGCACCGCCTTCAGCTTGGTGAACGTTTTGAGCAGAAACTCCGATAGTTGTATTTTTTAATTTTGCAGCAGCAGCTTGTAAGTTTACAAAAGTTGGCGCTACAATTACTTGTGCATTTGTTTTTGCTGGAATTTTAGCAATTAATTCATTTAATAATTCTTCAGTTTGCGCTGCGTTTTTATGCATTTTCCAGTTTCCTGCAACAATCGATTTTCTCATTTTGGTAGTTTTATATTATTTTTTTGTTTTTTGTTTAAAATTTTAATTTCAACGAAATCTATTCAAAATTAAAATTGATTTTTGTCATTATCATTGAAATTGATTTTTGACATTGACATTTTGATATTGAAAATTATTTTAATCCTTTTAAAGTTGCGTCGATTTTATCAAAATCAGTTTCAATCGCACGATATAAAACGATTTTTCCAGTTTTATCTACAACAATATATCTTGGAATCCAGTCTAAGTCGATCGCTTTTCCAAAAAGACCTTTCATTCCGTCATTCATCATATAATGATCGCCTGTGTTCAACTCGTGTTTTTCGATTCCAGCTTTCCATTTTTCAGCCGTTTTATCAGCAGAAATAAATAAGTAAGAAACATCAGGATTGTTGGCTTGTAATTCTTTTAATTTTGGCATTGCTTTTACACAGTCACCACACCAAGAAGCCCACACTTCGATAACCAAAGTTTTTCCTTTATATTTTTTTAAAATGTTTTTGAATGCAACCTGACTTCCATCAGAGGCTAATAATTTCTCAGATAAAGCTTCTTTAGAAAAAGCTGTTTTCTGAGCTTGCGAGCAAGAAAAAGTAATAAATGCAATTACTGCAAGGACTAATTGTTTCATATTTTAATTAAATTATATTTTTAGTAAAGTACTGAATTCACAAAGTTAAACAAACAAATGGAATGCCAATTGTAGATTAACAAAATTTGAACAGTCGATTATTTTGTAACAAATCGGCAGTTTTTGGTTGAAAAATCGGTATTGAAATCGTAATAGTTGAGGCAGAAAATGGTGTTTTTTTCTAGCGGAAGTATTTTAGAGATAAAAAAAAGATTAAAATTTTATTTTTAGATTAAAATTTTAATCAAAAAAACGTCAGACAGTAATGAAAAAAGTCTTCAATAATTTAAATTTCACTGAAGACTTTTTTGTGTTTTTTGAATGCTTAATTCAGTTCATAGTTTCCATTTGCCCATTTTTTACTTGGAACAATCCAAGCGTCGAGAGCCTTATACAAAAATCCATGTTTAAGGCCTGTATTCAATTCAATTTGTTTGAAATGAGTGATCTTTAGTTTTGAAGTTTCTTTTCTTCTAATGGCATCAACACCATAAATATCTGATTTTTCATAAATCATCAAAATGTTGCCGCAGTAATTAATGTCAGGAATTTGTTCAATATCTGTATCCATATAACATCCAATAAAAACAAAATTAACGTTAGGATTTGCCAAATAAGTAGAAACGTATTGTGCAATATAACCGCCTTTTGAAGTACCGATAACAGTTATGTTACTGGGAGAAACACCTTTTTTGATTAGTTTATTAATTTGCTTTACAATTTTCTCTGCATAATCAGCTGCGTTTGTGCCTTTTTTTCTTTTTTCGCTAAGAACTATAAAGTTGTCTTTTCTAAAAGATGCTAAAATCTCATTGTATTCTGCTTTTCCATATTCAGGATGTGCGACATTTAGATCGTTTTCTTCAACAAATTTGTTGTGAAAAAAAAAGATGTAACGCTGATTAGGGTTTGTTTGTTTTTGTTGGCTAAAGGCCGAAGAAAAAGAAAGAACGGTACATAAAAAAGTAAAGAAAAATTTTAGCGATTGCTTCATGAATTAATTTTGTTTTAAGAAAGTTTAGGCCACAAAAAAAGTCCAAATTTAAATGGACTTTGCTGTTTGTTTTGTAAATGTAAGATTATATTTCAAATTTAAAAATTAAGGAATTGACTTCTTTTTGTTTGTCTGATTCCATGATTTTTAAATTATTTAATTTTTTATCAACCCTTACTTTTGATTCGGTAAGTTTCTTTTTATTTTCTGATGATTCTTTTTTAATTACTGTTTTCATAATTCTTTCCTTTTCAAAGTGAATCCAAAAAAATCTTTATTAGTTTTAAAAGGAACGTTTAATAAACTTCCATCTTTGTTTTTTACGACTCCAAATATAAGAAAAGTTTTGGATATTTCATTTAAATTAATTGTGATTGCTCTCCTGTATAATCTTGTTCTTGCTAAAGTACTTCCTTTAAAAAACACCATTTTTTTAGGATATTTTTTTGTGAAAACGTATACTGATTCCGCTACTGTGGCAAGAATCATATTACGGTCTCCATTGTTAGTAATTGTGGAATCATCAAAAAAATACTTTTTCTCGACTTTATCATAAATTAGATCTCCAAAAGCTAAATTATAAATGTTTTCAGATTGAGTTTTTGTATAAACTATAACTTTGGTTTTTTCTCCATTTGGTCCAATACTTTTGAATTCAAATATCGTAGTAGTTTCATTTCTATAAAGATCGTATTTTAAATTCTTCATTTTTTTGATTTGTGTCCACAAAAATAGAAAAATAATGTAAAAAAAAAGCTACAAATTAAACTTTAGGTTTTATAATGTCAATATTGCTTCTTCTTCCCATAAGCAAAAGCAATCATCTATATAATTATACTTATTTACTCAAAAAAAACTCCAATTCAAATGTAATTGAATTGGAGTTTTAAAGTTTTATATTTTGTGAGAAATTTTACAATTTCAAATCATCAACATCATTATAATGTACTTTTTGAGTTATAGTTCCGTCGTGAACCACAACAATACTTGGATTGGCTCTTTCAACTGTTTTTAAAGCGGTTCCGTCACAGAAATAGAAATCAATATCTAACGCATAATTCTTTTTAGCTTTAGCAATTTCTTCAGCTCCAGAAGCCGTCATTCCAATTACTTTGTAACCTTTTGCTTTTGCATCTGCGGTAACTTTTGCTAATTTTTTCATTCCTTCAGGATTCGATAAATTCAAATCGTAAGTTACGTAGATTAGCAATTTAGGCTCTTTTAATAATTCTTCTTTATAATCAGAATCGTCTTTAGTCATCGTGAAATCGTGAATAGGAGGAATGTAGCCTTCAGTGATTACTTTGTCTTTACGATCAACGAAAGTTGCTCCTTCAGGAATATTCATCAAATCTTTTTCTGTAAATTCTTTATCGACACCATTTACTTTGTAGATAAAAATCATTTCTACAACCGATTTTGGAGCACCCTCAGGAATTTCCATTCCTTTCTCGATGTTAGTTCCCACTTTGTACGGACGGAAATCTTTGATCGGATTATGATTGATAACCCAAACGGCCATAAATACGCATAAAACGATGCTTATTAAAACAATAATGTTAGTTACAATTTTTGAAAATAAAGGTTTTACTAATTTTTTATTGATGAATAAAATCAAGATAAAGAAAAGTAAAACAACATCTTTGGTGAAAGACTGCCAAGGCGTTAAGTGTAAAGCGTCTCCAAAACAGCCGCAATCTTTTACTACATCAAAATAGGCAGAATAAAAGGTAAGGAATGTAAAGAAAACAATCAGCAATAATAAAGCCCAAATAGTCAGTTTTGATTTATAGCCAACCAAAAGCATTACACCCAAAACAACTTCTAAAATCACTAAAAAGATTGCTAATCCTAAAGCTAAAGGCTCTAAAAATGGCATATTGAAAACAGGTTCGCTAAAATATTCTGCCAATTTATAAGAGAAACCAACTGGATCGTTTAATTTAATTAATCCGGAAATGATAAAAAGTACACCGACAAATAATCGGGAGAATTGAGTAATGATGTTTTTCATAAAAAATTTCATTTTTAAAATTCCTCCCGATAGCAATCGGGACCAAATTCCAATTTTAAAATGAGGTTGGAATTTGGAATTTAAATATTGGAATTTATTTATTGATGGGGTTTAGAATTAGGGCAAAAACAGAATAATTAATCATATCCTGATAATTGGCATCGATACCTTCAGAAACGATTGTTTTTCCTTTATTGTCTTCAATTTGCTTAACGCGAAGGATTTTCTGCAAGATCAAATCGGTTAAAGAACTAATGCGCATATCACGCCACGCTTCGCCGTAATCGTGATTTTTGGCTTCCATTAAATCTTTGGTCAATTTTACTTTAGCATCGTATAATTCAGTTGCTTTTTCAACGTCGAGATCTGGCTGATCTGCAACTCCAAGTTCTAGCTGAATTAAAGCCATGATCGAATAATTGATAATTCCGATAAATTCGCCTTTTTCATCCTCATCAACTTTACGAACTTCGTTTTCCTGTAAACTTCTGATTCTTTGCGCTTTTATAAAAATCTGGTCTGTCAGCGATGGCAGTCTTAAAATTCTCCATGCGCTTCCGTAATCTGTCATTTTATTGATAAACAAGGTTCGGCAAACCGAAATTACATTATCAAATTCTTGAGAAGTATTCTTCATTTATTGCTGTATATTTGCTAAAATTTCTTCAAAAATAGGGATTATATTAAATAGTTTCAAGTTTCGGGTTTTCTTTGTTTCAAGTTTTTTCCAAACAAATTGTTAACGCTGTAACTGGAAACAATTTCAAATAGTTTCAAGTTTCAGGTTTCAAGTTCTTGAACTTGCGTAATCTGTGATAACTTTAAACATATAAAACTTGAAACTTGAAACAAATTAAAACTTGAAACAAAATGTTTATTAATTGTAAAGGCCGTTTGATAGATTTGGAAATTCCTAAAGTAATGGGAATTCTGAACGTGACGCCAAATTCATTTTTCGACGGCGGAAAATATAAAAACGAATCAGAGATCATTTCGCAAGTAGAAAAAATGCTTTCTGAAGGCGCAGATTTTATTGATATCGGAGCTTATTCGAGCAAACCAAGCGCTGAATTTGTAACCGAGCAAGAAGAAATCGACCGAATTGTTCCTGCAATTGAATTGATTCTGAAGCATTTTCCAGAAACATTATTGTCGATTGATACTTTTAGGGCTGAAGTTGCGAAAGCAAGTATAGAAAGCGGTGCGGCGATTATAAATGATATTGCTGCTGGTGAACTAGACGATAAAATGTTTGAGGTTATTGCCAAATACAACGTTCCGTATATCATGATGCACATGCGAGGCAATCCGCAGACGATGCAGAGCTTGACACAATATGATGATATGATAAAAGAAATGCTTTTTTATTTTTCTGAAAAAGTAGCAAAAGCAAGAAGTCTCGGAATCAAAGATTTAATTCTTGATCCAGGTTTCGGTTTCGCCAAAACAACCGATCAGAATTATGAAGTGATGCAGAAAATGGAGCTTTTTAATGTTTTAGAATTACCGATTCTGGCAGGAATTTCAAGAAAATCAATGATTTATAAAGCTCTTGATATTACGCCACAAGAAGCTTTAAACGGAACAACATTCCTTAATACAATTGCGTTAACAAAAGGAGCAAAGATTCTTCGTGTTCATGATGTGAAAGAAGCGGTGGAATGTGTTACTTTGTTTGGTAAAATGAGTTATTAAACTTCTAGTATGTCATTGCGAGGAACGAAGCAACCTCATTAGCAAAATAAAACTTTGTGTTATCGCAGTGTGGTTGCTTCGTTCCTCGCCATGATATACTTTGTGTAGATTCTTTGTGTAAAAAAAAATATTAATTATGAAATACTTCAGTTTACTTGTAATTTGCCTATTATTCTCCTGCGGAAAAAAACAAGACGTTTTATTGCCAAAATCAAACCTGACCATAGTAAAAGACGTTCAGGATCATTCCCCAATTTATATTTTCTTTAAAAAAGAAGGAAATGATACAATTGCCGATTTGAATCGAAAAAGTGCTATCATTTCGACAAACTGGATTTTTAATATCGATAAACGTTTGCCTTTGAAATTGGTTATTCCGCAAGTAATTAAAATGCAGGAAAAGAAAAGAGCCGATAGCGCGCACAAAAACGAAAATGCTGAAAACTATTATTCGTATGCCGATTCTGTAGGAAAGAATTTAGCTTTTTTTCCTTTCACGAAAGTGTATTATAAAATGGAAAAACCTACAGCAGGAAGTTTTGTGGTGTACTTTAAAAAAGGTGACGGGCAGGTTTTTATCGGAAATAAGAAAGTCTTAATATCACAAATATTACCCTATTTTTTTAGTTTAAAGTTTGATAAAGTACCAGATTTGGTATTCTTATTCGATAAGGAAATGAGTTATCAGGAATATATGAAGTATAAAATTGTACTTCATAAATATGTGACTTTCAACCTAGATAAACTTCCTTTAGAATTTGTTTATTAGTTCATAGTCGTTAGTTCTTAGAAAGCTAAATGCGAAGAGCTAACCGCAAAGGACTATGGACTCGCCACTAAGGACTAAAAAACTATTGGTGATGATAAGGCTCATTTCGTAAAATCGTAAATCCGCGGTACAATTGTTCGATAAAAAACAAACGAACCATTTGATGTGAAAACGTCATTAGCGAAAGCGAAACTTTTCCCTGTGCTTTTTTATAAACAGTTTCAGAAAATCCGTAAGGTCCGCCAATTACGAAAACCAGTGTTTTTACACCCGAATTCATTTTCTTTTGCAATTCTTCTGAAAAGCCAACGCTTGAGAATGTTTTGCCGTTTTCATCCAATAAAATCAGTTGATCAGTTGCCGAAAGTTTAGAAAGAATTAATTCGCCTTCTTTTTCTTTTTGCTGACTTTCAGATAAGTTTTTTACGTTTTTAATGTCTGGAATAATCTCCAAGTCAAATTTGATGTAAAACGACAAACGTTTGGTATAATCGTCAATCAAAGTCTGCAACGATTTATTGTCTGTTTTACCTATAGCGATAAGTTTGATATTCATTGTGTTTGTTTTTTAGCCACGGATTCACATTTTTTTTAGCCACAAATTTCACAAATTAACACAAATTAAATCTGCCTAATCTGCAAAATCTGCGGGAGACTTTTTAGCCATAGATTAAAGTTTTTTTGCCAGGAATTTAACGAATTTTCACGAATTTATTTTACTGAAAAAATGGAATAAAAATTAGTGTAATTAGTGTAATTCGTGGCTAAAAAAAACTATTTTTTATTCTCAAAAACCGTTTCAAAATGTTCTGCAATTGGAAATGGCTCGTAATAATGATGTAAAATCTTTTTCCATTCCAAATACGCTTCCGAGGTTCTAAAACCAATTGTATGATCTTCTAGTGTATTCCAATCGACTAACAAAAGATATTTGTTTTCTACTTCTAAACATTTTTCCAATCGGTGTCCTAAATAACCGTCAATTGATGAAATATACTGGCTTGCTTTTGCAAAATCAGCTTCAAATTGAGAAGCTAATTCTGGTTTAACGAAAAGAAATGCGGCTTCTAAAATCATATTTGTTGGTTAAATTTATCTGCTAAATCCGCTAAATCTGCGGGAGAATTTTTAAGTTCTCGCAGATTTAGCAGATCGAGCAGATTTTGTTTTTGTTTAAAAAAATCAGCGATTATCAGCTTAAATCTGTATAATCTGCGTGAAACATTTTTGCACTTTAATTTTTAGAAAATTTAGCTTCAAAAGTTTTAAAACGATTATCCAAATCTTTCAGTAATTGCTTTTTAACCGAATCATCTTGAATAAAACTGAAATTAATGCTGTTGTAAACGTATTTTTTTATCGTTTCGTAATTTACATCAGGATATCTTTTCGCTAGCAAAACATATTGTTCTGTCATATTGGTTCTTAAAATTCCCGCATCGTCTGTGCTGATTACAATTGGAACATTGAATTCTTTATAAAGCGAAAACGGATGTCTGTTTTCTTTTACTTTCAAAATGAATTCGTTACTCGCTAAATTAATCTCAATCGGAATATTGTTTTTAGCCATATATTTCAGCAAATCGTATGAATTTGCTTCGTAAGCAATATCAACTCCGTGACCAATTCTGTTCGCACGTGCTACATAAATAGCGTCGTTAATATGCCAGGTCAATTCTTCTGGTTGGACCAATCCTAAAGTCAGTTCACCGGCATGGAGCGTATATTTTACATCAGGAAATTTAGAGTGACAGTACTTAAACATCACCATGTGTAGCCAATAATCTTTCATCGAATTTTCGCCATGTTCTGGAGAAACAATGTTAACTCCAGCAGTTAGTTTACTTTCGCTTGACGAAATAAAAGCAATCGTTAAATTTTTAAACAAATCAACTGGTTCCATAAAACGAAGCACAAAGTTTTGGTAACGCATGGTGAATTTTTCGTCATCCATTTTTAAATCTTTGTGCAGTTTTGCTAAGAAATTATTGTTGAAATCTTCAGCGTCTTTTTTCGCGTCTTTTTTCTGAAGGGCTTTATACAAATCGTCTAAAAGTTTTAAAACTGTTTTTTCGTCTTTCTGGTTTGCTGCTTCGCGTAGTTTTATATTGAAATCGCCTAAATCAGAAACATTCATATCGCACGGAATTGTAGATAATTGTGTTTCAATATAACTTACATTTTCTGCAATGGCGCGCTTTTTAAGTTCCAGCATACCTTCTGCAAAATGACCTTGAATTGTAGGTTCAAATTTCATGAAAGAATCAAAAAATAAATCATCTGAAGGCACAGAACCATTATAATCTTTAATAGACCACGTCTGCATGATTTGCTGTTGGTAATAGTCTAATTTGCCTTGGCTTTTTAGAGAAGAAAATTTTTCCCAAGTTCCATTTGAAGGTTTTGTTTTAGAAACTCCCAACGTTTCCAGATTTAAATAAAAGTCTTCTGCAATAGCTCTTTCTAAAAGTGGTTCTGCATAAACTGATCCTGAAAAATGGTGGTGTAAATCGCCTCCTTTTGGCATTTGCTGAAAGAAAGCAGTAAGGAGAGCTTCATTATTTCTGATTTTTTCTAAATAACTTTCAGCTGATTGAGAAAAGCCGATTTGTGCTACAAAAATGCAGAAAAGTGTAATTATTCTTGTCATACTCTAAGATTAAATTACGCGCAAATATACGAGTTTCTGAGGAGATATCCAAAGAGGTAAAGTATCTAGGGAAAAGGTTCAAAGTTACAAAGCGACAAAGTTACAGAGTTTCTGAATGAAAAACTGGACGTTAATAAAATGCGAAAGACGCACTGCGGTGCGTCTCTACAAAAAAACTTTGTGTCTTTGCGCCTTCGTGGCAAAAAAAAACTTAGAACCTTAGATTAAGAAAGTACGTCTCGTATTTCTTCAACCTTATCAAATACGCTTTTCGCGAAAGGACAAAGCGGAATAATCTTTACATTATTTGCTCTAGCATAATTTACCGCTGCCATAACTAATTTTTTGCCCACACCTTTTCCATTAAATTCTGGACTTACTTCGGTATGGTCAATAATAAATTTGTCGTTTCCGGCCCAAGTATAAGTCATTTGTCCAGCTTGTTTCCCGTCTTCTAAAGCTTCAAAATAGCCTTTTTTAGTATCGTTTATCTGTTGAATTTCCATGATATTTATATTAATGTCGTTTTAATTTCGATTGAATGCGTCAGCGTTTTATGAATCGGACAGCTGTTTGCGATCGTTTCTAAACGTTGTCTTTGCGTTTCATCAACATCACCAATTACTTCTATTTTTCTGGTAAATACCGATACGCTTCTTTCTGAATCCCTTTCAAAATCAATTTTGACGTTAATTTCCTCGACGTTCCATTGTTTACGGTTAATGTACATTCGCAACGTAATTACGGTACAAGAAGCTAAAGAAGCAGCCAAAAGTTCGGTCGGATTTAAACCTAAATTTTTTCCGCCCAATTCTTGTGGTTCGTCTGAAATTAGAATGTTGTCAGATGCTGATTTTATTTCCGTTCGATACAAACGTGTATCTATTTTTGCTGATACTGTATCCATAATTATTTAATTCTTGGTTCAGGTAAAGGAACAAATTCTGTTTCGCCCGGAACTTTTGGAAAAGTTTGGTTTGTCCAGTCGATTTTTGCTTTTTCGATTAATTCTTTATCAGAAGAAACAAAGTTCCAAAAGATAAAATGTTCTTCAGGAAATGGCTGTCCTCCAAAAATATAAACGGTAGAATTTTCAGCCATTTCAAATTCGCAAAGGCTGCTGTCGTTGGTAATCAGGATTTGTCTCGGATCGTAAACATGTTCACCATTTTTAATGCTTCCTTCTAAGATATATAAACCGCTTTCGCCAAATAAATCTTTTCCGATATTAATTTTCGCGGCTTCTTTATTTTTAATTTCAATAAAATATAATGGACTATAAACAGGAACAGGAGATTTTTTTCCGAATGCTTCACCAGCAATCAATTTATATGAAACGCCGTCTTCTTCCCAAGCCGGAATATCCTCAGCTTCAACATGCGTGAAATTCGGATCCATTTGTTCCAATTCCTTTGGCAGTGCTACCCAAATCTGTAATCCGTGAAGCATTTTATCTGAATGTCTTAAATATTCAGGAGTTCTTTCTGAGTGAACAATTCCTTTTCCGGCTGTCATCCAGTTTACAGCGCCAGGTTTTATTTCGAGTTCTGTTCCTAAACTGTCGCGGTGCATAATGCTTCCTTCAAACAAAAAAGTAAGAGTTGAAAGTCCGATATGCGGATGCGGTGGAACATCCATGTTTTCGTGGTCACTTAAATGCGCAGGTCCCATGTGGTCGATAAAAACAAATGGCCCCACGGCTCTTTTTTCGCGGAAAGGCAATAATCTCCCCACCATAAAATTGCCAATGTTGGCAGCGCGTTCTTCGATAATTAAACTGATATTTGACATGTGGTATTATTTGATTTGAAAACAAAATTACAGATGTGATAGGAGTCTGTAACTTAATTTAGATTAAGAAAAGTTGTTTTTGATTTATAAAAATAACGAAAATCGCTGACTATGTTTTAATTTAGAAAGACAAGATTTTTAAAATTAGGTATTTAAGGTGATTGAGTTACTTGATTTCTTCGATTTTAGTATATAGGAATACTTTTCCGGGTTTTGGATTTCCTTTAGTAGAAAAGTTTCTTGGAATTCCAAGATCCTTTTTGAAATATCCTTTTACACGTAATTTTAGAGGCAAAGTTTTTCCATCCCAAATTTTATCGGCATCCAATATTTTGTTATTTGCCCTTTCCAAATAAATGTTTTTTGTGTTTTTTTGATTTTCTATTTTCCATTGAGCACAAGGACAGTCTATGGCGGAGTAAGAAAGAATTAAAACTTCTTCTTTTTTAGTCTGAAAACTAAGAATAGATGTTAGAAAAGCTAAACAAAAACTAATCTTGATAATTGATTTCTTCATTTCCATAAACAGATTCATTAAGAGATATTATTTAATCAACTCAAACTCCAGAACCTCACTTTCAGTTCCGTTAATAATAATCGACAAATGATGAATTCCAGTATGAAAAACACGAGTTGTAATTAATTTAAAAGACTGGTTTCTTTCAATTTTGGTTAATTGGTTCGGATGATAGATTTTCTCACTGATTTTAAATACTTTTTTCGCCAAATGCCCTTTTGCTTTTTTGTAATGAACAGCATATTCTAAACGAACCGTTTTTGGTTCTTCATTTTTATTATTTAAGTGAAAATGAAACTGTAGATACTCTCCAATTTTTACTTTTGGCGTTTTAATTTCAAAAGAAGAAAGTTCAATATTCGTGCTTTCCAGACCATAATGGCTTAAAATCTCCGGATGTCCTTGTTTCAATAAAGTTCGGCAGCCGTGTTTGATAATTCCGTCGGTTTCTTTGGTATGACCTTTCCATCTTTTTGCGATTTCCAAAACAATTTCAGGATTATCTTTTACAATATCATTTAAATTGTTGGCAACGCTTCTGCGAACATATTCTGACGGGTCATTTTTTAAGTTTTCTAAAATAGGAAGAATAGAAATAGGGTCTTTTTTAAGAAACGGAATTGCCATAGCCCAGGGTAATCTTGGTCGAGAACCTTCGCTTGCCAAACGGCGTACGTGATGATTTTCGTGCAAAGACCATTTGACCATTTCGGCAATCATTCTTTCTTTATATTTTAAAATAAAAGGACGAACCGCAAATTCACAGCTTATAAATTGCGTTATAGAAACAAAGGCTTTGGCTGAGGTTTCAAAATCTTCTAAACCGTACATTTCTATATAATCGGCAAAGAAAATGAATGCCAGATTGCTATCTGCAAAATTGTTTTTTCTAAGATTTTCAATGATTTTATCAATTAAAGCTGTTGCTTCAGAAAAGTTTTGTGGCATAAACTGATGAAACACAACTGTGGTATGTTTCATTCGTTCTTTCCATTCTTTTTGAGCAAAATCGCCTTCGTAAATTGTTTCAATAAATTTTTGTTTATCGAATGAAGGATGTACTTCGGCGACAGCCTGACCAAATTTTTCGTAAAAAGAAACCGAGTAAATATCTTTAATTAATCCCATGATTTTGTTTGATTGAACTTCAAAGATATCTAATGTTTTGAATTGTTTTGGCAGATTTTGCTTGAAAAATTTAAACACATAGAAACATAGATTTTTTAATTGCCATATTGAGGATTTTAGAAAAAATCTAGATTTTCACACATAGACAATGCGTTACGCTATGTGAATTGATGCAAGTGAAACGCCTTTTTTAAAGTTTCAATAACTATGTTTCTATGCGTTTAGAAAAATATACGTTTTACTCACGGTTAAAAATCAAAAAAATAAGTTAATAAGAAACTTTTCGCAGAAAGGAAACTTTTAAATCGATAAAATATGTCCTAATTTAGCATATTATTAAAAATAGAAAAATGATAAGCGAAGCCCAATTTCAAGCAGAATTACAACTTTTAATAAGCAATGCCATTAGAGAAGATGTTGGCCCTGGCGATTACAGTTCGCTTGCCTGCATTCCTGATACGGCACACGGTCAGGCAAAATTATTGGTAAAAGACCAAGGAATAATTGCCGGCGTTGAGCTTGCTAAAATGATATTTGAACATGTAGATTCAAAACTAAAAGTGAAAACTTTTATCGAAGATGGAACGCACGTAGAATATGGCGAAGTTGTTTTTGAAGTTTCGGGAAGTTCGCAGTCTATTTTAAAAGCAGAAAGAGTAGTTTTGAATACGATGCAGAGAATGTCTGCTATTGCGACAAAAACAAACCATTTGATGCAACTTTTAGAAGGTACAAATGCTAAAATTTTAGATACACGTAAAACAACTCCAAATTTTAGAGTGGCAGAAAAATGGGCTGTAAAAATTGGAGGAGGAGAAAATCATCGTTATGCTTTGTACGACATGATTATGTTGAAAGACAATCATATTGATTTTGCTGGAGGTATTACGCGTGCGATTTCTAAAACTAAGGAATATTTAAAAGAAAATAATCTTGATCTTAAAATTATCGTTGAAGCCCGAAGTTTAGACGAAATCAGAGAGATTTTACAAAGCGATGGCGTTCATAGGATTTTAATTGATAATTTTAATTACGAAGACACCAAAACGGCTGTTGCGTTAATTGGTACAAAATGCCAAACCGAATCATCAGGAAATATCAACGAAAAAACAATCCGAGAATATGCTTTGTGTGGCGTAAATTATATTTCATCTGGCGCTTTGACTCATTCTGTTTATAATATGGATTTGAGTTTGAAAGCTTTTTAATGCGGTAAGAATTTTGAATTATAAGTTATGAGTTAAATTGAACTTAAGTATGGTTTAATCTAAAATCATAACTCTAAAATCTAAAATCAAAAAATATGTCGAAAGAGATAGAAGCTCGGATTGAAAAATTGCCCGTTGTGCGCTCTTTAGCCCGACTTTTAAAGAAAGTAAAACTTCCGTGGTTGGAAGGTTTTTCGCTGTATGATTTACTTGAAATGTATACTTTAGGAATTCTTGAAGGTGCTTTTTCGTATCATGCGAGTGCAGTTTCTTTTAGTTTTTTCATGGCATTGTTTCCTTTTGCGCTTTTTATCTTAAACTTAATTCCGTTTATTCCGATAGACAATTTTCAAGACGATTTTTTACTATTTGTACAGCAAAGCGTTCCGCCAAATACGTATGATGCCATTAGTAAAATTATAAGTGACATTTTAAACAATAGTCACTCGGGCTTATTATCTTCTGGATTTTTGCTTTCGATTTTTTTAATGGCAAATGGAATTAACGGAATCTTGAGTGGTTTCGAATCCTCTAAACACGTATTTGATAAACGTGGATTTTTCAGCCAATATCTTGTTGCGCTCGCTATTTCTCTTGTAATGACTGTTATTTTGTTTGTTACGGTGGCAACAATCGTAGTTTTTGAGGTCTTTATTCAGAAAACAATTATTCAGGATGTGCTGAGTGATCGAATTCCGCTGATCATTTTGGGTCGATATTTGTTTGTTATTTTAATGATTTTGATAACATCTTCAATATTATTGCGTTATGGTACAAAACAGTATAATAAAGTGCCTTTTATAAGCATTGGTTCTGTTTTTACAACGATCTTAATTGTTATATCTTCGTTCTTTTTTGGGATTTGGGTTATAAAATTTTCAAAATATAACGAACTTTATGGTTCGATTGGGACATTATTAATTCTAATGTTTTATATTTGGATAAACTGTATGATTCTGCTTTTAGGGTTCGAATTGAACGCTTCTATCAGAAAATTAAAACAAAAAAAAGAAAAATAATATGAAAAATTTGATGCTAACTATCGGAGTGTTCTTCTTTGCCTTAACCATGCAAAGCCAAAGTGTAATTGGAAAATGGAAAACAATTGACGATGCAACAGGTGAAGCAAAATCAATCGTTGAGATCTACGAGAAATCAGGAAAAGTTTACGGCAAGGTGGTGGATATTCTTCGTGACAGTCATAAAAAAGACGTTTGCGCAAAATGTGACGGAGCTGAAAAAAACAAACCAATTCTAGGAATGGTGATTATAAATGGACTTAAAAAAGACGGTTCTGAATATAATGGAGGAACAATTTTAGATCCTACAAGCGGTAAAAAATACAAATGTTACATCACTTTAGAGTCTGCTGATAAATTAAAACTTCGCGGTTATGTTGGAGTTTCTATAGTGGGAAGAACACAATATTGGACGAGAGTAAAAAACTAATTAAAACCTAATGCGAAAATTAGCTTCGATAATTTTATTCTTAGTTATAGTTTCAAATAGCTTTGGACAATCTAAGAATTCGCCATTACAAATAAGTCATCTTACGGGTGACTTTTATGTTTATAAGACTTTTAATGATTACAAAGGTGTAAAGATTTCTGCCAATGCCATGTATGTAGTAACAGATAAAGGTGCTGTCTTGTTTGATGCTCCGTGGGATAAAACACAGTTTCAGCCTTTATTGGATAGCATTAAGAAAAAGCACAATAAAAATGTTGTAATGGTTTTTGCAACGCATTCGCACGATGATCGCGCTGGCGGATTGGATTTTTATAGAAAAAAAGGAATTAAAACTTATTCTGGTAAATTAACAGACGAAATTCTTAAAAATAAGAAAGAGCCAAGAGCTGAGTTTGTAATTCCGAATGATACCGTTTTTACGGTTGGACAATATAAATTTGAGATGTATTATCCTGGTAAAGGCCATGCTCCAGATAATATTGTGGCTTGGTTCGGAAAAGAGAAAATTCTTTATGGCGGATGTTTTATAAAAAGTGCAGAAGCTAAAGATTTGGGTTATTTAGGTGACGCTGATGTTAAAGAATGGGAGAAATCTATTATAAAAGTTCAATCGAAATTTAAAAATCCGAAATATGTAATTCCTGGACATGATGGCGGAACTACCAACAAGTCGATAAGCCAAACATTGAGGCTGGTTCAGGATTATCTCAGTAAAATACAAAAAGAAAAATAGCTTATTTTTGCATATATTTGGAACAATATAAAGAGAGATAAAATGACTGTAACGGATAAACATATACTTGAATCGTATTCAAATTTGTTTGAAGGGCTTAGTTTTTCGAATAAAATTGAACTTATAGAACGACTTACAAAATCAATAAAAAGTAATAAAGGCAAAGAGAACAATTTTTATAAATCTTTTGGTGCATTTGCTTCAGAAAAAAATGCTGAAGATATTGTGTCTGAAATTAAAGCGAACAGGAGTTTTAAAGATAAGGAGATTGATTTTTAATGGCATATTTATTAGATACTAGTACCTGTATTTTCTTTCTTAGAGAAATATTTCTCTTATAATTATCTCCATGCATTTCATCGAAGTCATTTTACCGCTTTCTCTAGCGAAGACATTTACATACCGAGTTTCTGAGGCTGAATTTCATTTCATTAAAAAAGGAATGCGCGTTGCTGTGCCCTTTGGTAAAAGTAAAATTTATACAGGCCTTGTTTTGGATGTTCATGAAAATGCTCCAACTTTATATGAAGCCAAAGAAATTCATCAGATTTTAGATGAACAGCCAATTGCGACCGAAATCCAGATTCAACACTGGCTTTGGATAGCCAGTTATTATATGTGCGGTATTGGAGATGTTTATCGAGGTGCATTCCCAAGCGGATTATTGCTGGAAAGCGAAACCATTATTTCGCATAAGCCTGATGTTGTAGTAAATGACAGCGAACTTTCTGATGATGAATTTTTAATTTACGAGGCTTTGCATCATCAGAGTTCTTTAAAGGTTCAGGAAATTGCTTCCATTTTGAATAGAAAAAATATACTTCCGATTCTGCAAAAGCTGATTGCGAAGGATATCATTTTTTTGGATGAAGAAATAAAGGAAACGTACAAGCCAAAACTGGTTCGATATGTAAAATTACATTCCAAATACGAATCTGATACTGGTTTGGAAGAATTGCTGACGGTATTGAAAAATGCTACTAAACAAAAAGAAATTGTTTTGTCTTATTTTCAAATTAGTGCCACAGAAAAAAAGCCAATTACCGTAAAAAAACTTATAGAAGTCTCAAATGCAGGATCAGCAGCGGTAAAATCTTTAATAGAAAAAGAAATATTTGAGGAGTATTATCTGCAGCACGATCGTGTTACTTTTAATGGCGAAAAATCAGAAAAAGAACTTCAGTTAAGTGAAGCGCAACACAATGCTTTTTCTGCAATTAAAAATAGCTTTTTAGAAAAAGAAGTCTGTCTTCTTCACGGTGTAACTTCGAGTGGAAAAACAGAAATTTATATTAAACTTATTGAGGAATATCTAGAGACTGGAAAGCAGGTTTTGTATTTGCTTCCAGAAATTGCACTTACCACCCAATTGGTTTCGAGACTGCGTCTTCATTTTGGTGATAAAGTAGCTGTTTTTCATTCCAAATATAGCAATAATGAAAGAGTTGAGGTTTGGAGGCAAACACTCGAAAATTCGCCCAAAGCGCAAATTGTAATAGGAGCGAGATCGGCTTTGTTTTTGCCTTTTAACGATTTAGGATTATTGATTGTTGACGAAGAGCACGAACAGACTTTTAAACAGACAGATCCAGCACCTAGATACCATGCAAGAGACGCGGCAATTGTTTTGGCTAATTTTCATAAAGCTAAAGTGTTGTTGGGTTCGGCAACGCCAAGTATTGAAACTTATTTTAATACCCAAAATGATAAATACGGACTGGTTACGCTTACGGAACGTTATAAAAATGTCCGTTTGCCTGAAGTGATTTTAGTTGATATAAAAGACAAGCATTTCAGAAAAAGAATGACAGGACATTTTAGCGATCTTTTAATTGAAGAAATTGCAGAATCGCTGTTGTTGGGTGAGCAGGTTATTTTGTTTCAAAACAGAAGAGGATATTCGCCTGTAATTGAATGTATGACTTGTGGGCATGTTCCGCATTGTCAGCAGTGCGATGTGAGTTTGACTTATCACAAACATAAAAATCAGCTTAGATGCCATTATTGCGGGTATTCGATTGCGAAACCTACCAATTGCCATAACTGTTCTAGTATTGATTTAACGACCAAAGGATTTGGAACCGAGCAGATAGAGCAGGAGTTGTCAACACTTTTTCCGAAAGCAAAAACGGCTAGAATGGATCAGGATACTACCCGCGGAAAATTTGGTTTTGAAAAAATAATTGATACGTTTAAGAATCGTGAAATAGATATTCTGGTTGGTACACAAATGCTGGCCAAAGGGCTTGATTTTGACAATGTTGGTCTAGTCGGAATTATGAATGCTGATAATATGCTTCATCATCCAGATTTTAGAGCCTTTGAACGCAGTTTTCAAATGATGACGCAAGTTGCGGGAAGAGCGGGAAGATCAGAAAAACAAGGAAAAGTGGTTATTCAGACTTATAATCCTAATCATAATACTATTCAGCAGGTTACAGACCATAATTATATAGGTATGTATAAAGAACAGTTGTATGACAGGCAGATTTATAGATATCCGCCTTATTTCAGGATTATAAAGCTTACGCTAAAGCACAAAGATTTTGATAAATTGAAAGAAGGAGCTATGTGGCTGTATCAGGTTTTGAGTCAGAATTTAGGAATGCCAGTTTTGGGTCCCGAAGAGCCAGCTATAAGCAGAATACGAAATGAGTACATCAGAACGATTTTGATTAAGATTCCGCACAATATTCATTTGGGCAATACAAAAAAAACTATTCAGAAAATGCTGAATAGTTTTGAAGCTGTGGCTCAATACAGAGCTATAAAAGTTGTGATTAATGTAGATTTTTATTAAAACAGCAAATTAAGAAGAAGTGGAAAGTGCTTTTACAAGATCTTCTTTTTTGTTGCGGCTTAAAGGTATTTTGGTGATGCCAATTTCGGCAAATTTGCTGTTAAAGCGCTCAACCTTATCTATATTAATAATGTATGATTTATGAACGCGGATAAATTTGTCTTTCGATAAATCATTTTCAAAAGATTTCATTGTAGAAAGAACCAGATTGCTGTCGTCTTCTGTAACTACTCTAACGTAATCTCCAAAAGCTTCAATCCATTTTATTTTTGAAGTGAAGATTTTAAGTTTTTTAAGATTACTTTTAATGAATATATGTTCGCCTTCTTCTTCTTTGATATCTTTTTTAAGCAAATGCATGTCGATTGCTCTTTTTACAGAAGCATTAAAACGGTCAACTGCAATTGGTTTTTGTAGATAGTCGGTAGCGTCGTAGTCGAAAGCCTTTAAAGCATATTCGGCTTTAGAGGTGATAAATATAATTTGGGGTTTTGATTTTAATCCGTCCAGAAAATCAAAGCCATTAATAACAGGCATTTCTATATCAAGAAATATTAAGTCAATATTATTTAATGAGATACAACTTTTTGCTTCAATAGCATTAGAAAAATCCCCTATTAAATGCAAGCCTGGGTGATTATTTACCAATTTGGCAATAATTGTCCTTTGTATAGAACTATCATCTACAACAACACAGTTTAGTTTCATAACATTTAAATTTAGAATAAATTCAGGATAGCAGTAGTAAATGTATTATTTTTTTGCAAAAAAAACTAAGGTTGAGGTATATTTTTTTGTATTATGACGAATAAAAGGAAAAAAATGTTGTGGATGTAAATTAAATGCTTACTTTTGCACCCAATTTTAACAAATAAAATTTATTATTTATGAATCATTATGAAACTGTTTTCATTTTAAATCCCGTTTTATCTGAGGTTCAGGTGAAGGAAACAGTAACGAAATTTGAAGAATTTCTTACTAGTAGAGGAGCTGAAATGGTATCGAAAGAGGATTGGGGTCTTAAAAAAATGGCTTACGAAATCCAAAACAAAAAAAGTGGTTTTTACCATTTATTCGAATTCAAAGTAGCTGGAGAAGTTCTTGTAGCTTTTGAAACTGAATTCAGACGTGACGAAAGAGTTATGCGTTTCTTAACTGTAAGTTTAGACAAACATGCTATTTCATGGGCGGAAAGAAGAAGAGCTAAATTAAAATCTACTAAAGCGTAATTATTATGTCTACAATCGAGCAATCTGCAAAAGGAAAAAAAGACGGAGATATCAGATATTTAACGCCTTTAAACATTGAAACTAACAAAACTAAAAAGTATTGCCGTTTCAAAAAATCAGGAATCAAATACATCGATTATAAAGATGCTGATTTCTTATTGAAATTCGTTAACGAGCAAGGAAAAATTCTTCCTCGTCGTTTAACTGGAACTTCATTAAAATACCAAAGAAAAGTTTCTGTAGCTGTAAAAAGAGCTCGTCACTTAGCTTTAATGCCATACGTGGCCGATTTATTAAAATAGTATATTAAAAAAATAGTTGTTGGTTTCCGGTTAAATGGAACCTAACTTCTGAAATATAAAGGACAACAACATGGAAATTATTTTAAAACAAGACGTACAGAACTTAGGATTTAAAGATGATGTAGTATCTGTAAAACCTGGTTACGGTCGTAACTTTTTAATTCCTCAAGGTTTTGCTACTTTAGCAACTCCTTCTGCTAAAAAAGTTTTAGCTGAAAACCTAAAACAAAGAGCACACAAAGAAGCTAAAGTTGTTGCTGATGCTAAAGCATTAGCTGAAACTTTAAAAGCTCTTGAAATTAAACTTACTGCAAAAGCTGGTGGAGAGAAACTTTTTGGTTCTATCACTAACATCGATATCGCTGAAGCTTTAGAGAAATCTGGTAATGCTATCGATAGAAAATTCATCACTAGCGGTGTTGTAAAACGTACTGGTAAATACAATGCTACAATTCGTTTACACAGAGATGTAATCGTTGACTTGCCATACGAAATTGTTGCTGAAAAGTAATAGTTTTAAAAACGATATAAAAATCCCGATGCAAATCGGGATTTTTTTTTATAATGAAAACAATTAGTCTTTGGGTTAAAGCGTATGGCTTATAACTTAAAGCGTAAAGCATAAAAAGATGAAATACGCAAGATTAACAAAAGAACAGTTTGACGAATTGCATGCTGAATTTGCAAGTTTTTTGGCTACACAAGCAATAGATAGAAAAGAGTGGGAAGAACTAAAGGTTAATAAACCGGAAGTTGCAGAACAGGAATTGGATGTTTTTTCAGATTTAATTTGGGAAGGCGTATTAACTAGAGCAGAGTATCTGGAGCATTTTTCTAAAAATCATATATTTTTATTTCATTGTTTTGATACTTACATTCAGTCGATTGTTTTAAAATCGTTTTCTCCAGAAGTTGATTTTTTAACCAAAGAAGGGCTTCAGTGGCTTAGTGATAATATGTTCACAGAAAATATAGAAATGAAAGTAGGGAAGAAAGTATTTACTGATGAACGAAATTCTTCAATTTTTGAATTGATTAAACAGGGCGCTTTTTTAAGTGATGGACAATTATTTAGTCAAATTAATCAAATTTTAGAATCTTAGAATAAATTATAATGTTTTAATGAAAGCGGGCAATTAGTTAAATAATTGCCCGCTTTTTTTTTTTTTTTTTAACTTTCGTTTAATCTTTATTGAAATTTTGACCACGTATTTCTACTTGTTTTTTAAAAATTCGTCAAACTTTTAAGATTTTAAATTTTATAGGAAAAAAACAAGTGCTTTTGGTCTATATTACGGATAATTTTGCAGACTATTTTATTTAAAATGTAAGATTATACTTTATTTCAATCGATTTAACATATTTTGTTTAATATTTTGTTTAATTTAAAATTAGCAAGATAATTATGTTAAAAGTACCGTTTTTTCTGATGTTTTAGTGTACTGTTAATTTGCTAAATGAAGTTTTAAGAATAAATTATAAGAATTTTAGGCTTGTTTTATGTTTTTGTATTTCTTAATTTTAGATAACAAAAGTTAAACAAAGTTTTTCTTTTGGTTTTCAAAAACATATTGGTTAAGAAATATTCGCCATGTTGTTAAGATTGAAAATTGAAAAATTATACAATAACTTAATAAGTCTGCGTATGGAATTGACAATTACTTTCTTTATCAAAATTACTTTAATTGTACATTTTATTTTAGCTCTATTTTTTAACCTATTAGACTTCTTTTATCTGAACGATAATTTTAATCGTTTTAAGATATCTAATTTTATTTCAAAAGATCCGCATTTTAGTTTGCTGTCTTATAGTTACCCCATTTGGCGAGTCGATTATAAGGAGCAATAATTTTATTGAATATAAATAGATTCAGAATCAGCCTTATCAGCATGATTATTTTAGGAAGACTAATCAACTTTCTTTAAAAAATGAATCAACCTATATAAAAGAATCCCCAGTTCTACTTTCAACTAAAAATTTTCATTTATGAAAATTAGACCTGCAGCAAATCACTCCTCTAGGAAAACTGATCACAATCGTTTTTCCTCAAAAAAAGCGGAACTCATTTTGTCTCTAGGAGATAAGGTTTGTTCTCCGGTATGTTTCGGTATACCGAATTCAACATAATTTTTTTAAGAAAACAGAGTTTGCCAGCTTATTTATAAGTTGCTAGCTTATGTTTTAACTGTTTGATTTTTAATTGATTGTTTAATTGCGTAGGTGCTTGCACTTACTGCGAGAGGTGTTTTATTGTCCATTTTCTAATCTTCCAAATTATGAAAAAAAAATTTACTTTTTGTAATCTCAACCCTCAATTGAGATTATTAGGACTTTTAACTTTATTCCTGATATGCACTAATGCATTCTCTCAAACTATTTGTAGACCTGTGTCTCAGACAAATAGTACGGGAGGAGGGCTTGTGTGTTTAGGAGTAGGTGTTACTAGTCCTGCCAATGCTTACGATAGCGCTGGCTTATCCACTTATGCAACCTTGACAAATGGTATTGCAATTGCTGGATGTTTTGCAGAAGAAACAATGACTTTAAATCAAACGGCTCAAGCCGGTGACCAAGTTGCAATATACTTTGGTACGGGCAACGGTTTACTTGATTTAACGTTATTGTCAAATGCTACGGTTCAAGCTAAAAATTCTGGGGTCAATGTAGGTTCCAGCGTGGCTTTAAACAATCCGCTTTTGAATTTAAATTTGTTAAGCGGTAATACTGTAGCTGTTGCAAAATTTCCTATTACGGGTGATACCAACCAAATTCAAATTCAGGTTGGTGGTGGTCTGCTAAGTCTTTTGGCGACAGTTAGAATTTATGACATTAGGCTTGAGTTTGCTCAACCAACGGTATCTGGCGGTTTATCTCAAACAGTTTGTGCTGGACTTCCAACAACTCTTACAGCAACACCAGCTGCAGGGACTTCGCTTGCGTGGTATAGTTCTGAATTTTCTACCACAGCTTTGGCGACAGGAAATACATATACAACTCCTGCCTTAACAGCAAATACAACCTATTATATAGGAATAACTAGAGCAGCAGGGTGCGAAGGAAATGTTCGTGTGCCTGTTGTTTTAAATGTTTCAAACCCTGTTGCACCTGCTTATAGTAATGTAGGGACTGTAGTTTGTTCTACTGGGCCAACGCAACAGACTACATTATCATTGGTAAATCCTGTTCCTGGAACAACATATACTTGGTATAATGGTGCAAATACTGCGGTAGCATCAGGAACTTCCTATTCTCCGACAGTAGCTTTAGGAACAACTCCTTTTTCTGTGGAAGCTTCTATAGGAAGCTGTGTTAGCCCGACTCGTGCTAACATTAGTGTTGTTTCGACAGCAGTTCCTGCTAATCCAACAGTTCTTACTCAAAGTGTGACGATTCAATCGGGTCAGAATGCAACTTTAAATGCGACTTCTGAAGCTGGCACGCAATTAAACTGGTACGAAGCTGCAACTGGTGGAACAGCCGTTGCAACGAATACAGCAACTTTTACTACACCAATATTAACAGCTACGAAAACCTATTACGTTGAAGCGCAAAGCGCGAACGGAAATTGTGTTAGTGCAACAAGAGTGCCTGTTACGGTAACGGTTCAGCCATCAGCTTTAGGCGGATGTTTAGAAGCTAGCAGTCAGGTTACTTCTCAAGTTGGTATTTGTTTGCTGTGTAGTGTTACAAATCCAAACAATTCTGTAGATGGTAATCCTGCTACAGCAGCAAGACTTACTACTCCTGTTAATGTATTAGGTTCGGTACAACAAACTTTGCAATTTACTAATTCAGGAAAAGCTGGAGATATTGTTGAGGTTGATTTAGAATTGCCAGGAGGTTTGGCAGATGTACAATTATTAAGCGTAGTTAGTTTAGCTACATATAATGGTACAACTTATAATAATGATAGAGTTGCGATTAATAATCCTCTTATAACTTTACAGTTATTAAGCGGAACTAGATATAGAGCAACTGTTACAGCTGGAGCGAATTTTGACCGTGTTGAAGTTCGTTTAGGCGGTGTGGCAGGTCTTTTAACTAATTTAGATATTTATCAGGCAACTTATAGATATAAAATTCCAGATGTTACTGGCAATAAAACGATTTGCAGTGGAACAACAACAACATTAACCGCTGTTCTTGCTGTGGGTGAAACGGTTAATTGGTATAGTGCTGCTACAGGCGGTTCACCTTTAGCATCTACAGCTGCATTTACAACACCAGCTTTAACTGCACCAACTACTTATTATATAGAGGTGACAAGAAATGGATGTGTAAACAGTGTGCGATATCCGGTTGATATTTTAATTGATAACCCTGTTTTACCAACTATTACAGCAGTTCCTACCAATATTTGTAGCGGACAGTCAACAACCTTAACAGTTGATGCTCCAGTTGCTGGTACTGATTATAATTGGTATGATGCGGCTACAGGAGGAAATTTAGTATTTACAGGTAATTCTTTCACAACTCCTACATTAACTGTTAATACAAGTTATTTTGTAGAATCAGCTATAGGAAGCTGTGTAACGCCAACACGCCAAGAAGTAAATCTGATTGTAAATCCGATACCAGCTACTCCGACATTTACATCCTCTAATGTAATTATTCAGTCTGGTCAAAATGCTACTTTGACGGTTGCAAATCCAGTTGCTGGTGTACGATACAATTGGTATAGTGCAGCAACAGCAGGTACGCTTTTAGCAACGAATGTTACCTCATACACAACTCCAATATTATCAAGCAATCAAACTTATTATGTAGAAGCTTCTAATATAGGTACTGATTGCGCTAATACCACAAGAGGAGCGGTTTCGGTTACTGTAATAGCTAGTGCGAGTACATGTTTACAAGCTAATTCTCAGATACCATCGAATGATGGTGTGCTATGTGTTTTATGTACACCTACTAATCCAAATAATGCGGTTGATGGAGATATTACTACTTTCTCTCAACTTAGTGTACCGGTTGGTGTGGGGGCTTACCTACAACAGCAATTGATTTTCGCAAATCCAGGTTTGGCAGGAGATATTATCGATGTTGATTTAGAAGTTCCAGGAGGACTTTTAGATATAGGGGCATTATCCAATGTTACTCTTGCAACTTATAATGGAGCGACTTATAATAATGACAGAACAGCAATAAATGGTGGTTTGCTGAACATTCAGTTATTATCTGGAAATAAATTTAAAGCTAGTTTTACTGCGACAGCAGCGTTTGATCGTATAGAAGTACGATTAGGAGGCGTTGCTACTTTATTGAGCAATTTATATATTTATCAGGCAGCTTATAGATATCCAAATGCTACAATTACTGGAGCTGCAGCACCAATCTGTGCAGGGCAAACAGCAACTTTGTCAGCTTCTTCAACTGGAGGAGAAACTTTTGCATGGTACGATTCTCCAACTGGGGGAGCCATTGCTAGTGTAGCTCCTACAGCTGCTTTAACAGCTCCTACCACATATTATTTAGAAGCAACTCGTGCAGGCTGTATTAACAGTTTACGTCAGGCAGTGACAGTAAATGTTTTACCAATTCCAACTGCTGGAGACATTGCAATTACAAGTCCAGTAGAAGCTACTTGTGCGGGAACCGCTGTTTTAACTCCATCTTCTGCTATAGCGGGTGTAACATTTAAATATTATGAAAATTCAAATAGAACAGGAGAAATTGTAGATGGAAGTGTAATTGGTGGCGTAACATTTGCAAAAGATGCTAATGGTGTACTTACTATTTCTGGTTTAACTACTGGAACTTATAATTATTATATCTCTGCTTTGAATGGAGGTACTTGTGAAAATGTGGCCGGAGATTTAAAGCAAGTAACGGTTAATTTACCTTCAGTTACACCTTTAACAGTTATCACAACTCCATTACAAGCATGTGGAAGTGCTAATTTAATAAATGCAATCACCAATTTTGATTCTTCAGGAGATACTACTTACACTTTTTATAATCCGTCAAATGCGGTAATTACAGCAGATCAAGCGGCTAATATTACTGTTAGTGGCGTTTATTCTATAGAAGCACAAAATACAACAAGTACTTGTCCGTCAGCTAGACAGTCTGTAACAGTATCGATTAATGCATTGCCAACTTTAGATGTGATTAATCCACAGGAATCTGTAAATGTTGGAACTAATGTCGTATTAGATGCTACGTCTACAGGAACTGTAACATGGTTTAATTCTCAAGGTGTTGCAATTGCAGGACCTCCATTTACGACTGGTCCGTTGAATATTCCAGGAGTTTATACTTATACAGCAGTTGCAACTATTGGAACTTGTACTACTACAGCGACTAAGATAATCAACGTGATAGATCTTACAAGCTGCCAGAATTTAACACAACGAGTTTATGCAACAGCTCAAACGGAAGGTTCTATAATTACTGGAGGTGTTTCAGACGACGCAAATGCAGTTGATGGAAATCCTCAGACATTCTCAACAATTAATACAGGTATCGGACTTTTAGGTGTTGGTACAACATGGCAGAATTTAACTTGGCCTACTGTTATCGCTAAAGGTACTCCTGTAACCGTTAAATTAGGTTCTGAATATAGTTTATTGGCTGTTGGTCAGAATTTATCAGTAATTGGAACAAGAAATGGAGCTCTTATTGGCTCAGCGCAGCCTGTGTCTGGTTCATTGTTGAACTTAATTTCAGGTGATAATTCTTATGAGTTTACTTTTGTTCCTTCAGATGCTTCTGGACCACAAGATTATGATGGTATTCGCGTTGTATCGTCTTCATTGGTAAGTGTAGCACAAAATGTAAAAGTATTTGATGCTCATTATAATCAAGCAGTTACAACAGTAAATTGTACGCCAGGAGATATTCAGGATATTTTTTATGGCGCAACAGATTTAGGCTTGCCAATTGGTGCTGTAACTGCAGCTGTAGGGGTGAGTGACGCTTGGAATGTTGCAGATAATGATGTGACTACTTTTGCAACGATGTATAGCGGAGTAAGTGCTTTAGCATCTGCAGATTTAACAGTGCAATTTAAAACACCTTCTGTTCTTAGTGATACATTAAGAATCGTAGTTTCTAAACCAGCGACTCTTTTAACTGTTAATTTGCTTACAGGATTTTCAGTTCAGCGTTATTTAGGAAATGTAGCAGTTGGTGCTCCAATTGAAAATACAAGCCAATTATTAAGTATAAAATTATTGCCAGGAAATTCTTTGGCAATGGTATTGGTATCTTCTCCAACAGAAATTTACGATAGAGTTAGAATTCGTTTAGGAGGTGTTGTTGGAGTATTAGATTTCTTAAGAGTTCATACGGTAGAAAGAACGGCTAATACAACAGTAATTGGAGCTGATCCTCAGAACAAAATTACGGTCTGTCCGGGAACCGATATTACGCTCCAAATTCCTGAGATCGCTTGTTCAACTTATATTTGGTACGATGCAGAAACAGGAGGAAATGCAGTTGCCACTGGACCTACTTTTACAGTGCCAGATAATTTAGCAGCAGGTATTTATAAATATTATGTACAGCCAGTACGTTATGGCTGTCAAAATTATGCAAGAGGAGAAGTTACTGTTGAAGTACGAGCTTCTGCTCCAGTAAATGCTTTAGCAGATATTACTTTAAACGGAGGAACTGCAACTTCAGTTTGTTCAGCTTCTGGATCTGTAACTTTAGCAACAGGTTTAACTGGAACACCAGTTTTAACAAATCCTGTTTATCATTGGTATAGTTTTGATGGAACAACAGCTCAGTTAATTCCAGGCGAAACAACAAGTCAATTAATAGTAAACGGATTAGCTCCGGGAACTTATACATATTTTGTTGGAGTGAGTTCAGATGAGCTTTGCGAAACTGCAGCAGCAGATAGAAAGCAAATCACATTCACGATTTTACCTCCTTCAACAGTAAATGATATTTTAGTAGATGATGTTACGGTTTGCGATGGTGTACCAGCATCATTAACTCCAACGGCACCTACATTAACAAATCCAGTATTTACTTGGTATTTAGATGCTAATAAAACACAGCCAATTACAAATGGAGCTGTAATAGCAGGAGTTACTTATGCAATTGATGCAGCTGGTGTTTTAACCGCTACAGGTTTAACAAAAGCCGTAAGTCCGATAACGTATTATGTTGCTGTTTCAAGTACTAATACTTGCGAAAATTTAGCAGGAACATTACAAGATCCAGTAATTATTGTTAGCGATCCAAATACGCCAACTACCACAGATACGGCTCAAGATTTCTGTTTATCTGCTGCACCAACAGTTGCTAACATTCAAGTAAACGAAAGCAATGTAGTTTGGTATGATGCTCCTACAGGAGGAAATATAATTGCTTCAACGACGCCATTGGCTAACGGAATTTATTATGGATCTGCAACCGATGCAGTTACTAGCTGCGGAAGCTCAGTAAGATTGGCAGTTACAGTTACAGTAAACGATCCAGGAACTCCAACATTAGTTACAGCAGGAACACAAAACTTCTGTTTGGTTAACGCACCGACTTTTGCTAGTATTCAGTTTAATGAAGCTAACATTGTATGGTATACAGCTTTAACAGGAGGAACAGCAATTCCATCTACTACAGCTTTAACAACGGGACAATACTTTGCAGCAATCTCAGATCCAACAACAGGTTGCGAAAGTAATACAAGATTAACAGTTGATGTTATTGTAAACGATCCAGGAACTCCAACATTAGTGACGGCAGGAACGCAAAACTTCTGTTTGGAAGATGCGCCAACATTTGCAAGCATTCAAACAAATGAAGCAAACATTGTTTGGTATACAGCTTTAACAGGCGGAACAGCGATTCCATCAACAACAGCTTTAACATCAGGCCAATATTTTGCAGCAATTTCAGATACAACAACAGGCTGTGAAAGCGCTACAAGATTAACAGTTGACGTAATTGTGAATGACCCTGGAACACCAACTTTAGTAACAGCAGGAACACAAAACTTCTGTACGGTTAATGCTCCGACATTTGCAAGCATTCAGACAAATGAAACTAACATTGTATGGTATACAGCTTTAACTGGAGGAACAGTAATTGCGCCAACAACAGTTTTAACAACTGGTACATACTACGCTGCTATAGCTGATGCTGTGACAGGATGCGAAAGCGCTTCAAGATTAACAGTTGATGTAATTGTAAGTGATCCAGGAACTCCAACTTTAGTTACAGCAGGAACACAAAACTTCTGTTTGGTTAACGCACCGACTTTTGCTAGTATTCAGTTTAATGAAGCTAATATTGTATGGTATACAGCTTTAACAGGAGGAACAGCAATTCCATCTACTACAGCTTTAACAACAGGACAATACTTTGCAGCAATCTCAGATCCAACAACAGGTTGCGAAAGTAATACAAGATTAACAGTTGATGTTATTGTAAACGATCCAGGAACTCCAACATTAGTGACGGCAGGAACGCAAAACTTCTGTTTGGAAGATGCGCCAACATTTGCAAGCATTCAAACAAATGAAGCAAACATTGTTTGGTATACAGCTTTAACAGGCGGAACAGCGATTCCATCAACAACAGCTTTAACATCAGGACAATATTTTGCAGCAATTTCAGATACAGCAACAGGCTGTGAAAGCGCTACAAGATTAACAGTTGACGTAATTGTCAATGACCCTGGAACACCAACTTTAGTAACAGCAGGAACACAAAACTTCTGTACGGTTAATGCTCCGACATTTGCTAGCATTCAGACAAATGAAACTAACATTGTATGGTATACAGCTTTAACTGGAGGAACAGTAATTTCGCCAACAACAGTTTTAACAACTGGGACATATTATGCTGCTATAGCTGATGTTGTGACAGGATGCGAAAGTGCTTCAAGATTAACAGTTGATGTAATTGTAAGTGATCCGGGAACTCCAACTTTAGTTACAGCAGGAACACAAAACTTCTGTACAGTTAATGCACCAACATTTGCAAGCATTCAGACAAATGAAGCAAACATTGTTTGGTATACAGCTTTAACAGGCGGAACAGCAATTCCATCTACTACAGCACTTACAACAGGACAATATTTTGCAGCAATTTCAGATCCGACGACAGGATGTGAAAGCAATACAAGATTAACAGTTGATGTTATTGTAAGTGATCCAGGAACTCCAACATTAGTAACAGCAGGAACACAAAACTTCTGTTTGGAGGATGCACCAACATTTGCAAGCATTCAGACAAATGAAACTAATATTGTCTGGTATACAGCTTTAACAGGCGGAACAGCAATTCCATCTACTACAGCACTTACTACAGGCCAATATTTTGCGGCAATTTCAGATACAGCTACTGGATGTGAAAGCGCTACAAGATTAACAGTTGACGTAATTGTCAATGACCCTGGAACACCAACTTTAGTAACAGCGGGAACACAAACTTTCTGTACAGTTAATGCTCCTACATTTGCAAGCATTCAGACAAATGAAACTAACATTGTATGGTATACAGCTTCAACTGGTGGAACAGCAATTGCTCCGACAACAGTTTTAACAACTGGTACATACTACGCTGCTATAGCTGATGCTGTGACAGGATGCGAAAGTGCTTCAAGATTAACAGTCGATGTGATTGTAAATGATCCAGGAACACCAACTTTAGTAACAGCAGGAACACAAAACTTCTGTACAGTTAATGCGCCTACATTTGCAAGTGTTCAGTTTAATGAAACTAATATTGTTTGGTACACAGCTTTAACAGGCGGAACTGCAATTCCATCTACTACAGCTTTAACTAGCGGTACATATTATGCAGCTATCAGTGATCCAGCAACTGGATGTGAAAGCGCAAATAGAGCAGGGGTGGTAATAAGCGTTACAGATCCAACGACTCCAACAACAACTGCAACTGCACAGACCTTCTGTTCAGGAACAAACCCAACAGTTGCTAATATTCAAGTGAATGAAAGTAATGTGGTTTGGTATACAACTCAAACAGGAGGAACAGCTTTAGCTTCGACAGCTGCTTTAACAACGACAACTTATTATGGAGCAATTCAAGATCCAGCAACGGGCTGTGAAAGCAGTGTAAGATTACAAGTAGCGGTTACAGTAGGTAATACAGTTAACCCAACTACAAATAATGCAGCTCAAAGTTTCTGCTCTGCAAACGCACCAACATTTGCTAATATTCAAGTAAATGAAGGAAACGTAACCTGGTATACTGCTGCTACAGGCGGTACAGCAATTGCAGCAACAACAGCATTAACTTCTGGAGTATATTTCGGAAATATAATTGATGCTGCAACAGGCTGCGAAAGTTCAACTCGTTTGCAAGTAACAGTTACAGTAGTAGATCCAGCTGCGACGCCAACTACAAATAACGCAACTCAGAATTTCTGTACCTTAAATTCACCAACAGTTGCTAATATTCAAGTAAACGAAGCAAATGTGGTTTGGTACACTACAGCTACAGGAGGAACAGCTCTAGCTTCAACAACAGCTCTTGCAACAGGCACTTATTATGGTGCAGTTTCTAGCGCAGTTGGATGTGAGAATCCAGTAAGATTGGCAGTTGTCGTAAATGTAAATTCGCCAAGTGTTATTACAACGACAAGAACTAACCAGACATTCTGTTTATCAGCTTTACCAACATTGGCTAGCATTTTGGTAAACGAAGCAAATGTAGTTTGGTATGCGTCTGCAACTGGCGGAACACCATTGGCAAATAATACTCCGCTTACTGCAACTACTTATTATGCTGCTGCTTTAGCAAATACTACAAATGGATGTGATAACGGACCGAGATTAGGAATTACAATTTCTTTCGAAAATGATGCTGCAGTTCAATTAGCAACTACAGATGATACTCCTTGTGTATTCAAAGGTGTAACCTATTCAATTGCAAATGGTAAATCTAATTATGTTTGGACAATCAACGGAGGAACAATTGTTTCTGGCGGTGGAACAAGCGACGGTTCTGTAACCGTTTCTTGGTCAGATATTGGTCCGGGAACAGTAACTGTAGCGTATGTTAATAATTGTGACGAAAGAACAATTAAAACATTAAATGTTACAGTAGCAAGCTGCTCAGATTTAACGATCACTCATGAGGTTGATAATCCAACTCCGAATTTTGGAGATCAGGTAACATTTACCATTACAGTAAACAATGTTGGTGAAGGAGATTTCATAAACACTATTGTCAGCGAATTGCTTCCTAGCGGTTTACAGTACGTAAGTTCTTCTGCAAATTCAGGAACATACGATCCAGCAACACAGCTTTGGACAATACCATCACTTCCTGCTGGTCAGAGTGTAGTCTTAACAATTGTTGCAGAGGTGTTATCGGGTGGTACTTATACAAGTGTCGCAACTGTTGAAACTTCAACTCCTTTAGATGTTGATGCATCAAACAATTCAGCTTCAGTAACATTAGAGCCAATTTGTCTAACGGTTTACAATGAGTTTACTCCAAACAATGACGGTAAAAATGATTTGTTTAGAATTGACTGTATTGAGTCTTATCCAAACAATGAACTGAAAGTGTTTAACAGATATGGAGCATTAGTATATAGTAAAGCAAACTATGAAAATGATTGGAACGGTACTGCAAATGTATCCGGAGTTGTTAATAGAGGAGATATGCTGCCAACAGGTACTTATTTTTATGTGATAACCATTGGAGATGGAACGGTTAAAAAAGGCTGGTTGTCTATTATGAGATAATCCACTTCTATTAATCTAATTAATTAAACTAAATAAGTATCGTTATGAAACTATATATAAAATCATTAGAAACGTATTTTATTCTAATATGTTCTTTTATTACGGTTTGTGCTTCGGCACAACAAGACCCGGGATATACGCAGTATATGTATAACACTATGGCGGTAAATCCAGCGTATGCTGGATCTACCGGAACCATAGAGGCAGCACTTTTATATCGTTCTCAATGGGTAGGAATGCCCGGCGCACCAGAAACACAATCTTTCTCTGTTCATTCTCCTCTTCGAAATGAGACATTAGGAATAGGGTTAAGTGTCGTAAACGATAAAATTGGACCTTCCAACGAACTGTATCTTGATGGAAACTTCTCTTATTCAGTGCCTCTTGGCTATGAAAAAAGACTGGCATTTGGTATAAAAGCGGGTACGAGAATGTTAAACATCGATTGGTCTAAAGGAAGATATTATGATGATGACGATGTTTTGTTAAACCAAAACATCAACAATCAGATGAAACTAGCAGTAGGAGCAGGAATTTACTACTATACAGAAAAATGGTATGTAGGACTTTCAGTTCCGAGTTTTATTCAGAATGATTACTATGATGACGTTCAGGAATCTATTGATTATGATCGTATGCATTACTACTTAATGGGAGGTTATGTTTTTGATTTGAATCCAAATTTGAAATTTAAACCAGCATTTTTAGTAAAAGCAGTAAGCGGAGCACCAATTACGGCAGACATATCGGCAAATTTCATGATTCAGGAAAAGTTTGTTATAGGGGGAGCCTACCGAACAGATGATTCGGTAAGTATATTGGCAGGTTTTCAAATATCGCCAAGTTTCTATCTTGGATACGCTTTTGATTACACTGTAAGCCAATTGAACAAATACAACGATGGTACTCACGAATTCATCTTGCGTTATCAATTTGTGAAAAACCAAAGTAAAATTAAGTCTCCTCGATTCTTCTAAAAATAAAACTTATGAGAAAACTATATATCCTATGTTTAATTTTGAGCGTTACGTTTAGTTTCGCTCAAAAAACAAATTTAAAGAAAGCCGATGCTTTGTTTCGAAACTTTTCTTATTTGGATGCTTCCAAAGCTTACGAAGAAATTTTGCAAAACATAAAAGATCCATCGGCACAGACTTTGAAGAACGCGGCAGATTCCTACTATTTCATTTCCGATTCGCGAAATGCACTTAAATGGTACAGAAAACTGTATGAAGTTCAAGGAAACAATCTGACTGATATTTACTATTTGCGTTATATCCAATCTATGAAAGCAGTTATGGATTATGATGAAGCAGATAAAATCACAAAAGAATATCTAGATAAAAAAGGAGATAAAGCAGAGATTAACCGATACGTTGCCCAGAAAAAATATATGGACAGCGTTGCCAAGGCAAAGCCGCTTTATACTATTAAAAATCTTGATATTAACACTAGTAAATCAGATTTTGGGGCTACATTTTTTAAAGACAATGTAGTATTTACTTCGGCTCGTGATACCACAAAGTTCAGCGAAAAACTGTATACTTGGAACAATCAGCCTTTTCTTAATTTGTATATAGCAGAAAGAAATCCGGCAGACGGCAGTTTGTTTAACGAAACTGTTTTCCTTCCTAATGTAATGACTAAATATCATGAAGCAACAGCAAGTTTTGACAATCAGGGAAAAACAATTTATTATTCAACCAACATTGTCAAGAAAAATAAATTGGTTATTGATGAAGAAAGAGTCAATAACTTTCAGATTGTCAAAGGATCTATCGTCAACAATAAATTAGAAAATCCGCAGAAAGTATTTTTTGACAGCGACGATTATTCTGTTGGACATCCATCATTAAGCGAAGACGGACAACTGCTTTTCTTTGCGTCAGATATGCCGGGAGGTTATGGGGAAACCGATTTATACATGGTAAAAATTGCTGCAGATGGCACCATGAGTTCGCCTCAAAATTTAGGGCCAAGCATTAATACTATTGGTAATGAAGTATTTCCATTTTTCCAAAACGGAGTTTTATACTTCTCTTCTGATGGACATTACGGCTGGGGAGATTTAGACGTGTACGAAAGTAAGTTTTTGGCAAATGGAAGCTTTTCAACGCCAAAAAATCTTGGAGCACCAGTCAACAGCAACAAAGACGATTTTTCTTTTATAATTGACAGAACAGATGCATACGGTTATTTTTCTTCGAATAGAGCAGGAGGAAAAGGAGACGATGATATTTATTCTTTTGTAAAAGGAAAACCAGTGTGTAACCAAAGTATTTCGGGAATGGCTTTTGATCGAAAAACAAAAAAGCCACTGACAGATGTTACCATAATGGCGTATAACTCTTTTAGTGAAGTTCTGGGCGAAACCAAAACCAACTATGAAGGAAAATATGCTATTGAAGTTCCTTGTAACAAAGTGGTTAAAATGATTGCCGCAAAACCAAATTACAGCAGTGATGATAAAACAGTTGAAACAACTGGCCAAAACGGTGGCGAAATTACAGATGTAAACTTTGAATTGAGCAATTACGATGACTTGGTAGTTAAAAAACAAGGAGTAGAAAAAGTCGATGTAAACCCGATTTATTTCGATTATGATAAATATGATATTACGCCAAAAGCAATTGAAGAGTTGTCTAAAGTGGTTTTCATTATGCAGAAATTTCCAAACATCAGAATCAAAATTGAATCTCACACCGATTCTCGCGGAAAAGATGCTTACAACCTAAAACTTTCAGATAATAGAGCAAAATCTACACGAGATTATATACTTTCTCAAGGCATAGATGCTTCTAGAATTGAAAGCGCTATTGGTTACGGAGAAAGCCGACTAATTAACAAATGTAAAAATGGCGTAAAATGTTCTGAAGAAGAGCATTTGCTAAATAGACGTTCAGACTTCATCATTATTCAAAAATAGTTTTATATTTGCATTGTAATTGGTTGATTATCAGTGTAAAATATAAAACGTCAAAACCATTTGGAAGTTGGTTTTTTTTAATTCTTTTTTAAGAATAATGGACAAGGAGAAAATCAGACTGCATGAATTTGCAGTCTGATTTTTGATTTTCTAAAACTTTTATTTTTTCTCCATTTGAACAAAAATAAATTCTAATTTTGATATTCAGTTTTTCATTATTATAATCTGCAATATTTTACTATTTATGAGCATTCAAGAGACCATTCAAGCATTACGAAATGAACTTAATCAGCACAACTATAATTATTATGTGTTAGACAATGCCACAATTTCAGATTATGATTTTGATATTAAGCTCAAAGAACTTCAGGATTTAGAAAATAAGCATCCAGAATTTTTTGATGAAAACTCGCCAACTCAACGAGTGGGAGGGGCCGTTACTAAAAATTTCAAAACAATTGCACACCAGTACAGAATGTATTCTTTGGATAATTCTTATTCTAAAGAAGACCTTTTAGATTGGGAAAACCGTATTCAGCGAGTTTTAGGAAACGTAGACTTGCAATATACTTGCGAATTAAAATATGACGGAGCTTCAATAAGCATTACTTACGAAAACGGAAAAATAGCTCAGGCTTTAACACGCGGAGATGGTTTTCAAGGAGATGAGGTAACAAACAACATTAAAACCATAAAGTCAGTTCCGCTGCATTTAAAAGGGAATTACCCTGATAAATTTGATATTCGCGGAGAAATCATTCTTCCGTATGCCGGTTTTGAAAAAATGAATCAAGAATTGATCGAAATTGGAGAAACACCCTATTCAAATCCAAGAAATACAGCATCGGGAAGTTTAAAATTGCAAGACAGTGCTGAGGTTGCCAAACGTCCGCTAGAGTGTCTGCTTTATTTTGTTACAGGAAATAATCTGCCTTTCAAAACCCAATTTGAAGGTTTAGAAATGGCTAGAAGCTGGGGATTTAAAGTGCCTAAAGAAGCAAAATTGGCCAATAGCATGCAAGAAGTTTTTGACTTTATTGATTATTGGGATGTGCACCGTCATAATTTGCCTTACGAAACCGATGGTGTTGTTGTCAAAGTAAATAGCATTCAGCATCAAGAAGAATTGGGGTATACGGCAAAATCGCCTCGTTGGGCAATGGCGTACAAATTTAAAGCCGAGCAAGTTTCAACCAAATTAAAATCAATTTCATATCAAGTAGGCAGAACTGGAGCAATAACGCCAGTTGCCAATTTAGAGCCAGTTCAGCTTGCAGGAACTATTGTAAAAAGAGCTTCGCTTCATAACGCTGACCAGATTGAAAAATTAGATATCAGAATAAACGATACTGTTTTTGTAGAAAAAGGAGGAGAAATTATCCCAAAAATCATTGCAGTAGATTTAGATAAACGCCCAGAAAATTCAGAAAAAACACATTATATCGCGTATTGCCCAGAATGCCACACCGAATTGGTGCGAAATGTGGGAGAAGCCAATCATTACTGTCCTAATTTTTACGGATGTCCTCCGCAGATTATTGGAAGAGTGCAGCATTTTATTTCAAGAAAAGCAATGGACATTGAAGGACTTGGTGGAGAAACAGTTGCTTTATTGTTCAAAAATGATTTGGTCCATAATTACGCCGATTTGTACGAACTGAAGGTAGAAGATATTTTGCATTTAGAAAGAATGGCACAAAAATCGGCTGAAAATCTGGTGAATGGAGTACAGAAATCAAAAGAAATTCCATTCGAAAGCGTATTATTTGCGCTTGGAATTCGATTTGTAGGAGAAACAGTGGCTAAAAAACTAGCCAAACATTATAAAAATATCGATGCTTTAAGCCAAGCTTCATTAATGGATCTGGTTCTGGTTGATGAAATTGGAGAAAGAATCGCTAAAAGTGTTATTGAATTCTTCGAAAATGAAGAAAATAGAAAAATTATTGAACGTTTAAAAAGTTATGGAATTCAATTTGAAATTGAAGAAAAAATAAACCCAAATGCTACTGATAAATTTGCTGGAAAAACTTTTGTGGTTTCTGGCGTTTTTAGTCAATTTTCTAGAGACGAATTAAAGAAAGCCATTGAAGATAACGGAGGAAAAGTAGGAAGCTCAATTTCTGCAAAAACAGATTTTGTAGTAGCGGGAGATAATATGGGGCCAGCCAAACTGGAAAAAGCAACAAAGCTGAATATTACCATATTATCGGAAGATGATTTTATAAACAAATTGAATGAAGCCTAATAAACCATCATTAATTTTGTTTTTTCTAGCCTTGCTCTGTACAATCATTTTTGATTGGACAGAACAAGAGTTTTTTGCGACGTATGCAAAAGCCATTGTTCTTCCTGCGATTTTTATTTATTATTTAATAAGCAGTGAGTTAAAAATTGGAAAAACAGAAGGTTTTATTTTCTTTTTCTGTTTTGTTGGACAAGTTTATGATCTGATGGATGTTGAAAGTTCCGAAATAGGAGGAGTATTTAGTTTTTTGATCGTATATACTCTTATCGTTACCATATTTATTCGGGAACACGAAAGGATAAAACTAACCAGACGCGACATTCTGCCTATTTCTATTGTAGTCGTTTTTATAGTCTATTTGTTGATCTCTGTTTTGAGTCTTCAGCTAGACAGCATGAGGAAGTTTATTCTCGTTTACACCGTGTACGGAATCGTGCTGAGCTTATTGAGTTATTTCTGTTTTGTAAGCTACATTACAAAAGGTACACACATAGCGTTGCTGATGTCGCTTATGGCAATAAGCTACATCTTCTCTGATATCTTTTATATTTTTAATGAATATTTCTCGTATTCTGTTGTTTTAGTTTTAATACGAGATACAACTCAAATTCTAGCTTATTTCTTTATGGTAGAATACTTTTTAGAAAAAGCTAGAATTCAAAAGAAGGCTATACAACAATAGTTGCACTTTGGTTAGTATAAGCTTTGTCTTTATCAAAATAAAAATCGATACGGCCTAAATTAATTCCGTAACAACCCACTTGATTTACCAAAACCTCTTTACCAGCTTTATTTTTTACAATTGTTGGTTTGTCTAAGAAAGTATGCGTATGTCCTCCGATAATTAAATCGATATCTTGAGTTTGTTCAGCAAATTTCAAGTCGCTTATTTTTGTCGGATCATCTTTGTATTTATAACCTAAATGCGAAAGGCAAATAACCAAATCACATTTTTGCTCTTTTTTCAAAAGCTGTGCCATATCTTGAGCAACTTCAACCGGATTGTTGTAAACCGTTTCCAAGTACAATTTTTTATCTACTAAACCTTGCAATTCAATTCCAACACCAAAAACACCAACTTTAATTCCATTTTTATTAAAGATTTTGTACGGCTTAACATGTCCGTCCATAACCGTATTTTTAAAATCATAGTTTGAGTTGATAAAATCAAAACTTGCGTGCGGAAGCTGAGCGTATAATCCGTCAAGACCATTATCAAAATCATGATTTCCAATTGTAGAAGCATCATATTTCATCATGCTCATCAATTTAAACTCTAATTCTCCTCCGTAATAATTAAAATAAGGAGTTCCTTGAAAAATATCTCCAGCATCCAGCAAAAGCACATTCGGATTTTCTTTACGGATAGTTTCAATTAAAGTGGCACGTCGAGAAACGCCCCCTTTATTAGGATTACGCGGATCATCAGCAGGAAAAGGATCAATGTGGCTGTGCACATCGTTAGTATGTAGAATCGTTAAATGCTTATTATCGTTACTTTCAAAACTGCTCAAAGACAATCCTAAACTTAATAGGGCAGTACTTGCTGCTGTTTTTTCGATAAACTCTCTTCTTTTCATTTTATATATTTTTTGCAGAAATGCTATACTTGTTTTTTATTCTTCTGTGATTCTGATATTTTTTGGAGCAACAACCGTGTCTACTTCTTTAAAATAATCAATCAATACATCTCTAAGTTTATAATTTAAGTCAAACTTTTGAGTGGCTTTTGCAAAGAAAGTCATGCTGTCGCCTCCATTTGCTAGATAATCATTTGTGGCAACATAATACGTCTTGTTTAAATCAAGCGGTTTGCCTTGCACCATAATGTTTTTTGCTTTTTCGTCTTTTGTAATCGTAAACGTCATTCCAGACAATGGCTGAGGTTTTTTCTCCTTAATAATATAAGAAGCAATTTCTGAGATCTGCTCGCCTTTTAAAGCCAAAACAACTAAGCTGTTTTCAAAAGGCATAATTTCAAAAGCTGTCCTTGTTGTTACATTTCCTTTTGGAAGAATAGCACGAATACCGCCATGATTTAAAAGACAGACATCAATATCTTTATTTTCACGTTTGTTAAAAACAAGATTTCCTCTTTGCACACACACATCAGCCATTAAGCTTCCAATTCCAGTTTGCCATTTTCCAGTGCTTTTGTCAAGAGTTTCAGGGCAATATGCCAATACATTGTCCAAATCCTTATTAATGTGATCGCGATAAGGCTTAATAAAGTTTTCAATTTCAGGAGTTTCGCCAGTCTTTTCAGTAACAGGAAGTTGCTTTCCTTCAATTTTAGTTAAGTTGTAGTTTTTGGGGCTACAAGAAGAGATTAAAAAAAGTGTTAAGAATATAACAAAAAGTTTTAAAAATCCGTTATACTTTTTTAGTTTTACCATTTTAAATGCAATTGAAATAATTAATTTTGTAATCGAGTAAAAGTAGTATGTTTTTGAATTATATAAAGGAATTTTTTGTAAAAAAATCATTAAAATTTCATTTAAATAATGAAAAACGCGAAGTATTTACCAAAAACGTTCAAACAATTGGTTTATTGATAGATGAGAGCAACTTTGAGCATTCAGAAGCACTAATAAAGGAGTTAACGCTCCAAGGAATCGCTTTAGAAAACATAAAAGTTGTTGCATATAGAGAAAAATTCAAAGAAAAAGAGACCTATTCACGTCCAACTTTTGGTAAAAAACACATCAATTGGAGAGGTGAAATTTCAGAAGATTTTTTGAATGAATTTATAAATTCAGAATTCGATCTTTTGTTGAGTTATTACAATGTTGAAGATGTCTTTATAATGTTAGTGACAAGCAAGTCGAAAGCTAAATTTAAAATCGGATTCTCTAATGTAAACCAAGATCTGAACCGTTGGATGATTAGTACAGAATTAGGAAACTATAAACTCTTCGTTTCAGAATTGTTTAGGTATTTAAAAAATATAAAATAAAACTATAATTAATAATATGCAATCATTGATAGGAACTGGTGTTGCGCTTGTAACTCCATTTAAAAAAGATTTTTCAGTTGACATTGAAGCTTTACAACGTATTGTAAACTTTTCTATAGATGGCGGAGTGGAGTATCTTGTTGTGATGGGAACAACTGCAGAAAATGCAACCCTTACAGCAGAAGAGAAAGAATTGGTTATAAAGACTGTAATCGATGTGAACAAAGGAAGACTTCCGCTTGTTTTAGGAGTTGGAGGTAATAATACTATGCAGATTGTTGAGGAATTAAAGACAAGAGATTTTTCTGCTTTTGAAGCGATTTTGTCTGTTTCTCCATATTATAATAAACCTACACAAGAAGGAATTTATCAGCACTTTAAAGCAATTGCAGAGGCATCTCCAATTCCCGTAATCTTGTATAACGTTCCAGGAAGAACTTCAAGCAATATGCTTCCGTCAACAGTGGTGCGTTTGGCGAACGATTTTAAAAATGTAGTTGCTATTAAAGAAGCGGCTGGAGATATGGCTCAAGCTATGCAGATTATTAAAAATGCTCCAAAAGATTTCTTAGTGATTTCTGGAGACGATATGCTAGCATTGCCGATCGTTTTAGCAGGTGGAGCAGGAGTAATTTCTGTAATCGGGCAAGGTTTTCCTAAAGAATTTTCAGAAATGATTCGTTTAGGACTAAATAAAAAAGCTGCCGACGCGTTTAAAACACATTATTTTTTATCAGACAGTATTGATATGATTTTTGAGCAGGGAAATCCAGCAGGAATCAAACAAATCTTCCAAGCCCTTGGAATTGCTGAAAATACCGTTCGTCTTCCGCTAGTTTCAGTTGATGATTCGCTAGCAACAAGACTGAATGAGTTTGTAAAAAACAGCATTAAATAATTGTTAAAGTGTTAGTATTTTAAGATACTAAAAAATTATTTTGCAGTAGCTAAATTAATAACTAAATTTGCCACCGAAACTTCGGTGCGATTTCACTTTGGCATAATTGTCTGAGAGATTCTAATAACAGTAAGAAAATGAAAAAAATACTATCGCTATTAATTGTTGTAACTCTTTTTTATTCTTGTGGAGAATATCAAAAAGCGTTGAAAAATGAAGACGTTGCAGCAAAATTTGAGATGGCGACAAAAATGTATGATGCTGGTAAATACACAAAAGCGATTCGTCTTTTTGAGCAATTAGCAACTTCTTACAGAGGAAAACCTCAGGCAGAAAAACTGTTTTACATGTTTTCTCAGTCTTATTATAAAACAAAACAGTATTATCTAGCAGGTTATCAATTCGAAGCTTTTGTTTCGGGATACCCAAGAAGTGAGAAAGTGCAAGAAGCAGCTTTTTTAGGTGCTTACAGCTACTCTAAATTGTCGCCAGCTTATAGCTTAGATCAGGCAGATACGGTTAAAGCATTAGAAAAATTACAGGCTTTTATTGATAATTATCCAAACTCAGAATACATTCCTCAAGCAAATGAGGCTGTACAGAAGCTAAATGGTAAATTAGAGAAAAAAGCATACGAAAATGCTAAAGGATATAATACGATTTCAGATTACAAATCAGCTTTAATTGCGTTTGATAATTTTATTGCCGATTTTCCTGGAACGCCTTTTAAAGAAGATGCATTGTTTTATAAATACGATTCAGCATATCAATTGGCAATTAACAGTGTTCCTTCAAAAATGGAAGAGCGTTTGAAGGTTGCACAGACAGCTTATGCTAATTTGATCAAGTTTAAAAGCGATACAAAATATAAAGAAAAGGCAGAAGAAATGAATGCCAGAGTTGAAACAGATTTACAAAAATTTACTAAATAAATAAAGTGATGGATTTAAAAAAGACGAATGCTCCTGTAAACACAATAACTTACAATAAAACAGTTATTGAAGAGCCAACAGGAAATGTGTATGAGGCAATTACCATTATGGCTAAAAGAGCAAATCAAATTAATTCAGAGATTAAAAAAGAATTGACTGAAAAATTAGAAGAGTTTGCTACTTATAATGATAGTCTAGAGGAAGTTTTTGAAAATAAAGAACAAATTGAAGTTTCTAAATTTTACGAAAAATTACCAAAACCACACGCTTTAGCTGTTCAAGAATGGTTAGACGGTAAAACTTACCACAGAAGTTCAAACAAATAATAGTACAATGTCAGTTTTAAACGGGAAAAAGATTTTGCTGGGTGTTTCTGGCGGAATTGCAGCGTATAAAACAGCCACTTTAGTACGACTTTTTATAAAAGCAGGTGCACATGTCCAGGTGATCATGACACCTGCTTCTAAGGATTTTGTAACCCCACTTACATTATCTACTTTATCAAAAAATCCAGTACATTCAAGTTTCTTTAATCAGGATGATGAAGATGAAGTTTGGAACAATCACGTAGAATTAGCTCTTTGGGCAGATTTTATGCTGGTTGCGCCTGCTACTGCCAATACGTTATCTAAAATGGCAACAGGAAACTGCGATAATCTGCTAATTGCGACTTATTTATCGGCAAAATGTCCAGTTTATTTTGCTCCTGCAATGGACTTGGATATGTACAAACATCCTTCCACTTTATCGAGCTTTGCTGCATTAAAACAGTATGGAAATATTATGATTCCTGCTGAAAATGGAGAATTGGCAAGTGGTTTATCTGGCGAAGGCCGAATGGCTGAACCTGAGAATATTGTTGCATTTTTGGAAGCTGATTTAGAAAGTAAATTGCCTTTAAAAGGAAAAAAAATACTAGTTACAGCAGGCCCGACATACGAAGCGATAGACCCAGTACGTTTTATTGGAAATCATTCTTCTGGTAAAATGGGTTTTGATATTGCTAATGAAGCGGCAAGTTTAGGAGCTGAAGTTTTTTTAATTGCAGGGCCAACTCATTTTAAAGCAAAAAACAGTCTGATAAAAGTGGTAGATGTTGTTTCTGCGCAAGAAATGTATGAGGCTTGTCATTTGTATTTTAACGAAGTTGATGCGGCAATCGCTGCTGCAGCAGTTGCCGATTATAGGCCTAAATTTGTTTCAGATCAGAAGATTAAAAAGAATACAGAAGAATTTTCGATAGAACTGGAGAAAACAAAAGATATCTTGTCTTCTTTGGGAGCTATCAAAAAAAATCAGTTTTTAATTGGTTTTGCATTAGAAACAGAAAATGAAATTGAAAATGCTAAGTTGAAAATTCAGAAAAAAAACTTAGATTTGATTGTTTTAAATTCCTTACAAGATAAAGGGGCAGGTTTTAAAAAAGATACTAATAAAGTGACGTTTATTACTAAAGATTTTGAAATCGAACCGATGGAATTAAAATCGAAAGAATCTGTTGCGGCTGATATTTTGAATAAAGTTATTCTGCATTTTTCAAAATCATAAATTTAAAATATACGCCGAAAGCATAATTTGGAAGCAATTTATGTTTGTAAAATTTAATATTAGACGATTATGAATAAGATAGTTATACTATTTATGTTTTTAAGCTTTGGTTTTGTGCAAGGGCAACAGCTAAACTGTACCGTAACTATTAATACAGAACGTCTAACAAACCCCAATAATCAGGTTTTTAAAACACTTCAGACTTCTTTGGCTGAGTTTGTCAATAAAACAGACTGGACGGGATCGGTTTTAAAACAAAACGAAAGAATAAACTGTTCAATGTACATTACTTTGTCATCAAACAGCTCAGATCAATTTACAGGAACAATTCAGGTTCAGTCTTCAAGATTGATTTTTAATTCTACCTATTCTTCTCCAGTTTTAAATTACAACGATAAAGATTTCAACTTCAGATACACAGAATACGAACCATTGTTATTCAATCCAAATACTTATGACTCTAATTTGGTATCTGTTATCTCTTTTTATGCTTATGTGATATTGGGCATGGATGCCGATACCTTTCAAATGGGCGCTGGGAATCCGTACCTGCAAACGGCACAGAATATTGCCAATGTGGCGCAGCAAGGTGGTTTTAAAGGCTGGAATCAATCTGACGGACTTCAGAACCGCTACTATTTGATTAACGATATGATTGCGCCAACATATAGCGATTTGCGCCAAACTACTTATGCGTATCATACTGGTTTAGACGGAATGACTTTGGATATAAAAGCTTCAAAAGAAAAAATAAAAAATGCGTTAATGCTTATTGGTAAATTAAATTCGGTTAAGCCAAATGCTTTTATAACTCGAGTTTTCTTCGATGCAAAGTCAGATGAAATTGTTTCTATTTTTTCTGGAGGACCAAGTATTAACATTACCGATTTAACCGATGTTTTAAATAAGGTTTCGCCGTTAAACTCTACAAAATGGTCTCAGATTAAATATTAATCTCCGTTTTATTTTTATAATCTTCGTTAACTTACATTTTTACAAAACTCCCCATGATTACATCATTGTCTATTAAAAATTATGCTCTTATAGAAAAACTGGCCATAGATTTTTCTAAAGGTTTTTCTATAATTACAGGTGAGACAGGTGCAGGAAAATCGATTATTTTAGGAGCTATTGGTCTTGTTTTGGGTAAACGGGCAGATCTTACTTCGTTAAAAAATAAAGAAGAAAAATGTGTTATAGAAGCGCAATTTGAGATTGGAAAATACAATCTAAAAGATTTTTTTGAAGCGAATGATTTGGATTATGAAGATGAAACAATCATTAGAAGAGAAATTTTGCCTTCGGGTAAATCACGCGCTTTTATAAATGACAGTCCAGTAAATCTTCAGGAACTGCAAGATTTGAGTTTGTTTTTGATCGATATCCATTCGCAACAGCAAACACAGGAATTATCAGATGAAAATGTACAGTTTAAAATTATTGATGCTATTGCAAACAATACCGATATAATTGCTGAATATCAAAAACTGCTAAAATCGTATAAATCAGATAAATCTAAATTGAATGCACTGCTTAAAAAACAAAGCGATGCAGGAAAAGAACAAGAATACCATACTTTCTTGTTGAATGAATTGGTGGCGGCTCAATTAAAATCTGGTGAGCAAGAAGAATTAGAAGCAGATTATGAAAAGCTGAATAATGTCGAGATTATTAAAGAATCTTTAGATAAGTCTCTTGCAATTGCAAATGAAGAACAATTTGGTGTTTTTCATAATTTGAATGAAATTAAAAATGCATTGCAAAAAGTAGCTCCTTTTGCTGCTGAATATCAAAATTTGTTTGAAAGAATTACTAGTTTAACTATAGAATTTGATGATGTTTCGAAAGAATTAGAAAGTGCTTCAGAAAAATTATTGAATGATCCTACGCAGTTGGAGCTAATCAATCAGAAACTGCAGTCGATTTATAATTTACAGAAAAAACATCAGGTAAGTTCTGTAGATGAACTGCTTCAGATTCAGGCAGATTTAGGAAATTCTTTATTGGAGTTAGATAACATGGACGAAGAAATTGCTTCTTTGACTAAAATTATAGAAGAAAAAGCAGTAGAATTGGATGATTTTGCATCCAAAATACATCAAAATAGAGTAAATGCAATTCCAAAATTATCAGAACAGCTGGTTTCAATTCTAGAAACATTAGGCATGCCGAATGCTCGTTTTAATATGGAATTATTGCCTTCGGAAACGTATTTCCAAAACGGAAAAGACGAATTGCAATTTTTGTTTTCTGCAAATAAAGGAACCGATTTTGGCTTATTGAAAAAAGTGGCATCAGGCGGAGAAATGTCCCGTATTATGCTGGCTGTAAAAGCAATTTTAGCTAAATATTCAAAACTGCCAACATTAATTTTTGACGAGATTGATACTGGAGTTTCTGGAGAAATCGCCATTAGAATGGGGGAGATTATGAAAGAAATGAGTACAACGATGCAGATATTCGCGATTACACATTTACCGCAGATTGCTGCAAAAGGAGATTCACATTTCAAAGTTTCAAAAGCTACAGTTGGAAATGATACGCTTTCTGAGCTGAAACTTTTATCTCAGGAAGACCGAATTATAGAAATTGCCCAGATGTTGTCTGGAGCAAATATTTCTGACTCGGCTTTAAATCACGCAAAAGAATTATTGAATTAAAATATAGAAATGGAGAGTTTGAGTTTTTACGAAAATCAGTTTATAAAAGCAGATTCATTAATTTCTGAAGGAAATTCAGCAGATGCAAAAGAACTGCTGGAAGAAATCTTGTCGCAGTATCCAGATTTTGGAAAAGCACATAATCACTTAGGATGGATTTATTACAACAAACTGAATGATTATGATAAAGGAGTTTATCACTATAAATTGGCCATGAAATTTGATCCAAAATACTCTGCGCCGTATTTAAATTACACCTATTTATTGATAGATATTGGAAGATATGCGGAAGCAAAACAGCATATTGCTTTTACATTAGCCAATTTGGAAAATGCAGATAACTCTACATATAACAGTGAATTAGGAAGAATGGCTGAGTATGAAAACCAATATACTGCTGCTTACAACTATTATAAAGAGGCTACGAAAAATGCATTAAACCCAAATTTTATTGACAATATGAAGGCCAATATGAAAAGGGTTAAGGATAAAATGTCTATTTTTGAAAAATTAAAACTGAAATTGAAATAATACAAAAAAATAAATTGCAAAGATGATTATAGAACCTAGAATGAGAGGATTTATTTGCTTGACTGCCCATCCAACGGGAGCTGAGCAAAATGTAAAAAATCAAATCGAATACGTAAAATCTAAAGGAGAAATCGCTGGAGCTAAAAAAGTTTTAGTTATTGGTGCTTCTACAGGTTTCGGGTTAGCTTCAAGAATTACTAGTGCTTTTGGTTCTGGTGCATCAACAATTGGAGTGTTTTTTGAAAAACCGCCAGTTGAAGGAAAAACAGCTTCTCCAGGATGGTATAATTCTGCAGCATTCGAAAAGGAAGCTCATAAAGCAGGTTTGTATGCAAAAAGTATTAATGGCGATGCATTTTCAAATGAAATTAAAAGAGAAACTTTAGATTTGATTAAAGCAGATTTAGGGCAAGTAGATCTTATCATTTACAGTTTAGCATCTCCAGTACGTACAAATCCAAATACAGGTGTTACACATCGTTCAGTTTTAAAACCAATTGGGCAAACTTTTACAAATAAAACAGTTGATTTCCACACAGGAAAAGTTTCAGATGTTTCTATCGCTCCTGCAAATGAAGAAGATATTGAAAACACTGTAGCGGTTATGGGTGGTGAAGACTGGGCAATGTGGATCGAAGCTTTAAAAAATGAAAATTTATTAGCTGAAGGTGCTACAACAGTTGCTTATTCTTATATCGGGCCAGCATTAACTGAAGCGGTTTACCGTAAAGGAACTATCGGACGTGCAAAAGATCATTTAGAGGCTACAGCATTTACAATTTCAGATAGTTTAGAATCTTTAGGCGGAAAAGCATACGTTTCTGTAAATAAAGCTTTGGTAACTCAGGCAAGTTCTGCAATTCCTGTAATTCCATTATATATTTCTCTTCTTTATAAAATCATGAAAGAAGAAGGAATTCACGAAGGATGTATCGAGCAGATTCAACGTTTGTTTCAAGATAGATTATACAATGGTTCTGAAGTTCCTGTTGATGAAAAAGGAAGAATCAGAATTGATGACTGGGAAATGCGTGAGGATGTTCAGGCTAAAGTAGCTAAACTTTGGGAAGAAGCTACAACCGAATCATTACCAGAAATTGGTGATTTAGCAGGTTATAGAAGCGATTTCTTAAATTTATTCGGATTTGAAGTTCCTGGTGTTGATTACAATGCAAATACTAACGAAGTTGTTAATATAGAAAGCATCAAATAATACTATTTTTACTAAGTAAAACGAAAAACCATCAGCCAAAAGTTGATGGTTTTTTTGTTAATATACCATATCTTTGTTAAAATTTTGAAACAATAAAAATATACCCTTTAATAACGCATATTCTGCTATGATTTTTTCTTTAATTATACCCGTGTATAATCGTCCAGATGAAGTTGATGAGCTTTTAGAAAGTCTCTCAAAATCTGATTATAATGAAGCTTTTGAAATTGTTCTTGTCGAAGATGGATCTTCTATTCCATGTCGAGATGTGGTGATGAATTATCAAGGAAAATTAAACATATCATATTATTTCAAAGAAAATTCAGGTCCAGGAGATTCTAGAAATTACGGAATGCAGAGAGCTAGAGGTGATTATTTTATCATTTTTGACTCAGATTGTATTATTCCGTCGCAATATTTAACTGAAGTTCGTAAAGAACTAGATGCTAATTATGTAGATTGTTTTGGAGGGCCAGACAAAGCTTTAGACAGCTTTTCTGATATTCAAAAAGCAATCAACTTTGCTATGACGTCTTTCTTGACTACAGGCGGAATTAGAGGCGGTTCTGAGAAGATAAATAAGTTTCAGCCACGCAGTTTTAATATGGGCATTTCTAGAAAAGCTTTTGAAGCTTCGAAAGGTTTTGGAAACATTCACCCAGGCGAAGACCCAGATTTATCCATACGTTTGTGGAATTTAGGTTTCGAAACAAGACTGTTTAAAGAGGCTTATGTATATCATAAAAGAAGAATTGATTGGGAAAAATTCTCTATTCAGGTAAATAAATTCGGTATTGCCCGTCCTATTTTAAATAGCTGGTATCCAGAACACAATAAGCTGACTTTTTTCTTTCCGACTCTCTTTATATTGGGATTATTATTAGCTTTTTTATTGTTAATTTTCAATATCGATATTTTATTACAATTATATTTCGTATATTTCGTTATAATTTTTCTTACAGCCAGTATTCAAAACAAAAGTATTAAGATTGGATACCTATCTGTAATAGCGGTGTGGAAACAGTTTTATGGTTATGGAACAGGATTTTTAAAATCATATTTTAAAGTGATTTTATTAAAGAAAAAACCACAGGAAGCTTTTCCGCGTATGTTTTTTAAATTATAAGAATGACAAAAGTTATTGGTCTTACAGGAGGAATTGGCAGCGGTAAAACGACTGTTGCGAACTATTTTGAAGAAATGGGGGTTCCTGTTTACATAGCTGATGACGGCGCTAAAAGAGTAATGCAGGCAAAAAATATTCTAGCAGAAGTAAAATCTGCTTTTGGTGGCAATGTTTTTGATGATGAAGTTTTAAATCGTGTCAAGTTAGCGCAGGTTGTTTTTAATGATAAAGAACAGTTGGCAAAATTAAATGGAATTGTGCATCCAGCTGTAAAATTAGATTTTGAAAAGTGGGTAAAAAAGCATGAAAACTACGATTATGTAATTTATGAAGCTGCGATTTTATTTGAAAGTGGACGATATAAAGATTGTGATGTTATAATAACCGTTACAGCTCCAGAAGAAGTGAGAATTGACAGGGTTATAAAAAGAGATAATACCACCCGCGAACAGGTTTTAAGCAGAATGAAAATGCAGTGGAATGACGAAAAACGAATTTCTAAGAGCAATTTCGTGATTAATAACAATAATCTTAAAAAAGCCAAAGAAGAAGTTGTGGAAATTCTTAAAATTTTAAAGATAAAACAAAAACAGTCTTAAATGTTAATATTTGGTTAATGTATTATTTAGTATATTGTTAAAATATTAATTTTGTTTCGATGAATAAATTATTTTTTAGAATACTTGTTTTACTGATGAGTCTGTCCTTAATAGGGATAATTCTGGTTCAAGTATTTTGGTTCAATTCTTCGTTCAAAAATAATGAAGAGCAGTTTAAATACCACGTTACTCAAGTAATTGGAAATGTTGCAGATAAACTGGAACAGCAAGAAGAGTACAGTTTCTACGACAAATACAACCGTATTAAAGACAGCACGGGGAAAATTCCAAAAAAAGAAGATTTACTAGAAGTACTTTACGTACAGCGCAATACTAAAACGAATAAAACAATTGTTTATTCTAATACTTTGACATCGGAAGATTACGATATCAATGGATCTATTTTTAATAAAAAGTTCAGCAGTGAACGTTTTAAAAGTTTTAGTTCAAGAAGAGTAACAGAAGTTTACAATAACAACGGAGGAATCGATAATAATGCTTTAGGACAAAGTATTATTCCGGATCAGAGATTTGAAAAATCAGGAAGTCTGGATATTTTGAACAAAGTTCAGCAGCAGATTCAATATAAAGACATTGCCTCTTTGACTCCAATTGAAGGGAGAATTACAAAAGACAAACTTTATAAATTATTAAAGAAAGAGCTGGAAGAATACGGTGTTAAGACCAAATTTGAATTCGGAATATACAGCAGTGGCGTTCCAACAAAAATAAAATCAGACGGATTTCATTTTGATAAAGAAGCGACTTATAATATTCCAATTTATACAGATAATGAAGGGAATAGTAAATACGAATTGTCGGTAACGTTCCCACATAAAAAGAAATTCTTATTATCTGAATTATTAAGTATAACTATTTTGTCAATAGTTTTTACATTAATTATAATAGTTGCATACACGAGTGCGTTAAATCAATTATTGCGTCAGAAGCATATTTCTGAAATCAAGACCGATTTTATTAATAATATGACGCATGAGTTTAAAACTCCAATTGCAACCATAAATTTAGCACTTGATGCTATAAGGAGTCCTAAAGTTATTGAAGATAAGGAAAAGGTTTACCGCTATCTTCAAATGATAAGGGATGAAAATAAAAGAATGCACGCTCAGGTTGAAAACGTATTACGTATTTCAAAATTAGAAAAACGAGAGCTTGATATTACGAAAGAACCAACTGTAGTTACAGATATAATTGACGATGCTATTGAGCATGTGAATCTTATTTTAGAAGACAGAAAAGGTACTGTAGTAAGACATTACAATGCAGCAAGAACAACCTGTTTGATTAATGAAGTTCACTTTACGAACGTGCTGGTTAATATTTTGGAAAATGCCATTAAATATTCTCCAGATGCGCCAGAGATCGAAATCTTTACTGAAAACATTAAAGATATGATTTTGATTAAAGTGAGAGACCATGGATTGGGAATGAGTAAGATAGCTCAAAAACGAGTATTTGAGAAATTTTACAGAGAGCACACAGGTGATCTTCATAATGTAAAAGGACATGGTTTAGGGCTTGCATACGTAAAAAGAATAGTAGAGGATCACAATGGTCAAGTATATGTAGAAAGCGAAAAAGGGAAGGGTAGCACCTTTATAATAAAAATACCATTAATAAATTAAAATATGGAAAATAATAACAAAAGAATACTTTTAGTAGAAGATGACCTAAATTTTGGGGCAGTTCTTAAAGATTATCTAATGTTAAATGACTTTGAAGTTACTTTAGCTAAAAACGGTATGGAAGGTTTCGAAAAATTCAAGAAAGATGTATATGATTTATGTATTCTTGATGTCATGATGCCTTATAAAGATGGTTACACTTTAGCCAAAGAAATTAGAGAGAAGAACAGTGAAGTGCCAATTATCTTTTTAACAGCAAAATCTATGAAAGAAGATGTGTTAAAAGGTTATAAAGCTGGTGCAGATGACTATTTAAATAAACCTTTTGATTCTGAAGTTCTTTTAATGAAAATTAAAGCAATCATTCAAAGAAAATCAGCTGATACAAAAGCAGAACAAGTACAGTTTGAGTTTAACATTGGTAAATTCCATTTAAATTCAAAACTAAGATTCTTGACTTTCCAAGATGAAGAGCCAATTAAATTGTCTCCAAAAGAAAATGAATTGCTTAAAATGCTTATTCTTCATGAAAATGATTTAATGCCAAGAGAATTAGCGTTAACTAAAATCTGGAGAGACGACAACTACTTCACATCAAGAAGTATGGACGTTTATATCGCTAAATTGAGAAAATATCTAAAAGCGGATGAAGATGTTGAAATCTTAAATATCCACGGAGAAGGTTTCAGATTAGTGATTAAAAGCAAAGTTTCTGAATAATAATTCACCCAAAAAACATATAAGCTCTGAGAAATCAGGGCTTTTTTGTTTTTAGAAACAAAGATACAAAGGGACAAAGTGGCAAAGAGGTAAACTTTGTCCCTTTGCAACTTATAACCTTTTGTAGTTGTTATGTTTTTGATTTTTAGGTGTATGTGTTTTTTATAATGATTTTTCTTAAAATAAATTTGGAAAATCAAAAAAGTATTATGAATATTTGCAGACGAAAAAATTAATAACCCTTTAAAACGAAGAAATAGTGTTTGTACTTACATCGACATCTCAGAGCTTTACATCAAACAAATTTGGTGAAGCAATTCTTCGTGGCTTATTTCAATCTTAGAAATATACTTTTTAGATATATAAAAAAGCCCGAAGACAATAAGTTTCGGGCTTTTTTTATTCTAGACTCTTCAAAATTTTCCCGAAAATCGATTTTTAGAATTTATCCGTGAGGATAAAAGGTTAAGCCTTTTTGGCTGTTAATTTAATGCACGATAATTTTTTTATGGAAAATTATACGGTAGATGAGTATGCATTGTGTACTCGTCTTAAAAGTAAGAGAAGAAAACTGAGATTAGTAAAAGAAGATTTTGAAAAACAATTAATTCAGTTAAGAAAACTTGAAGTTGAATTTTGGAAAAAACGTAGAGATTTACCATTAATTCCTTTAGAAGTTCCCTATCAAAAAGGCTGGCAACGTAATTTTAAATTAAGAGACGATGTTGCGAGGTCAAGTGAAGCCTCATTTTACAGCGAATTATTGGAAAAAATAAATACATGGCAGTTCTCTCCAGAAAAATCTTTTAAGAGAAAAAAGAAAAGAAAGAGTAGGCATGTGTATGTTGAAAAAATCCAAACTGTAAAAGAGTTTTCAGAGTGGGAATGGAAAAGTCCAAAACTTGAATTGACCGAAAAAGAAAAAGCGCATTTTTATAAAAGAGAACGTTGGTGCAGCAACTTTAAACGCTACAAAGTTCATTATGTGTTTAACGAACCTTGGCGTTATGTGCTTCGTGTGAGTCCGTATATGATCACACATACAAAAATGGTCGATTCAGTTTTAGAAAGTCAGATTCAGCTACTTGATAATTATGTTGTTAATCATAATCTGAGAGATAAAATCAACAGATTAATACACGGCAGTTCTCATAAATGGAGTTACTATGAAAAGGAAAATCCAAAAGAGACAAGTCCAATTAAAAATAAAAGTCTGCAGGAATTGTATCAGCAATATGCAGGCGAAATGATAGAAAATCATGGGAAATAAATTATCTGGAAAAGACCTGATTAAGTTGGGCTTTCCAAAAAACAATTCAATAAACATAGCCTTAGGGCAAATAAATAGATATAGAAAAAGAGAGAAAAAAGAATCTATTCTAATAGAAGCAAAAGACGTTCTGCTAAATCCTGAAAAATATGAAGGAAACGGAACTTGGGGCAAAGTAGCTGAAGGTTTAATCAACCCAGTTCAGGTAAGAATGCATCAATTAAATAATACAAGAGCACCTTTTACGATTTTTGGTGAAAATGAAATTGATCAGCAGGCAAAATTTCAATTGTACGATTCGTTAAAACTGCCAATTTCAGTCGCAGGAGCTTTAATGCCAGATGCGCATTCGGGTTACGGACTGCCTATTGGGGGTGTGCTAGCAACGGACAATGCTGTGATTCCGTATGGGGTTGGTGTTGATATAGGATGCCGAATGAGTATTTCTATTTTCGATTTGCCAGCGTCACATTTTAAAGGAAGAGAACATCAATTGGAAGCAATTTTGAAAGACAACACCAAATTTGGAATGTATGAAACCCATACATCAAGAGTAGATCATGAGGTTTTTCATAAAAGCGAATTTCAAGATATTCCGCTATTAAAGAATCTTTTACCAAAAGCGTATAAGCAGTTGGGAACTTCTGGCGGAGGAAATCATTTTGTAGAATTCGGAATTGCAAGAATTGATAATCCAGAGAATGAGTGGAAGCTTGAAAAAGGGGAATATTTTGCTGTTCTCTCACACAGTGGTTCACGCGGATTGGGTGCAAACATTGCAAAGCATTATACTTATTTGGCGACTAAACAATGTCCGTTGCCAAAAAATGTACAGCATTTAGCTTGGCTAGATTTGAATACACACGATGGTCAGGAATATTGGCTGGCAATGAATTTAGCGGGTGAATATGCAAAAGCTTGTCACGACGATATTCACAGACGAATTGCCAAAGCGATTGGAAAAAGAGTGGTAGTGACAATTGAAAACCATCACAATTTTGCTTGGAAAGAAATGGTTAACGGACAAGAATGTATTGTGCATAGAAAAGGAGCAACACCAGCCAGCAAAGGGCAGTTGGGGATTATTCCGGGTTCGATGACTGCACCAGGTTTTATTGTAAAAGGAAAAGGAAATGCGGAGAGTTTGAACTCAGCTTCGCACGGTGCAGGACGTTTGTTTTCGAGAGCAAAATGTAAAAGTACTTTCACGCAGAGTTTGATTAATAAAGAACTGAAGAAACACGACGTGACTTTAATTGGCGGAAATATTGATGAAGCGCCAATGGCTTATAAAGACATTACAAAAGTGATGGAAAATCAGACGGAACTGGTTGAAGTGCTTGGAACTTTTACTCCGAAAATTGTTAGAATGGATCGTTAAAACTAAAAAGATTATGGAAAGATTTCAAGATGAAAATAAATTCTTAGGCAATTTTTACAGTGAGATTTTAGTAAAATGTCCAAAATGCGAATCAAAAGCAACTGTAAAAAAAGAATTAAAAGAAAATTGTGAATGCGGGAAATGTCATAATATGGTTTTTGAATGCAAAAATTGCTTTCATAAATTAAAAGAACCCGTGTATTTATACATTGCTTATGGAAAAGAATACTGTAATAATTGTTTTGAAAAATTCGAATATCAGTCGCAGCCGCTAAAAGAAAAGCCTTTAACGTATAAAACAAAATGTCCTCATTGTGATTTTCAGGAGGAATGGAAGACTAAATCGTATAGAGTTAAAGAAGAATCGAAACTAGATACCGGCGTGGTAAAAGATGTTTGGTACAATTTGCAGCTTTGGTTTCAGAAAGAGTTTGACGGTTCTATTTTCTGGGCTTATAATCAGGATCATATTGATTATCTAGAAAGATATATTGGCGCCGATTTGAGAGAACGAAATTCAAAAGCAAATTACACATCAAGTTTAGTGGCTCGTTTGCCACAATTTGTAAAAGCGGCGAAAAATAGAGAAAAGCTGCTTAAAATTTTAAAGAAATGGAAAGAATAATTCAGATAACAGCGGGTCGAGGACCTGCAGAATGCACTTGGGTGGTTGCCCAAGTGCTTAAAAAAGTTTTGGATGAAGCACGTGAGCAGGGACTTGAAACAGTTTTACTGCAAAGAGAAGCTGGCGAAGAAAATGGAACTATAGAAACGGCTACGGTTGCTGTAAAAGGAAAAGATGCAGATCAGTTTGTGAATTCTTGGATTGGAACCATTCAGTGGATTGGTCAGAGCCAATTTCGGAAAATGCATAAACGCAAAAACTGGTTTATCGGCATTTTTGAAATTGAACAGCAGAAAAATGCAACATTTTCAGAAAATGATATTCAGTATCAAGCCATGAGAAGTTCTGGAGCGGGTGGACAGCATGTAAACAAAGTAAGTTCGGCTATTCGGGCAACTCATATTCCGACTGGAATTGCGGTTGTTTCTATGGATAGTAGGTCGCAACATCAGAACAAAAAATTGGCAACAGAAAGATTAATTAAAAAACTGGAAGACGAGAAACTTATTCAGCTTAAAAATCATGTGGGCAAGCAATGGGAAAACCAATTGAATGTACAACGCGGAAATCCAGTGAGGGTTTTTGCAGGAAGTGATTTTAAAAAGAATAAAGTGGAGAAGAGCTACAAAGGAACTCGTCAGAAATTAAAAAACGATTTACGAAATGAAAACAATTGATAAATACCTCTTTCAGGCTTTGGATAACTATCCATATTGGTTGGAAGGAACAATCGAATCTTTGGATTATGCTTTTTCTTATGATTCAAAAAATACGATGATTTTATGTTTGTACGGACGCATTCAGGCCGAACAGCTTATGAATTATGAAGAAGCTAAATCTTATTTTCAGGAAGCTTTATCGATTAATATTCATGCGCTTGAAGTGTATCCGTATTATTTACAGACGCTGATTTTGAATGAAGATTATGAAGAAGCTGAGAAATTGATTGATTTTGCTTTGACTGTTAAAGGAATAAATAAAGCCGAAATTTTTATTAAGAAAGCGATGTTACTTGAAGTACAGCATAAATTTAAAGATGCTTTGAAAGAAATTAAGCAGGCAAAATTATTCTCTATGCAGCACGATTACGATTCTGGAATAAGCGAAGTGGAAAAACGAATTAAAAGTAAAATAGATTTATTGGAAAACAAGAAATCTAAAAAAGATAAAAAAGGCTCTAAAAAGAAATCGAAATGATTCTAATACAACAAAAAACGATGCAACTTGCATCGTTTTTTGTTGTATGGATTTTGCTATTTGATTTCCTGCAAGGTTTCCAAAACCTTGTAGGTTTGTGGCGTACAATTGCACACCTACAAGGTTTTGGAAACCTTGCAAGAGTTGAGCGGTTTTAGTTATTTCCAATGTAATTCTAAAGCAAAACAAGTCTTTTCGCCTTTTGTAATCGTGAAAGTAGTTTCGGTTTGCTCTTCATTATCACTTTCGTGAATAATAACTTTATCGTTTAAAGAAAGTTCTTTTATGAAATTCATTTCAAAACTTTTTACTTCTTGCTGTAGAATTCTTTTTGGGTTTACATGATCGAGACACCACTCCAAATATTTTACATTATTGGCGTGATTTACAATGTCTAAATCTGATAAATAAACGGTTTTTTCAAAAACGGATTCTTTCTCAGAATTAATATTTATTTTAGAAAAGCCTTCAATTGTAGCTCTATTTTCTGGAAATAATTCGAAATGTTCAAAAGGTAATGCCAGAGCTTCTGGACGGCGTGCTTTTGTGTTGAAAACGGCCCAAAATGTTTCGCTTCCTACTATTTTTTTTCCGTTTACATACATTTCCAGTGCACGGACTGAACGTGAATTTTCTAAACTATTAATCCATGTTTTTACGGTGACCACATCTTGCCATTTTGGCAAAGCAGTTATTTCTACACGCATACGGCTTAGAACCCAAGCTTGATCAAATTCCTGCATATCACTAAAACTGATACCTCCAACTTCTGAATGTGCAGCTGCGGTAAGCTGTAAAAGGTTGCACAAATCGGTGTATTTTAAGTAACCAGTTGGCGTGCATTGTGTGAAATTGATTTCCCAGTCTTTGGTTAAAACTGATGTGAAATTGGGAGATATTGGCATTTTTTAATTTTAGATTGTTGATTTTAGATTTCTTCTTGAAAATAGAGAAAAGAATATAGAACAAAGATTTTACTCTAGGAGATTTTCTATATAGCCTATAATGTTTTTTCTATCTGTTGAGTAATCAAACCATTTGGTGTTTTCGTTTCTTTTGAACCACGTTAATTGCCTTTTTGAAAACCTTCTTGTATTTTTTTTGATTTCCTCAATTGCAAATGGCAAAGTGAATTCTCCGTCAAAATAACTAAATAATTCTCTATAACCGACCGTTTGTAAAGCATTTAACTCTTTGTTAGGATAAAGTGCTTTTGCTTCTTCCAGCAATCCCATGTTCATCATGATGTCGACGCGCTGATTGATTCTGCTGTAAATTATTTCACGATCTGCGTCTAAACCAATTAAAATAGGTGTGAAGTTTCTGTTGTTTTTCTTTAGATTTAAAAAGGAAGAATACGGTTTTTGCGATCCGATGCAAACTTCTACAAAACGCATCATTCGCTGTGGGTTTTGTAAGGTCTGCGGGTTTTCGATTGTTATTTTTTGATAATAATCGGGATCTAGATTTTTCAATTGTTCCTGAAGATATTCGATTCCGAATTTCTCATACTTTGAATTGACTTCCTGACGAACTTCTGGAGCGATTTCTGGAAATTCATCGAAACCTTTTAAAATGGCATCGACATATAGTCCTGATCCGCCGATTAGAATGGCAAAATCGTTATTTTGATATAATTCTTCTAGTTTTGAAAGTGCTTCTTTTTCGTAATCACCTACGGTATAATTTTCAAAAATGGATTTGTTTTGAATGAAATGATGTTTAGCTGCATTTAATTCTTCTTCGCTTGGAACGGCTGTTCCGATGGTCATTTCTTTAAAAAACTGACGACTGTCACAAGAAACAATTTCGCAGTTAAAGTGTTGTGCCAAAGCAATGCTCAAGGCTGTTTTGCCTATTGCTGTTGGTCCGACGATTGTTATTAGGTATTTCATATTTTTTAGCCCAGATGGAAATGGAAACCCCGGACTTATATTTGTGTGTTTTTTTTGGAATAAAAAAGCGACCGGAGGAAGCTCTTTTTATGACTTAAAAAAACAGCAAAGATAAGGAGGAGTTGCAATGTACAGATGGATTAGCTTCTTAAATTAATTATTTGGCAATTCTGTTCCGCATTCATAACAATATTTTGCGTTGTCAAAATGAACTTGAGACTGGCATTTTGTGCATGTTTTTTTACTGTTTACCGTATTGTTTTTTAAGCTCTTTTTAGCAAATTCAGCGGTTACAATTCCTGTGGGAACGGCGATTATTCCGTAACCTAAAATCATAACAAAGGCTGCAATGAATTGTCCTAACGGGGTTTGTGGAGAAATGTCTCCATAACCAACGGTTGTCAAGGTAACAATTGTCCAATATATTCCCATTGGGATGCTTGTAAAACCAGATTCTTTTCCTTCGACCAAATACATTATGGAACCAATTATGATGGTGCTGATTAAGACGAAATAAATAAAAACAAGAATTTTTTCTTTACTCGCATCAATGGCTTCTTTTAGCTGTAAAGATTGATGGTTGATTTGCGGAATGTGCAAAATTTTGAACAATCGAAGAAAACGTAGCGCTCTCACGATGGACAAAATACTTGCGCCAGGAAAAAAGATGGACAAGTACATTGGCAAAACGGCGAGCAAATCGATGATTCCGTAAAAGCTAAAAATGTATTTTATTGGTTTTTGAATGGAAATAACTCTCAGAATATATTCGATGGTGAAGAATATTGTAATGACCCATTCGCAAATAATTAATTGCTCGTGATATTTAGAACTGATTCCTTCAACGGTATCGAGCATGATTAAAAGAACGCTCAGTAAGATTAAACCTAAAAGAACCAAATCGAACATTCTACCTGCTAAAGTGTTGGTTCCATAGAGAATGATTTTTATTCTTTCTCTAAAAAGTTCGTATTTAGATTTGTGTTTTACCATACTATGAAGATACAAAATGTTTATTGCACTAAAAATGAAGCACTTTTAACGATTTACTTTTGCGGATATAGTTTTGAATAATGTTTTTTACATCGCGGTTGTGCTGCATTGGAATCAGAATATTTTTGAGAATATCAATATTGGTAATCTGATAATTTAGATCGTAGTAAGCGTAACCTTGATACATGCCGTTTTCGATTAAAATCGCGCTTCTTTCGTTTATATTTCGGCCTCTGTCAATTAAAATCATACTTTTATTTTCGAAGCTATTTTCGGAAATGAATTGCTGTACTCTTAAATTGTAAACTTCGGGAGTAACTTCGCCAATGCAAGCGCCGTCGCATTCTTTGATTTTATATTGAAAACATTCGTTTTTGGTTTGGTATAAACCTGTCAGTTTCTGGCATAAATGGTATTTTGCCGTAAATCTAAACAGCGCATTTTTACCGTCTTGTAAAGAAGCAAAAGACGTGATTTCTTTTTTTCTTCCGTCTGCTTTTTCTAGTTTTAGATTCATATAACCGTTTGCATCTTTTTCGGCATATAATGCGAAAGGAAAAACAGTTTTCTTTTGTGAACGATTGTATCTCGGACGATTGGTTTTTACTTCTTGGCTTTCTTTTAAAAGCGCTACTAATTCGCTTCCAGTTTCTTCGTAAGTGATGGTAAAAACTTCTGCTTGAATCCTTTTGCTTTTAGTAGTCACTCCAGTAAAATGCTGATTGACTCTTTTTTTTATGTTTTGGCTTTTGCCGATATAAATTAGCGTACCACCTTCATTATAAATATAATAAACGCCAGTTTTGGTTGGCATTTGATTTAAAATATCTAAAAATTTTGGAGAAATTCCTTTTTCGACTTCGAGTTTTATAAAATCTTTCACGATTGTCTTCTCGGTGTCTTTTTCCAAAAGCATTTTAAACAGCTTTGTGGTCGCCATAGCGTCTCCGCTGGCGCGATGTCTGTCTGCCATCGGAATTCCGAGTGCACGAACTAGTTTTCCTAAACTATAAGACGGCTGTTCTGGGATTAATTTTTTTGCTAATTCAACCGTACAAAGTGTTTTGGCTTCAAAATCGTAGCCTAAGCGTCTGAATTCGGTTCTTAGAATTCTGTAATCAAAAGAAGCGTTGTGAGCTACAATTACGCAGTCTGAAGTAATTTCAATAATGCGTTTGGCAATTTCGTAAAATTTCGGAGCAGAACGCAACATAGCGTTATTAATTCCTGTCAGTTTTACAACAAAAGGCTGAATCGGAATTTCAGGATTGACAAGGCTTATGAATTGATCAACTACTTCATGCCCATCAAATTTGTAGATAGCGATTTCGGTAATTCCCTCTTCATTAAATTGTCCCCCAGTGGTTTCTATGTCAAGTATTGCGTACATTTCAATGTCAATATCAAAAAATCAATTACAATTACAATATCAAAAATCAATATCAATTTTTGAAAATTGTTATTGTGATTGCCATTGTCATTGATATTGAAAAATTATTTTTTATTAATTATCATTTTTGATGAGATTGCAATAAGCTGTTCAACTTCAATTAAAAGTTTATTTCTTTGATCGTTATCTCCTTCTTTAATATAATCTAAAATTTTTAGAGTTTCTTGACTCTTTTAATTCTTTTACAACGAGCGAAACTTTAAAAACAAAATCCTTATCTGTTATTGTTCCTTGTGCTTCTCCAAAATTTAAAGATGCACTTCCTGATGATCTTATTAATTGATTTTTGTAATATTCGTTTTCAAATATTCTTTCTAATTTTCTGGTAAAGAAAATACATTCTCCTGCGAAACGAACTAGTCGATCTTCAAAATTGAATATTTTTTCCATTTAAAATTATTGATTTTTGATATTGTAATTGATTTTTGCAATTATCTTCCTCCAAAAATGCTGCTTCCAATTCTAACCATTGTGCTTCCGCATTCAATAGCCAATTGATAATCTCCAGACATTCCCATTGAAATTGTTTTTAAATCAACAATATTCAGTTTTTGGATAGAATCAAAAATCGATTTTAAATGTGTGAATTCTTTTTTTATCTGGTTTTGGTTTTCGGTGAAAGTGGCCATTCCCATTAAACCTAAGATACGAATATTTTTCAACTCTTTGAACTCAGAAGATGTTAAAAGTTGGTTTAATTCGCTTTCGTCCAAACCAAATTTAGATTCTTCTTCGGCAATATAAATTTGAAGAAGACAATCTATAATTCTGTTATTTTTTAAAGCTTGCTTGTTGATTTCCTGCAATAATTTCAAACTGTCAACGCCATGAATCAAAGTCACATACGGCGCCATAAATTTGACTTTATTCGACTGAACATGACCAATCATATGCCATTGGATATCTTTTGGCATTTGTTCCCATTTTTCAGTCATTTCCTGAATTTTGTTTTCTCCAAAAATACGTTGACCTGCTTCATAAGCCTGCATCAAATCGGATACAGGTTTAGTTTTTGAAACAGCAACTAGAGTTACATGTTCAGGTAAGGTTGCTTTAATTGTATTTAAATTCGATTGAATCGACATGATATTTCTTTTTATAAAAACTGTTTAGAGATTTTCTCTGCTTTTTTACTTTCACTATAATCGTAAAAACCTTCACCAGATTTTACTCCCAGTTTTCCAGCTCTAACCATATTTACAAGAAGTGGGCAAGGAGCATATTTCGGGTTTTTGAATCCGTCGTACATTACATTAAGAATGGCAAGACAAACATCAAGACCGATAAAATCAGCTAATTGTAATGGTCCCATTGGATGTCCCATTCCTAATTTCATTACCGTGTCAATTTCGTAAACACCAGCAACTCCATTGTATAACGTTTCGATTGCTTCGTTTAACATTGGCATTAAAATTCGGTTCGCCACAAAACCAGGATAATCGTTTACTTCAACAGGAACTTTACCTAATTTTTCAGATAAAGACATGATGATTTTAGTGACTTCATCGCTTGTATTGTACCCGCGGATGATTTCGACTAATTTCATAATCGGCACTGGATTCATAAAATGCATTCCGATAACGCGCTCAGGATGTGCGACAACAGCTCCGATTTGTGTGATAGAAATTGAAGAAGTATTGGTAGCTAAAATCGTGTTGTGAGAACAATATTCGTTTAATTGTTTGAAGATGTTTAGTTTTAATTCCACATTTTCAGTTGCAGCTTCTACGACTAAATCAACGCCTACAACACCGTCTTTTAGATCGGTATAAGTGATAATATTAGTGATTGTTTTTGCGACATCTTCCTGCGTAATGGTTCCTTTAGACAACATACGGTCTAGGTTAGCCGCAATAGTTGCCATTCCTTTATCTAATGATTTTTCAGAAACGTCAATTAGTTTTACAGTAAATCCGCTTTGCGCAAAAGTATGTGCAATTCCGTTCCCCATTGTTCCTGCTCCAATTACAGCTATTGTTTTCATAGTATATCGTGAAATTATATTTTATGATTTAGCCACGAATTCAGCAAATAATTCGTGAATTCGTGGCTAACTTATTTTTTTAAATTTATTATTTATTGAAACAATCAATAATTTGATACGCCACTCTTAGAGCATCTGTAGCTTGTTCAAGTGTTACTACAGGAGTTGTATCGGTATTAATTGCATTGGCAAAAGATTCTAATTCGTCCAAAATCGCATTATTTGCTTCAACATCTGGATTGGTGAAATAGATTTGTTTTTTTACACCTTCAGCATTTTGAAGAATCATATCGAAATCTCCAGGAACTTCTGGCGCATCTTTCATTCGAACTACTTCGCATTTCTTTTCTAAAAAGTCAACAGAAATGTAGGCGTCTTTTTGAAAGAAACGTGATTTGCGCATATTTTTTAATGAAATTCTGCTTGCCGTTAAGTTAGCAACGCATCCATTTTCAAATTCGATTCTCGCATTGGCAATATCTGGTGTGTCACTGATAACTGATACACCGCTCGCGTGAATATCTTTTACTTTCGATTTAACAACACTTAAAATAGCATCGATATCATGAATCATTAAATCTAAAACCACGGGAACGTCTGTACCACGCGGATTAAATTCGGCCAAACGATGCGTTTCTATAAACATCGGATTTTCGATCATGTTTTTTGTAGCAATAAAAGCAGGATTAAAACGCTCTACGTGGCCAACCTGTCCTTTTACATTGTATTCTTTAGCAAGAGCGATAATCTCTTCTGCTTCTTCTACAGTATTGGCAATTGGCTTTTCGATAAAGATGTGTTTTCCTGATTTGATGGCAACTTTAGCGCATTTGTAGTGCGAAAGTGTTGGAGTAACAATATCAATCACGTCGACAGCGTGAATGAGTTTTGCAATTGTGCTGAAGTTTTTATAGCCAAACTCTTTTGAGATTCTTTCGGCATTTTCTTGATTTTCGTCGTAAAATCCAACTAATTCGTATTTGTCAGATTGTTGTAATAAGCGTAAATGTATTTTACCAAGATGACCAGCACCTAAAACTCCTACTTTTAACATGAGAATGTATTTTAAACAAAAATATAATTTATTTGTTTAACGTGAAAGTGAATTTAAAGTAATTGTGAGTCGATAGTTAATTAGTCCTTAGTTTATAGTCCTTAGTTGTGAGTTGCGTTTTCTGGCTTGTCACCCTAAAGCGTAGTCAAAGGACTTACGTTAACGAACAAAGGGATTCGACTACGCTCAGCCTGACAAATGGAGACATTAAAATTCAAGTTTCAGCTTTATAAATTTATTATTTAAAAATCAATATTTGAAATCCTGTTTTGTTTCTTATTTTTGCGAAAATAAAACCTACCCATTTTGAAAGATACTGCCAAACATCAAGGACTTCGTAATCAATTAGTAAGCACTTTAGAGCAAAAAGGAATTACTGATAGAGCTGTTCTAGAAGCGATAAAAAAAATCCCAAGACACCTATTTTTAAATTCAAGTTTTGAAGATTTCGCTTATCAGGACAAAGCTTTCCCAATTGGGGCGGGGCAGACTATTTCACAGCCTTATACAGTAGCTTTTCAATCGCAACTGCTTGAAGTTAAGAAAGATCATAAGATTTTAGAAATCGGAACAGGCTCTGGTTACCAGACAGCTGTTTTATTTATGCTTGGAGCAAAAGTGTATACGATTGAAAGACAAAATGAATTGTTTAAAACGACTTCCAATCTTTTTCCGAAATTAAATATCCGCCCAAAACATGTTACTTTTGGCGATGGTTATAAAGGACTGCCAAATTTTGCGCCTTTTGACAGTATTATAGTTACAGCAGGTGCGCCATTTATTCCGCAGCCTTTAATGGCGCAATTAAAAATAGGAGGAAGGCTTGTTATTCCATTGGGAGAAGATGTTCAGATTATGACGTTATTGATAAGAAAAAATGAAACTCAATTTGAAAAACATGAGTTTGGAGAATTTAGATTTGTTCCTTTATTAGAAGATAAAAATTAAAAGAAAAGCCCGTTTATACGGGCTTTTTTATTGAGTGAGAATTGAAATGTATCTTTCCAAACTTTCTTTTTCTCTTTGAGCTATAAAAAGAAAAAAATCTTCTTTGTCTTTTTTGGTTTGCGCTATTTCTAAAGATTGATAATATTGCATTCGATTTTCATAATCTCCTTTAATATTAGCAATTGGATATCCTTTTTGCATCAAAATTAAATTCATAATCAATCTTGAAGTTCTGCCGTTTCCATCAATAAAAGGATGAATAGCAACTAATCGTTCATGCATTTCAGCTGCTAAAATAACAGGATGCAATTTGTTTTTATTGATTTCATACCAAATAAAATATTCTTCCATTTCTTGCGGAACCATTAAAGGCTGTGGAGGCATGTGTGTGCTGCCTTGTATCATGACTTGAACTTTTCTATAGCGACCTGCATCTTCAGGAATAATTCCTCTTAAAATTAAATTATGTATGGATAAAAGATCGCGTTCGTTTAACGAATTGCTTTTATTCATTAAATCTTTTATAAAACCAATGGCTTCCTGATGGTTTATCGCTTCGAGATGTTCCCGCATACTTTTTCCTGAAATAGTCAAACCCTCATTAATGACCATATCTGTTTCGCGAAGAGTCATTGTATTTCCTTCAATTCTATTACTTTCAAAAGTATATTCTAATTCAAGAGCCTGTTTAATCTTAAAACTATCATACTGACGGTGAGAATCTAGTTTTTCTTTTAAAGCATCAATTTCTTTTAAAATTTTTTCTAATGAAGTAGATAATTTAAGATTGGAAACTGTTTTATTGTATTTGATTTCATCTTCGGCAATTTTCAAAGCCTTCAAAGCAAACTCTTCATCGCCAATTTCGTAAAGAATTTTTTCTTTAAGCCAGGCAATCATTAATGTTTCATAATCAATTTCTAAAAGCTGAGACAATTTTACAATTTGATCTTTTGTTGGCTTTCTAGTTCCCGATTCAAATTTGCTGATTAAAGCCTGATCGATATTGGCAAGCTGTGCCAGTTCACGGGTTTTAAAACCTTTTTGCTCTCGAGCATTTTTTAAAAGAGATTTCATCTGATGAAAAATTAAGTCTTGACAAAAATAGTCAATTTTTTATATAAAAGAAAAGCAGTATTTTAAGTACTGCTTTCTAAATTTTATTTTGGAGGAAGAGAACCGTCTTTTTTCATTTCTTTTACAACAGATTGCATTATGGCATCTACAGTTTGTCCTAAGTCGGTAACATATTGTGATTCTGTCGTTCCGGTCCAGATTAGCTTATTTTGTTTTAGCGAAAAGACATTGGTTTCTACCATATAAGATGTCGTTTCTTGATAATATCCAGGATCATAGAAGTTTGGAGAATACATTCCGTACCAATTTCCAAAACCGTAACCATACATTCCGGTATATAATCCGTCAAAGCCTCCATAATACATTCCAGTGTAAGTTCCGGGAACGTAGGTAGTTTCTTTTTCTTTACTGACTAAACGCATGCTGACAACTCCGTCAAAATTTTCGTCTTGTAAAACCTTTAGTTTTTCTTCTTTCGATAATTGTGAGGTTGCGTTTAAGTATTGATACGAAGTTTTGAATACAGGATTACTTGCGGCAATTCTGTTTTCTATAATTCGTCTCGAAGCTTCGTCTTTGACCAAAGCTACAACCAAAACTTTTTTAAAATGTTCCTGAGTAATCGTCACATCGGGATCTCTCCAGCTGTTTACAATAGAAGTATTACTGCCGCAACTTGAAAACGCTGCAATAGCGAAAAACAAAACTAAGTACTTTTTCATATTTTACAGTTAAATTGGTTATAAGTAAAAATAACTATAAAATATTAATAAATAGAGGTTTATGTAAAATTAAAAAAGCTTTTAGTTAAAAGCTTTTTTAATACGGTCCAAATCACGTTTGGTATCTTGTTCTTTTAGAGATTCACGTTTGTCATAGTTCTTTTTCCCTTTGCACAATCCGATTTGCAGTTTGGCTAAACCTTTTTCGTTTGTAAATAATTTTAAAGGAATGATTGTTAAACCTTTTGCCTGAACACTTTTATGAAGTGTTTTTAATTCTTTTTTATTTAAAAGTAATTTTCTCTCGCTTCTTGATTTATGATTGAACTGATTTCCAAAAGAATACTCTTCAATATAAGTATTAATGGCAAAAAGTTCCATGCCGCTAAACTCGCAGAAGCTTTCGGTAATATTTGCTTTTCCTAAACGTATAGATTTAATTTCTGTTCCCGCCAAAACAATTCCAGCAGTATACGTATCGATTATTTCATAATCGAATCTGGCTCTTTTGTTAAGTATGTTGACTGATTTTATCATGACTGCAAATGTAAGACAAAATTGAAAAAAAATGTAACAGATAAAGATAATTCAAGATTTTTTTTCAATCTATGATTTTAATCATTTTTAAGGAAAAAGCTTACTCATAAGTTTGTCTTATAATTTTAAAAACCAAAATAAAATGAAAAAAATTGTAACGTTAATGAGTATAGTGTTAATCGGTTTTGCCGCTAAAGCTCAAGATTCATCTCAAGGATTAAAAGGCGCTTGGTTTGCTACTTCTCAGTTTGGTTACCAGCAGACAAAAACTGGTGATGTAAAAGCAACAAATATTTCTGTATTGCCAATTGTTGGAACATTTGTAACGCCATCTGTAGCTGTTGGAGCAGCAGTAGGATATATTAATATTAAAGCAGATTCAGATGCTGGAACAGCTGCAAAAACAGATTTAATTGTTATTCAGCCTTTGGTTAGAAAATATTGGAATGTAGCAGGTTCATTATATTTCTTTGGACAGGCAGCAATACCAGTTATCACAGGAAAAGAAAAAGAAAGCGATTTAAAAGTGAATCAAGTTGGTTTGTCTGTGTCTGGAGGGTTTGACTATTTTGTAACTAAAAACTTCTCTGTTGAGTTTTCTTATGATTTAGCAAACTTTACTTCTACAACATTGGATCCTAAGGTAGGAGAAAAAACTACAGTTACTAATTTTGGTTTAGCTCATGTTGCAAATGTTGAACCATTGTATAATGGCGCTTTAGGCGGAAGTAATCCAACTTTAACTTCTCCAATTTCTGTAGGATTTAAATTCATATTCTAATTTATTCTCTTTATTTGATTAACGTAAAATTCTATTTTAGTAATTTTACAAAAAAAAGACCGTGCTTTAAAGTACGGTCTTTTGATATTATTTAAAAAGTTTAAAATGCAAAACCAGTCTAAAGATCCTTTACACGGAATTACACTTCAAAAAATTGTCGAAACGCTAGTTGATTATTATGGTTTTGATACTTTAGGAGAATTAATTTCTGTCAAATGCTTTACTTCAAATCCGAGTGTAAAATCAAGTCTTACTTTCTTAAGAAAAACAGATTGGGCTCGAAAGAAAGTAGAAGAGCTTTATATTAAAACGCTTCCTAAGTTAAGTTGATCTTATAATTTATAAGAAATCATAACTCCTCCATGATACGGAAGCCATTCGCCACTTTTATTCCAGTGAACTGCTTTTTCATATCTCCCAGGAGTGCCGTCATTATAGTATCCGTGATAAAATCCTTGGTGCCATCCGCCACCAACAAAAAAGTCAAGCAAAAATTTGTCATTTAATTTCAGATTGTAACCAACTGTAGCTCCAAGTCTGTATCCAAAACCATCTTCATAATGATTACTGTTCCAGTAATTCCATTTTTGTAATTTATATTTATCGGCTCCGATATGAGCTCCTGCATAAAAACCGTTGTATTTTTCTTTAAAATGGTAACGAACTTCAGGAGTTACGGTTATAAATTTCATAGGAGAATGTCCATTAAACGATTCCCAGAAGGAAGCCATAACATCTGCACTAAAAGTGGTTTTTTCTCCAATACTGGTTTCTACGCCAATATTTGGAACGCCAACTAGTGCAGTAGCACCATTAAATTTTACAAAAGTCTGACTTTGTAATTGAATACAGAATAAAAGAACAAGGAGGGCGGGTATTTTTTTCATAAATTTTGGAATTCAAAACAGCTGTTTTTCGCTGATTTCGAGCGCAAATATAACTTATAACAAGAAACAATAATTCTTTATAAGATTATTTTAACAAGAATTAAAAGTTACTTTTCTAGTAATGAATAGATTACCTTGTCAAGAAATTTTCCTTCCCAAAACTCTGATTCTTTTAAATGAGCTTCTTTAACAAATCCGCATTTTTGTAATACTTTTTCAGAGGCATAATTTTCTGGATCTATTACCGCCTCAATAGAGTGTAATTTTAATTCTTTGAAGCCATAGTTTGTCAATGCATTTACTGCTTCTGGAACGATTCCTTTGCCATGAGAATCAGAATTTAGAATATAGCCAATTTCTGATCGGTAATTTTCAAATTGTGTTCTGTAGAATCCAATTATTCCTAATAGTTTTGGGTCTCCTTTAAGTCTAATCGCCCAATTTATGCCAATGTTCTTGTCGATATTTTCGTTAATGGTATTGATGTGAGCCAATGCATCTTCATGGTTTTTAGCCAAAGGACGCGGAATAAATTTCATAATCTCTGGATTAGAACGTATTTCGAAAACTTCTTTTACATCAGTTTCATTAAGTCTGTCCAAGATCAAACGCTCGGTTTCTATTGTTGGAAAAGGAGAAAAATTAAATTCTAACATTTTGTATATTATAATATAGTAATACTAAATTTTGCACTGAAATCGTTATTTTCATCCAACGTCAAAATTCCTTCTTTTTTATATAAATCGCCTGTGTTTTCATCAGTGTCCGAATAACCCAGCCAAGGTTCAATACAGATAAAAGGTGCATTTTCTTTAGTCCAGATTCCTAAACTGGGAAAATCATGATACTCAACTTTTACATAAGGTTTTGAATCATTAAGAATAGTCAATGATTTAGATTCTAATGTTTTAAAAATTAAAGCGTCATTTTTAAACAGCTCATAATTTAAAGGAACAACGCCGTTTTTTGTTTCTAAAATTTTAGTTTGAGATGAAATCAAATCATTTTCAAGAAGATAATATTTTAAGTTTTCTTCTTTTTCGAATCGAAAAGCATAATTTTCAAAATGATCAGGAAGTGCAATTGCAGGATGGGCTCCAATTGAAAAAGGCATTTTTTCTTTTCCGCTGTTGATTACTTTGTATTCAAGCTCCAAAGAGCTTTCATTAAGCGTATAAATAAGTTGCAATTCAAATTCAAAAGGATATTTTTCTAATGTTTCCTCAGAAGATTTAAGAGAGAAAATAGCTTTGTTTTCGGTTTTTTCAATCAAATCAAATTCCATATCACGAGCAAAACCGTGACGAGGCAAGTGATATTCTTTTTCTTTGATTTTGTAAGTGTTATTTTTTAAAGTTCCTACAATAGGAAAAAGGACAGGAGAATGTTTACCCCAAAAATCGGGATTACCTTCCCAGATATATTCGTTGCTTTGATTGTCTTTTATCGAAAATAATTCGGCTCCTGCATGTTTAATTGAAGCCGTTAATATTGAATTTGAAATAGTTGTAGTCACGATGCTAGAATGTATAATGAATGTTTTTTATAGAGATGTAAATATATTTTATAAAATTTAGTTTTTTAAGAAAAAGGCTAAATTATTTTATTAATAAAATTTTGCTAAAATTAAATTTATGTTTTAAAACTTCTCTGTAAATAGCTTTTTTTTTCATTAATTTGCTACATAAACAGCTAAAAATATGAAAAAGCAATCTGCGAAAGCCATTTTAACCGCGGCTTTATTTTTTGGGATTTCTTCAGTATGGGCGCAGGAAACTCCGTCAGCAACAAATCCAGTAAACAATTATAATTATCATGATGCCTTTGGACCTCATTTTTACACCAAAAATGCTACAAGTACTCGTACTGCAAGCGGAGAACCAGGAGTAGAATACTGGCAAAATAGAGCCGATTATCAGATTACGGCAAAATTAAATGGAAATACCAACGAAATTGTTGGGACAGACGAAATTACCTATACGAATAATAGTCCTCAAAAATTATCATTTCTTTGGCTGAATTTGGACCAAAACTTATTTAAAGAAGACTCAAGAGGAAATGCTCTTGTGCCTTTAACGGGAAGCCGTAACGGAGCTCAAGGACAAGTCTTTGACGGAGGAAATAAAATTAAATCGGTAAAAGTAATTTCTGGCGGTAAAACTAAAACAGAAACAGTTGCTAAATATATAGTTACAGATACGAGAATGCAGATTTTCCTTCCTCAGGAATTGGCTGCAAAAGGAGGTTCTGTAAAGATTAAAATCGAATTCTCTTTCATTGCACCTTTTGAAGGGTCAGACAGAATGGGAGTTTTAGAAACTAAAAACGGAAAAATCTTCACTATTGCACAATGGTATCCGCGTATGTGTGTATACGATGATGTGAGAGGCTGGAATACAGCTCCATATTTAGGTGCTTCAGAGTTTTATTTAGAATATGGAGATTTTGATGTAAAACTTACAGTTCCTGGAAATCATTATGTTGTGGCTTCTGGAGAATTGTTAAACGGTCAGGAAGTGTTTTCTGCTGAGCAATTAAAAAGATACAAAGACGCTTCTAACAGCGACAAAACAGTTATGATTCGTACTGCAGATGAAGTAAATTCTACTGCAAATGCAAATGCTGGGACTGAAAAAACTTGGCATTATAAAATCAAAAATGCGCGTGATTTCTCTTGGGCATCATCTCCAGCTTTCATTTTAGATGGAGCAAAAATTAATCTTCCGAGCGGTAAAAAATCTTTAGCATTATCTGCTTATCCTGTTGAAAGTGATGGGCGAGATGGTTACGGACGTTCTACAGAATATGTAAAAGCATCGATTGAACATTATTCTAAACAATGGTTTGAATATCCTTATCCAGCGGCTACAAACGTTGCAGGAAATGAAGGTGGAATGGAATATCCTGGAATTGTTTTCTGCGGATGGAAATCTAAAGGGGCTGATTTATGGGGAGTTACAGATCACGAATTTGGACACATTTGGTTTCCAATGATCGTGGGCTCAAACGAAAGGTTGTTTGCTTGGATGGATGAAGGATTTAATACTTTTATTAATTCATTAAGTACGGCTGCTTTTAATAATGGCGAATACAAAGAACAGCCAACAGATTTGCATGAAATGGCAGAACCATTTACAAGACCTGATTTGGAAACGATTATGAGTTCTCCTGATAATATGAAGGAAGCTAATATTGGCATGTTATGCTACTTTAAGCCAAGTGCAGGTTTAGTCATTTTAAGGGAGCAAATTTTAGGCAAAGAGCGTTTTGATACTGCTTTTAGAACTTATATCCAGCGTTGGGCTTATAAACATCCGCAACCAGATGATTTCTTTAGAAGTATGGAAAATGTAGCTGGAGAAGATCTAAGCTGGTTCTGGAGAAGCTGGTATGTAAACAATTGGCGTTTTGACCAAGGAGTTAACTCGGTTAAATATGTAAAAAATGATCCGGCTAAAGGAGCTGTAATTACAGTTGAAAACTTTGATAAAATGCCAATGCCGATTGTTTTGGATGTAAAATCAAAAAGCGGAAAAGTATCAAGAGTTAATATTCCAGTAGAAATCTGGCAGAGAAACAATTCTTGGTCTTTCAAACATAATTCTACAGAAGAAATTGAAAGCATCACGTTAGATCCGGACCATGCTTTTCCAGATAACAATATGTCTAATAATGTTTGGAAAGCGGGAAGCGGAAAAATTGAAAAAGACATTATTCTAGACGGATACTTAGGTAATTATGTTACTACTAAGTCTCCTTTGACAATTGAATTGACAGAGAAAAACAGTGTTTTATACGCTGAGCTTCCAAATTATCCTAAATTTACTTTAAACCCTGTTGCAAATGAAAAAGATACATTTGAATCAAAAAGAGCAGGATTGAAATTTAAATTTAACGAAGCTAAAACAGGTTTCGATATGACGCTTATAGATAATGGACAAGTAATTCCATTTACGAAAAAGTAAAATTTTAAAAATATAAAATATTCAGAACCCGATAATTAGAAATAATTATCGGGTTTTGTTTTATGAGTATATTCACAAAACGTCAAAAAAATGTTAGAATTTATTTTTTTTGTTTTGTAAATAAAAAAATAATGTACTTTTGCACCGATGAATAAAATAAGTTTACATATAACTTCTTTGTCACGGACAAACTCACCGATTACTTCTCCCGAAGTACGGACACTATCTCTATAGTATCCACTGAGTTTTATAGCCGTATATTTATTCATATCCTTTTTTCATTTTGAAATCACATAATTTGTCCATTGGACAAACATATCCTAAAACTATATATAATTTTGTAAATTTTCTTGATCAAGTTTTTGATTTAGAGAGTGTTACTTCTTTTTTGTCTATTTTTATCGGATTCAATTCTGGATTTCAATCTAAACAATACATTTTAATTTTTAACGCTAAACTTCAATTATTGAAATGAAGATCTCTATTGTTGTTACCCAGGAAGAACACTTCAAATTCGCACAAGAAATCTGCGATACGATAGAATCATCTGCTTTGTTAAGAGGCACGGGGATTGCTAAAAGAACTCCTGAGTACATTCAGAAAAAAATGGCAAACGGTGATGCGATGATTGCACTGGCTGATGGAAAGTTTGCAGGTTTTTGCTACATAGAAAGCTGGCAGCACGGAAAATTTGTGGCGCATTCGGGATTAATCGTTCATCCAGATTACAGAAGCCATGGTTTGGCTAAAAAGATAAAATCTAAAGTATTTGATTATTCTTTAAAGAGATTTCCAGATGCTAAAATCTTTGGAATTACTACTGGTTTGGCGGTTATGAAAATTAACTCAGAATTAGGTTATAAACCAGTCCCTTTCTCAGAATTAACAACCGATCCAAGTTTTTGGGCTGGCTGTAAAACCTGTACCAATTTCCCAATTTTACAAAGCAAAGAAAACAAAATGTGTCTTTGTACAGGAATGTTGTACGACCCGAAAGAAAAACAAAAAACACCGCCGAGACATCCTTTTAACGAGGCTGTTTTGAGCAGACTTAAAAAAATTAAACAAGCTTTATTTTTAAATAAAATTATAGCATTTTTTGTTTAACCAATTAATTAGAAAAAATCTCAAACTGCTACATACGAAAGTATTAGCCTAAATTATAAAAAATGAAAAAAGTAGTATTAGCTTATAGCGGAGGATTAGATACCTCGTATTGTTTGAAATATTTAAAAAATGAAAAAGGATACGAAGTTCACACTGTGCTTGTAGATACAGGAGGATTTTCTGCTGAAGAATTAACAGCTATTGAATCAAGAGCTTACGAGTTAGGAAGTGCACAACACGCTAACCTGACAATCGTCGACAAATATTATGATAAAGCAATAAAATATTTGATTTTCGGAAACGTATTAAAAAATAATACGTATCCATTATCAGTAAGTGCAGAACGTGTTTTTCAAGCAATTGAAGCAATTAAATACGCTAAAAAAGTTGGTGCAAGTGCAATCGCTCACGGAAGTACAGGTGCAGGAAACGACCAAATTCGTTTCGATTTGATTTTCCAAACTATTGCTCCAGAAATCGAAATCATCACGCCAATTAGAGATTTAAAACTTTCAAGACAAGAAGAAGTAGATTATTTAGCTCAAAACGGAGTGCACTATTCTTGGGAAAAAGCACAATATTCTATTAATAAAGGTCTTTGGGGAACAAGTGTTGGAGGAAAAGAAACTTTAACTTCAGGACAGCCATTGCCAAGCGAAGCTTATCCTTCACAATTGCAAAAAGATGGTGAAGAAAAAGTAACGCTTCATTTTGAACAAGGTGAATTAGTTGGTCTTAACGGAAAAACAGATAAACCTTCAAATAATATTGTAGCTTTAGAAAAACTAGCAAATGCTTACGCAATTGGTAGAGATATTCACGTTGGAGATACAATTATCGGAATTAAAGGAAGAGTTGGTTTTGAAGCTGCTGCTCCGTTAATTATCATCAAAGCGCACCATTTATTAGAGAAACATACTTTAGGAAAATGGCAGCAATACTGGAAAGAACAGTTAGGAAACTGGTACGGAATGTTATTTCACGAAGGTCAATTCCTTGATCCAGTGATGAGAAACATCGAAACTTTCCTTCAAGACACACAAAAAACAGTAAACGGAACTGTTACGGTTTCATTAAAACCATACCATTTCTCACTTGACGGAATCGAATCTGAAAATGATTTAATGAATACAGGTTTCGGTCAATACGGCGAAATGAATAATGCTTGGACATCCGAAGATGCGAAAGGATTTATTAAGATTTTAGGAAATGCTCAAAATATTTTCTCATCTGTAAATAAATTAGATCATGATTAATGTCGGAATTATTGGTGGTTCTGGTTACACAGCCGGAGAACTCATCAGAATTTTAATGTATCACCCCAAAGTAAACATTGATTTTGTTTACAGTACAACAAACGCTGGAAAACCGCTTTCTGTGGCGCACCACGATTTAATGGGCGATATCGAAATGAACTTTACTGATGAAATCAATCCAAATGTGAATGTGGTATTCTTGTGTTTAGGACACGGAAAATCGATTTCATTTTTGAAAGAAAATCAGTTTGCTGGTCATACCAAAATCATTGATTTAGGAAATGATTTCAGATTGAATAAAGATGCTCATTTTGAAGGAAAAGATTTTGTTTACGGTCTACCGGAAATCAATAAAGCCGAAATCAAAAAAGCAGATTATATTGCCAATCCAGGTTGTTTTGCAACTGCTATTCAGTTGGCATTATTACCTTTAGCTAAAGACGGATTGTTGAATAATGACGTTCATATTAATGCAACAACCGGTTCGACTGGAGCAGGAGTAGGCCTTGCTGAAACTTCTCACTTTAGCTGGAGAAACAACAATTTTTCTCATTACAAAGCTTTTGAACATCAGCATTTAGGTGAAATCACAGAAAGTCTGGTGCAATTGCAGGATGATTTTGATAGTGAATTGCTTTTTATTCCGAATAGAGGAGATTTTCCAAGAGGGATTTTTGCAACGCTTTATACGAAATCAGACGATAGTTTAGAAACTTTAGTGGCAAAATACGAAGAGTTCTATAAAAATGAGCCTTTTGTAACGGTTACAACGACGAACATCAACATGAAGCAAGTCGTTCAAACTAACAAATGTATAATTAGTTTATTGAAAAAAGGAAACCGGGTTTTAATAACATCAATTATAGATAACTTAACCAAAGGTGCTTCGGGACAAGCAATTCAAAACATGAATTTAATGTTCGGATTAGAAGAAACCACAGGTTTACATTTGAAACCAATCGGATTTTAAACAGTGTAAAATGTTAGCAGTGAAATGTAAAATGTATATTTCGTTTACAGATCAACATCTAACTTTTTACAAATAACATTTAACTTTAAAAAAATGAACTTATTCAACGTTTACCCATTATACGACATTACTCCAGTAAAAGCAGTTGACTGCACCATTATTGACGAAAAAGGAGTAGAATATTTAGATTTATACAGCGGACATGGAGTAATTTCCATCGGACATACACAGCCAGATTATGTGGCTAAATTGAAAAAACAAATCGACAACTTAGGATTTTATTCAAATGCGATTCAGAATCCTTTACAGGTTGAATTGGCTCAAAAACTAGGAAAACTTTCAGGTTTAGAAGATTACGAATTATTTTTGTGCAGTTCTGGAGCTGAAGCAAATGAAAATGCTTTAAAATTAGCCTCTTTTCATAACGGAAAATCAAGAGTTGTAGCTTTTCATAATTCTTTCCACGGAAGAACTTCTGCAGCCGTTGCGGTTACAGATAACAAAAAGATTGTTGCGCCAATCAATGCACAGCAGGAAGTTACTTTTTTGCCTCTAAACCAAATCGAATTAGTTGAGGCAGAATTAGCAAAAGGTGATGTTACAGCAGTAATTATCGAAGGAATTCAAGGAGTTGGAGGTTTAGACCAAGGAACAACAGAATTTTTTCAGGCTTTGGAAAAAGTTTGTAAAAAACATGATGTAGTTTTAATTTTAGACGAAGTGCAATCAGGATACGGAAGAAGCGGAAAATTCTTCGCTTTCCAGCACCACGGAATCAACGCTGATATTATTTCAGTTGCAAAAGGAATGGGTAACGGATTTCCGGTTGGAGCGATTTTAATTTCGCCAAAATTTGAAGCAAGTTTCGGATTATTAGGAACTACTTTCGGCGGAAGCCATTTGTCTTGTGCAGCAGGAATCGCAGTTTTAGACGTAATTGAAAAATTGGATTTGCAGAAAAATGTAAATGAAGTTTACGAATATTTCTTAGAAAAAATCAAAGAAGTTGATGGAATCAAACAAGTAAAAGGAAAAGGATTAATGCTTGGAGTGGAGTTTGATTTTGATGTTGCTGCTTTAAGAAAGAAATTAATTATCGAAAAACACATTTTTACAGGAAGTGCCAACAACAAAAATCTATTGAGAATTTTGCCACCGTTAACTGTTAAAAAAGCGGATATTGATACGTTTGTAAAAGCGTTGAAAGAAAGTTTAGAAGAACTTAAAAACTAAGTTTGCTATAACTGTTAATTCGTTTAATCGTTTAACTGGTTAATCGATTAAACGAATTGACGATTAACCAATTAAACCAAAAAAATGAAACCATTATCAATTGAAACGCGCAATGCAGTTTTGCGGACCATGGCAAAACTGGTCGAACAGGAGCGGAATCAGATTATTTTGACCAATCAGGAAGATTTGGCCGACTACGACGGTTCTGATCTTGCGATGGAAGAGCGCCTAAAAGTAGATGATAAAAAAGTAGATGAAATGATTCTGTCATTAAATCAATTAGCATCTCAGGAAGATCCCGTTGGAGTAGAGCGCTTTCATTTTACACACGATAATGGAATCAAAGTCATCAATAAAACCGCTGCTTTTGGAACGATTTTAATTATTTATGAATCTCGTCCCGATGTAACAATTGAAGCTGGTGGAATCGCTTTTAAATCCGGAAATAAAATTTTATTAAAAGGAGGAAAAGAGTCTTTAAAATCCAATTTGAAAATCGTAAGTCTTTGGCATCAAGCCTTAGAAGAAAATAAAGTTTCTAAAGATTGGGTTGAATATCTGAATTATAACAGAACCGAAACTCAGGCTTTTTTAGAAAAACCAACACAAAAAGTAGATTTAATTGTTCCGAGAGGAGGAGAAAAATTAATCGAATTTGTAAAAGCGCACGCGACTTGCCCAGTAATCGTAAGCGGACGCGGAAATAATTTTGTTTACGTTCATAAAGATGCTGATACGGATTTGGCTTTAAAAGTAATTTTAAACGCAAAAACGGCTAAAATCTCGGCTTGTAATGCAGTTGATAAAGTTTTAATTGATCCAAAACTTCCGAATTTTGAAGGTTTTACATCGATGCTAATCGAAACATTAAAAGAAAAAAATGTTGAAATTATCGTTGATAAATCGCTTGAAAATTTCGAAGATACCGAAACACTTCAAAACGAAGATATTTGGTATGAAGAGTTTTTGGATTATAAAATTGTAATCGGAACTATTGATTCTGACGAACATGCAATCGACATGATTAATAAATACTGCGGAGGACATTCGGCAGCAATTATTACAAGAGATAATGAAGTTGCCAAACAGTTTATGGAATCTATAGATGCCGCTGCTGTTTACCAAAATGCTTCAACCCGATTTACAGACGGCGGACAATTTGGGCTTGGCGGTGAACTAGCAATCAGCACTGATAAATTACATCAACGAGGTCCGATTGGTTTACAGCATTTGGTAACCAATAAATGGTACGTTTACGGAGAAGGACAGATTAGGTAATTTTAGAGTTCAGATTTTAGATTTTAGATTGTGAATTGCTGATTTTTTAGAATTTAGAATTTTAGATTTGGAATTTAATTGAAGTTTTAGCTTTGCGAACTTAGCGTTTATATAGACAAACAAAATCAAAAAAACCTTGCGCCCTTTGCGGTTAAAAAACAAAACATGGGTAAAAAACGGATTTTATTAAAAATTGGAAGTAACACCTTAACAAAGGAAACCAATCATATTTCGCGGGGAAAGATTGAAGACCTTGGAATTCAGATTGCGGCTTTGAACGACGAATATGAGTTTATCATAGTAAGTTCAGGAGCGATTGCGGCGGCAAAGCAGTTTGTAAAACTGGATAATCAAGATAAAGATGTTTTTGTAAAACAAGCTTTAGCTTCAATTGGACAGCCTCATTTAATGCGGATTTACAATGAGAATTTTAAAGATTTAGGATTAAATACCTCGCAGTGTTTGCTATCTTATTCTGATTTTGAAAAAGAGCAGACCAAAAAGAACATTGTAAATACCATTAATGTATTAGTTAAAAACAATTACATTCCGATTATCAATGAAAATGATACTGTGGCGACAGATGAGATTCGGTTTGGAGATAATGACAAATTAGCTGCTTTAACAGCGGTTCTTTTAAATGTTGATATTCTGATAATTGCGACTAATACAAACGGAATTTATACGAAAGAATCAATTCACGATGAAAATCCGGAAACCATAAAATTGGTGGAAGATTTAAAATCTCTGGAAAAAGAAATCGGGGATTCAAAATCCTCACACGGAACAGGAGGAATGCAGTCGAAAATTGAAGCTGCAGGAATTGCAAAAGCTGCTAATATAGAAACCTGGATCGTCAACGGATTAAATGATAATTTTATTTTAAACGCATTAAAAGATAAAATTCCATTTACAAAAATAATTTAATGAGTCAATTAGATAATTAGAAAATGTCACAATTATCTAATTACCTAATTATCAAATTTTCTAATTAAAAAAACATGAACTACATCTCAATAAAAGAAATCAACTCATTATCAAAATGGGTAAAACAAGCGATCAAAATCAAAAAGAATCCGCTTAAAAATCAAAGCTTAGGTAAGAATAAAACTCTTGGAATGTTATTCTTTAACCCCAGTTTAAGAACGCGTTTGAGCACTCAAAAAGCGGCGATGAACTTAGGTATGAACGTTATGGTAATGAATTTTACCAACGAGGGCTGGACTTTAGAGTTTGAAGACGGAGCCGTTATGAATTCTGGCGCTTCAGAACACATTAAAGAAGCGGCAGAAGTAGTTTCTCAATACTGTGATATCATCGCAATTCGTGCGTTTGCAGGTTTGGTTGATAAAGAAAAAGATTATCAAGAAACTGTAATTTCAGGATTCTTGAAATATGCAACAGTGCCAATCGTAAACATGGAAAGTGCAATACGTCACCCTCTTCAGTCTTTAGCAGATGCTATCACAATGGAAGAATTCAAACCTAGACATAAAAACAAACAAAAAGTAGTTTTGTCTTGGGCACCGCATCCAAAAGCGCTTCCGCAAGCAGTTGCGAATTCATTCGTAGAAATGATGCAAATGCAGAAAGATATGGATTTTGTAATTACACATCCGGAAGGTTACGAGTTAAGTCCAGAAATTACACAAGATTGTAAAATCGAATACGATCAAAATAAAGCTTTTGAAAACGCTGATTTCGTTTACGTAAAAAACTGGAGCAATTTCAATGATTACGGAAAAGTAACAAACAGCGATCCAAACTGGACGGTTACAGCTGAGAAAATGGCTTTAACCAATAACGGAAAATTCATGCATTGTCTTCCAGTTCGTCGTAACGTAATTGTAAGCGATGAAGTTTTGGATGGAGAAAATTCAATCGTAATTGAGCAGGCGAATAATAGAACGTATTCGGCACAATTAGTTTTACAGAAGATTTTGAAGAAATTATAAATTTAAGATGCAAAGTTACAAAGTGACAGAGATGCAAAGGTTTATTAACTTTGAAAAGAACTCTGAACCTTTGTCTCTTTGTCCCTTTGAACCTTAAAGATAATGAACGTTTCAGTAATAAAAATCGGTGGAAACATCATCGACAATCCCGCAGAATTAGAGCAGTTTTTAACTGATTTTTCTAAAATTGAAGGGCATAAAGTATTAGTTCACGGCGGTGGAAAATCGGCTACAAAAATGGCGCAGAGCATTGGTTTAGTACCACAAATGATTGACGGACGACGTATTACCGATGCTCCGATGTTAGATGTTGTTGTGATGATTTACGCAGGACAAATCAACAAACATATTGTGGCGCAATTGCAAGCAAAAGACAATAATGCAATCGGATTTTCTGGAGCTGACGGGAATTTAATTCAATCCACAAAAAGAAATCATCCAACAATTGATTACGGATTTGTGGGCGATGTAAAACAGGTTAATACTAAATTACTAGCAACTTTATTGGATACTGGAATTATTCCTGTTTTCTGCGCGATTACACACGACAAAAACGGACAATTATTAAATACTAATGCTGATACAATTGCAAGTGAATTGTCGATTGCATTATCTGAAGTTTTTGATGTAACGCTGACGTATTGTTTTGAAAAACAAGGCGTTTTGCAGGATTCAGAAGATGATTCGTCTGTAATTACAGAAATCAACGAAACATTATACAACAAACTAAAAGAAGAAAAAGTAATCCATTCTGGAATGATTCCAAAACTGGATAACTGCTTCAATAGTTTGTCAAGAGGCGTGCAGAAAATCAAAATTGGGCATCACAGAATGCTTCAAAATGCAGATGTTCCGCATACCACAATTACGTTATAAAAGAATTGCCACAAATTGACGTTAATTCTCTCTGTTGAAAGAGAAAATAATTTTAGGTTTACATTAAAAAAATCATTTTGATTTTAAATCTGTAACAAAAAAACAATTTGCGTAAAGTCGTATAATTAGTGGCAAAAAAATAGAGCGCACAAGGTATTTTAAATAAATTTGCGCAAGTAAAAATGGTCATAGGAAAGCTCAAAAACTTTGCTGCTTTGTTCCTTTGAACCTTTGAATCTTATTAAAATGAAAAATATAGATACGCTTACCAAAGAAGCCATTCAATTATTAAGAAATCTGATTGAAACGCCTTCATTCTCAAGTGAAGAAGACCAAACAGCTCTTTTAATAGAAAACTGGTTCAATCAAAACGAAATTCCATTCCAGAGAGAAAATAACAATGTGTGGGCTTTCAATAAATATTTCGATGAAAAGAAACCAACACTTTTACTAAATTCACATCACGATACTGTAAGACCAAATCAGGCTTACACCAACGATCCGTTTAAAGCAATCGAAAAAGACGGAAAACTATTCGGTTTAGGAAGTAACGATGCTGGAGGATGTCTGGTTTCGCTTTTAGCTACATTCGTTCATTTTTACGAAAACCAAAACTTATCACATAATATTGTTATTGTAGCTTCCGCTGAGGAAGAAAGCAGTGGTAAAAACGGTTTAAACAGCGTTTTAAAACATTTGCCAGAATTAGATTGTGCAATTGTTGGAGAACCGACTTTAATGCAATTGGCAGTAGCCGAAAAAGGCCTTTTAGTTTTAGATGTAAAAGTAAAAGGAACTGCAAGCCATGCTGCGCATCAAAACGATGATAACGCTTTATACAAATCAATTCCGGTAATGGAATGGTTTAAAAACTATAAATTCGATAAAATCTCAGACGTTTTGGGTCCCGTAAAAATGACCGTAACGCAGATTAATGCAGGAAAACAGCACAATGTTGTTCCGTCAGAATGTGATTTAGTTGTTGACATTCGCGTAACAGATCGCTATACCAATGCGGAAATTCTGGAGGTTGTAAAAGCCAACGTAAAAGCCGAAGTAACACCAAGATCAATGCATTTAAATGCTTCTTCTATTCCAGTTGCGCACGGTTTAGTTCAGGCGGGAATTGCTTTAGGAAGAACAACTTATGGCTCACCAACACTTTCAGATCAATCCGTTTTAAGCTGTCAGTCTTTAAAATTAGGGCCTGGAGAAACATTACGTTCGCATTCAGCAGACGAATTTATTTTTGTAAACGAAATAGAAGAAGGAGTTGATTTGTATATCAAGATACTAACAGGTTTCTTCAAATTATAAGAAAAGAAAACTGCCACGAATTCACGAATTGTTTTTTTACTATCTAGTATTAATTCGAATTAATTCGAAAAAAATAATCACAAAGATTTGAAAAAATAATTCGTGAATTCGTGGCGAAAAAAATAAAGCCTATGAAACTTTGGGAAAAAGGAATACCAACAGATAAACAAATCGAGCAATTCACCGTTGGAAACGATCGTGAACTTGATTTAGTTTTAGCAAAATATGATGCTTTAGGTTCAATTGCCCATGCAAAAATGCTTGGACAAATCGGATTATTAACCGAAGAAGAAACAACTTCTCTAGTTGATGCTTTAAACGAAATTATTGCCGATATCGTAGTTGGAAATTTTGAAATCGAAGACAGTTTTGAAGACGTTCATTCTAAAATCGAATATCTGTTAACAGAAAAACTAGGCGATGCAGGAAAGAAAATCCACACCGCTCGTTCTCGTAACGATCAGGTTTTAGTTGACGTTCATTTATATCTAAAAGACGAATTAAAAGCCATTAAAGAACAAGTAAAAACGCTTTTTGATTTGTTGATGGAATCGGCAGAAAAATATAAAGATGTTTTATTGCCGGGCTATACGCATTTACAAATCGCAATGCCATCATCATTCGGAATGTGGTTTTCGGCATATGCTGAAAGTTTAATTGATGATATCACGATGCTGAACGCAGCTTCTAAGATTGTAGATCAGAATCCGTTAGGATCTGCAGCAGGTTACGGAAGTTCATTCCCAATCGATAGAACATTTACAACAAAAGAACTAGGTTTCGAAACTTTAAAATACAATGCCGTTGCTGCGCAAATGAGTCGTGGAAAAGCAGAAAAAACAGTTGCTTTTGCGATGACAAGCGTTGCAGGAACATTGTCAAAATTTGCTATGGACGTTTGTCTGTATATGAGCCAGAATTTTGATTTTATCGGACTTCCAGCACATCTTACAACAGGATCGAGCATTATGCCTCACAAGAAAAATCCAGATGTTTTCGAATTGATCAGAGGAAAATGCAATAAGATTCAGGCGCTTCCTTACGAGATTACTTTAATTACAAATAATCTACCAAGCGGTTATCACAGAGATTTACAGCTTTTGAAAGAAGGTTTGTTTCCTGCGATTCAAAACCTGAAAGCATGTTTGGATATTGCGATTTTTTCAATAAAAGATATCACGGTAAAAGAAGGTATTTTGGAAGATAAAAAATACGATTATCTGTTTACGGTTGACACTTTAAACGAAATGGTTGTTGACGGAATGCCGTTTAGAGACGCTTACAAAGCCGTTGCAGAACAATTGGAAGAAGGAACTTATAAATCTCCAAAAGCAACCAAACACACGCATGAGGGAAGTATCAATAATTTATGCCTTAACGATATAAAGGATAAAATGGATAACAGCTTTTTAATGTAAATAAAAGCAATATAAAAAAACAAAAGGTCATTGATTTTCAATGACCTTTTGTTTTATAGTAAGTTTAGTTTTTTACCAGTTTAAAAGTTTTGCTTCTGTTTTCGATCTGAACTTTACAGATGTATATGCCTTTAGAAAGATTTCCAACATTCAACTCTAATTTTTCATCAGGAGACACATTTTTTTGGTGCGAATATACTTTTGATCCATTTGAAGAAAACAAATCTACTTCGGCTAAACCATTGTCAGCACTAGAAAAATCAATATTCAAAAGTTTATTAATAACAGAAGGATAGTATTTCAAATCTAAATTATTGACATTCTCGTTTAAGCCTAAATTATTACAGCTTGTAGATAAAACACCTTGAGCAGTAACTTGAAGTGTTGCTCCAGCACCGCAAGAAGGGTTTGAAATAAATCCTGCAACATTTGCAGTGGGTAAAACAGAGTAAGCATAAACAGGTTTAGTTACTGTGTTTCCAGAATTTGCAGGAGCATTTAAGCAATCGTTAAAAGATATTCCAATTGTACCACCGTCTGTACTTATATAATTTTTAAAAGCAGTTCCAATTTTTGCAAAATCGGTGCCTTCAACATAGCAAGTAGAATTGTTGTTTCCGCCACCTAAACTAATGGCTAATGAACCTGAAACAGAGGTGTTGTAATAGCAGTTTAAAATATGAAGTTCGGCATTTCTAGCTCTTGGCATTCTTTCTTTACAGCCTTCAGCCCAATAGCAATTTTTAAATGTAATACTATAATGATCATCTGCTGGAGCATCAGTTTTAGACGAACCAATTAAATCAGAAAAACGGTGATCATCAGCTCCGCCAGGACCACCAGCTTTTGGAGCTTTTAGATAAATAAATTTGCACCAAGAAACCGTAACATTATCTGCAGCGCCTTTATTGTCAAAATTACCATCTGTTCCATCTTGAAATTCACAATGGTCAACCCATAGATTTGTAGCTTCAGAAGTTAGATTATCGCGTCCATCTGTATCATAGGCTCCAGGCCCTTCAAAAATTAAATTTCTAATGATTACATTGTTAGATCCTGCTTTTAAATTTAAAATTCCAGAACCAGAAGCCGTTTGATCAAGGTTGATTAATCGCGCTCCGGGAAGTCCAATGATAGTTTTGTCATTTACTTGTACGCTCGTATATGTAAAGTTTATTGCTCCCGAAACTAGAATAACTTGCGGAGTGGTTAATTTTAATTTAGCAGTTAAATCAGTTAAGGTAGTAACCGTTACGGGAGTTGCGCTTCCTCCTCCAGTTGTTGCAGCTCCAAATCCTTCTGGGGCACTCATATAATAGTTTTGAGCAAACAAAAAGGAGCAAGGCAGAAGCAAGGCTAATAAAATAAGTTTTGTTTTCATTTAAGTGTGGTTTTTTGTGGTTTCAATAGTAAATGTAATCGATTGCACAAATGTAAAAGAATAAAAATAATTTCAAATTAATTTGATGAATATTTTATGCTTTAATGATTGAGAACAAGAGAGTTGTAAGTGTTGTTTTTACACTAATGTATGGTCTTTCATTTAAACTTTTACAGCAAGAATTGTACAAAATTTAGAAAATATTAAAAACAAGCATTTTCATCCTAAAATACTTATATTTGAAAACCACAACCCAATTAACCAATGAAAAAATTTGACAGCCAGCTGACTCAAAATCTTTTTGATAAAGGCTTAATTACCGAAAATCAGTTTGATGAAATTAAAACGTATCGAAATCTGAATATCTTTTCGCTCAATGCAGAATTAAAACTTTTTCTATATCTGTCTGTATTGCTATTTACTTCAGGAATCGGAATTTTAATATATGAGAATATCGATTCAATAGGGCATATTGCTATTCTTTCGTTGCTTTTGATTGTTATAGCAGTTTGCTTTTTTTATTGTTTTAAATATTCAAAAGGCTTTCAGAAAGATGAAACAACATTTGAACATCCTGTGCTAGAATATTTGGTTCTGGCGGGCAATATTCTGACTTGTATTTTTATCGGATACCTTCAATTTCAATACAAACCTTTTGGAGAACATTACGGATTAGCGACGTTGGTTCCCACAATAGTGAGTTTCTTTTGTGCTTATTATTTTGACAATAGAAGTGTTTTAACGATCGCCATTACTGGCTTGGCGGCTTACGTTGGACTTTCGGTAACACCTCAAACTTTATTAGATAACAATGATTTTTACGCCAGCCAGAGTTTGAGCTATTCTGCTGTAATGCTTGGTGTTTTATTGATTTTATGGACGATTTACAGTCAGCGAATTTCACTCAAAACACATTTTGGATTAATTTTTCTCACTTTTGCGCTTCATATTGTAAGCATTGCCTCAATTAGCAATTTAACCAATTATGATATTCTTACTTGGATGGTTTTTGGAGTTATTTTAGCAGGTTCTACTTATTATTTTTATAAAGCTAGTTACGATCAGAAAGCAATGTCTCTTTATGTATTTATGATTTTATACGCTTATATAGGCGGAAATATTTTCGTGTTTAGAATCTTTGAAAATGTTGATTTCTCAGACTTTTGGGAAATATTTATTTTACTATTGCCAGCTTATTTCGTCGCTTCAATTGTAATTTTTATAAAACTAATTAAAAACTTTCATAAAGAAATTTCAGAATGATAGCATACGATAAAAAAGTATTAGATAATGAAGCTTTAATTGATGAAGCTGCTTCTTTGTATAATGGAGGTTTTATTAGTAAAGACCAAAAGAAATTTATAGAAAAAGAATTGGAAGCTCTTAAAGACCAGAAAAATATTCTGGTTAGAATTGGTTTCTTTTTGCTAGGAGTATTATTGTTCGGATCGATTTGTGGTGCGATTACTATATTCGGGGTGAGTTCCGAGCGCATATTTTTTCAAATCTGCTGTTATATTTTTGCGATAGTTGGATTTGCAGGAGCTGAATTGCTTGCTTCAAAAAATTTTCATAATCACGGTTTAGATGATGCTTTTATTCTGGGGGCGCTTTTAAATGTCGGATTTGCAATAGCAATCACAACTGAAGGCTACGAAATAATCATAGCAATTTTTGTTGCTATTGCAGCATTGTTTATGTTTTTAAGGTATTTGCATGTATTGTCAATGCTAGTTTTTTGTATTGCTATAACTGCTTTTTTGTTTTTTGGAATGTTTGAATTCGGAGAAATAGGAAAAGCTATTTTACCATTTACAGCGGCTATTTTTGCTGGAGGTTTTTATTTTTTCACAAAAAAAATAATCGACCGTTTGACTCAAAATTATTACTATAACGGACTTTTATTAGCAAATAGTTTTTGTCTCGTTTTATTTTACCTTTCGTGTAATTATTTGGTAGTAAGAGAACTTTCTGTAGAGCTTTTAGGGACAGATGTAAAACCGGGAACCGATATTCCGTTTGCATTTTTCTTTTATGCCTTTACTTTTATAGTTCCAATAATTTATTTGGTTCAAGCTTTGAGAACAAAAGACCGATTAATGCTTTGGATTAGCTTTTTGGCTATTGCATTTTCAATTTATACGATTCGATTTTATTATTCGGTTTTACCGATAGAAGTGGCGCTAACAATTGGAGGCGCAGTTTTATTTGCAATCGCTTATTTTTCAATTAAAAAATTAAAAGAAAAAGAAAGCGGATTAACTTTTAAACCCGATAGAATCAATCATACAGATTCGTTGCTAAATGCTGAAGCTTTAGTTGTAGCTTCAACTTTCGGAATGAAACCAGAAGTAAAACCGCAAGCTTCTCCAATGGAATTTGGAGGTGGAGGTTTTAGCGGAGGCGGCTCAGATGGAAGTTTTTAATTGTATTTTGTCTGAATTTTGTTTCATTTATTTTGTTATATTTGTAAAATAAATGTAACGAAAAAGTTTCATATATGATACAAGAAATTCTCGCTTTTAAAAAGGTTGCCAGCCAACTAGATGAACTTATCAATAATTCTCCTTTTAAAAAGAAGTATATTATTGAACAGGTTGGATTGTCGGGGCCTACTTATTATAGAAAATTGCAAAATCAATCTTTTACTGCTGATGAAATGTTAGCAATAGCTAAAATTATTTCTCCTGAAGAATATTATAAAATGGAATTATTAGCAGAGATAGAAGAGGCTAGGGAAAATATTAAAGAAGGAAAAACTATCCCGCATAGCGAAATGGTTAAAAGAATCAAAAATAAAAACAAGTGATTTTAGAATAAATCTTTGATTTGTTTTTGTCTATTATCGTGAAAAGTTAAAAGCATAATTTTGTCATCCATCACACTGTAGATTAAAGAAATTTGTTTGACTACTAATATAGCGCTGAAATCAAAATCTTTGTTATAGCGACCTATCTGAGGATTTTTTGCTATTATATCAATTACATTTAAGACTTCTTCGTCAAATTTTTCAGCAACTGTAATAGACCAATTTTCTACTAGATATTCATAATTTTTTAGATATGTTTTCTCGGCTTTTTCAGTCCAAATCACTTCCATATATTCCACTTTTTTCGTGTAAATATACTTTTATTGAATAGAAAAAGCACAAAATAAATAAGAAAAAACTTTCTTTTTTATTTTATGCTTTAGTGCTTTATTAGTAGATTTAAATTACGAAACCTTACTTTTCAATGTCTCTGCATCAATATCGCTGTGCGAAACATCATAAACAGCTTTTCCGTTTTTGATTAAAATCAATTGAGGCGATTCGTGATAAACGCCAAATCGGCTTGCAATTTCGTTTGATATATCTCTATGTGCAATTAAGTCTAAAAAATACGCATCAACAACACCTTCTAGATCGTATTCTCTTTCAAATTGTTTTAAAGCCATACGGCTGATGCTGCATCGTGTACTATGCTTAAAAATCACAACTGGTTTTTCGTTTGAAATGGCTTCGATCTCCATTAATTGACGAATATCTGTTAAGTCTGTCCAGTTGACTTTGCTTTTTGCTGCTTCTGAGTTCTCTGAACTTCCGAAGATTGAATTAAAAAAACTCATATGTGGCTTAATTTATGACTTTTTGACGTGTAAAAGTTTTTAAAACTTGAAATTTACCGTCATTTTGTCTGTTTTTTTACTATGGAATATAATTTGTCTATTTAAATGCAAAGTTAAATTATTTGAGTTAAAGATTTACCTCAATAAAGCGTAACTTTAATCTTATAAAATTGAAACAAATAAAAATCAATCAAATCGTAAAAATATGAATATTAACAAGTTTACTATTAAATCGCAAGAAGCCATTCAGTTGTCGCAACAATTAGCACAGCGAAATGGCCAGCAGCAAATTGAAAATGAACACATTTTCAAAGCAATTTTTGAAGTTGATGAAAACGTGGCGCCATTTATATTGAAAAAATTAAATGTAAATGTTCCATTGTTTCTACAGCTTTTAGATGCTACAATTCAAAACTTTCCAAAAGTTTCTGGAGGCGAAATTATGCTTTCTAGAGATGCGAATAAATCTTTGAATGAAGCTGAAATAATCGCACAAAAAATGAACGACGAATACGTTTCGATCGAACATTTGATTTTAGCCATTTTTGACTCAAAAAGTAAAGTTTCTCAGATTTTAAAAGATCAGGGAGTTACAGGAAAAGGCTTGAAAGCAGCAATCGAGGAATTACGTAAAGGAGAAAGAGTAACTTCTGCTTCTGCTGAAGAAACATACAATTCTTTAAATAAATATGCTAAAAACTTAAACGAATTAGCTCGTACAGGAAAACTAGATCCAGTTATTGGACGTGATGAAGAAATTCGTCGAGTGCTGCAAATTTTAACTCGTAGAACCAAAAATAACCCAATGCTTATTGGTGAGCCTGGAGTTGGTAAAACGGCAATTGCAGAAGGTTTGGCGCATAGAATTGTTGATGGAGACGTTCCAGAAAACTTAAAAGAAAAAATCGTTTTCTCATTGGATATGGGGGCTCTGATTGCTGGGGCGAAATACAAAGGAGAATTTGAAGAACGTTTAAAATCGGTTGTAAAAGAGGTTACAGCTGCAGAAGGAGATATTGTTCTTTTTATTGATGAGATTCATACGCTTGTAGGAGCGGGTGGAGGTGAAGGCGCAATGGATGCTGCCAATATCTTGAAACCAGCTTTAGCGCGTGGAGAATTGAGAGCAATTGGAGCAACAACTTTAGATGAATATCAAAAATATTTTGAAAAAGACAAAGCGCTTGAAAGACGTTTCCAAAAAGTTCTAATCGATGAACCAGATACAGAAAGTGCGGTTTCGATTCTTCGTGGAATCAAAGAAAAGTACGAAACGCACCATAAAGTTCAGATTAAAGACGAGGCAATTATTGCTGCGGTTGAACTTTCGCAAAGGTATATTACCAACCGTTTCTTACCAGATAAGGCGATTGACTTAATGGACGAAGCAGCTTCTAAACTGCGTATGGAAATCAATTCAAAACCAGAAGAACTGGATGTTTTGGATCGTAAAATCATGCAGCTTGAAATTGAAATTGAAGCCATTAAACGTGAGAAAGAAGAAAGTAAGCTTAAAATTTTAGGTTTGGAATTGGCCAACTTGAAAGAAGAGCGAAACGAAATCTTTGCAAAATGGAAATCTGAAAAAGATATTGTTGACGGAATTCAAGCTGTAAAACACGAAATAGAAGATTTTAAGTATGAAGCGGAACGTGCAGAACGTGACGGTGATTACGGAAAAGTAGCTGAAATTCGTTACGGAAAAATAAAAGAAGCGCAAGAACGTCAGGAAACGTTGCAAAAACAATTACAGGAGTTTCAATCTGGAACTTCTTTAATAAAAGAAGAAGTTACCAGAGAAGACATTGCAGAAGTGGTAGCAAAATGGACTGGAATTCCGGTAACTAAAATGCTTCAGACAGAAAGAGAAAAACTTTTGCATCTAGAAGATGAATTGCACAGACGTGTAGTAGGTCAGGAAGAAGCGATAGAAGCGGTGAGTGATGCTGTGAGGAGAAGTCGTGCTGGTTTACAGGATATGAAAAAACCTGTTGGAACATTCCTTTTCTTAGGAACAACTGGAGTTGGTAAAACCGAATTAGCAAAAGCTTTGGCTGAATATCTTTTTGATGATGAAAATGCTATGACCCGTATCGATATGAGTGAATATCAAGAACGTCACAGTGTGAGCCGTTTGGTTGGTGCACCTCCAGGATATGTAGGTTATGATGAAGGCGGACAATTGACAGAAGCTGTTCGAAGAAAACCGTATTCTGTAATTTTGTTAGATGAGATCGAAAAAGCTCATCCAGATACTTTCAATATCTTATTGCAGGTTTTAGATGAAGGCCGTTTGACAGACAATAAAGGTCGTCTAGCGGATTTCAAAAACACTATTATCATCATGACTTCTAATATGGGAAGCCAGATTATTCAGGAGAAATTCGAAAATCTAAAAGGTGGAGTGGAAGCAGCGACAGAAGCAGCTAAAAATGAAGTTTTAGGATTGTTAAAACAAACGGTTCGTCCAGAGTTTATAAACCGTATCGATGAGATCGTAATGTTTACGCCACTTACAGTAGATAATATTTCGAGAATTGTAGGTTTACAGTTGAAAGGCGTTACTAAAATGCTGGCACAGCAAGGCATTACAATGGATGCGACTCCAGAAGCTATTGCTTACTTGTCAGACAAAGGATATGATCCTCAGTTTGGAGCAAGACCAGTAAAACGTGTCGTGCAAAGAGAAGTTTTAAATCAATTGTCAAAAGAAATTTTGGCAGGAAACATAACAACAGACAGCATCATTTTATTAGATGCTTTTGATGGCAAATTGGTATTTAGAAACCAGACCGCTAATTAATTATTTTTTTTACATGTTAATCTTGAAAAGCATCAGTCTTGTACTGATGCTTTTTTTTTGTTAATAATTTCTGTCAATAACATTTTTAATAGATATGTTAAAGTTGTAAGAAAGAGGGTATATTTGATTTAAACTATAAATCATTTATATGAAAAGAAACCAAACAACATTTTTGATTTTATTTGTCATGAGCGTTTTCTTTGGAACCAAAACTTATTCGCAAGAAAGCATAGTCGTTGCGGGCGGAAAAGGCGCTGGAGCTGGAGGAACCGCAAGCTATTCAGTAGGGCAAGTTTCTGACTTAAGCCTGAAAGGAAGTGGCGGCTCTGCTCATGAAGGAGTTCAGCAGGCCTATGAAATTGCTACTTTAGGGGCGGATGAGTTTAAGGAAATTAATCTTGTGATTACTGCTTATCCTAATCCTACGATTGATGTTTTAAATCTAATTGTTTCTGATAATCAATACAATGATTTATCATTTACTCTTTTTGATATCAACGGAAAAATTGTAGCAAATACCTCAAAAGTAATTTCTTCAGAAACAAAAGTTTCTATGCAAGGATTAGCGAAGGGAGTTTATTTTCTTGCAGTAAACAGAAGCTCTAAAGCAATTAAAACTTTTAAAATTATTAAAAAATAGAAATTTAAACCGTAGAAAAATATATGAAAAAAATTACTCTGGCATTACTATTACTAAGTTCGTTTACTATTTTATTTGCTCAGGCACCACAAAAAATGAATTATCAGTCTGTTATTCGTAAAACAGATGGGACTTTGTTGGCAAATACTTTAGTCGGTATTAAAACCAGTATTTTATTAGGTTCAGTAACTGGAACAGCTTCTTATGTAGAAACACAAACTACCACAACAAATGCTAACGGATTAGCCACAATTGAGATAGGAGGAGGAACACCAGTCGCTGGAACTTTTGCCTCTGTAGACTGGGGCGCAGGATCTCATTTTATTAAAACAGAAATAGATCCAGACGGAGGAAGCAATTATACCATTAGCGGGACAAGTCAGCTTTTGAGTGTGCCTTATGCATTATATGCAGGAAGCAGTAAAACGAACGGAAAAACGAGTATTATAATTACGGGAGATATTACAGATGCACAGGCGGCGGCGCAAATAGAAGCACAGTTGGGAGCTTACACGGAAAATATTTATGTAACATCCACAACAAATTTGACAACTATTGATTTAAGTGCAGTAAAGCAACTAGTATACTTAAAAATTCAAAACAACTTAAAATTAGCAAACGTTAATTTAAGTAATCTTATTGAGGTTTATAATGATTTAGATATAGGTAATAACGATGTATTAGGCTCAATTACATTTCCTGTTTTGAAAACATTACATGGATACGACACTGGAATTTTAAATAATCCATCTCTAACTTCTATTTCTTTTCCTGCTTTAACCTCTAGTAAAGGACTTTATTTTCAAAATAATTCCATTCTTACCTCTATTGACTTGCCATTATTAACAAAAGTTACAGATGAAAATTTATCGCTTAATTTTAATAAAAATGCGCTTTCGAGCTCACAAGTAAATTTAATTTTGCATCGATTGCTTAATCTTCCTGCTAATGTAGGAAGCTATGTTCAGTTGCAAGATCAGAATCCTCCGGCTCCTCCGACTGGGCAAGGAATTCTAGATAAGGCAACTTTAATTAGTAGAGGAATGAATGTTTCTACCGATTAATTTGAAAGGTGACGAGTTCTAAATAATTCATAAAAGCATCAGTTTAAACTGATGCTTTTTTTTATCTCTAAATTTTGAAACTTTTTATCCAATTCATATAACAAGATATCATCAAAAAAGAACCAATTTTAAATTCATAAAAATCAGCAAATTATTAATTAAAATTTAAAAATCATGAATAATATATTTAGAGGATTACTGGCAGGATATGGAGCTAAAAAGTTAGGCGGAGGCTGTTTCGGAACAATTATAGTTTTCATTATTTTATGGGTTCTTTTAGGGCAATGCAGTTAAGAAACCATTACAGAAAATTAGGAATAAAAATCATAAATTTTTGATGTGATATTTTTGGGAAGATTCAAACAAAATGTATAGATTCGCGTCACTAAAAAAAATAACAAATTAAAAGATGGCTTCAGGTTTTTTCGTTCTATTAGATGATATCGCAGCAATTATGGATGATGTTGCAGTAATGAGTAAAATTGCAGCAAAAAAAACAGCTGGAATTCTAGGAGATGATTTAGCTGTAAATGCTGAAAAAGCTTCAGGATTTGCTTCATCAAGAGAGCTTCCTGTTCTTTGGGCAATTAGTAAAGGCTCTTTGCTTAACAAAATTATAATTCTTCCTATTGCATTTTTATTAAGTGCTTTTCTTCCAGTAGCAATTATTGTGATCCTAGTTCTTGGCGGATTGTTTTTAGCATACGAAGGAGCAGAAAAAGTGTATGAGTTTATTGTTCCTCACAAACATGAAGAATCAGAAGGTATTACAGAAGAAACTCTAACTGAAGAACAAATTTTAGCAGTTGAAAAAACAAAGATAAAATCTGCTATCATAACCGATTTTATCCTTTCTGTCGAAATTGTAATTATCGCTTTAGGAACTGTTATAGAAGAACCTCTAACACAGCAAATCATTGTAACGTCTATTATTGCTTTAATAGCTACAATTGGTGTTTACGGTATTGTTGCTCTTATTGTTAGAATGGATGAAGCAGGTTACAAGCTTATTAAATTCAGCAAGAATGAAAAAAGCTTTTCTGCTATGATAGGTAATGTTTTGGTAAAGGCGCTTCCTCTGGTAATTAAAGGTTTGACTGTAATTGGGACAATTGCTTTACTTTTGGTTGCAGGAGGGATTTTTGTACACTACATACCATATTTCCATCATTTGTCAGAAGAAATCAAAATGCCGGCTATTATTAAAGAATTTGTAGTAGGATTGGTTTTAGGATTTGCAGTTCTGTTGGTTATCAACTTAGTAAAAAAGATCTTCAAAAAGAAAACGGTTTAATCTAATCCACATAAAATATACAAGAACATCAGTCGAAAGGCTGGTGTTTTTTTTTGGAGCAAAAATAACATTTTCAGTTCAAGTTTAGTCCCGCTATCCGCTATATCTTTTTTGATTCCGTCTCGTTAAAGAACGAGACGGAACCAAAAAAGGATGCCGCTTCTATCGGGGCTAGGCCATGAAATTCTATTTTCAAAAGAAATATTGGTAAGAATGTGTATTTTTTTTTAATCAATAAAAACTTGATTTTTAGTTGTTTAATTCCTTGCTGAAATTTTTAACATTTTGTTTTAAGCAACCATTGCAACTAATAGGCATCTTCATAGTAATTAACAATTAATTATTATTTTATATGAAAAGTTTTAGCTTAAAATCAAGTTTAGTAGTATTATTTTTATCAATTGCATTTGCTTCATGCAGTAACGACGATGAAGTTCAAGCACCAGCTCCAACTTCTAAAGCTGCTTTAGTAACCGAAATTAAAGGACCAGCAACAGGAAAAGTAAATGAAGAATTAAGCTACGATGTAACGTATGTGGTAGATAACGCTTGTGCAGAATTTGATAAAATCTCAGAAGTTACAATTGGAGACGTAAAAGGATTAGAAGTACTTGCAAAATATCCATCTGAAGTTTGCACACAACAAGTGCCAGAACCACAAAAAACAGTTTACAAATTTAAATCTGCAACAAAAGGAACTTTTGAAATCAAATTCAAAAAATCAGAAAAAGAATTCCTTACTCAAAAAGTAGTGATTGAATAATAAAAAATTTGGTTGAGTTTATTTAGGTTGAAAAGCCATTTTGCTGAGACTTACTATTTAAGTTGATGTGAAATGGTTTTTTCTAAAAGCAAAAAATGTTATTTAATTACTATTTTGGAAACAGGTTTGTTTTTTCTTACATTTGCATACAATTCGAAAACAATCATGGAAAAAACAATAATCATAAAACCAAATTCTAAGACAGTTTCTGTTTTAAAGAAATTGGTTGATTTAAAAGAAGAACATCGAAAAGAAGTTTTAGAAAGATTAAAGAAAAAATAGAATTTCTTTATGTATACATATATTTCAGAAGAGGGTTTACACCCTCTTTTTTATTTTACAACAAAATACGGTTTACAGTATGTTGTAAGCTTTAGGAAAATGGATTTAGATAATTTTTTCTTTGAAAAATTATATTCTATTGACTTTTATGAGTCCAACAATCAAAAGTTTTTTACAGATTCTTTTGTCGAAATTACAATAGCCGCAATCATAGATGATTACTTTCAAAATAATCCCGATATCATTTTAAACTATGTTTGTGATAGTGTAGATTTTAGACAGGATTTTAGAAAAAAACTTTTTGATAAATGGTATAAAAATGCCTCAAATCTAACGTATTCTAAAGTTAATTTCGAATATTCTGTGGAAGAAGAAAATACAAAATATCACTTGAGTTTTATTTTTAAACGGCAGTTTTATGAAATTGAAAATGTTATAGAAAAAGTTAATATTCAATTGGAAAAGTTTTCAAATTTAAAATGATCTTTAATTAATATTGGTGAAATCTGTAAACTTTGCCATTCCTCTAAAATTTACTATTTTTGCACTCTAAATTTTATGTCATGGCGAAAAGAAAGTATAAAGTATCGGTTATTCAGTTAAATCTGAATGATGTTGCCGAAAATAATCTTAAAAAATGTATCAGCTGGGTAAGAGACGCTGCAAGCCAAGGTGCTGAAGTTATCTTATTGCCTGAATTATATAGCAGTCATTATTTCTGCCAAAGCGAAGATGTAGATAATTTTGCATTAGCAGAACCGCTTTACAGCACTTCATTTATCGCATTCAGCGAATTGGCAAAAGAATTAGGAGTCGTAATTATTGTTCCATTCTTTGAGAAAAGAATGGCTGGAATCTACCATAACAGTGCTTATATTATTGACACTGATGGAACAGAGGCTGGTTTATACCGTAAAATGCATATTCCAGACGATCCGCATTTCTACGAGAAATTCTATTTTACGCCAGGTGATTTAGGTTTTCAAGCAATCGAAACTAAAAAAGGAACTGTTGGAACTTTGATCTGCTGGGATCAGTGGTACCCAGAAGCAGCTCGTATTACAGCGCTTAAAGGTGCTGAGGTTTTATTCTATCCAACAGCTATTGGATGGCATCCTAAAGAAAAAGAGCAATACGGAGAAAACCAATACGGTGCTTGGATGAACGTTATGAAAGGTCATGCCGTAGCAAATGGAGTTTTCGTAGCAGCAGCAAACAGAATCGGTCTTGAAAAATATATCGACGGAACAGAAGGTATTCAATTCTGGGGTGCTTCTTTCATCGCTGGACCACAAGGAGAAATCTTAGCTCAGGCATCTCATGATAAAGAAGAAATCTTAATTGCTGAAGTTGACTTGGATTTACAAGAAAATGTTCGCCAAAACTGGCCGTTCTTCAGAGACAGAAGAATTGATGCTTTTGGAGATATTACAAAAAGAGCAATCGATAAATAATTAGATTTATTTGAAATATAAAAAAAGGACAAAATGTAAATTTTGTCCTTTTTTTATAAGCTTCGGAGAAGCGAAATATTTATAGCAAATAATAAAGTTTGCAATAAAGCTCCAGCTGAGCGACATGTCTTTTTTCAATCTAATGCATGTCGCTTCGCTGAAGCTTTTGTATATTTTTTATAACAAAAAAGAGCTGTCTCAGATGAAACAGCTCTTTTTCTTGTTTTTAGCTTTATATGTCGATTACTTCACTTGGAAAGTAACTCTTCTCACGATCTGACGTGCCTCTTTAGAATTTTTGTTAACAGAAGTATCTTCTCCGTTAGCAATTACATTCAATCTTGATGCATCAATTCCAGCGTTTACGGCTACTTTTTTCACAGCCTCAGCTCTTTTTCTAGATAACTCAGTGTTGTAATTTGTGTTTCCAATTTCGTCAGCATAACCAATAATGTCAGCAGATTTTCCTGGATTGTTTTTCAAGTATTTCACTAAGAAATCTACGCCTGATAAAGATGCGTTTGTAGGTTTAGACGAATTGAAGTCGAAATAAACATTTACATAACCTCCGTTGATTAATTCCTCAACAGTATTGTTTGTAGCTGTTCCAGCGCCTTTCTTTTCGTAAGTTTTGTCTAAGTAGCTTTCTAACTCATCTGGCACACCATTTTGATTCGTGTCAATTGATTGTCCTTTTGTGTTAACCGCAACACCTGCAATAGAATTTGGTTCTAAATCGTACAAATCAGCAACTCCATCTTTGTCTGTATCCAAAAGACCAGTTTCGATTAAGTCCACTCTTTGTTCCAATTCGCTAATTCTATCTTCTTCACCAACCCAGTCAGCATGTTTTTCATTTTTACCTAAGTAGAAAGTTAAACCAACAGAAGCATTTAAAAGAACACCGTCAAAAGCACCTGTACTAGTGTTACCCATTCCGTCAAAGTTCCAGTTTTGTCTTCCGTTAACAATTCCGGTAAGATCTCCTGTTAAAGCAACTCTATTGCTTAATCTAATTTGTCCAGTTAAACCAGCAATACCGTGTGCCATGTAATCCTGTCCTCCAAATCCTGTTTCAGTACTAATTTGCGAAACCCCAAAACCTCCATGTGCCAAAAGACCAATTGTGTTTGTCCAAGTTTCAAAATTTAAAGCACGTCCAACGTTGATAACCCCTTGTAAACTTGCTCTCACATAACGGCTTTCAAAATCTGGAGTGTCTTTTTTCTCTTTAAATTGGTCGTAACCAACATCTAATTTCACACCAAACTTTGGACTAAACATATATCTTACACCTAAATCTCCGTGGAAAAAGTTTAATGATTCTGTAGTATAACCTGGAGTCATTGTTCTGGTTGGTTTGTTAACACCACCATTAAGTTCGATCGACCATTTGTTGAATTCTTGATCTACACTTGGTTTGGTAGAAGTGGTAGCCATATTTTGAGCGCCTGCCGCAAATGATAGTAATAATAAGGATACTGATACTAATTTCTTTTTCATGATATCAAAAATTAAATTGTTTTTATTTTAAACTCTGAAACAAAATTAGCCGTCGAATTTTAGAAAGTGTTGTATATACTCTTACATAATTTCCATCTTTTGGCTTTTAATTATGTAAATCCGTTAAAATAAGTCTAATAGAAAGCATAAAAAAAGGACAAAATTCACATTTTGTCCTTTTTGCTATCCTAAAAAAAAATATATTATTTCAAATCTGGCTGATAAATTTTAACAGATCCGTCTCCCTCGCTGCTTACGACAAGCAAGCTTCTTTTTGTTGGACTTTTTGAAGCTGGGATAAAAAGAATCCCTTCTGGAGCATCACCAGTTTTTACAGTTTGTAAATATTGTGGTGAAGTTGGATTTGTTGCATCGTATACCATAAAAGCATCAGATCTTTCTAAACCAACAAACAAAATGTTTTGATTTCCCATTTTAGCAGCAACTACAGCTTCTGGTTCAGAACCTTTATCGTCACTTCTCTTATCGTCATAAGTTCCTAAGTCATACGTTTTCTTATCAACATCATTTTTACTGTCGTAAACAATTTTTCCTGTGTTTCCGTTCCAGATTGAGAAAGAGCGGGCTCCAAAACTTACCATTTCGTCTAAATCCCCATCTCCGTCAGTATCTCCCATGTCGGCAACAAGATTCAATCTTCCTAAGTTAGCATCTAATTTTAAAGTAGCAGCATCAGGAAAAACAGTAGCGTCAAGTTTCATGCTTTTCATACGCTTAATGTCAGTATTAGCAGTATATTCTCTTGCATCGCCTTCATTAGCAGTTACAAAATATGGAGTATTGTTTACTGTAAAATGGCTAATTGCATCTGGCATGTAAAGACCTTTTACTTTCCATGGATTAAAAGCAACTTTATCGTCGCTATCACTTACATCAATTGCATTTTCTGCAGTATTGTAGTCTTTTAAACCTAAAGGATAAATTGCAGTAATCGTTTTAGAAGTTAAATCAACTTTTGCAACACCATTATTTTCCTGTAAAGTTACCCAAGCAGTTTTAGAATCGTCAGAAATAGTAATGTATTCTGGTTCAATATCCTGAGCAAAGCTTTTAGCAACTTTAGAAACTCTAAACCCGTCTTTTATTAATGTAGCAGCCTGTCCGCTGAAAGAAGCGAAGTCTAAAGTAGTTACAGTATAAGAACCAGTTTCTATAATAGATACAGTTCCGTTTGGATCTTGCGAATAATCCGTATTTGGCTCGCCTTCATTAGCAGTCATGATAAATTTTCCGTCTGGAGAATAAGTAATCATATCAGGAAGAGCACCAACTGTAACTTGTTTGATTAAGCTGTAATCCGAAGTGTTGAAAACAACTACTTTACCATTTGCCTGTTTGTTTGTAGTCGATTCTAAAGCAACAGCCAATTTTCCGTCAAAAACAGAAACACTGTTTGCAGCACCTTCGTATGTAGCTAAATTGATTTGTCCTATTTTAAGAGGTTTTGTCGGATCAGCAATATCAATAACGTCGATTTGATTTACACCGCTGTTGTTAACTGTAAACAGTCTTTTTGTTTTTTCGCAGTAAGCAGAAATTTCAGCCGCAGCTTCTCCGCCAATTGTAATAGAACCAATTTCTTTAAAAGTTCCAGGATTTTCATTTACAAGAACTTCAGGTTCGTTTTTAGAATTTTCATCATTGTTACAGCTTGCTAATATAGAAAGAGCAGCTAATAATGAGATCGATAATTTTTTCATGTGTTAGTTTTTAGTTTTGGCAAAAGTAATTCTGAGCTTTCTGTTAAATATTAAGGATGTATTATTTAATCTTTAACTTAATTTTTGCAGGATATTTTTTGTGAAATTATTATCGAATTTGATATAAATGTTTTAAAATCCTAACGAATGCTTATCTTTGCACTTTCTAAATTAGAACCTATTTATGTCAACAAATAATAGAAGATTTCCAGCAGAATGGGAAAAACAGCAAGGAATTGTATTGTGTTTTCCGCATAATGGCAACGATTGGCCAGGAAAATACGAAGCTGTTCAATGGGCTTTTGTAGAATTTATAAATAAAGTAGCCACTTTTGAAACTGTTTTTTTGGTCGTTGCCGATGAAAAACTAAAAGAGAAAGTTGCTGATATGCTTGAAAGAGCTAGAGTAAACATTAAAAACGTTTCTTACATTATACATAAAACCAACAGAAGCTGGATGCGTGATTCTGGACCTATTATTGTAAAAAATGGTTCTAAAAGAGAAGCTTTAAATTTCAATTTCAACGGATGGGCAAAATATAAAAACTATCAGTTGGATAAATTCGTTCCGGGTAAAGTTGCAGATTTTATTGATGTGCCACTAACTCAAGTTATGTACAAAGGAAAACCAGTAATTGTAGAAGGTGGAGCAATTGATGTAAATGGAAAAGGAACTTTATTGACTTCTGAAGAATGTCTGATGCATCCGACTATTCAGGTTCGAAATGCTGGTTTCACCAAAGAAGATTACGAAGCTGTTTTTAAAGAATATCTTGGAGTTACAAACGTAATCTGGTTGGGAGATGGAATTGAAGGTGACGATACACACGGACATATCGACGATTTATGCCGATTTGTAAATGAAGATACGATTGTAACGATTGTAGAGACAGATAAAAACGATTCAAATTACAAGCCATTACAAGATAATTTGAAACGTCTTCAAAATGCAAAATTAGAAAACGGAAAATCTCCTGTAATTGTAGCGTTGCCAATGCCAAAACGTGTTGATTTTGAAGATTTGCGTTTACCAGCGAGTTATGCTAATTTCTTGATATTGAATAATTGCGTTTTAGTGCCGACATTCAATGATAGTAATGATCGCGTGGCTTTAAATATCTTAGCAGAATGTTTCCCAGACCGAGAAGTAATCGGTATTAGCTGTATCGATTTCATCTGGGGATTCGGGACTTTGCATTGTTTAAGCCAGCAGATTCCTGCTTAGTTTTTTTTGTTGCAAAGGCACAAAGGCACAAAGTTGCAAAGTTTCGGTAGGTTTGTCAGGCTGAGCGGAGTCGAAGCCTATGCGGTAGTTTTTCTGCCACGAATTACACGAATTGCACAAATTTTTCTTGGATGGTTTTTATCACAAATTACACAAATTAGCGCAAATTTTATTGGATAGTTTTTTTGCGTCTGTCAGGCTGAGCGAAGTCGAAACCCCGCAAAGTGTAGTCTAGCAAATTTAAATTTTAAATATATATAGCAATTAAACCCGACAAGTTTTTAAAAGCCTGTCGGGTTTCGTATGATATTAAATTAAAGTATGGCAGCTTTTTTTTGTCGTATATTTAACAGAGAGACTTGTCGAGTTTCTCTACAACCTCCTTATATTCGTATGTTCAATAATGCAGAAATGCAGATTTAAATTTTATATGAAGAAAATATTTTTTATCCTTTCCGTGCTTTCTTCCGGAGTTCTTTTTTCACAATCTGATTCGCAAGAAAAAAATGAACTTACATTTGCGACCTACAATGTAAGTATGGAATCTGATAATTATTCTCCAAAAGGCGCAATGGGAAAATCGGAGCTGATATTGATTGATCAGCTTAAATCAGGACATAATGCTCAAATTAGAAATATCGCCCAGATTATTCAGACCGTTAGGCCAGATGTTATTCTCCTAAATGAATTTGATTACATTAAAGATCCTGAACAAGGTGTAAAGGCATTTATTAAAAATTATTTGAATGTTAGCCAAGGCGGAGCAGAAGCCATCGATTATCCTTATTACTATTATTCAACAGTAAATACTGGCCAGCCGAGTCCTTATGATTTGAACAATGATGGAAAAGTAACTAATTTTGGAAATGATGCATGGGGATTTGGTATGTATCCTGGACAATATGGAATGATGCTTTTATCTAAATATCCGATTGATGTTAACGCGGTCCGTACTTTTCAGCATTTTAAATGGAAAGATATGCCAGGCGCATTGCTTACCAAAAAGGCAGATGGATCAGATTGGTACAGTAAGAAAGCATGGAAGGAATTCCCGTTATCTTCAAAATCTCATTGGGATGTTCCTGTACAGATTGGCAATAAAACTGTTCATGTTTTAGCCAGTCATCCTACTCCGCCTACTTTTGATGGTGCTGAAGATCGCCACGGAAAAAGAAATCATGATGAAATCCGATTTTGGAAAGATTATATTGCAGACAATTCGGCTTCATACATTTATGATGATAAAGGTGTAAAAGGTGGTTTATCTCCGAATTCTCAATTTGTTATCTTGGGAGATCAAAACGCATCACCAGTTGAAGGAGATGCTATTAGAGAAGGTATAAAATCTTTAATAGAAAGTCCGAAAATTAATAGCGAATTTACACCTGCTAGTAAAGGCGGTGCCGAATTTAGTCCTGAAAATCCTTTTGGAGTTAATCATACTGCTTTTTGGAGAATGCGAGCTGATTATGTCTTGCCATCCAAACTTGGTTTTAAATTTGTCAGTAGTGGTGTATTCTGGCCTGCAAAAGGGGAGCCAATGTCGCAATTAGTCGAAAAGCGTGAATCAAGTTCAGATCATCGTTTGGTTTGGGTAAAGGTAGTTTTGGAATAAATAACTTTTCCTTTAAATTTTGATAGATTTAAAAATATAGAATAAAAAAACCTTGGTGATCGCCAAGGTTTTATTTTTTTTATATTTCTTCAGATTTATTATCTGCTCTTCATTGTCTGGTAAAAGGAGGTAAAAGTTGGCTGGCAACTTCGCCAAAACCAATCCTAACTTCTGCATTTTCGCAGAAACCGCGAATAATAACCGTATCATTATCTTCAATAAATTTACGCTCTTCTCCGCTATTTAACTTTAATGGATTTTTTCCGCCCCAAGTTAATTCTAGCATAGAACCAAAACTATCAGGAGTTGGACCAGAAATAGTTCCAGAACCCATCATATCACCAGAATTTACACGACATCCATTAGAAGTGTGGTGTGCCAATTGCTGACTCATTGACCAGTATAAATATTTGAAATTTGATCTTGAAATAACTGTTTCCTCTTGATCTTCAGGTTTAAGAGAAACTTCTAAATGAATATCAAAAGCTTTTTTCCCTTTTGTCTGTAAGTAAGGAAGTGGAGTCGGATCTTGTTTAGGTCCTTTAGTTCTAAAAGGCTCCAAAGCATCCATCGTAACAATCCACGGTGAGATTGAAGTGGCAAAGTTTTTAGCTAAGAATGGTCCAAGTGGCACATATTCCCATTTCTGAATATCACGCGCGCTCCAGTCATTTAGCAAAACCATTCCGAAAATATAATCTTCAGCTTCGTAAGTAGAAATATTTTCGCCCATTACATTTACATCTGTAGTAATAAAAGCAGTTTCCAATTCAAAATCTACTAAACGAGAAGCTCCAAAAACAGGTGTATCATGTCCAGCAGGTAAAGTTTGTCCCATTGGTCGGTGCACCGGAATTCCTGAAGGTACAATCGTTGAGCTTCTACCATGGTATCCAACTGGAATGTGTAACCAGTTTGGTAATAAGGCATTATCTGGATCGCGGAACATTTTGCCTACGTTTGTAGCGTGCTCTCTGCTCGAATAAAAGTCGGTATAATCGCCAATTAAAACAGGAAGTTGCATCTCTACATCTTCGATTTTAAATATAACAATATCTCGGTGTTTTGTTGAATCTCTTAACTGCGGGTTAGTCTCGTCGAAAATCTCAGCGATACGATTTCGAACCAAACGCCATGTTTTTTTTCCGTCAGAAATAAAATCATTTAGCGTATCCTGCATAAACATATCATCGGTTAATTCTATCCCTTCAAAATAGTTTAATTGCTGTAAAGCCCCTAAATCTATGGCATAATCGCCAATACGCGTTCCTACTGTAACGACATTTTCTTTGGTAAGAAACACGCCGAAAGGAATATTCTGAATAGGGAAGTCGCTATTTTCTGGCACTTCTAACCATGATTTTCTACTGGTATCGTTGGCGGTTATTGGCATGTTTAATGTTAATTATTTGTTGAAAAATTACATGTCAAATATATCATAATCTAGCAGTTTGACAAACGTTTTTTTGTATTTTTGCGTGAAATTAACGAAAAACAAAAAAATGCAACGCGACGAACAAATTTTTGATCTTATCCAAGAGGAGAAAGAAAGACAAATTCACGGACTAGAGCTTATCGCTTCAGAGAATTTTGTAAGTGATGAAGTAATGGCAGCAGCAGGGTCTGTTTTAACGAATAAATATGCTGAGGGTTATCCAGGCAAAAGATATTACGGAGGCTGCGAAGTAGTTGACGTTATTGAGCAGATTGCTATTGACAGAGCTAAAGAATTGTTTGGCGCTGAATATGCAAACGTACAGCCTCACTCAGGTTCTCAAGCAAACACTTCTGTGTACCACGCTTGTTTGAATCCTGGTGACACGATTTTAGGTTTCGATTTATCCCACGGTGGTCACTTGACTCACGGTTCTCCAGTAAACTTCTCAGGCCGTTTATACCGTCCTGTTTTTTACGGTGTAGATGCAGAAACTGGTCGTTTAGATTATGATAAAATTCAAGAAATTGCAACTAAAGAACAGCCAAAATTAATCATCGCTGGAGCTTCGGCTTATTCTCGTGATATGGATTTTGCTCGTTTCAGACAAATTGCGGACAGCGTTGGAGCAATCTTATTTGCTGATATTTCTCACCCAGCTGGTCTTATCGCAAAAGGATTAATGAATGACCCAATTCCACATTGCCATATCGTTTCTACAACAACACATAAAACATTAAGAGGACCACGTGGAGGTTTGATCTTAATGGGGAAAGATTTCCCAAATCCACAAGGATTAACAACTCCAAAAGGAGAAATCAGAATGATGTCTTCGTTATTAGATTTAGCTGTTTTCCCTGGAAATCAAGGTGGACCTTTAATGCACATTATTGCTGCTAAAGCGGTTGCTTTTGGTGAAGCATTGAAAGACGAATTCTTTACATACGCTATGCAATTGCAGAAAAATGCAAACGCAATGGCAGATGCTTTCGTAAAAAGAGGATATAAAATCATTTCTGGCGGAACTGATAACCACATGATGCTTATTGACTTAAGAAATAAAAATATTTCTGGTAAAGAAGCAGAAAATGCATTAGTAAAAGCAGAAATCACAGTAAATAAAAACATGGTTCCATTTGACGATAAATCACCATTTATCACTTCTGGAATTCGTGTAGGAACAGCTGCAATCACAACTCGTGGTTTAGTTGAAGCAGATATGGAAACTATCGTTGCTTTAATTGATAAAGTGCTGTCTGATCACACAAACGAAGATCTTATCGAAGAAGTTGCTGCTGAAGTAAACGAAATGATGAGCGAAAGACCGATTTTCAAATACTAAAAAAATAAGTCTTAAAGTTTTTAAAGTCGAAAGTCAAAAGTCTTATTTTGGCTTTCGACTTTTGCTTTTAAGGCTTTCAAACTTATAATTTTTAATTCATAACTCATAATTTTTAGAAATGGGCGTATTAAGATTACAATTGCCAACCGACCCAAGATGGGTAAATATTGTTGAGAAAAACATCGAAGAAATCCTGACAGATCACGCTTGGTGCGAGCAAAAAGCAGCAACAAACGCGATTACAATTATCACAAACAACTCTGAACATCAGGATTTGGTGAAAGATTTATTGGCTTTAGCCAAAGAAGAAATCGATCATTTTGAGCAGGTTCATAATATCATCATCAAAAGAGGATTAAAATTAGGACGTGAGCGTAAAGATGATTACGTAAACGAACTGTATCAATACATGAAGAAAAGCGGAGACGGAAGCCGTGTTTCTGGATTAGTAGAAAGACTTTTGTTCTCTGCAATGATCGAAGCAAGAAGCTGCGAACGTTTTAAAGTACTTTCGGAAAACATAAAAGATGAAGAATTAGCTCTTTTCTACAGAGAATTAATGGAAAGTGAAGCGGGACATTACACTACCTTCATAACCTACGCAAGAAAATACGGAACAGGAATCGACGTTGAAAAACGCTGGAGAGAATGGTTAGCATTTGAAGAATCAATCATTACCAACTACGGAAAAGGAGAAACGATACACGGATAGTTTTTTTTAGTGGTCAGTAGTCAGTTTTTTTAGTGTTCAGTTGTTCTTAGATGAATTGCGGTTTCACGTTTGTCAGGCTGAGCGGAGTCGAAGCCAAGTTCCAATAATTAAACAATTTTGCGAATCTCTGAGAAATCTCTGTGCATCTCTGTGAAATAAATTAGATGCATTGTTCAAAAGTTCAGCTTTTTGTTAATCTAATATCTGAAATCTAAAATCATAAATTCCTAAATTTGAGAGTAACCAAAATCTCGAATTATGAGAATAGAAATGGATTTAAAATTAGGGTTTAAAGATGTCATGTTTAGACCTAAAAGATCAACGCTTAAAAGCAGATCAGAAGTTTCATTAGAACAGAATTTCAAATTTTTGCATAGTACTTCAAATTGGACAGGAATTCCGATTATGGCAGCCAATATGGATACTGTGGGTACTTTTGAAATTGCGAAGGTTTTGGCGAAAGAAAAGCTTTTTACGGCCATTCATAAACATTACACTTTAGAAGAGTGGAATCATTTTCTGAAAAATGCAAGTCCTGATTTTTATGATCATATTGCAGTAAGCACAGGAACCGGAAAAGAAGATTTTGAAAAGATAGCAACAATAATTACTGCAAATCCGTTACTGAAATTCATTTGTATTGATGTGGCAAACGGCTATTCGGAGCATTTTGTTCAATTTTTAAAGAAAACCCGCAAACAATATCCCGATAAAATAATTATTGCTGGAAATGTTGTTACTGGCGAAATGACCGAAGAACTTTTATTGGCTGGCGCAGATATTGTAAAAGTCGGAATTGGTCCAGGTTCTGTTTGTACAACTCGCGTTAAAACAGGCGTTGGTTATCCGCAATTGTCTGCTATTATAGAATGTGCTGATGCCGCACATGGATTGGGCGGACACATTATAAGCGATGGAGGCTGTTCAACTCCGGGCGATGTTGCGAAAGCCTTTGGTGCCGGAGCCGATTTTGTAATGTTGGGCGGAATGCTTGCCGGACATTCAGAAAGTGGCGGAGAATTGATAGAAGTTAAAGGTGAAAAATTCAAACAATTTTACGGCATGAGTTCGAAAACTGCCATGGACAAACATGCAGGGGGTGTGGCAGAATACAGAGCGAGCGAAGGCAAAACTGTTCAGGTTCCGTTTAAAGGAGATGTCATTCACACTGTTTTAGACATTTTAGGCGGAATAAGAAGTACTTGTACTTATGTTGGCGCTTCTAGATTAAAAGAATTGACTAAACGAACGACATTTATCCGCGTAAGCGAACAAGAAAATCAAGTTTTTACAAAATAATATGATTCAAATTACCGAAGCATCGATTGAAGATATTGCTAAAATTCAAGAGATTGCACATATAACATGGCCAATTACATATGGCGAAATTTTAACTGCAGAACAATTAGAATATATGTTAGATCTCATTTATTCTGATGAAGCTTTATCAAAACAGATTAAGAATAAAGAGCAACTGTTTTATTTAATTTTAGATTCGGATTCGGTAATTGGTTTTATCGGAATTGAGCATAATTATAAAAACGAAGCGATAACCAAAATCCATAAAATCTATCTTTTGCCAGAAACACAAGGAAAAGGTTTTGGCAAAATAGTTTTCGAAGAAATCGGAAAAATGGCTTTAGAAAATAATTCTTCAGAACTTTTGTTAAATGTAAACCGTTTTAATACCGCTTTGAATTTCTATAAAAAACTAGGTTTCGAAATTAAAGAAACTGTTGATATAGAAATTGGAAATGGGTATTTGATGGAGGATTATGTGATGGGGAAAAATATTTAATTATAAATAAAATTAGACGCGGATGAAACGGGTTCGCTATCGCGAAGACGCGGATTTCCACGGTTTTTTTTATTTTATTTTGGTTAGTAAAAAATAAAATCAATTGCCTCCAGCTTTAGCTGGAGGAACAAATTAGAAATGTAAAAAGGCTTTAGCCGAACTCGTAAAGTTTGGCTAAAGCCTTTTATGTTTTTTTATTATACACCCACAGCTAAAGCTGCAGGCAATTCATATGATATAAAAAATCTGCGTAAATCAGCGTCTTCGCGATAGCGAATCCGTTTCATCCGCGTACCATTTTCTACTCCACAATCACATCATGCGTAAACAATAACCCTTTCACTTCCTTCAAAGAAAAAATCGCTTTCTTCAATTTTGTTTTTGATGGATCGATGGTATAATTGAAGCTCGTTCTAAAATTGGCTTTATTGGCAATTGCTTTAGAAAATTCTGCACGATATAAATCGCAATTGTCGAAAAGAACATTAGTTAAATCTACCGCCATAAAATCTACGGCAATAAGACTGCAGCTGTTGAAAGTGGTTCCTTTTAGTTTTAAAGTATAAAACTTAGAGAAGTCTAAAATACAATCGTAAAAGTGAACCTCGAAAATCAATTTGTCGCACATGGCAAAATTTACTTCTTTGATTTCGCAGTTATAAAAAGTGACGCTTCTAAAAGCAACATAATTAATTTTGGCTTCACTGAAAATACAATCATTAAAAGTGCAGTCGATAAAAGTTACAGCGAGAAAAGTGCAGGCAGAAAAATTACAATTATTAAAAACGCAGCATTCGAAGTCCTTAAAATTAAGATCATCTTTGCCGTAAATAAACGTATTGTATTCTTTATCAAGAAAATATTCGCTTTCTTTTTTCAACTCTTTTTGATAATTATTTGAGGCTGAAAAGGTACTAATTTGCTGTAAAATTTTCATTGAAAATCCAAAATCATTTTAAAAATAGTAGTGACTTTAGCATAAATTTAATGTAGCTTTACGCTTATTTTTTAAGCTAAAATTTATCAATTTCACGATATGGAATCAACAAGAAAAGAACATGATTTTCTGGGAGAATTAGACATTCCGAATCATTTATATTACGGAATCCAGACTTTTAGAGCCGTTGAAAACTTTAATATTACAGGAATTCCGATTTCAAAAGAACCTTTGTTTATCAAAGCTTTGGGTTATGTAAAAAAGGCAGCCGCTTTGGCAAACAAAGATTGCAACGCGATTGATGCTAAAATTGCAGAAGCGATTTGCTATGGAAGCGATCAGGTTATCGCAGGAAAATTTGATAAAGAATTTGTGAGCGATTTAATTCAAGGCGGAGCTGGAACTTCTGTAAACATGAATGCCAATGAAGTAATCGCCAATATCGGATTGGAATATTTAGGCCACAAAAAAGGAGAATATCAATTCCTTCATCCAAACAATCATGTAAACTGTTCTCAGTCAACAAACGATGCTTATCCGTCCGCTTTTAGAATTGCTTTATATTTAAAAATGGAAAGCTTTATTAAGACTTTAGCTGGTCTTGAAGTTGCTTTTGCTAAAAAAGGCGAAGAGTTTAAAGATGTCTTAAAAATGGGTAGAACGCAATTGCAAGATGCGGTGCCTATGACTTTAGGGCAGGAATTTAAAGCTTATGCGACCACAATTGGCGAGGATATTCAGCGTTTGAAAAATGCTCAGGAATTATTGCTAGAAATCAATATGGGAGCAACAGCGATTGGAACCAAAGTTAATGCTCCAGAAGGTTATCCAGAAATCTGTGTGAAATACTTAGCCGATGAGGTTGGAATTCCGTTGACGCTTTCGCCAGATTTAATTGAAGCGACTGTCGGTACAGGAGCTTACGTTCAAATTATGGGAACTTTGAAACGTTCTGCGGTTAAGATTTCTAAAATCTGCAACGATTTAAGGTTGTTAAGTTCTGGACCAAGAACTGGCTTAAACGAAATTAATCTTCCTCCGCGCCAGCCAGGATCTTCTATTATGCCAGGGAAAGTAAATCCAGTAATTCCAGAAGTCGTAAATCAGACTTGTTTTTATGTAATTGGTCAGGATTTAACGGTTACAATGGCGGCAGAAGCGGGACAATTGCAATTGAATGTAATGGAGCCTGTTATTGCATTTGCGATGTTTACTTCGTTAGATTATCTTTCAAATGCCATTCAGACTTTAATAGACAAATGCATTGTTGGTATCACAGCAAACGTGGATCATTGTTATAATATGGTCATGAATAGTATCGGAATTGTAACGCAGCTGAATCCGATTATTGGTTATGAAGAAAGTGCGAGTATTGCAGGCGAAGCTTTAAAAACAAACAAAAGCGTACATCAGATTGCAGTTTTAGAGCGTAAATTAATCACACAAGAAAAATGGGATGAAATTTATTCTTTAGAAAATTTAATCCATCCAAAATTCATTACCAAATAGTAAAACACATTTTAAACGAAATCCGTCAAATAATTTTGACGGATTTTTTTGTTAAATTATTTGAGTTTTGTTTTTAAGGTGTTGAAAATAAGGTTTATATTTACAATGAGTTGAATCTTATTTCTAAAAACAAAACTTTGCAAATGGTGATTTTTCCAGAAAATAATGCCGTTCCGTACAAGTATAAAATCTTAGGATTAGTATTTCTTATTTCCTTTACGTTATTTTCTCAGGAAGAAAGTAGAAATTCAGAAATTGATTCTTCAAAAATTTGTCCTCCCAAAACAGTATTTGATCTTTTTAAAAAAGAAGACGACGCATTAGTTGTAAAACCTACAAAAAACAATTTCTTTTTATTAATTCCTGCAATTGGTTCTCAGCCAGCGACAGGCTTCTTTTTTGGTGCGGTGGCACAGTATACTTTTAAAGGAAAAGAAGAAAAAGACAAATATTCAATAGCCAACATAGGAATTACTTACACCGTAAAAAATCAATGGCTGGTAAATATCAAAAACAACATTCTACTTAACAATAATAGAATCTTTTTGAGTGGCGATTACCGTTTGTATTTGTTCTCACAGCCTAATTATGGACTCGGAACTGATATAATTCCGCCAAGACGCGATCGCCCGCCTAGTTTTAGCATAGATTCGCTTGCTCAAGATATGGATTATAATTATTTCAAATTTCATCAGACGGTTTCTTTCGAAGTTAAGGAGAATTATTATGTTGGCGGAGGTGTAAATATTGACTGGTATTCGAGTATAAAAGACAAAGAATTGGATGTCGCAAACGGAAATTACACGTATCATTACAATTACAGTCAAAAATACGGATTTGATAATCTAGAATATTATTTGACAGGAGTGAGTTTGAATCTGGTTCACGATTCTAGAGACAATCAAGTTAATGCTTCTAAGGGCTGGTATGCCAATATAAATTATAGATTTAATCCCGTTTTGTTTAAAAATCAGAATTATAGCAATGTGTTGTTTGCAGAATACCGCAATTTTATTCCTGTTTCTCCTAAAAATCCCCGTTATATTTTGGCCATTTGGACTTACGGACAATTTGTAACGAGAGGAAAAGTACCTTATTTAAATCTTCCCGCAATTGGTTGGGACCAACGCAGTAGGAGCGGAGAAGGATATACGCAAGGATTGTTTAGAGGAAATGGTTTAATTTATTTGTCTACAGAATTTCGTTTCCCAATTACCTGCAATCAATTGCTGAGCGGCACTGTTTTTACCAATTTTGTTACAGCCAGCAATTCTGATACTGATTTAAAACTTTTCAAATCCATACAGCCAGCCGCTGGAATTGGTTTAAGGCTTTTGATTGATAAAGCTTCCAAAACCAATCTGATTTTCGATTATGCGTGGGGAAATAACTCCAAAGGATTCTATCTGAATGCCGGCGAGACTTTCTAATTTTTATCTTTTCGTTTTTCTTTTTAAAATTAGAAGATTCTAAATTGAAGAATCTAAAATTTTAACCCTAAAAAAATAGCAAAAAGCACGCGCAAGGAGTCGTTTTTTCTTATTTGGTTCAATTTGCGGATAATTTTTTAAGTTGTGCTTATTATGTGAATTTCAATTCCTATTTTTGTTGTATATACAAACTTCTTAAGATGAAATTACTGATAGTTGAAGACGAACCAAATCTGTTGTCGATATTGCGTAAAGGATTTGCAGAAAATAATAATGAAGTAAGCATAGCAATGGACGGTAAAACGGCCATGGAGATGATTCATAATTATACTTTCGATGTCGTAATTTTAGATGTAATGCTTCCTGATGTTAACGGAATTGAAATTTGCAGAAGACTTCGCGCAGCCAAAAACTTCGTGCCTATTTTGCTTTTAACGGCTTTAGGAACCTCAGAAAATATTGTTACAGGACTTAATGCCGGCGCCGATGATTATTTGGTGAAGCCTTTTAAATTTGGCGAATTAGATGCGAGAGTTAATGCGCTGTATAGAAGATCGCAACAGGAAACAGAAAAAATCGATACGATTACAATTGGGGATTTAGAAATAAACGGACGCGCCAAAACCGTCAAGAGAAACGGTGAAAACATTATACTAACAGCTAAAGAATTTAAACTTTTATACTATTTGGCTAAAAATACAGGTCGCATCGTTTCTCGCGATCAAATTTTGGACAATGTTTGGGATATTAATTTTGATATGAATACCAATGTTGTCGACGTATATATTACCTACTTAAGAAGAAAAATAGATAAGCCTTATTCTACCAAACTTATTCATACTATGAAGGGGTTGGGGTATGTTATAAAACCATAATATGGATATTAGAAAAAAGATTACTTTTAATTATGTTGCCCTTTCTACCTTTAGTACATCGCTATTGTGCATCATTGTTTTCTTCTTGTTTAGAGAAAACAATCGATATCACTTTTTAAAGCGTCTAGATGATAGGGCAAAAATTGTGTCTTCTATTCATTTTCAAAAAGATCCAGAAAAGATCAAATATTACAAAAACCTTAAAAAAAATGGTCTTGAAGAATTGATCGAAGAGGAAGAGTATGTGCTAAAAATCAATAGTCATAATAGTTTTGATTATAACACAAACCTCAATCTTCCGAATACGTTTTATACCAATATTTTAAAAACAGGAAAAGACTCTTTCGAGAGAGATAATAAATATTATTTAGGACAGATTTTCCAAGAAAATAATCAGCGATATATTGTAATTGTTGGCGCGAGAGACCGTAAAGGAAAAGATACAACGGTTTATATTGTCAAAATCATGCTTTTTGGTGGAATCGGTTTTGTGATTCTCGCTTTCCTTTTAGGACGATTTTTAGCCAAACGTGTCATAAATCCTGTAGCTAGAATTACAAAAGAAGTAAAAAGAATCAGCGCTTCTAATCTTCATAATCGATTGCCCGAAGTTAAAAATTCAGATGAAATATCCGATTTGACCAATACTTTCAACAATATGTTAGATCGTTTGGAAACTTCTTTCGAAATACAAGCAAACTTTATTAATAACGCTTCTCACGAATTAAAAACGCCAATAACAACCATTATTGCCGAAGCAGAAATTATGCTGCTTAAAGAAAGAGAAAAAGAGGAATATGTAGAATCTTTGCAAAATATCTACAGTCAGGCTTCAAAATTAGGAAATCTTACAGAAAGCCTTCTGAAACTAACACAGACGGGTTATGATGGACAGAAACAAGTGTCTGATGTTGCCCGAATGGACGAATTATTATTAGATGTAAAATCGGATCTGGACAAGATTTATCCGGATAACCGAGTAAGCGTTCGACTTAATTTTGCTCCAGAAGATTCTAATTTACTGTTGCTTCCTTGCAATAAACCGCTTTTAGAATTGGCGATCAATAATATTATTACCAATGGCGTAAAATATTCAGATAACAATGAGGTTTTTGTAAGTCTTTCTGCTAATAAAGAAATGATTAAAATTACGATTAACGATATCGGAATCGGAATTCCGCCAGAAGATATTCCGCATTTATACGAACCTTTCTTTAGGGGTAAAATCGCGGCCAAATATATTGGATATGGTTTAGGACTTCCTCTGGCTTCAAAAATCATTCGAATGCATGACGGTGAACTTCAAGTGCAGTCGGAACAAAATAAAGGTACCATCGTTACGATTACCTTTCAAAAATCCAACATTAAAAAATCTAATGTTTAATTTTAGAAAATTCTAATTTTAGATTAATAAAGGTCTAATTTGCGGATAGTTGTTTTGTAAGTATAAACTAAAAGAGTATACTTATGAAAAATTTTCTTATACCTACAACTTTAAAAGATGATACAATCTCGGCTGTTAAATCTGCGGTAAATCAGTCTAAAAACACGGAATCAGAAATTATTTTAGTATTAGTTTCAGAAGCTCCCGATACTTTTTCTTCTTCAGGATTTTTAAGAGAAATGAAATCTGGGCTTACTAAAAGTCAGGAAGAAGTTCTAGAAACCTGCCGATATATTGTTGACCACACTTCAAATATTAAATTAAAAGTTCACACCCAATACGGACTTTCAGCTCCAATTTTTAAAAGATTGATAGAGGTTTTTTCTGTAAAATTGGTCATTCTTACCCATTCTTATAAACAAGAAACCAAAAGAATTCATCAATATCTGGTGCAATTGGCAGGAAATCAGAAGTGCCCGATTCTGCATTTAAGTACAGAAATCAATAAAGAGGTTTTCCATAAAGCGCTTTATGTAGAAAATTCGAGTATGAACATTCATGTAAAAGACGTACAAGAATTTTTGAGCGCCAATTTCTCTTTCGAAATTGTAAGTCAGACAGCCAGTTTTGAAGATAACTACGAAAATGTCGCTCCATTATTATCAGAAGCCATTTCAAAACACAACATCGATATGTTGGTTGAAACCAGAAAAGGCGAAAAAATCAAATTTAAAAAATCGAAAAAAGAAAACGTCAATGAAAAATTAGGACTTCCTGTTCTTTCATTGTACGAAGAGATGGTTTGATTCTAAGGTTCTAAGCTTCTGAGATGCTAAGTCTCTAAGCTTTTAATTTTAGCCTTAGAAGCTTAGAAGCTCAGTCCCTTAGCCCCTTTAAAAAAATATTAATTTAAATCCGAAAATATGTTATTAAAGAAAAGAATACCAATGAAGTACGTTCTCGGGAAAATTAAAGTAGAAATTGCTCTGGTACTGGCTTACACCGTACTGTTTGAAATATTTCACCATTATTTTGTTACACTTCCCGTAGATATTCCGATAGCGATTCCGACCATGATCGGAACTATTATTTCCCTGCTATTAGCTTTTAAATCCAATCAGGCCTACGACAGATGGTGGGAAGCCAGAATTGTTTGGGGAGCAGTTGTAAACGATTCGAGAACCTTGATCCGTCAGGTTTTAACGTTTTACGAAGATCCAGATTATTCTATTGAAGCTAGCGAGTTTAAAGAAAAATTTGCCAAAAGACAGATTGCATGGTGTTATAGTTTAGGAGAATCTCTTCGAAAAAGAGATGCCATAAAACCACTTGAAGGTTTGATGAGTGAAGAGGAAATTAATTATATAAAAAACCATCAAAACGTTCCTAATGCTATTTTAATGTTGCATGCGAGAGATTTGAAAAATGCAAAAAATGATAAACGATTCAACATGTATCAGCAAGTTGAAATTGACAATACTTTATCAAGACTTTGTGACGAAATGGGAAAGTGTGAACGAATTAAAAACACCATTTTTCCAACCACTTACAGCATGTACACTAGGTTAACGCTTTGTTTGTTCATTCTGTTATTGCCATTTGGTTTAACAAGTGTATTAAGTTGGTTTGCCATTCCGTTGATTACGGCAATTGGAGGCGCTTTCTTTTTGATCGAGAGAATGGCGATTCATTTGCAGGATCCGTTTGAGAACAGGCCAAGCGATACGCCAGTTACGGCAATTGCAAACACGATTGAGAAAAATATCAAACAAATGCTGAATGAATATCAAAGCGAATTTGATATTCTAAACGAATTTCATTTAAACGACGAACCTAAGAAAGTCGAAAAAGACGCTTATTTTGTCTTGTAAGGAATTAATTTTGGTCTTCTTTTAATTGTTGGCTGGACAGTGAGTAGTTGCACTGTCCAGTTTTTTTATGTCATTGCGAGGAACGAAGCAATCACGCTAACAATAACACGCAAAGTTTGATTTAGCAAATGAGATTGCTTCGTTCCTCGCAATGACAAAAAAGCGATTACAATTGATGAGCCAATCTCCCCAACGTCTGAATCGCAGTTCTCAATTCATTAGACCAAGGCAATCCGAAACTCAATCGCATACAGTTTGAAAATTGATTTTGAAAAGAAAAAATCCTTCCGGGTGCGATACTAATGTTATGTTTTAAGGCCAAATGATAAAAAGCCGCTGTATCAATTTTTTTATCCAATTCTACCCAAAGAAAAAAACCGCCTTGTGGCTGGCTCACTTTGGTTCCCGCCGGAAAAGATTCTAAAACAGTATTGATGTAATTGGTACAGTTTCGATTCAAAATCTGGCGAATTTTTCTCAAATGATTTTCATAACGCCCGTTTTTTAAGAAATCCCCAACTACTTCATGGGTAATTGTCGTTGAAGAAATAGTATGGTACAATTTGGTTCTTAAAATCTCTTTTTTAAATTTTCCTGGCGAAACCCAGCCTACACGATAGCCTGGAGCCAAAGTTTTAGAAACCGAACTGCAGCACAAAACAATACCGCTTTCGTCGTAGGTTTTACAATTTGTAGGTCGGCTTGAGCCAAAGTACAAATCGCCATGAATATCATCTTCAATTAGCGGAACATTATAAAAATCCATTAAACGGACAATTTCTTTTTTGTGCTCATTAGGAAGCATACTTCCCGACGGATTACTGAAATTAGGCATCAAAACACAAGCTTTTACTTTATTAGACGAAAGTGTTTTTTTAACGGCTTCCAATTCAATTCCAGTGGTCATATTGGTCGGAAGTTCCATTACATACAAGCCTAAAGATCTGGCCAATTGCAGAATGCCAAAATAAACTGGACTTTCTGTAATAATGGTGTCTCCTGGTTTTGTCAGCGTTAGCAAACAGTCAGAAATAGCCGAAATACAGCCTGGAGTCGTAATAATGTCCTCTTCAGTCAAAGAGCCGCCCCATGTAAACGACCAGCGCGCAATTTCTTTTCGCAAATTACTGTTTCCTTCAATTTCTTCGTAACTCGTACCGCTGTTGGGCAATTGGCGCATGGCCTGAACCATTCCTTTGTTGAGTTTTGCAATCGGAAGCAATTCGTTAGACGGAAAACCAAGCGAAAGCATAGTAACGTCTTTCGTTCGCATATCGCCATAAACCAGATCGATTAAATCTTCTCTTTCAATGTTTTCAAGGCTTAAGCGAGGTTTGCTTGCAGAAGGTTCGGCAATTATTCTAGCCGAAATATTACTCACATAATAACCCGATTGCGGACGAGATTCTATAAGCGAACGGCTCTCCACTTCGTAATACGCTTTGCTAACCGTACTCATGCTGTAGCCTGTTTCAGAGCAGACTTCACGAATAGATGGCAGTTTGTCGCCTACATTTAAAACGCCCGATTTAATCTGCTTTTCGATTCGGTCAGCAAATTGAAGATATAAGTAGTTGGAATTTTTCATTAGAAAATAAAACTGTTATGCTGCAATTTACAAAAACTGTATCTGTATTGCTGTTTTATTTTTAAGAAATTTGCTTTTCAAATACAAAACACTCAAGAACAATTTTGTGAAAACAACAAAATATTACATAGCAGCCATCTCAGCCTTTATTACGTGGGGACTATTCAGTTTGGTTTTAAAACCAATACATGAATATCCGTCGTTGGATATTTTGTTTTTCCGTGTTTTTAGCTGTGCTGTTTTAATGCTTTTAATTGCTTTTCTATTCAAAAGAAAACAAATAAAAGAAACCATTGAGATTTTCAAAGCTTTGCCAAAAGCAGAAAAGAGAAAATCGATTCTGTTGAATATTGGCGGAAGCGCGTTTTTGATGGCCAATTGGTTCACTTTTATTTATGTTGTCAATCACGTTAGCGTAAAAGCAGCTTCGCTGGCTTATCTTGTTTGTCCAATCTTAACAACATTGTTGGCTTATTTTATACTGCACGAAAAATTGCTCAAAACGCAATGGCTTTCTGTTGGTTTGAGTATTTCGGGCTGTTTATTGCTTTCTTATAGCGATATAATGGATATGTTTTTCAGCATCATTATCGGTCTTACTTACGCAGCCTATTTAGTAAGCCAGCGCGCCAACAAAGGGTTTGATAAGTTTATAGTTCTTACTTTCCATATCACATTAGCAGCGCTAGTTTTATTACCGTTTTACCCAGCTTATTCAGGACCGGTTCCAACAGCATTCAAATTCTATTTCTGTATCGAAACGATCGCAATCGTATTTACAATAGTGCCGCTTTTCTTAAACCTGTACGCGCTTTCAGGAATTAATTCGTCAACGGTGGGGATGTTGCTGAATATAAATCCGATGATTGCTTTTGGATTGGCGGCCTTTGTTTTTAAAGAAAATATTACCCCTCTACAAATCACAGCATATGGTATCATTTTTACCGCAGTGTTAGTTTTTAATTCGCATCATATTTTTGCGATAAAGCAAAAAATGACCTCAATATCCAAGGGTTCTTAATTCTTAGTTTTCATATTTTTTATTGGTTTAAAATCGAAAATTATCAGAATCTTAACAGGATGTTTAAACAGGAATGAGTATTTTTCATTCCTGTTTTTTTATGCGTTGTAAAAAGATATAGCCACAGATTTCACAGATTTAAAGGATTAAAAAAAGTTTGCCACGAATTTCACGAATTTCACGAATGGATTGCGAAAAAAATTGGTGTAATTAGTGAAATTCGTGGCTAAAAAAATCCTTTTAATCTGTGAATCCCGATAGCTATCGGGAGTGGCAAAAAAACATTAAAAACCGAACCCCTATTGATATGAAAAATACCAAACTTCAAGCCTTTACTCCGTTATTTTATTTAGTGTGGTCAGATGATTTGCTGACGCAGAAAGAGTTTTCTACATTACAAGACTTTATTAATTCGCTAAGCGTTTTATCAGAAGAAGACAAAGAATATTTGCTTTCTAAAGTCGATATTTCAAATCCGCCTTCGCGAAATGAACTCACACAATGGAAATCGGATATTGAAAAAAGTATTCAAGATACATCAACTATAAAATCGATTTTTGACATTGCAAAAGCACTTTCAGCTGGAGAATTAGATTTAACTCCGATAGAAAAAGATTTTGTAAAACTCGAAAATGATTTAGGGATTTTAGGCGAAGAAGCACTTCAAAACTTCAAAACCAAAGCAGGTTCTTTTACAGCCAATTCACAAACCAATGCCAGTTTTGATATTCAGAAAATCACACAGATTTTAGACGGAAAAGAAGCGGCCATTATCGAAAGAGTAAAATCGGTTATTTCGAGACCTGAATTTGCTTATGAAACTTCTACAGATATTAATGTTTTTAGAGAAACCGTTTATAAATGGTGTAAAATCTTAGCCGATGAAAATCTGGGAAGCATGGCTTATCCGAAAGAATATGGCGGAGGAGGAAATATTGAAGATTATTTCGCCATTATGGAAACGCTGAGTTATCATGATTTAAGTTTGGTAATTAAATTTGGTGTTCAGTTTGGACTTTGGGGAATGAGCGTTCAATCTTTAGGAACCGAAAAACATTATGCCAAATATCTGAAAGACATCGGTTCTCTGAAACTTCCAGGCTGTTTTGCCATGACCGAAACCCATCACGGATCGAACGTTAAAGGTTTAGAAACTACTGCAACTTACAATCACGCAAATCAGACTTTTACGATTCATACGCCAAATAAAAACGCTCAAAAAGAATATATAGGAAACGCTGCGGTTCACGGACAGGCAGCAACTGTTTTTGCTAAACTAATTATAGACGATCACGATTATGGGGTAAATGCTTTTGTAGTTCCGTTGCGAGATCCAAACGGAAATGTTTTAGACGGAATAACCATTGGCGACTGCGGTCATAAAATGGGATTAAACGGAGTAGACAACGGAACAATTGGTTTTGATAATGTCGTGATTCCGAAAGAAAATATGCTGGATCGTTTTGCTTCGGTAAATGATAAAGGCGAATTTGAAAGTCCGATTCCGAGTGATAACAGACGTTTTTTTACGATGTTAGGTACTTTGGTTGGAGGAAGAATCGGAATTCCGCGTTCGGCTTTAGCGGCAGCGAAATCAGGATTAACGATTGCCATTCGCTACAGCGATCAAAGAAGACAATTTGGGCCAGAAGGCGGTTCTGAAGTTCCGATTTTAAATTACAGAATGCATCAGCGCAGATTATTGCCACATTTGGCTAAAACTTATGCTGTTCATTTTGCTTTACAATATTTGACTAATAGATTTTTAAACAGAACCGAAGCTGAAATGCAAGAAATTGAAGCTTTGGCGGCCGGAATGAAATCGTATTCTACTTGGAGTACGAGAGATATTTTGCAGGAATGTAGAGAAGCATGTGGCGGAAAAGGCTATTTGTCTGAAAACCGAATCGATGCGCTTAAAAACGATACAGAAATCTACACAACTTTTGAAGGGGACAATACGGTTTTGATGCAATTGGTGGCTAAAAACCGTTTGGCAGAATTCAGAAAATCATTTGGAGAAATGGGGTCGTTAGGCATTATCAATTATGTGTATGAAAATGCCAAAACAGCGATTGCAGAGAAAAACCCGATTGCAACCAGAAAAACAGACGACGAACATCTTTTAGATGGAGAATTTCATCTTCAGGCATTTATTCACAGAGAAAAAACAATTTTGGCTTCAGCGGCGAGACGTATCAAAAAATTGATCGATGGCGGATTAGAACCGTATGATGCCTTTAATGTCGTTCAGCATCAAATGATTGATGTGGCTCAGGCTTATTTGGAGAGAATTGTTTTAGAGCAATTCCAGATCGCGATTAAAGCGGTTGAAGATGAATCATCAAAAGCAATTTTGACTAAATTGAGTCAATTGTATGCGCTTTCTCAGATCGAAAAAAATAAAGCTTGGTACTTGGAAGACGGATATATGGAAGCGGTAAAAACCAAAGCAGTCCGCAAAATGGTCAATCAGCTTTGCTGGGACATTCGTCCAGATGCTGTAGCGCTCGTAAATGCGTTTAATATTCCAGAAAGCTGTTTGTCGGCGCCGATTGTAGCGCATTTATAGTTAAAAAAAGAGACTTTTAAGAAATGATTTCGGTTTGGATTTATTTCATTCCGAAATCATTTTATTTATAGCAGATTCAGTTTTGTGATTTGATAATTTATAAATGGGGTTTAAATCACACCCATTTTTAGTACATTTTAACCACTATTAAATAATTCATATTTTATATTTTCGCTTTGCTATATTTGTAATTCTTTTATCTAAAATCGCTTTGAAAAAATATTATTTATTTCTGTTTCTTATTATAAACTTTTCGCTTTCTGCAACGGAGCGTACAGATGTTATTTTAAAAGAATTAAATGAGGCGATCAAAAATAAACAGCATTACGTAAAGATTAAAGAAGAACGAATTCTGAATTTCAAGAAAATCAAATCAGATAATCTTACGAAAGAGCAGGAGTACAATTACAACAAAACGCTATATTTTGAGTATCAGAAACTAAATTCAGATTCGGCTATTCAGTATGTAAAAAAGAATCTCAAGATTGCTGAAGAACTTCAGAATAAAGAATTCTTCAATTTAGCACAATTACAACTCGTAACGCTTTATTCTTCTTCAGGAAAATACCGCGAATCGGAAGCGATTTTAAAAAGCATCAACAAGAAAAACTTAGAGCCGTCTTTACTTCCAAATTACTATGTTTCTTACCGTGAATTTTTTGAGCATTACGCCGCAAACAGTTACAGTGTAGAATACAGAAATCAGATTGGAAAATATCGAGATTCGTTATTGGGTGTTTTAAATCCGAGTACTTTAGACTATCAGATTAACAGAATCCAGCAGGATATTTTCAACAGAAAATTTGATAAGCCTAAAAAACAATTATTGGCTTTATTGGAAAAAACAAAAGAAGAAAGTCCGCAATATGCAATGATTACCTATTTATTAGGGAAAATTGCTGAAGCTACACATGAGATAGAATTAAGAAAAAAATACTACGCGCTTTCGGCTACATCAGATATTAAAAATGCCAATAAAGACAATGCTTCGCTACAGGAACTAGCTTTGGTTTTTTATGAAATTGGCGATGTCGATATGGCGTACAAACTCACGCAATCTGCCATTGAAGACGCTCTTTATTGCAATGTTCAGTTTAGAACTTTGCTCATGTCAGAAGTATATTCGATTATTAATACCGTTTATTTAGAGCGCGAGGCCCAGAGAAAAAGCGAATTAAAGGTTTATCTGCTTTGTATTAGTCTGCTTTCGTTGTTTTTGCTTGTTGCGATTATTTACGTGTACAAACAGATGAAAAAGGTTTCGAGAATTAGAACCGAACTTTATGAAACGAGTCAGAAACTGGCAGAATTAAACAAAGATATTACCGAAACCAACAGCCAGCTTCAGGAAAGTAATCTGCAATTGTCTGAATCTAATTTGGTTAAAGAAGAATATATTGCGCATTTCTTCAATCTTTGCTCGACTTACATCAATAAGCTAGAAAATTATCGCATTATCTTAAACAAAAAAGCTACAGCAAAACAATTCGACGAAATTTATAAAATTTTAAAGTCAACTACTTTGGTTGACAATGAGTTAGAAGAATTGTATAAAAACTTTGATATTATCTTTTTAAACTTATATCCCACATTTGTCAAAGACTTCAACGCCTTATTGATTCCAGAAGAACAAATCGTTTTAAAACAAAATGAATTGCTAAATACAGAGCTTAGAATTTTTGCCTTAATCAGACTCGGAATTACAGACAGTGTTAAAATAGCGGCATTTTTACGTTATTCTTTAAGTACAATTTACAACTACCGCACAAGAGCTCGAAATAAGGCTGCAGTTTCGCGAAATGATTTCGAAGAAATGGTCATGAAAATCGGTTCAATGGCTTTGAAAGCGTAAATATTTATTTTAAATCTACTACTTTTTTTGGCGCTTTAAATTTGTTAAATAATTTAAAATCAATGTTTTGTGTTTTTAATTCACTACTTTTTTATATCTAAAAATGTAACATGAACGATAACGTTTTAGTTTTACAATATGATAAAAAAAGATTTTCGTTAAGAAGATTTCCCTATTATAACTAATGCTTTAATAATTACTGTTATGTTAAAAAACGTTAAAACAATTGTTGTTTTACTTTTACTAAGTTCTTTGGGAGCCAATGCCCAGAACAAAGTTCCTGTTTATCTAGATGATAAAAAACCGATTGAAGAGCGTGTAGAAGATGCGCTTAAGCGAATGACTACCGAAGAGAAAATTGCCATGATTCATGCGCAGTCTAAATTTAGTTCTCCAGGTGTAAAACGTCTTGGAATTCCAGAAAACTGGATGACCGACGGACCGCACGGAATTCGTACAGAGGTAAAATGGGACGAATGGGATCAAGCCGGATGGACAAACGATTCTTGTATTGCTTTTCCAGCACTTACAGCACTTTCATCAACTTGGAACAAAGAATTAGCTTCTTTATATGGTAAATCTATTGGAGAAGAAGCACGTTTTCGTAACAAAAACGTATTATTAGGGCCTGGAGTAAACATTTACAGAAGTCCATTAAACGGCCGTAACTTCGAGTATATGGGAGAAGATCCGTTTTTAGCTTCAAAAATGGTAGTTCCTTATATTAAAGGAGTTCAAGCAAATGGAGTTGCTGCCTGCGTAAAGCACTTCGCATTAAACAATCAAGAAACAAATCGTAACTCAGTTAACGTAATTGTTGACGATCGTGCGTTATACGAAATTTATCTTCCTGCTTTTAAAGCTGCAGTTCAAGAAGGTGATGTTTGGTCGATTATGGGGTCTTACAACAAATACAAAGGACAGCAATGCTGCCACAACGAATATTTGCTAAACGATATTCTTCGCGGAGAATGGGGTTTCAAAGGAGTTGTAGTTTCAGACTGGGGTGGAGTTAATGATACGAAACAAGCTATTCACAATGGTTTGGATATGGAATTCGGTTCTTGGACAAACGGTCTTTCTTGGGGAACAAGCAATGCTTATGATAACTATTATTTAGCAAAACCATATTCTGAAATGATCAGAAAAGGTGAGGTTGGAACTAAAGAATTAGATCAAAAAGTGCGTCGTATTTTACGTTTATCTTTCTTGACTACAATGGACAGAAATCGTCCTTTTGGTTCTTTCGGAACAGAAGAACACGCTTTAGCTGGCCGTAAAATCGCTGAAGAAGGAATCGTTTTATTACAAAACAACAATAATATTTTGCCAATCAATCTTTCTAAAACAAAAAAGATTGCTGTAATTGGAGAAAATGCTATCAAAATGATGACTGTAGGTGGAGGAAGTTCTTCGCTTAAAGCAAGATACGAAATTACACCGCTTGAAGGTTTAAAGAAAAGAATCGGAAACCAAGCCGAAATCGTTTATGCTAGAGGTTATGTTGGAGATCCTACAAGTAACTATAACGGAGTTGTAGCTAAAGTAAGTTTAGAAGAAAAACGTTCTCCTGCAGAATTAACTGCTGAAGCTTTAAAAGTAGCTAAGGATGCTGATATCGTTCTTTTTATCGGAGGTTTGAACAAAAGCCCTAATCAAGATGACGAAGGACACGATCGTAAAGAATTGAATTTGTCTTACGGTCAAGATAAATTAATTAGCGAATTGGCTAAAGTAAATAAAAACATTGTTTTCGTTAATATTTCTGGAAATGCTGTGGCAATGCCGTGGGTTAAAGAAGTTCCAGGTATTGTACAAGGATGGTTTTTAGGAACTGAGGCTGGAAATGCTTTGGCTAATGTTTTGGTTGGAGATGTGAATCCATCTGGAAAATTATCTTTCACTTTCCCAGTAAAATTAGCTGATAATGGTGCTCACGCTTTAGGAGAGTTTCCGGGTGGAGATGACGTAAAATACAATGAAGGAATTTTTGTTGGATACCGTTGGGCAGACAAAAACAAAATCAAACCGTTATTCTCTTTTGGTCACGGTTTAAGCTACACAACTTTTGCTTACGGAAAAGTAACAGCAGATAAAAAACAAATGAACGCAGGAGATAAAATTACATTCTCTGTTAATGTAAAAAATACAGGAAGCAGAGAAGGATCTGAAGTGGTGCAATTGTACATTACAGATGTGAAATCTTCATTGCCTCGTCCGATAAAAGAATTAAAAGGTTTTGAGAAAGTGGCTCTTAAAGCTGGAGAAGAAAAAACAGTAACGTTTACAGTGGATAAAACGGCTTTAAGTTTCTTCGACGATAAAAAGCATGACTGGGTTGCAGAACCTGGTGATTTTGAAGCGATTATTGGCGCTTCATCAACAGATATAAAATCTAAAGTGAATTTCTCACTTAAATAGTTTTTATTTCTAAACTTTGGTTGGTTTGTAGAGCTGCAAGTGTAAAAATTTGCAGCTTTATTTTTAAAATTTTACCATTAAGGTATTAAGAAAATTAAGTTTTGTGTGTAAAAGTAAGAACAATAAGTTTTGGGCTTAATGAAACTTAATAAGCTTTAAAAAGACTAGTTTAAGTTCCAGCTTAATTAACTTAATGTCTTAATGGTTTAAAAAAAAATAACATGAGAAGAATTACACTAGCAATATTGACTTTATTTTTTGCACATAATATTTCAGCACAGAGTCTGAATAAAATGCAATGGTTTAACGAACCTGAAAAATGGGAGATTAAAAACAATGCATTGATTATGAATGTTACCGCAAACAGCGATTATTGGAGAATTTCGCATTACGGATTCACAGTAGACGATGCTCCGTTTTACTACGCCAATTATGGAGGAGAGTTTGAAGCAAAAGTAAAATTGACAGGAAACTACATCGCTCGTTTTGACCAAATGGGATTAATGATCCGTATTGACGAAAAGAACTATATTAAAACTGGAGTAGAGTTTGTTGATGGAAAATTTAATGTCAGCACGGTTGTAACACATGATAAAAGTGATTGGAGTGTTACGACTTTAGAAAAAGTGCCTCCTTTTATTTGGATTAAGGCCGTAAGAAGATTAGATGCAGTTGAAATATTTTACTCTTTTGATGATAAAAACTATATCATGACTAGAAATGCACCTTTGCAAGATAACGCACCAGTTATGGTGGGTTTAATGGCAGCTTCCCCTGATGGAAAGGCCTTTGAAGCCAAATTTGAAAACTTCACTGTAAAACATTTGCCAGACCAGAGAAGAGCAGAATGGCTGAAGAATCACCAATAGAATTTTAGAATTCTGATTTTAGATTTTAGATTGAAACTAGTAATAAAAATTCCAATTTTTTAAATTCCAAATTCCAAAAAAAGAGCGTAGCGATTTTTTTGGAAAAATCTAAAATCTAAAATCTAAAATCTAAAATCTAAAATCTAAAATCTAAAATCTAAAATCTAAAATCTAAAATCTAAAATCTAAAATCTAAAATCTAAAATCTAAAATCTAAAATCTAA
>NZ_JBYNWZ010000010.1:0-148565 GCF_057799715.1 Flavobacterium sp. 38 | reverse complement strand
GGTCTCAAAGCCCGAAGACTTCTACCCCTCGACTTGCATGTGTTAAGCCTGCCGCTAGCGTTCATCCTGAGCCAGGATCAAACTCTTCATCGTATATTTTAATATTATATAGTCGATGCTTCCTATCGGTTCTTTTTCGAATCTTCCGACTCTACTGCTCTTATTCTTTTTTTGTCCTCATCTTTCGATTCGGACGGCTGTCAATTCAATATGTCTACGAACGTGTCTTCTTTTTAATTTCGCTTGTTTCTCAAAGCGGGTGCAAAACTAAAACTTCTTTTTGTTTCCTGCAAGAAAAATTTAAAGTTTTTTTTGGGAATTTTTTCATCCCATTTCCTTAATTTTCCTTCCAATCCTTCAAAGGGCTTTCCGTGTTTTGCGGGGTGCAAATATAAAAAGCATTTTCTTTTCCTGCAAGCTTTTCCGAATCTTTTTTCCTGAAAATTTCTTTTCTTTTTTATCCTTAAAGCCTGCCGGCATTTCGATGAGCGTTTTTGCTGTTGCGGGTGCAAAAGTAGCCCCTTTTTACAGTTATCCAAGCTTTTTCGGCAGGTTTTTTTGCCTTTTTTTCAATCTTTTTGTTAACGTACTGGTAACCTTGTCTTTAATTTTTAAAGTTTTTCAATTCCCTGTGAGGTTTTTCTTGGTTTGATTATGGTTTTGGCAGTTTCGGCTTCTTTTCTTCCATTATTTATATGGATTTTTCAGTGTTCAGGCTCTTTTATTATGCCAAATAAGCGTAAAACTTCTTCTGGAAACGGCTCCCCTAGCCCCGATAGAAGCGGAAATCCTTTTTGGGGCGGGGTTCGCCCCAAAAAGATTGCAGCGGATAGCGGGAAATGGCTCCTTATCTTTATTAAATCCCAATTTTTTTATCCCGAAGCTTCGGGACCAAATTCCAATCCTGACGGCTTCGCTGCGCTCAGCCTGCCTATTAATATATTATACGTACGTGAATAGCGTTGCGTGAGACGCACTGCGGTGCGCTTCTACAGAAAATTGGAATCTATACATATAAAATAAGCAAACCCGACAGGTTTTGGAAACCTGTCGGGTTATGAATCTAAAAAATCGTTCCTATATATAATAGCGCAAACTACCTTATATATTATTCATTTATCGCATCGATTACTTCTTTGGTAATTTGAATGCTTTTTAATTTTGCTTCGTGATCGAAGATTGGACTTGTTACCATTAGTTCGTCGATTCTAGCGTAGTTGATGAACTTTTTAAGATCTGCAACTAACTGTTCTTTATTACCTGTAAAGGTTCCGGCTGTCATTTGGTTTACATGGAAGCGTTCTGCTTCGTTCATGATATCATCTAATGACGGAACGGGCGGTTGTAATCCTTTGCGGTCGTTTCTAATTAGGTTTAAGAACATTTGATATAAACTAGTAGAAAGAAATTCTGCTTCTTCATTTGTGTCTGCCGCAATAATATTAAGACATGCCATTGTTTTGGGTTTATCTAGAAATTCAGAAGGCTGGAAATTTTCTCTGTAAAACTCAAATGCCTGAATCATTAGTTTTGGCGCAAAGTGTCCTGCAAAAGCGTAAGGAAGTCCGTAAGCGGCTGCGAGAGCTGCGCTATCCATACTTGATCCTAAAATCCAGATTGGCACTTTTAAACCTTCTGCTGGAAATGCGCGGACTTTTCCTGTGGCATTTTCAGATGAAAAGTATTCTTGAAGCTTGCTTACATTCTGTGGGAATCGCTGCGCCTGCTCGAAGAAGTCTTTTCTGATTGCTTCGGCAGTTGGCTGATCTGTTCCCGGCGCTCTTCCTAAACCTAAATCGATTCGGTTTGGATAAAGGGTTTCTAATGTTCCGAATTGTTCTGCCACCACTAAAGGCGAATGATTCGGAAGCATGATTCCGCCAGAACCTACGCGAATTTTCTGAGTTTGGCTTGCTATATAACCAATTAATACGACTGTTGCTGTACTGGCAACGTGTGCCATATTGTGATGTTCTGCGAGCCACATTCTTTTGTATCCGATTTTGTCGGCAAGTTGGGCAATGTCTTTTGTTTTTTGAAATGTTTCTGCTGCGTTGCTATCTTGGGTGATAATCGCAAGCTCTAATATTGAGACTGAAATTGGGTTTTTCATATATAAATAAGGCTAAAATGCAAAATTAAGTCATTTATGCCAATGCCTTTTTATTTCTAGTGTTAATTGAACTATAATATTATAACCTAAAACTATAATGGCTAAATTTTGATAATTAATTATTGTTTTACAATAATTAATTATACATTTGCAATATCAATTTAACTTTGTGATACATGAAAACAACTCATATCGTTTCCAGAATATTATTTTATCTGACCCGATTTTTAGCTGCGGTTTATTTTTTTCTGGCAGCTTATTCAACTTTTTCTTTAATAACAGGATTGTTTTTAACTTTTAAAGATAACGGAAAGTATTTTCAGGTTTGTTACCCTTTTACAGAACGCCCTTTAATGCTGGGCGATTATAACCTACCTTATATATTGTTTGATTTTCTGGCTCCGTTGAGTCTTTACGGACTTTTCTTTTTGTTGAGCAGTAATGTTTTCAAAGTATTTTTTCAGCCAAAATTATTTACTCCAAACGGGGTTTCGCATTTGAGGCGTTTTTATTTAGCGAATTTATTAATTCCGAGTATTGTGATTTTTATTGCATTCTTTTTTGTTCCGCTGGATAATGAAGTCTGGATGTTTATCATATTACACGGAATGCTGGGCGCTTTTGCTTATTTTCTCGCCGCTATTTTTAGACAAGGTTTAAACCTTCAAAACGAACAAGACTTATTTATATAACTATGCCAATAATTGTAAATGTTGATGTAATGCTTGCCAAACGCAAGATGCAGAGTAAAGAGTTGGCAGAAAAACTAGATATAACGCCTGCTAATTTATCGATTCTAAAAACAGGAAAAGCAAAAGGGATTCGGTTTGATACGCTCGAAGCGATCTGCAGAATTCTCGACTGTCAGCCCGGAGATATTTTAGAATACGTAAACGAGTAAACTCTATTTTCATTCTGACTTTAAAAAAATCGGTTTTTATGACCGACAGGATTTCTATTGCCTAAATTTTTCAAATCATCATTTCTATAATCATCAAAAATCAATCAAAAAATGAACAGTTTATCCATCAAAAATCTCAGCAAAACGTATGAGAACGGTACGCAGGCGATCGATAATTTATCGCTTGAAATTACCAACGGAATGTTTGGTTTACTCGGCCCGAACGGCGCGGGAAAATCGACTTTAATGCGAACCATTGCTGCATTGCAGGAACCGACTTCGGGAATTATCGAGTTTAACGGAATCAATATCCTGGAAAATCCAATGTTTATTAGAGAAAATCTCGGATATCTTCCGCAGGAATTTGGGGTTTATCCGAAAATATCGGCTTATCGTTTATTGGATCATTTGGCAATTCTGAAGGGAATTGTCTATAAAAAAGAGCGACACGACCAGATTTTGTATTTATTGCAGCAGACGAATCTCTTGCAGCATAAAGACAAAGCGGTTCATTCTTTTTCGGGCGGAATGCGTCAGCGTTTTGGAATTGCACAGGCTTTATTGGGAAATCCGAAGATTATTATTGTCGATGAACCAACTGCCGGATTGGATCCTGAAGAACGAAACCGTTTCAATAACCTTTTAAGCGAAATCGGTGAAAGCATTATCGTAATTCTATCGACACATATTGTAGAAGACGTTCGCGACTTATGCACCAAAATGGCTGTCATCGCCAATGGAAAATTGATTTTAGAAGGAAATCCGAACGAAGCGGTTAATTCTCTTAAAGATAAAATATGGATGAAAGCGATTCAGAAAACAGAATTGGAATCACATAAAAAGCAATTCAATATTATTTCCTCTCATTTAAATTCCGGAAAACTCAATATTCATGTCTATTCAGAACAAAAACCTGATTCTGAGTTTGAATTGGTTTCACCAGATTTAAACGATGTGTATTTCAATGTTTTATCTCAAAACCTAAAAAAATAGTATTATGCTTTCTAAATTAATTCAATTTGAATGGCATAATAATTCCAGAAACTGGACTTTTTATGCTTCCTACCTTATATATATAGTATTGGGTTTTATGACGGGCGCTTTTGCGAATTTCTCTTTTTCGGGTGCTTACAAAAACGGACCTTTTGTTTTGACGTACGCGATTGGTCTGATTTCGCTGACGGTTATTTTTTCGATTACGATTCAGACTGCTCAGAATTTCTTAAAAGAATATGAAACTAAATTTGATGCTATTCTTTTCGCTGCTCCCATTTCAAAATTCAATTATTTGTTCAGTCGATTTGTTACAGCGTTTGTCATTGCAGTAAGTTCTTTCGGAATGTTTATTATTGGATTGATGATTGGACATTTAATGCCTTGGATTCAGGGAAGCGATATTGGACCTTTTGAAATCATGAATTATCTCTGGCCTTATTTTGTGATTGTGATTCCGAATATTTTGTTGTGTCTTTCAATCGTTACGGCGCTCGCGTGGATTACCAGAAGTAAACTTTTTATTTACGTTGGCGGATTATTGGTTTACATTTTATACATCGCAGGTTCGGTTTTTTCGAATTCTCCCCTATTTGCAAATGCTTCTCCGTCTTCAGCGAAAGCGATGTCTTTGGCTGCGAAAATTGATCCGTTTGGATTGGCAGCGTTTTTAGAACAAACCCGATATTGGACTTCTGTGGAGAAAAATACCCAGTTACTTTCGCTTTCGGGCAATTTTTTATTCAATAGAATTTTATGGATTTGTATTTCTTTGGCTCTACTTTTTGTTTCGTATAAATTGTTTTCTTTTCGAAAAATGAAAACTAAAAAGGTAAAATCAATCAAAACAGTTCAAAAAGAAACTAGATTTTTTTCTGCCGAAATTCCGAAGCAAATTGAAATTAAAACTTTCAGACACAATTGGGCGGTTTTTAAAAGCAATTTGAAATTGGATATTTATTTAATTCTAAAAGGAATTCCGTTTTTACTGATTGTTCTTTTATTTTCGGGATTATTGCTGATTGAGATTTCAGACGAAATTGACGGCGGAATTCGATTGGCAGAAAATATAACGAATACGGCGTTGATGATTTCGACAATTATCGATCGCCTACCTTTTATTCTGATTCTGATTGTTCTTTTTTATTCGAATGAATTAGTAAACCGTAGCGAAAGTTCTAAGTTTGAAATGCTCGAAAATACCGCGCCTTATGCTCCATTTTCGGTTTTACTTTCAAAACTGACAGCACTTTTTATAGTTCCGATACTGATTATTGCCATTAGTATTTTGATTGGGATTGGATTTCAGTTAATGAATGCCAATGCGCCAATCGAAATCGGCCTTTATCTTTCGCTTTTTTATTATATCGGATTTCCGTTGTTTTTGATTTCGATTCTGATAATTGCGATTCAGACTTTCATTAAAAACAAATATTTAGGATTGGCGATTTCGGCTTTTATCGTTCTTTTGTTCTGCACCGGAAGTGGCGAACAATTAGGAATTGAACATCCGTTATTGCGATTTGGAGATTCTTTCAAAAGAGAATATTTTGATCTGAATGGTTTCGGAAGTTACACTTTTCCGTTTCATATTTCGATGTTATACAATTTCGGATTGGCTTTAATACTTCTCACATTGATTGGAATTTTATGGAAACGAAATACTTCTGTTCTAAAAACCATTCGAAGAAATTCATTTAACAAAATTCAAAAAACAACTTTTGCTTTCGGTCTTATTATTTTCATCGGTTTTGGAAGTTTTCTTTTTTATAAAACCAATATCGAATATCCGTATTTGACCAAAGACGATCAAAATAATTGGAGCGAACAATACGAAAAGCAATATAAAAAATATGCAAATCTTGCTCAACCGACAATTCTTTCGGTAAAAAGCAATGTTGATTTATTTCCAGATGAAAATCGTTACGAAGTAAAAGGAACTTATGAATTGATCAATAATTCTGAAAAACCAATTGATAGTTTACTCCTATATATAGATCGAAATTCGAAACTGACTTCTGTTGAAATCAAAAATGCCAAAAAACTGGACGATGTTTCTAAATTTCAGCATTATTGGTATAGATTGGAAAAGCCTTTGCAACCTCAGCAGAAAATGAAAATGAGTTTTACTTTTCAATCAACCTGGTCGCCATTTAAAGGACATACCGCTTTTAATTCTATTATTGATAATGGATCGTTTATGCGAATAAGTCGTTATTTTCCAGCTTTTGGCTATCAGGATTCTAATGAAATCAGCAGTGAAAAGGAACGCGCTAAAAGACATTTGCCTAATCAAACTCCGCTTAAAAAACTGGACGATAAATCGAAAATCTCGAATGATTTTACGGATTACGAAACTATAGTTTCAACTTCAAAAAATCAAACCGCAATTGGAATTGGCGATTTAATTGGAAATTGGCAAAAAGGTGATCGCAATTATTTTCATTATAGATCATATGGAAAAATTCCGTTTCGATTTGCTTTCGCTTCCGCGGAATATGAAATCAAAAAAACGAAATATAAAGGCATTTCCATTGAAGTTTATTTTGACAAAAGACATTCCAGAAACGTTGCAAAATTGATTCAGGATGTAAAAAACACATTGGATTATTGCCAAAATAATTTTGGAAAATATCCGTACAAAACCATTCGTTATGCCGAAGTCAGCGCTTTCGCGGATGGATTTGCAGCAACTTCATATCCGTCAACGGTTTTTATGAAAGAGAATTTTGGTTTTTACAGCAACCTCAACAATCGAGACAAAGAAGATGTTATCAATCAATTAACAGCGCACGAGCTTTCTCATGAATGGTGGGGAAATGCGCAGATTAGTCCAGAGCAAAAAGAAGGAAGCTGGATTTTGACCGAAACTTTAGCGCAATACACTGAATTGATGCTTTATGAAAAAGAACATGGTTTAGAAAAAGCTTTAGAAACTTTAAAAATTCATCTGGATTTATATCTCAGCAGTCGAAGTTACGAACCTGAAACGCCTTTATATAAAACGAATTACGAAACACCGCATTTGCCTTATGATAAAGGAATGCTGGTTATGCATCAATTGCGAATTTTAATTGGCGAAGAAAAAGTAAATCTGGCTTTGCACAACTTTCTGAATCACTATAAATATCCAAATCGAATTCCCGATTCTGAAGATTTATTGAAGGAAATTTATTTGGTGACGGATCCTAAACTTTATCCGAAACTGGATGAAATATTTAAAAAGATTATAACCTATTCTTCTAAAATTTCAAAAGTTGAAACTGTGAAAAAGAATGGTTTTTATGAAGTTTCTTTTAAAGCTGAATCGTTTAAATACAACGAAGACGCAAAAGGAAATCGAAAACAAATTGTAAACGATGCGACAATCGATATTGGAATTTATGATGAAAACGGAAAATTACTTCGTTATACTTTTCCAATGAAAAACAATCAAATTAACGGAAAAATTAAAATCAAAACCAAACCTCAACGTGTTGTTGTCGATCCGTATTTAATGAATATTGATACGTTTATAAAAGATAACGAAAAGGAAATTGATTAGGTTTTTTATTTAAACACATAGAGACATAGTTAAACTGAATCTATAAAGGCGTTTCACTTGCATCAATTCACATAGCTTTCTATGTGTTAGAAACTAGTTTCTTTTAGTCTCCTTTTATATAAAGAGAAAAAACTATGTTTCTATGTGTTTAAAATTATTTTAGTTTTTCAAATCAATCACAATTAATTTATGTTTTTTACTTCCGTCATTTTGAATAGTAAAATCTGGAGTTTTAGACTCTGTTTCAAATTTTGAGTCAGAATCAACTGAAAGCGAAATGGATTTGTGTCTGAAAGTTTCTGGAATTTCTGGAAGCTGAATCGTTACCGTTACTTCTTTATCTTTTTGAACGAAATCAATTTTTATTCTGTCTCTTAGCCAAATATATTCGTAGACTTCCTGCCACGGTGCCATCCAGATTGAGTCGTTTCCATTTGCGCCATATTTATCGGCAAGTGTTGTCATATAATATTTAAAATCAGGAAAACGCGTACTGAGATTCCAAAGATTTGTATTTCCTGTTCCGTGTGTGAATTCGTTAAACCAAACTGCATCTTTTTGTTTTAAAATAGAATCTATCTTTTTTAAATAGTTGTCCATTGTTTTAAAACTTATCGTGTCTTTTGAACTCTGTACAAAAGTTCTTGCCGAAATCAGTTTATCTAAATTCACTTTATCATTTGCTTTATAAATCGGTCCTTCACCATAATAAGAAGCTGCAGAAAAATGACCGTTTTGAAGCGCTTCTTTCTCATATTCTAAATAATATTTATCATCTCCTTCTCCGCCCGGAACTACAAAATGCGACATTGTGAAGTTCAGATTTTCTTTTATTGATTTTGTATTATCTGTCACTTCTGTCAAATAATTGGTGCCGTGTTTGGTCGCGTGATGAAAACTGTGATTGAGAATATCCCAACCAGCATTGTACATTTCACGAACTTCATCCCAAGAAAGATGTCCACGATTAGGCAAATTATTTAAAGATGCTCCGTTTATGGCTAATGCTAGTTTGAACGGAATTTTATTACCCAATCCGTCTGTATAAAAAAGACCTTTTGAAGTTGTTCCGTCTCCACCCTGATCTATTTTCCATCCATTTTTATTTGAAGCACTAATTTTTCCTCCATTTAATAATGGGAAAGCTGTCAAATAAGCCGATCTGTAACCGTCGTCAAGCGTAAAACTGTAGGCAAAATGTTTGTTGTATTTTAATATTGAAGGCGTGATTTTTACTTTTCCGGTCGATTTTAATTTGATTTTAAATGAAATAGTCTTCGTTTTTGAAGAATCTTTTTCAATTATTCCGTTTGAATAACCATTGAAACTGCTAAAAATTATAGCAGTTAGTATTAGGAGAATTTGTTTTGACATAAATTTTTAGTGGTTCATTTTTCGAACTAAAAGTACATTTCTTTTTGAAGATAATATTTTAAAACTGATTATACTCTTAAAAATAATTTCGACCTAATTAAAAAAGCAAACTGGTTTTACCCCTAAATTTGTACATCAAATATCAAAATTTGATTTTAGCATTATCTGCAAATGACACACAAAATTTTAATTATAGACGACGAAGAAAAACTGAGAAGTCTTCTGGCACGTATCGTAAAATCGGAAGGATTTGAAGTTTTTGAAGCGAAAGATTTAAAATCGGGTTTTAAAAAACTCGAACAAACTGATGTTGATGTCGTTTTGTGTGACGTAAAATTGCCTGACGGAAACGGAGTTGATTTTGTTCAAAATATAAAAAGTAGTTTTCCTTTAACAGAAGTTATTCTCCTAACCGCTTTCGGAAATATTCCCGACGGCGTTCAGGCGATGAAAAATGGCGCTTTTGATTATATCGTAAAAGGAGATGATAATGATAAAATTATTCCGCTTCTCTATAAAGCTGTCGAAAAAGTACAATTGCAAAAGAAAGTACAACAACTTGAAAAGCGCATAAATGATAAATATTCTTTCAATACCATTATTGGCAAATCTAAAGGAATTGAACAAGTAATTGATCTCGCTCAAAAAGTGGCTAAAACCGATTCGACCGTTTTATTAACTGGAGAAACGGGAACCGGAAAAGAAGTTTTTGCACAGGCAATTCATGAAAATAGTAATCGCGTTGGAAAATCTTTCGTGGCTTTAAACTGTAGTACTTTCAGCAAAGAAATTTTGGAAAGTGAACTTTTCGGACACAAACAAGGCGCTTTTACAGGAGCTTTAAAAGATAAAAAAGGGTTTATTGAAGAAGCTAACGGCGGCACTTTATTCTTAGACGAAATTGGTGAAATGCCAATTGATCTTCAAGCTAAATTATTGCGTGTTCTGGAAACTAGTGAATATATTCCAGTTGGAGACACGACTTCAAAAAAATCAAATTTCAGATTGATTGCGGCGACAAACCGTGATTTAAAAGAAGAAAGCGAGGCACATCGTTTCCGTTCTGACTTGTATTTTCGTTTGAATATTTTCGAAATCAAACTTCCTTCGCTTAAAGAAAGAGTGAAAGATATTCCTCTTTTGGTTAATTTTTTTGTGAAACAGTTTTCTGAAAAAACGAATAAAAAAACATTGGCTGTTTCTGATGATTTTGTTCAGAAATTAGAAAATTACTCTTGGCCAGGAAACATTCGCGAGCTTAAAAACATCATCGAAAGATCGGTTATTTTGAGCAACGGCGAAATTTTGACTTCTGATGTTCTTCCGTATGAAATGCAGCAACAAAGTGAAAAATCTTCTAAAAGTATGTCTGCTTTTTCTATGCAGAGCATCGAGAAGTTGCATATTCAGAAGGTTTTGAATTATACAAAAGGAAATAAAGCGGAAACAGCGAGATTATTGGAAATTGGAATTGCTACTTTGTATCGGAAAATTGAAGAATATGGGATATAAAATTCCAAAATTTAAATTCCAAATTCCAAAAATCATTTTCTGTTTAGTTTTCTGCAAGGTTTTTAAAACCTTGTAGGTATTATACTCGACACGTTTAATTTAAAAATCAAACCTACAAGGTTTTGTCCCGAAGCTTCGGGATTGCAGGAACGTACAATACTTCGAGAAACCTCTCATTTTAATAAAAGCTTATCATTTTGATAGGCTTTTATTATGCACAAATTTTGGCACAAAACAATAACCCCTTATTTTACAACATCTTAACCATATCTCATCATTTTCGGAATATAATTTGGCATAAGGCGGGAAAGAACATTAAAATCCTTTCTTATGAAAAATCAAGTTAATACCATCTACAAACAAGCCGAACGGTTTGCTGAGATTACCAAAAAATCGATTATCAGTGGCAATATCGTTCGGGCTAAAAAATGTTTAGCACTTGCGGAACGGTTATTTATTAGCGGAAGCTTAGAAACTAAAAATGCGATTTCAAACGTGTATGTTTTCTCTGTTTCTTCTTTTATGGAAATGCGTCACTGCAATATCTCACATCTTTTTCCGCAGACTTTAAAGGCCGAATACATCAAACAAGTTAATACTTCCGGAGTTTAAAATCTAAACTCTACAATCTTAAATCTAAAATAATGATCACATTTCTTTTACTTGGACTTGCAGTTGTACTGTTTGCCATTTGTTTCCTTTCTGTCGAATTCTTTGAAAAAATCTAAATCATGACTGCACTATTTATTGTTTCAATTGCTGTTTTCTTGTATTTGGTTTATGTATTAATCAAACCTGAAAAATTTTAATCAACGTGAAATGTCAAAAGTGAAATGTTAAATGCATCTCATTTTTACAAATACCATCTCACTTTTACAGCTTCACATCTCACAAATAATAAAAAAATTATGAATACAGAGTTACTAGGTGTCATTGGAATTTTTATCCTGACTGTTCTTTTAGCAATTCCTTTCGGAAAATATATTGCTAAAATTTTCAAAGGAGATAAAACACTTCTTGACCCGATTTTCAATCCGCTTGAAAAATTTATTTTTAAAATCAGCGGAATCAATCCGGCTGAAGAAATGAACTGGAAACAGCATCTGAAAGCACTCTTAAGCATCAATATGGTTTGGTTCTTTCTTTGCTTTTTTGTTTTAATGTTTCAAGGTTCGTTATTCTTAAATCCAGATAACAACCCGAATATGTCACCCGATTTGGCTTTTAATACCGCCATTTCGTTTGTTGTAAACTGTAACTTACAACATTATTCTGGTGAAAGCGGGGTTTCGTACCTATCGCAAATGGTATTGATGTTTTTACAATTTGTTTCAGCTGGAGTCGGAATCGCAGCAGCCGCAATGGTTTTTACCGCTATGCGCGAAAGAACTACAGACAAATTGGGGAATTTCTACAACTATTTCGTAAAAAGCTGTACACGTATATTATTACCGCTTTCTGCAATTGTAGCTATTGCTTTAGTTTTCAGCGGAACTCCAATGACTTTTGAAGGAAAAGATGCGATTACCACTTTGCAAGGTGACCAAATAGAAGTTTCACGCGGACCTGCAGCGGCTTTTATTGCCATTAAACATATTGGTACAAACGGCGGTGGATTCTTCGGAGCTAACTCTGCACATCCTTTAGAAAATCCAACTTATTTAACAAACGCTATTGAACTTTGGGCGCAGATGATTGTTCCGTTTGCGATGATTTTTGCGCTTGGTTTCTTCCTAAATAAACGAAAATTTGCTTATATCATTTTTGGTGTAATGACAATTGGATTTTTACTATTAGTGGTTCCAACCATTTCAAGCGAATTAAACGGAAATCCTGCCATAGAAAAAATGGGAATTGCGCAAACAACCGGAGCGATGGAAGGAAAAGAAGTTCGGTTTGGGCCAGCGATTTCAGGTTTTTGGAGTATTGCTACAACGGTAATTTCGACAGGATCTGTAAACAGTATGCACGATAGTTCGATGCCAGTTTCTGGTGCTATGCAATTACTTGCCATGATGATTAATGCTTTCTACGGCGGATGCGGTGTCGGTTACCTCAACTTCTACATCTTTATTATTCTGGCAGTATTTATTTCTGGATTAATGGTAGGTCGAACTCCTGAATTTTTAGGAAAGAAAATCGAAGCTCGGGAGGTTAAAATTGCTGCTTTTATTGCTATTCTTCATCCTTTATTGATTTTAGCTGGAACTGCTTTGGCTTCTTATTTCGCAGCTCACGATACTGCAATGGGTTATTGGTTTAGCGGAAATGCAACTGGCTGGCTGAACAATCCTGGAAATCACGGATTCTCTGAAATGTTATACGAATATACTTCGAGCGCTGCCAACAACGGTTCTGGTTTTGAAGGTTTGGGAGATAATAATCCGTTTTGGAATATCACTACGGGGATTGTTTTACTGCTAGCTCGTTTCATTCCGATTATTGGGCCTTTGGCAATTGCAGGTTTATTAGCCAATAAAAAATACATTCCGGAAAGTGCAGGAACTTTAAAAACAGATACTTCAATTTTCGGAATTATGATTTTTGCTGTTATCGCGATTATTGCTGCACTTTCTTTCTTTCCTGCTTTAGCACTGGGGCCATTGGCTGAATATTTTACACTTTAATAATGCTGAAGATATTTTAAACACATAGAAACATAGGAATTCAATATCTAAAAAAAGGAATTAGAAAAAACTAGTTTTCACACATAGTCCCGATAGCTATCGGGATGAATATATTCTCGAAATGTATTTCAAACATAGCCCACGGTTTCAACCGTGGGAACACAGATTGAGAAAATGTATTGCGTACCCACGGTTGAAACCGTGGGCTATGTTGAAGATTGAAATCTATGCCTCTATGTGTTTAAAATCAAAGCATAACATTTTTACAAATAACATTTTACAAAAAGAAAAATGACAACTAATAAATCTACATCATTGTTTGAGAGCCAGCAGGTAAAAGAAGCTTTATGGCAGTCTTTTGTGAAGCTGAATCCAAAAATGATGATTAAAAATCCGGTAATGTTTACCGTAGAAATCGGAACTGCAATTATGTTTGTGGTTTGCATTTCGATCTTAATGGGCGCCAACGATCAGGGAAGTTTTATTTACAACTTAATTGTATTCCTAATTTTATTGGCAACTCTTTTATTCGCCAATTTCGCCGAGGCAATTGCCGAAGCACGTGGAAAAGCACAAGCCGACAGTTTAAGAAAAACTCGCGAAGAAACACCTGCGAAATTGGAAAACGGTCAAACGATTTCCTCTTCACAATTAAAAAAAGGAGACATTTTTGTCTGCGTAGCCGGTGATGTTATTGCAACTGACGGTGAAATTATCGAAGGTTTGGCAACGATTGACGAAAGTGCTATTACTGGAGAAAGTGCTCCAGTGATTCGAGAAGCTGGCGGAGACAAATCGTCTGTAACGGGCGGTACAAAAGTCTTGTCTGATAAAATTAAAGTACAAGTAACTTCTGAACCTGGCGAAAGTTTCTTGGACAAAATGATTGCTTTGGTTGAAGGTGCAAGCCGTCAGAAAACGCCAAACGAAATTGCTTTGACTATTTTATTAGCCGCTTTCACTTTAATCTTCGTAATCGTCTGCGTGACTTTAAAACCTTTTGCCGACTATGCAAACGCTCCTATTACTATTGCTGCTTTTATTGCTTTATTTGTTTGTTTGATTCCGACCACAATTGGTGGTTTGCTTTCTGCGATCGGGATTGCGGGAATGGACAGAGCTTTGCGTGCCAACGTAATTACCAAATCAGGAAAAGCGGTTGAAACTGCTGGTGATATTGACGTTTTGCTTTTGGATAAAACTGGAACAATCACAATCGGAAATAGAAAAGCAACCAATTTTTATCCAACCAAAGGAATTGCTTTTGATGATTTCGTGAAATCGGCTGTTTTGAGTTCGCTTGCTGATGATACTCCGGAAGGAAAAAGTATTTTGGAATTAAGTGAAATGTTAGAGGTAAAGAATGAAAGTAAACCAAGTGTTTTACAAAATACATCTGAAATTTCACAAACCATAAAATTTACTGCAGAAACCAGAACTTCTGGAATCATTTTAAAAGACGGAACTAATATTCGAAAAGGTGCACAAGACGCTGCCAAAAAAATCGCAGAACAAGCAGGAAATGCTTTTCCAGAAGATACAGCGCAACAAGTCATTACGATTTCTTCTAACGGAGGAACGCCATTAGTAGTAATTAAAAACAATGAGGTTCAAGGTGTTATTGAATTGCAGGATATTATCAAAACCGGAATGAAAGAACGTTTTGAACGCTTACGACGAATGGGAATTAAAACGGTTATGGTTACGGGCGATAATCCGCTGACGGCGAAATTTATTGCCGAAAAAGCTGGCGTTGATGATTTTATTGCCGAAGCAAAACCAGAGGATAAAATGAATTATATCCGCAAAGAACAGGAAGAAGGCCGTTTAGTCGCTATGATGGGTGACGGTACAAACGACGCTCCTGCCCTTGCCCAAGCGAATGTTGGTGTTGCCATGAACAGCGGAACGCAAGCTGCAAAAGAAGCTGGAAATATGGTGGATTTGGATAATGATCCAACCAAATTAATCGAAATCGTAGAAATCGGAAAACAGCTTTTAATGACGCGAGGAACGTTGACTACTTTCTCTATTGCCAATGACGTAGCTAAATATTTTGCGATTGTTCCTGCTCTTTTTATTACAGCGATTCCAGCTTTGCAAGGTTTGAATATTATGCACTTGCACAGTCCAGAAAGTGCGATTTTATCGGCTGTGATTTTTAATGCGATTATCATTCCGATTTTGATTCCGCTTGCGCTGAAAGGTGTTGAATACCGTCCGATCGGTGCGAGTGCAATTTTGAAACGTAATCTTTTGATTTATGGACTTGGAGGATTAATCGTTCCTTTTATCGGAATCAAATTGATCGATTTAATTGTTGCCTTATTTATGTAAAAAAATTAAACCTGACGGGTTTTGAAAACCCGTCAGGTTTCTAAAAACAAATGAAATGAAAAATATAATATCTCTTTTGAAACTTACCATTTGCACTTTAGTTCTGTTTGCGGTTATATATCCTTTATCGATTTATGGAATTGCACAGATTGCTCCAAATCAAGGAAAAGGTGAAACGATTTCGTTTAACGGAAAAGTGGTTGGTTATCAAAAAATCGGACAGAAGTTCGATAAATCGAATTATTTCTGGGGAAGACCTTCTGCAGTAGATTACAATGCGGCCGGAAGTGCCGGAAGCAACAAAGGTCCGAGGAATGCTGAATATTTGGCTTTGGTTCAAAAACGAATTGATACTTTATTATTGGTTCATCCATACTTGAAAAAAGCTGATATTCCATCTGATATGGTTACAGCATCAGGAAGCGGATTAGATCCAAATATTTCTCCACAAGGCGCTTTAATTCAAGTGAAACGTGTTGCTAAAGAAAGAAAACTAGATGACGCGAAAGTAAAAGCTTTAGTGGAATCTAAAATTAATACGGCTGTTGTTGGACCTGAAACTGTGAATGTTTTGGAACTGAATATGGCTTTGGATCAGCTTTCTTCTAAAGGTGCTAAGGTTCTAAGCAACTAAGCTCCTGAGGTCTCTCCTGCAAGATTTTCAAAACCTTGTAGGTATGAATCCCACAAAGACTTAAAATAAAGTAACCATAAAGTTTGGCATCCCGAGGAACGAGGGATCTCCGCGAGTAACTCAACAAAGATTGGCGATCCGCTGTGTGGAATTTCTTGTGTGATCCTTCCTTCGTCAGGATGACAAACTGAATGAAAAATTAGAACAAAAAACGCCTTTTTTACCCCAAATGCCCTAGCCCCGATAGTAGCGAAAATCCTTTTTGTGCCGGGGTTCGGCACAAAAAGATTGTAGCGGATAGCGGGATTAGCTCCTAAAAAATCTACTAAATATTAATTTAATTAAGAGGACGAGAGTGCTTCGTTCCTCGCAATGACTTATGAAAAAAATAATACTTACTGCTTTAATCGCTTTTGGTTTTAGCAATTTACATGCACAAGAAGAATCTAAAAGTCCGTTTACGTTTTCGGGATATGTTGATGTTTATTATAGTTATGATTTTGGGAAACCTGACGATCATACGCGTCCAGGATTTTTCTATAGTTATAATAAAAGTAATGAAGTGAACCTGAATATGGGAATGGCAAAAGTGAATTATTCTAAAGATAATATTCGAGGGAATTTTGCTTTAATGGCAGGAACTTATGCGCAATACAATATGTCTGCAGAGCAGGATTTACTGCAAAATGTGTATGAAGCCAATGTTGGTGTGAAGATTTCGAAAAACCATAATTTATGGATTGATGCGGGAATTATGCCTTCGCATATTGGTTTTGAAAGTGCGATTGGGAAAGATTGTCAAACGTTGACAAGAAGTATTCTTGCTGAGAATTCGCCTTATTATGAAGCGGGCGTGAAAATTGGTTACACGTCTGAATCTGGAAAATGGTATTTGGCGGGAATGTATTTGAACGGTTGGCAGCGAATTGAAAAAGTGGAGGGCAATCAGACTCCGGCTTTTGGAACGCAGGTTACGTATAAACCATCTGATAATGTGACTTTGAATTGGAGCACCTATGTTGGAAATGAACAGCCAGATATTGACAAGAAATGGCGTTATTTTAATGATTTTTATGGGCAATTTAAGTTGACAGAAAAAACAAATCTAACGGCTGGTTTTGATATTGGTTCGCAACAATCGGCTAAAAATAGTAACAAATATGACACTTGGTTTTCGCCAATTTTAGTTTTACAATACAAACCGACAGATAAGATTCAGCTGGCAGCGCGCGGTGAATATTACAGTGATGAAAAGGGAGTAATTATCGCAACAGAAACGCCAAACGGTTTTAAAACTTACGGATTTTCGGCTAACTTTGATTACTTAGTTACTGATAATGTTATGTTTAGAATTGAAGCAAGAAATCTGAAAAGCAAGGATGAAATTTTTACAAAAAACAATCTACCAACGGATGCGAATACTTTTGTAACGACTTCTTTGGCGATTAGTTTTTAGCAAAATTATTTCACGCAGATTCTACAGATTAGAGCAGATTTAATAGATTTTTTATTTAATAATCTGCGACGATTTGCTTAAATCTTTTAAAATCTGCGTGAAACAAAAAAACTTTGCGACTTAGCGTCTTTGCGAGATTTTTATTCTCGCAGATTTGGCGGATTTTGCAGATTCCTAATTAAAAAAACTTAGTGTCTTAGTGCCTTTGTGGCAAAACTTATGAAACAGGAAAAGGAAAATAATGCACAGCACTTTCTCGATTTGATTCAGAAATCACGGAAAGGGAAGTTTAAAATCTACATTGGGATGAGTGCCGGTGTGGGGAAAACTTTCCGTATGTTGCAGGAAGCGCATTCGTTATTGCGAAACGGAATCGATGTGAAAATCGGTTATATCGAAACGCACAATCGGAAAGAAACACATGAATTATTAGCTGGTTTGCCTCTTATTCCGAGGCGAACCATTTTTTATAAAGGAAAAGAGCTTGAGGAACTCGACGTTCAGGCGATTATAAATCTTCGTCCAGAAGTCGTAATTGTAGATGAATTGGCGCATACCAACGTCGAGGGAAGCAAAAATGAAAAACGTTGGCAGGATGTTTTGGAAATTCTTGAAGCAGGAATTAATGTTATTTCGGCGGTAAATATTCAGCATATTGAAAGTCTGAACGAAGATGTAAAACGCATTACCGGAATTGATGTTCAGGAAAGAATTCCGGATAATGTATTACGTCTGGCGGATGAAGTGGTGAATATCGATTTGACTTCAGAAGATTTGATTGCGCGTTTGAAGGAAGGGAAAATCTATACGCCAGATAAAATTCAGACGGCTTTGGCAAACTTTTTTAAATCGGAACAAATTCTGCAATTGCGTGAATTGGCTTTGAAGGAAGTAGCAAGCCAAGTGGTTCGAAAAGTGGAGAATGAAGTTCCGAATCTGCATGCTTTACGTCATGAAAAATTGTTGGCGTGTATAAGCAGTAATGATAAAACCGCTAAAATTGTGATTCGGAAAGCGGCTCGTCTGGCAAGTTATTACAACGGAATCTGGTATGTTTTGTATGTTGAAACTCCGAAGGAAAGTACAACGAGAATTGCGCTCGATAAACAACGACATTTAATTAATAACTTTAAACTTGCCGTTCAATTGGGCGCAGAAGTGATTAAAGTGGAAAATGAAAATATTGCGAATGCGATTTTAAAAACCGTCGAAGAAAAACAAATCACAACTGTCTGTATCGGAAAGCCGCATTTGAATTTATTTAAAGTAATTTTGTCTACAACAATTTTCAGACGTCTGTTAAACAAACTGTCTTTATCAAACGTCGATCTTGTTATTTTATCTTAAAGGGTAAACCATATAAGTCATATAAGAAAATGTAAGCGGATTGTGTTTTAAAGTTTAAAAAGCTTATCGTCGCATTCTATTATTTGTCTAAAGATTAAACACAATCTTTTAAATGAACTTATATGACTTATATGGTTCAAAAAATATGTTTTTTATGAGAATTAAAACCAAATTGAATCTGGGTGTCGGATTGTTATTTTTGATGATTATCATCCTTTCGCTGGTGAGCGCTTATTCTGTTTTCTTGATTAAACAGGATACAGAGAATATTCTGAAATCGAATTACAATACACTGGAATATTCGCGAAATATGATTTTTGCTTTGGACGGAATGAAATCAGATTCGAAAGAAACGATTCACAATTTTGAAGAAAATCTTCAAAAGCAAACTCGAAATATAACCGAGCCAGGTGAAAAACAAGCTACAGAGAAATTGATGGCTAGTTTTGCTCTTTTAGAAAAAAACAATGCTGACGAAAACCTAAAAGCACAGATTCGTCAAGATATTTTTGCCATCATGAAACTAAATTTGGATGCTATCAAACAGAAAAGTGACATTGCAAAACAATCCGCAGAGACGGCTAATTTATCTATTGCGATTGTGGGAACTTTGTGCTTTTTGATCGCTTTTAATTTGTTAGTTAATCTTCCAAACAATATTGCCAATCCGATTAAGGAACTGACTTTTAGCATTAAAGAAATTGCTAATAAAAATTATTCAGAGCGTGTGCATTTTACAAGTCATAGCGAATTTGGAGATCTGGCCAAATCGTTTAACACAATGGCGCAAAAACTAGAAGAATATCATGACAGCAATGTTTATAAACTTCTTTTTGAGAAAAAACGTCTGGAAACGCTTATCAATAATATGAACGATCCGATTATTGGTCTGGATCATGACGGAATTGTTTTGTTTGCAAATGATGAAGCGCTAAAAATTATTGGGCTAAAATCGGAAGATGCGATTGGAAAACGGGCTTCGGAATTAGCGATTACTAATGATTTAATTCGTTCTTTAATTCTGAAAGACGAAGGAAATTTGAAAAAACTCCCTTTGAAAATTTTTGCTAATTCTAAAGAAAGTTATTTCGAAAAAGAAATCATTAATATCACGATTACGCCAACTGGCGAAGAAAAAGAAATCAATATTGGCGATGTGATTATTCTGCGAAATATTACTTTGTTTAAAGAACTTGATTTTGCTAAAACTAATTTTATTGCAACGGTTTCGCACGAATTAAAAACGCCAATTGCTTCTATAAAATTGAGTTTGCAATTGCTTGAAAACACAAAAACTGGCGAAATGAACGACGACCAGAAACAACTGGTAGAAAGTATAAAGGACGACAGTCAGCGTTTGCTGAAAATTACGGGTGAACTGCTGAATTTATCACAATTGGAAACTGGAAATATTCAGCTGAATATTGAAAAAAGTAATCCGTACCAAATTGCCGATTATGCAGTTGAAGCGGTAAAAGTTCAGGCCGATCAAAAGCAGATTCAATTGATTATCGATGCCGATGAAAACCTAAAAGATGTAAAAGCCGACAGTGAAAAAACGGGTTGGGTTTTGATTAATTATTTATCGAATGCGATTCGATATTCATCAGAAAAGAGTACGATTCTCATTAAACTAAAAGAAGAAAACAACCAGATTGTTTTTCAGGTTATCGACACTGGAAAAGGAATTGACACAAGATATAAAGAAAAAGTTTTTGATAAATATTTTCAGATTCCGGGAAGTCCAAAAACAGGAACGGGATTGGGTTTAGCGATTAGCAAGGAATTTATTGAAGCGCAGAATGGAACGGTTGGTGTTGAAAGCAATTTGGGATTAGGAAGTACGTTTTGGTTTGCGTTGAAGGTTTAGATTTTTTTTCCCGCCACGAATTCACGAATTTTGATTTTAAATAATTTGTGAATTCGTGGCGGAAAAAAATAATTTTAATTATAGACTCATCTCCATAATCGGCATAAATCTATTTTTGATTGAAGTTTCAAATTCGCCCACTTTTTTAAATCCTAATTTTTCATAAAACTTCTCTGCGTTTGGTTCAGAATCAAGAATGATTTTTTGGCATTTTTCATTTCGCATTTTTTCCAAGAAATCATTCATCAATAAAGTTCCAAATCCTTTTCCGATGTATTCCGGCACAAGAAATAAGTTATCCAATTTTACCTGATTATTTTCTTCTTTGAGATAAGAATAATAACCGATGATTTTGTTTTCTTTGACTAAATTAAAAACAAGATTATTTTGAATATAATCCTCCGTAATGGTAAGATGTCTGTCCCAGGCTAAGATTTGTTCTTCCGAATATCCCCAGAATGCTTTTGATTTTTTGGTGATTTCGGTTAAGTTTATGTGGTCTTCTGGTTTGGCTTTTTGGATGTTCATTTAAAAGATGCTTTTTAAAAGAGCCATCGGCTCGAATCATTTTGTAGGGCCGGATTTTAATCCGGTCAAAATCGATACGCAGATAATTCGGAGAACCATAGGTTCGACACATATAAAAACGTCTAAATATGGATCGTTCCTACGGAACTTTTAAATTGACCGTCTAATTTTCAACGGATTAAAATCCGTTGCTACAATATAAATCATTCCTACGGAATTTTAAAATTGAAATTTGACATTGTAATTGATATTGCCTACGTATTCGAAGTATTATTCTTAATTTCCCTAACTTCTCTTTTCAATTCTAAAAGCAAATCTTTCATTGCTCCCGTTTCGGTCGTTTCTTGTTTTTTGTCTGAACGGCCGATGTTGCATTCGTATTCCCAGATTTCGAGAATATCAGACGCTTTCACTTCATAATTCGGATAAAAACTATTGTCGGATTCTAAAACCAAAGCGTTCTTTTTATTTTTATTCAGACGTTTGTAAACCATTCCTTCATTTTTAGTAATCAGGATATAGGTTTTTCCATCCATTACTTCCCCTAATTTTTCTACGTAGCGTCCAATAATAATAGAACCATCTTCATGAGGCGGCATCGAATCCCCTTCAACGGGAAATCCGCGATGTTTTCCAGGACCTAAAAATGGAAGGGTAATTTGCTGCAAACTTTCAATATATTCTGGATCGGCATAACCGTTTAGATATCCTGCTTTTGCTTTTTGAGATACAATTTCAATAAAATTTTCTCCAAAACTATCCACTTGAATTGGTAAAATAAGTCGATTGCCTTCGAGTTTTATCAAATTTTGCACATCAATTTTACGTATATCGACAGATAATATCAAGTCGATACTCATATGAAAATATAATGCAATCTTCTTTAGAATATCATACGGTGCTTCCGAAGTTCCGTCTTCGTATTTCACGTATCTTCCTCTGGTAATGCTAAGGTTTTCAGCTAATTTCTCCTGTGATATTTTATGCTTAACCCTTAACGCTCTGATGTTGTCTGAAAATAAGGACATAATAAATTTGTTATAATTTGGAACAGCAAATATACAAAAAATGTTATTATCTGTACTAGTTTTGTGATACGAAAAAGACCTCTTTTTTGAAGTGATTATGAAATTGAGAAATATAAATACCATAAAATCAATAGAATTATATATTCCAGATACTAATTCGGAAGTAAAACTGCCTTTTTTTGACGTGGGTATAAGCGCCGGTTTTCCTTCGCCTGCTGATGACTTTATTGAGTCGTCTATTGATCTTAATAAAGAGCTCATCAGACATCAATACACCACTTATTTTGCTAGAGTGAAAGGACATTCTATGAAAAATATAGGTATCAATGACGGTGATTTATTAATTATAGACAAAAGTCTGGAGCCACAAAATAATAAAATTGCAGTTTGCCAAATTGATGGCGAATTTACTGTAAAACGTATCAAAATAGAAAAAGATATCATTTGGCTTATTGCCGAAAACGAAGATTATCAGCCTATAAAAGTGACCCCAGAAAATAATTTTGTGATTTGGGGAATTGTGATTCACTGCATTAAATCTTTTTAAATCAGAAAATAAAATGTTTGCTTTAGTTGATTGTAACAATTTTTATGCTTCTTGCCAAAGAGTATTTGAGCCACATTTAAGAGGAAAACCTATCGTTATTCTCTCTAATAATGACGGCTGTGTTATTTCGCGTTCTGATGAAGCTAAAGCTTTGGGAATACCAATGGCTATTCCTGCTTTTAAGTATGAAGCCATTTTTAAAGAAAAAAACATTTTTGTTTATTCTTCTAATTATCCATTGTACGGTGATATGAGCAATCGAGTAATGAACCTTCTCCGAACTTATACTAACGAAGTCGAAGTATATAGTATTGATGAAGCATTCCTAAAATTTTCTGGCTACGATTTATTTGATTTGAATGCATTGGGCTTAAAAATGCGAAAAGAAGTTACGCAAGGAACCGGAATTCCTGTAAGTATAGGTTTTGCGCCTACGAAGGCTTTGGCTAAAATGGCAAATAAAATTGCTAGAAAATTCGCAGATCGTACGCAGGGCGTTTATTGTATTGATTCTGAAGAAAAGAGAATTAAAGCCTTAAAATGGTCCAAAGTTGAAGATGTCTGGGGAATTGGGAGAAAACTGGCCAAAAGACTTAAAGCAAGAAAAATCAATACCGCTTATGAATTTACCCAGCTCCCTGATGCTTGGGTAAGAAAAGAAATGTCTGTAGTGGGGCTTCGATTGAAACATGAATTAGAAGGAAAACCAACTTTGGAATTAGAAGAAGCTACAGATCGCAAAATGATTGCTACGACGAGATCTTTCGAAAAAAGATATACTACTTATGAAGAAATTTCAGAACGAATCAGCACATTTACAGCTTCTTGTGCAGAAAAATTAAGACGACAGAATTGTCATTGCAATATGGTAACCGTTTTCATTCAGACTAGTTTTATAAAAAATGAAGAATCACACTATTCAAGAAGCATTACCATTACGACTGATTTCCCTACTAATTCAACAATAGAACTTAATAAAGCGGCGCAAAAAGGTTTTAAAGCTATTTTTAAAAAAGGCTATCGCTATAAAAAGGCTGGTGTCATTGTAATGGGATTAACCCCAAATAATGAAACGCAACTTAATTTATTTCAAACATCAAATCCTAAACATCAACCTTTAATGAGTGTGATTGACAAGATGAACCAAAATTATGGTAACAATAAAATTAAATTCGGCGTACAGTCTTTAGGACGACAATGGAAAATGAAACAAGACCGATTATCGCCAAAGTTTTCTACTTTACTTAAAGATGTTATTACAGTTAAAGCTTAGAAGTTTTTAGGCAAATAATAAGAGATGAACAACAGAAAAACAATCGATTTTACGTTATATACAAATGAAGAAGCAAGAATATGCCATAGTCGATATTGAAACCACAGGCGGAAATGCCAGTGGAAGCCGTATTACAGAAATTGCCATTATTATTCATGATGGTATAAATGTGCTGGATCGTTACGAAACACTTGTAAATCCTGAACAGGACATTCCTCCTGCTATTTTTGGATTAACGGGAATTAATAACGAAATGGTGGCTCATGCACCGATCTTTGATGATATTTCAGAAAAAGTGCTCGAAATGCTGACTGATCGTGTTTTTGTTGCGCACAATGTCAATTTCGATTATTCGTTTGTTCGTCATCAGCTGGAACAAGCGGGATTTAAGTGGACAGCGAGAAAACTCTGTACTGTGCGCGCCGCCCGAAAAATAAAACCCGGATTAGGATCCTACAGTTTAGGAAATCTTTGCAATTCTTTAAATATATCTTTAGAAAACAGACACCGCGCTGGCGGAGATGCTGATGCTACTGCTCTTCTCTTTTCTCTTTTATTAGAATGGGACGATGCTGGAGAAATTGATAAAATGATCAAGAAAACAGCTCAAGATCAGCGTTTGCCTCCTAACCTTCCTCCTGAAGATTTTAATGAATTGCCCGAAAAACCCGGAGTTTATTATTTTTATAATCAGGCAAAAAAAGTGATTTATGTCGGTAAGGCCATTAATCTGAAAAAACGTGTTACATCGCATTTTACAGGAAATAATATCAAACCTCAACGGCAGCATTTTTTAAGAGATATTCACGGAATTTCTTTCGAAATCTGTGCTACAGAACTCATGGCGCTTCTTTTAGAATGCACCGAAATCAAAAAACTTTGGCCGACTTACAACAGAGCTTTAAAACGTTTTGAAGGCAAATTTGGCATTTATCAATACGAAGCTCGAAATGGCTACAAATATCTCGCAATTGGGAAAATGAGCAAATTTCAGACTTGTATTCATGAATTTAATAACCAGCACACTGGTATTCATCTTTTGCGAAATTTGGCAGAGCAATTTCAAATCGATCATCGTTTCTGTAAATATTCAAGAACTGAAGAAGGTGAATTTTTCTATAACCATGAAATAAAAGAATTACCAGACCCAATACTTCATAATGAACAAGTAGACAATGCAATTGATTTTTTATTAAATAACAGACCCACTTTTGCCATCATAGACAAAGGACGATCTGCAGACGAAAGAAGCTGTATTTGGATTGAAAATGGCCGTTTTCACGGAATGGGCTATATTCCGAGAGATGTAGCGATTAATGATCCCGAAGATGTAAAAAGTTATGTTACACTTTATAAAAGCAATCAATATATTGAACAGTTAATTTTTGCTTTCGCCGAAAAATATCCAGGTAAAGTATTCTTTAACAAACACTTTTTAAGTAAATAAGAAATTATATAAGATTTAAAATTTGAAAAGCTGTAAATTTAATCATAGAACATTTTAACACATAGAAACATAGATTTTGATTACGATTAGAGATTAGCCAAAAGAAACTCGTTTCTAACACATAGTCCGAGCTATGTGAATTTAAATAAGTGAAACGCCTTTTTTAAGCTTCAAAAAACTATGTTTCTATGTGTTAAAATTTGTGCGGAGTGTTTAAGACAACTAATTAAATCTACTATGAAAATAGCGACATATAACGTAAACGGAGTCAATGGAAGGCTGAATGTTTTATTGCGATGGCTCGAAGAAACCAAACCTGATATTGTGTGCCTGCAGGAATTAAAAGCGCCACAAGACAAATTTCCGATAAAAGCCATTAACGACGCAGGATACAATGCAATTTGGCACGGGCAAAAACAATGGAACGGCGTCGCAATCTTAGCTCGAAATATGGAAATTGAAGAAATAACCCACATACTTCCTGGAGATGAAGACGATGTACAAAGCCGTTATGCAGAAGCTTTGATTGACGGAATTGTAATTGCTTGTCTGTACCTCCCAAACGGAAATCCAGCTCCGGGGCCAAAATTAGAATACAAAATGAAATGGTTTGATCGTCTGGCGCATCGCGCTGAAACCTTATTAAACTTAAAAGTTCCCGTGATATTGGTTGGCGATTACAATGTTATGCCGACAGAATTAGATGTCTATAAACCTGAAAAATGGGTAAAAGACGCACTTTTTTTACCAGAAGTCAGAAAGGCTTTTGCAACCATTGTTGCTCAGGGATGGACAGATGCGATTCGGACATTGTATCCTAATGAAAAGATTTATACGTTTTGGGATTATTTCCGCAATGCTTATCAGCGAGATGCCGGACTTCGAATTGATCATTTTTTATTGAGTCCGCAAATTGCTAAAATGTTGCGCTCGGGTGGAGTTGACAGACATGTGCGCGGTTGGGAAAAAACGAGTGATCACGCGCCTGTTTGGATTGAAATTGACAAAAAATAAATAGAATCATGACATTATTTAACGACACCGAATTGTTTACAACAGGTTTGGGAGGAAAAAAAATATTTGACATCCCAGATTCTGAATTGATTTTAATTGATAATTTCTTCTCCAAAGAAGAATCTGACAGTTTTTATGAAAGAATACTTCGCAAAACCAAATGGAGAGAACATCAGATGGAAATTTATGATAAAACCTATACCGTTCCTAGAATGATCGCTTGGTACGAAGACAAAGATAATGTTGGAGCAGACCCCAAAGGACCAGATTGGACTTATGAATTATTAAAAATAAGAGGCCGTGTCGAAAAAGAAACGCAACTTGATTTTAATACCGTTCTGCTTAATTTATATCGAGACGGAAATGATGGCGTGGGCTGGCATAGCGACAAAGAGCATAATACAGGACCAAATCCTATTATTGCTTCTGTAACGTTTGGAGAAACTAGAATGTTCAGACTTCGTCATAAATACAGCAAAGAAATTCCGCAAATCGAAATTCCGCTGCATCATGGTTCTTTTTTATTAATGGCAGGAACGACTAATAGTTTTTGGCAGCATCAAGTTCCAAAAACTGCTCGAGATGTTTTGCCGAGGATCAATCTTACCTTTAGAAGAACCAATCGAAATCTTTGATTTTTATAGAATTGAAACTCCAAAAGAAGCATTTTTTATAAAAACAGACGTAAGATATTACTTGCTCTAAAAGTTAAAACATGCACTGTATGAACGTTTTATTAGGCAAAACCTATCTTTTTTACTATTTTTGCAACCTTTTTTTAAATACAATACCGTAATGGCTTATTCGAACAATGATTTAGCGCGTTTCTTAGACGCACAGAACAAACTTTATCTTACTGCTCTTTCTGAAATCAGCAAAGGGAAAAAAGAAACGCATTGGATGTGGTTCATTTTTCCGCAAATAAAAGGTTTAGGAAAAAGCGATACCGCAAATCTTTATGCCATTAATGATTTAAAAGAAGCTACTGATTATTTGGAACATCCAATTTTAGGAAAACATTTAATTGAGATTTCAGAATTATTATTAACCTTTAAAATGAAATCGGCTGACGGGATTTTTGGAGATTTAGATGCTCGAAAATTGCGTTCTTGCATGACTTTGTTTTCTTTGGTAGAAAATGCAAATCCGGTATTTCAGGAAATTCTGGATGCGTTCTTCTCTGGAGAAACCGATCCGCTTACTTTGTCTATTATTAATTCAACTATAAAATCTGTTGATGAACCGGTTGTATTATAACCCGAGTTTACAGCGATTATTTACATTTAAAAGACACTAATTTTAGTGTCTTTTTTTTGTTGGTAGACTTCACTCCTGAATAAAATCTAAAGAGGAAATTCTTCATTTAAAAAGAATTAGCCTTAACTTGCATACAATCAAACTCAAATCTAACCCAATCATGACCGAAAAAATCAAAACTTTACAAATTATCCATCTTGCCATTTGTGCGGGAGCCATTATCGCTTATTACATTATTGGTGATCTTTCTTTAGAAAAACTGAATATTCCTGTTATCGATTCTAATTCAATACTATATCTTGCTATTCCAGTTCTGGCTTTTGTTTTAAGCAGTATATTATTTAAAGCACAATTAAAACAGATAGATCCGAAATTAAAACTCGAAGATAAACTGCCTGTTTACCAAGCTGCTTCGATTATGCGATGGGCGGTTCTAGAAGGTGCCGCTTTTTTGATCTTATTTGTAAAGCCAGAATTTATAATCTTCGGAATACTTATCCTCATTTATCTTCTTTTCCTAAGACCCACAGAAGAAAGAATTATTAATGATTTATCTGATCGTTAAACTATAAGTACCAAATAAAAAAGCATCTTGAAGAACAAGATGCTTTTTTTGTGAAATAGCTTTTCAATCTAAAACAAAAATATTATTCGCTAGGTTTTGTTAAATAATAAACTGGAATTCCAGTTAACATAATTAATACGCCCCAACCGCAAGTAGAGAATTTTGTAATTAATAACGAAATACAGATTGCTGATGCTACAATGATATATACCATCGGTAAAAATGGATATCCAAACGCTTTATAAGGTCTTTCTGCATCTGGCATCTTTTTTCTTAGAATAAAAATTCCGTAGATAGTCAGGATATAGAAAATAAGAACAATTATAATTACAAAGTCCAGCAAATCACCATATTTTCCTGTCAGACACAAAGCCGAAGCCCAAATGCATTGCGCCCAAAGCGCCCACGCAGGAACACTAGAACTATTTAAGACCGCTGCTTTTTTGAAAAACAAACCATCTTTTGCCATCGTATAATATACTCTCGCACCTGCCATAATTAGTCCATTGTTGCAGGCAAAAGTCGAGATCATAATCATAATTGCAATAATCAAAGCCCCGATATTTCCAAAAATATAATCTGAAGCCACAACTGCAACACGATCAAATTTTGCCGTTGCCATTTCGTCAAACGGAATTACAGCCAAATACATCAAGTTTGTCAAAACATAAATACAAGTCACGATAAAAGTTCCCAGAAACAAACTAAGACCTACATTTCGTTTCGGATTTTTAATTTCACCCGCAATAAAAGTCACGCCATTCCAAGCATCACTCGAAAATAATGATCCAACCATTGCAGCAGAAATTCCAGAAATCAAAGCCGTACCACTAATAGGCAGCCACGAACCACTTTCTTTGTCAAATGTTCTTGTGCTCCATCCGTCTGCCCAGTTTGCATCCCAAATAGAAGCTTTCGCGGCAAGCGCTAATCCAAAAATGACTAATCCAAGTAGCGATAAAATTTTGATTATAGTTAAAACGGTCTGTAGAATTTTCCCGTTTTTTACTCCACGACTATTGATAAAAGTCAGGATAATAATGGTAAGTATCGAAACCAGCTGAGCAGCATTCAATTTGAAAGCTCCCAATTCGTAAAGAATATTTTCGTCACTTAATGGCTCATACAAATAAGCCGCAAATTTAGAAAAAGCCACTCCAACGGCAGCAATTGTTCCAGTCTGAATAACGGCAAAAAAACTCCAGCCGTACAAAAAGGCAATCAGTTTGTTGTAGGCTTCTTTTAGGTAAACATATTGTCCTCCAGCTTTAGGAAACATCGCGCTCAATTCGCCATAACTAACCGCTGCGACAACAGTAATAAATCCAGACAAAAGCCAGATCAATGTAAGCCATCCTGCCGACCCCACTTGTCGGGCAATATCGGCGCTTACAATAAATATCCCGGATCCGATCATAGAGCCAACCACAAGCATGGTTCCGTCTAAGAGCCCGAGTTCTCTTTTAAAATGTTCTTGGTCGTTTTCTTGCATTTTTATTGGTTTAGGTTGGCTAAAGATATACTTTTTTCTGAAATCTTAATCTTTACTTATAATTAAAAAAAATAATAAACATAACAAAATTAGCGCTTTACGGCTTCACGTAATGTTGTAATATTTATTTTACATAAATTTGAATTAAACAGTAATACGTATTGATAAAAATTCAATTATTACCAACAGAAATTTAACCTAACGCTTCAATAGTAATTTGCGGGTACTTTGATATAACCGCGAATAATTCAATTGAGCGGATTGCAAAATCTAAAGTTAAAATCTAAAAGGCGGAACAAATTAACCCAAATCTAGTACCTAAAGTTTTCGTCTTTAAAGGCAATTGTGCTAAAAAGGGAAATATAAAAAACATGAAAAAATTAAAAATTTATTTGCGCATTAATTTTTTATTAGCAATTATCGGTATGACGTTATTTTCTTGTTCTAATGAGGAAACCCAAACAACAAACCACAATAATCTTGCAAATAAAGAATCAATCATCTCAAACAAAACAGGTAAAACAGCAGCAGTTGCTTCAGGAGCAATTACATGTTATATTTCTGGATCAAGTGTATTTAATGTTAATACAAATAACGCATATTCAGTTGTAATCCCGAATTCAACAGCTACTTATCAGTATAATAGCAGTACTTCTATGAACTCCATAGCTTGGAGTGTATTAAACGTAATTCCTGCAGGAAGTCTGTCAATTATTGGAAACGGTACAACAGCAACAATTACTACATCCTCAACTTTCAGCAGCGGTAACATTCAAGCATTAGGAACTGATAGCTCAGGTCAATTATGCGGTCCAGTTATACCAATTGTAAAATCCAGCGGAAGCGGATCTTCATGTTGTACACCAATCCTTTCTGCATCATATATTTGTAGAGGAAGCGGATCAGGAAGCGCTGGAGGAGCAGTAGACATATCTATTCCAGCGGGATGCAATATTGATTGGTCTTCAATTTCTAAAATTGACGTTAGTCTTTCTGATGGCACAAGATTTACAACTACTTCTCCTAGCAGCTTGTACAACCAAAGCCAAGGTACATTAACATATCCATATAATGTAAACAACAATAAAATTCGTTTGTCTTTCACAAATCCAGAATGTGCGCCTGATATTGCATGCACTGCTACATTTTACTTTAACAATGGATGCCCTACAGTTAGCGCGACAGTGGTCACATTAGGCCCACTTGAAACATCTGAGTAATCTTTAATTTATAGAATTTGAAAAACTGCAAAATATTTTTGCAGTTTTTTTTACTTCCACATTATAATCAGCCATTTAATTCCAAAAACACATGAAAAAAATTACTTTGTTGCTATTATTCTTTTTTGCTTCTTTGAACACATTTGCTCAAGATAACACAGGAGACTGGAAAGCCCTGCTTAAAGTTCCTGGAGCCGAACTTAATCTTGTTCTCCATATTACCAAAACCGGAAATGTTTTAAGTGCGACACTTGACAGCGTCGACCAAAAAGCATTTGGAATTACTGTAACAACAATTACTTTCGAAAATTCGACACTCAAATTTACTGTTTCCAACTTACAAATTGAATATGAAGGTGTTCTCGGAAAAGACCAAACGATCACAGGAACTTTTAAACAAATGGGGCAATCGTTGCCTTTGGCTTGGAAGCGCTAGAAATTTTGCTTATTTTTAAATAAAAACAATATTATGACTTGGGATCCTAAAAAATACAACGAATTTAAAGAAGAGCGTTCTAAACCTTTTGATGATCTTACAAGTCATATTATTGATAAACCAAATCTGAAAGTTATAGATCTCGGATGCGGAACTGGAGAACTTACCCAAAAATTGTCTCAAAAACTTACGAATCCTTTTGTTTTGGGCATTGATAATTCTGCCGAAATGCTTGCAAAAGCTCCAAAACAAGAAAATCTTGAGTTTAAAGAAAAAACCATTTTAGAACAAATCGATGATGAAACGAAGTGGGATTTAATTTTCTCGAACGCTGCATTGCAATGGATTGACAATCACAACGAACTTTTCCCGAAAATTATTTCACGCATAAATCCAGGTGGGCAGTTGGCAGTTCAGATGCCGCAGCAAAACGAAAACATCCTTAATAAAATACTTTTACAATTGGTGCAAGAAGAGCCTTTTGCATCGCATCTTAAAAATTGGACACGCCCCTCGCCTGTATTAACTTTAGATGAATATGCTAAAATTCTATTCGAAAATGGCGGTCAAGATTTGATTCTCTATGAAAAAGTTTATCCTTTAATTTCGAATCAAAAAGACGATTTTTTCGACTTCATTTCTGGCTCTGCTTTAACGGTTTACCAAGAAAGATTAAAAGAAGAAGAATTTTCTGCATTAACTACCGAATTTAAGAAAAGAATAAATGCTTATTTTCCTTTAGTTCCATCTATTTATGCATTTAGACGATTGATTATTTACGCTAAGTTTTAATTAAATTATTCATTAAGAATACATTCCAATCATTAAACAAAAGAGAGCTCGTCATTTTTTAATTTATTGTTTCTTTTAATTCTTTTTTCCTCTCCAAAATTGTTCTTTTGCTTGCTTAAAAAGTTTATCAAAAGCAAAAAAAGTCTTCCAATTAAATCACAACAAACTAAACAACAAATAGTTAAACAAACAAACTTGGAATAAAAATATTTTTGTTTGAATATTATTTTTTTTACGAAATCTATAAGATAAATTTTATTATATTTGAGAGAATCATTTTAAAGGCATTTTTAAATAGCAAAATATATTAACAAGTGTTTAATGTTTAATAATGAATTAATTCCCATATTGTTTATTCATAATTGCTAAAAAACACGCAAAAGACAGTTTATTATTAACCTACTAATTTTAAGATTATGTCTAGATTGCAAGCTTTAAAAAACTTTCGCTTTCCCAATGTTTTTATCCTTATTTTAATAGTTTTTGTTTCATGTGCGTTGTTAATCTGCATCAACTTTTTTACTATTAAAATCTTATCTGCCAACAGAGCTTATGTAAATGGAGAATCACATTATTCGAAAGGACAAAAAGATGCATCAAGACATTTAATCACTTATTTATTTACCAAGAATACCACACAATGGAATTTGTTTCTTGAAGAATTAAAAGTTCCACAGGGTGATGGCATTGCAAGGGTCACACTTTTAAAGGCTGGAGATAATGAAGTTGCCAGAAAAGGGTTTCTTATTGGCAGAAATGACGAAGATGATTTAGACGATATTATCTGGCTATTTGAAAATTTCAAAAATGTAAGCTTTTTATCCAAAGCTATAGAAGAATGGGGACAAGGAGACAAACTTATTTTTAATTTGTTTGTTATTGGTCATCAGATCAATGCCAAAATCGAACATAATTTGTTAACCGCAGCAGATCAGAAAAAATTCTTAAAACAAATAAGCTCAATAAGTGATCGATTAACTGTTAATGAACGTAATTTTTCAAACACATTAGGAGAAGGAACCCGAAAAATAAAAGATTTACTAATTATTACAAACATATTTTTTATCCTGATCATAATCTTAAGTGTCTGTTTTTATTATTCTATAATGGTTAAAAGACTATTGGTTTCGAAAAAAGAGACTGAAGTTAAAAATGAAAATCTTATTCTGGTCAATCGTGAATTGGATCGGTTTGTTTATAGCGCTTCACATGATTTGCGGTCGCCAATTACTTCGCTGAAAGGTCTAATCGAAATAACAGCTTTGGAAGACGATGCTCAGCAAGTTCGAAATTATTTGCAAATGATGCACCACAGCCTGGAAAGACAAGACCAGTTTATTAGTGATATTATTGACTATTCTAAAAACAAGAGAAAACAAGTTATCATAGAACCAGTAAGTTTGAAAGAATTGTGCAATGAAGCTATTTTGCAATTAATGCATATTGAAAATGCAGACAGAATTAAATTTACACAAGAACTTTTGGTTGATCAGATTGAAAGCGATGGATTACGATTAAAAATCATTATCAACAACCTGCTTTCAAACGCTATAAAATATGCAGATTGTAATAAACAGGAAATGTTTATCACGATTAAAACCTATTTTAGCGAAGGTCTGAATAAAATAGAAGTAACAGATAATGGAATCGGAATTCACGACGATCATAAAGCTAATATTTTTGATATGTATTTTGGAACAAATAAAAACAAAGGTTCTGGCTTAGGCCTTTATATTGTAAAAGAAGCTGTCGAAAATATAAGAGGAGATATTTTTGTTTTTTCTGAAAGCAGTGTTGGAAGTAAATTTATAGTAACAATACCTAATTCTTATGCCGTATAGATCTCAATTTATAATTATAGAAGACAATTTGATTGATCAATTTGTAACTAAAAAGCTTCTTAAAAAAGGACTTGACATCAATCCTGCTTATATCGCTAATAATGGAAAAGAAGGAATGAATTGGATCTTGAAAAATCAGAACCAAAATCCATTAATTATTCTTTTAGACATTCAGATGCCTATTATGAATGGGTTTGAATTCTTAGAAGAGTTTGACAAACTGCCAGAAGATGTAAAAGAAAATATAGAAATTTTTGTGCTTTCATCGACTCTCGATATCGACGAAATTAAGAAAGTCAAAGAGAATAAGTACGTATCTGACTTTTGGAATAAACCTTTTAGATTAGAAATATTGCAAAATGCTTTTCTGCATGCTTAATTTAAAACGCGGTTTACCTGAGAAAATGCTCTTGTGTAGTAAGGCTCTTTTGTAGAAGAGATAATTACTCCGCCGTGAGTTGATGAGTGCACAAATTTAATTTCGCCTTCTGCAACTTCTACAATCATCCCAACATGATTGATTTGGCGTCTTCCATTGGTCCTAAAGAAAATTAAATCACCTTTTTGAGCTTCATCTGTACTTACTTTTGTTCCTACGCGCGATTGTTCAATTGAGCTTCTCGGCAGTTTGATATCAAAATTATTAAACGTACAAATCATTAAACCCGAACAATCAAAACCTGCTTTTGTAGTTCCTCCAGATCTATAGCGAACTCCGATATTTTCTGTAGCATTTGCAATAAGCTGGTCAATTAATTCTGAGTGATTTCCCGTTCGAACCAATGTAGAATCTCTTTTTATTTCTGATACCGCTTCCACTGTCGGATTTGAAACTGGAGCTGAAGAAGAAGCAATTGCATTTTCAGTAGATTCTTGAGAAGCTTTTAATGCTTGAATTGCATCTGCTTTTTCTTTTGGAACTTTAATTTTCAGAAGATATCCAACTGGCACTTTTCCTTTAATCGATGGATTCTGGCGTTCCAATTCTGCAACTGTAATTCCATATTCTTTAGAAATGCCGTATTTTGTTTCTTTAGCTTTAACTTCTCTATAAAGTTCTACATCTGTCGAAACTACCTCTTCCGTACTTTCTACGGGTTTTTCATTAACAACAGCCACGTCAGAAGGAATAACAATCTGCTGTCCAATTTTTAATCCTTGAGACTCTAGAAGCGGATTGGCTTTCTTCAAATCATCTACAGAGATATTGTATTTTTTAGAAATTCCCCAAAGTGTTTCTTTAGAGGCTACTTCGTGAGTTCCAGAAGTATTAGGAGGAGTATTATTTACTGCAACTTCAACGTTTTTAGTTTTTGACTTTACAGTGTTTTTATTTTTATTTGGAATTAAAAGCGTCGAATTTAGTTTCAATATTTTAGGAGCATTCGGATTTGCGTCTGCAATATCTTTTACTTTAACTCCATATTTTTTAGCAATAACAGAAAGGTTTTCTCCTTGCGAAATTTTGTGCTTAATAAAATTATCCTGCGCAAAAGCTCCAACACTGATAAAAAACAATACTATTATTAACCTATAAACCATATTTACTTTTTAAGTTCTTAAATTCTGCTTTTATTAAGTTTAGTTACATAATTAAACTTAAAAATTACAAATATATTACCTCAAAGGCGAATTTAACGCTTAAAACGATAAAAACCATAATTTTTAACAATTATTTTACCTCAAATTAACAGCCTAGGCATAGAAATTGTGCCAACTTTTTGAAATGCAGTTTTTTAACTAAAAAGATGTATTTTTATACTAATTTAACCAGAACCAAACCCTAAACATTGTGAAAAAACTACTCTACATCGTCATTTTACTGCCTTTTATAGCAAATGCACAAACAATAAACGGGATCGTTAAATCTCAAACTACAAATTTACCAATCGAAGATGCAAACATATATGCCTTACAAGGTAAAATTGGAACCATAACAAATGATAGAGGAGAATTTTCATTAAATAAAGCAAAAGCAAGCGACACACTTCAGGTATCGCATATTGGCTACATTTCGACAAAAATTGCAATTTCCGATTTTAAAAAATCAAATTTTATCATTTCACTGCAGGAAGATATCGAAACCCTTAATAATGTAGAGATAACAAAACATCACGCGAGATTAAAATCTAAACTTGATTTTACTAAACTTGAATCTTTAAATAATGTTCTGTATTCTTTTGGTTCGACAGTAATAAATAGCAAAATTTATATCACAGGTGGAGACATCAGCGAAGAAGAGAATGTATTAAACATTTTAAAAGAAAGAAGCATAAGCTCTGACAATGATCCTAACTTCGAAAAAAAATATCGAGACTTACTTCAGATGCAAGTGTCCAAAAAGTTTTACAGAGAAGATTTGCTTATTTACGACCCTAAAACAGATGTATGGGAGAAATCAGATACAAAATTCAAGAGAAGAGCTTATCATAATATAAATTATTACAACAATACACTATATGTTTTAGGAGGAAAAAGAGTAGCTACAAACCAAAGATTTGAATATTTAGAAAACGAAATTGAAGTTTTTGACTTTACTAAAAACAAGATTACTATTGATAAAACCAATCCTCATACAGCTGCAGACTTTGCTTCTTTTGTTTATAAAGACAACATCATTGTTATGGGGGGTTCGATAAAAAAGACTGAAAAAGGACAAAAAACTTTCACCGACAAAGTGCACATGTACAATATCACTTCTGGTTTATGGTATGAGTTAGAAAAAATGCCGGTTGCCAAAGAAGTAAAAGGAGTTTTGATTGACGATAAAATTTTTACTATTGGAAGCAAAGACAACAAAAGCTTATCTGAGATTCAGAGCTTTGATTTAACAAATGAAACTTGGAAAAATGAAGCAACTTTAATTTCTCATCTAGAAAACCCAGCAATTGCTTATAGCGCTAATGACATTTACATTTTGGAAGATGGTAAGCTGTCAATTTACAATACAAAATCAAAACAAATTAAAGAATACTTTGTCGATCTTCAACTAAGAGGTGCTACCATGCATTTCATAAATGACAAATTGTATATTATAGGAGGGTATTCATTTGGCTCTTTTATGAAGATTCCTTCATCAAAAGTGTACAGCATTTCTATTGATGAATTTGATACGACCGCACCAAATCGAATTCGAGTTTTATCTGAAAATAATTTAGCGCAAGCAAATTAATGCTAATACAAAAAATGCCTTTTTTAAAAACGGGCTTTTGTGAATATTAAAGAATTTAATCAAAACCAAATTTCTTTATTATGAAAAAACTACTTTTCATTGCCATTTTACTGCCTTTAATTGCAAACGCACAAACAATAAGTGGAATTGTTAAATCTCAAAACAGCAATTTAACTGTAGAAGATGCAAATATCTACGCACTTAACTCTCAAATTGGCACATTAACCAATAAGAAGGGAGAATTTTCATTAAACAATAAAATAAAACCAAACGACACTCTTCAGGTTTCTCATATTGGCTATATAACAGCAAAAATTGCGGTTACAGATTTTATAAAATCAAACTATATTGTTTCTCTTGAAGAAGACATTGAAACTTTAAAAAATGTAAATATAACTGACAACAGATGGTCCAAATTAAAATCCAAACTTAATTTTACCAAACTCTCGCCTTTAGATCACGGCATTTATGCTTTTGGTTCTGCAGTAGCAAATGGCAAAATTTATGTTGTTGGCGGTGATAATAGCGAGGAATGGAATGTTTTAACTGCCATAAAATCTAAAAATATTGGTGGCGACCCTACTAGATTTAGTGACCCTACCTATTTAAACAGATACCTTCAAGAAATAGGAGGCGATTTAGCTAAAACTTTCTACAAAGGAGATCTGTTAATTTATGATCCGAAAACAGATTTATGGGAGAAATCAAATCAAAAATTTAAAAAAAGAGCTTATCATAACATCAATTTTTACAATAATACACTTTATGTTTTAGGAGGAAAAAGAGCACCTCTCGGCAATAAAAAACATGAATTTCTAGACAACGAAATTGAAGTTTTTGACTTTAACAACAATACCCTTGCAATTGACAAAACCAACCCACATAAAGCCGTAAGCTTTGCTTCTTTCACTTATAAAGATAATATTATCGTTATGGGCGGCTCAATAAAATCGACTGTAAAGGGCGTAAAAACTTTTACCGACAAGGTTCATTTGTACAATTTAACTTCTGGCTTATGGTATGAGCTAGCAAAAATGCCGTTAGCTCAAGAAGTGCAAGGGGTTTTAATTAGCGATAAGATTTTTACAATTGGTAATCCCGACAACAGAAGTTTTTCTGAGATCCAGAGTTTCGATTTAACAAATGAAAGCTGGAAACACGAAGCAACATTACTTTGTCGACTTGAAAATCCCGCAGTTACATACAATGACGATACTATTTATATATTTGAAGATGGAAAACTATTCGTTTACAATACAAAATCGAAATTAATTAAAGAATATTATATTGATCTTGAACTAAAATCTACTGCAATGCATTTTATTAATGATAAATTATATATCATTGGAGGATATGATTTTACAAATTACTATACATCACCTTCATCAAAAGTATACAGCGTCTCTCTTGATGAATTTGAAACCACAAGACCTTACCGAATTAGAGTTTTATCACAAAATAACGTAGCAAACAAAAACTAATCTCATAGATATATTACTCTTTAAAAACAAAAAGCCCTGTTTTCACAGGGCTTTCTAATATACAAAATCTAAATATTAAGCTTTTCCAGCCGCAATTAGGTTTAATGCAGAACCTGCAACAAACCAGCCAATCTGCCCTTCATTGTATGTATGGTTTGCCAAGATAATATCTTTTGAACCATCTGCGTGAACAAATTCTAATGTTAAAGGCTTACCTGGAGCAAATTCTGTTAAATCTAAGAAATTGATGGTATCATCTTCCTGAATTTTATCGTAATCTGCTTCGTTTGCAAATGTTAATCCTAAAAGACCTTGTTTTTTAAGGTTGGTTTCGTGGATACGCGCAAAAGATTTTACTAAAACTGCTTTAACTCCTAAGAAACGAGGTTCCATAGCGGCATGCTCACGAGAAGAACCTTCTCCGTAGTTATGATCTCCAACTACGATAGACGGAACTCCAGCTGCTTTGTATGCACGTGCAACAGCAGGAACAGCATCGTATTCGCCAGTTAATTGATTTTTAACAGAGTTTGTTTTTTGATTATAAGCATTTACAGCTCCAATCAGCATATTGTTTGAAATATTATCTAAGTGTCCGCGGAAACGCAACCAAGGCCCAGCCATAGAAATGTGGTCTGTAGTACATTTTCCAAATGCTTTGATTAGCAATTTAGCACCTGCAATATTTTTACCATCCCAAGCATTAAAAGGAGCCAATAACTGCAAACGCTCTGAAGTTGGATTTACTACTACCTGAACCCCTGAACCATCTGCCGCCGGAGCTTGAAAACCTGGATCTTCAGCATAGAAACCTTTAGAAGGAAGCTCGTCTCCAGTTGGAGCATCTAGTCTTACCTCTTCTCCATCTTCATTGATTAATGTATCTGTTAATGGATTAAAACTCAAATCGCCTGCAATAGCTAGCGCCGTTACTAATTCTGGAGAACCCACAAAAGCTAAAGTATTTGGATTACCATCTGCACGTTTTGAGAAGTTTCGGTTAAAAGAGTGAACAATTGTATTTCTTTCTTCTTTTTCTGCTCCTTCTCTATCCCACATACCAATACATGGTCCGCAGGCATTAGCAAAAACAGTTGCTCCGATTTTATGAAAAGTATCAATAAATCCGTCTCTTTCAATAGTAGAACGTACTACCTCAGAACCTGGAGTAATTGTAAACTGTGATTTTGTTTTTAAATTTTTATCGGCAACTTGTCTTGCCAATGAAGCCGCACGTGAAATATCTTCGTAAGAAGAGTTCGTACAAGAACCAATTAGACCAACCTGAATTTGTAATGGCCAGTTGTTTTTGATTGCTTCTTCTTTCATTTTAGAAATTGGAGTAGCTAAATCTGGTGTAAAAGGCCCATTTAAATGTGGCTCTAATTCAGACAAATTAATTTCGATAACTTGGTCAAAATATTCGTGCGGATTTGCGTATACCTCTGCATCTCCTGTTAAATAAGAAGCAATTTTATCTGCTGCATCAGCCACATCAGCTCTGTTTGTAGAACGAAGGTAACGGCCCATTGAATCATCGTAACCAAAAGTTGAAGTTGTAGCCCCAATTTCAGCTCCCATGTTGCAAATAGTTCCTTTACCAGTACAAGACATTGCCGTAGCACCTTCTCCAAAATATTCTACAATTGCTCCAGTACCACCTTTTACAGTCAAAATACCCGCAACTTTAAGAATAACGTCTTTTGGAGCTGTCCATCCAGATAATTTTCCAGTTAATTTAACTCCGATAAGTTTAGGAAATTTAAGCTCCCATGCCATTCCTGACATAACATCTACAGCATCTGCTCCACCAACACCAATTGCCACCATTCCTAAACCACCTGCATTTACAGTGTGAGAGTCTGTACCAATCATCATTCCTCCAGGAAAAGCATAATTTTCAAGTACGACTTGGTGAATAATTCCAGCTCCTGGTTTCCAGAAACCGATTCCGTATTTATTAGAAACAGAAGATAAGAAGTCGAAAACTTCATTGCTTTGTGTTTTTGCTCTAGCCAAATCAGTTACAGCATCTACTTTTGCTTGAATCAAGTGATCACAGTGAACCGTTGTAGGAACTGCCACTTTAGATTTTCCAGCGTGCATAAACTGTAACAATGCCATTTGTGCAGTTGCATCTTGACAAGCTACGCGGTCTGGCGCAAAATCAACATAATCAACTCCTCTTCCAAATGCCTTTGTCGGATTTCCGTCCCAAAGGTGATTGTATAAAATTTTCTCTGTTAAAGTAAGCGGACGTCCAACAATTTCACGCGCTTTATCAACTCGCGCAGGCATGTTTTCGTACACTTTTTTAATCATTTCGATATCAAAAGCCATAGATTTTTTGTTTTTTATTATTCTTTTTTGAACATGACAAGTTACAAAAAATAGAGTAATTATTACTAAAAAAGCCCGAGTTTTATGACTCGGGCTTTGAAAATATTCTTAAATAATCTATTGATTACATAACTAATTGTTTGTTAGAAGGTGCGAACTTAGTTAAGTTAATACCATCTACCGCAGCAGTATATTCTTCCATAGTTGGAGTTCTACCTAAAATTGTAGAAAGAACTACAACTGGCGTAGAAGAAAGCAATGATTCTCCTTTTTTACCTTCCGTATCTTCTACAACTCTACCTTGGAAAAGACGTGTAGATGTTGCCATTACAGTATCTCCTTTAGCCGCTTTTTCTTGGTTACCCATACAAAGGTTACATCCTGGACGCTCTAAGTAAAGCATGTTTTCGTATTCTGTACGTGCTGCACCTTTTGGAGCATCATCATTAAATTCGAAACCAGAGTATTTTTGTAAAACTGCCCAATCACCTTCAGCTTTAAGCTCATCAACAATGTTATAAGTTGGTGGCGCTACTACAAGCGGCGCATTAAATTGAACTTTACCATTTTGAGCTTCAACGTTTTTCAACATTTGAGCAAGGATTTTCATATCTCCTTTATGAACCATACAAGAGCCGATAAATCCAAGATCTACTTTTTTCACTCCACCGTAGAAAGATAATGGTCTAATAGTATCGTGAGTATATCTTTTAGAAACATCAATATTATTAACGTCTGGGTCAGCAATCATTGGCTCAGCAATCTGATCTAAGTCAACTACAACTTCAGCATAATATTTAGCGTTTGCATCTGGAGTTAAAGCTGGTTTTTCTGCAGATTTAATTTCAGCAATACGTTTGTCTGCTTTATTGATTAATCCTTGAAGAACTTGTCTTTCGTTATCCATTCCTTTTTCGATCATGATTTGGATTCTGCCTTTAGCAATTTCCAATGATTCGATCAAAGTATCATCTTCAGAAATACAGATAGAAGCTTTCGCTTTCATTTCTGCAGTCCAGTCTGTAAAGGTAAACGCTTGGTCAGCAGTAAGAGTTCCGATATGAACCTCAATAATTCTACCTTGGAATACGTTTTCTCCACCAAACTGATGTAACATTTGCGCTTGTGTAGCGTGAACCACATCACGGAAATCCATGTACTCTTTCATATCTCCTTTGAAAGTCACTTTTACAGATTCTGGAATCGGCATAGAAGCTTCTCCAGTAGCCAATGCAAGTGCAACAGTTCCAGAGTCAGCACCAAAAGCAACACCTTTTGACATTCTAGTATGAGAGTCACCACCGATAATGATTGCCCATTCGTCAATAGTGATATCGTTAAGTACTTTGTGAATTACGTCTGTCATTGAGTGGTAAACACCTTTAGGGTCACGAGCCGTGATCAAACCAAAGTTGTTCATAAATTTCATCAATTTAGGAATATTAGCTTGCGCTTTTTTATCCCATACAGAAGCTGTGTGACATCCTGATTGGTAAGCACCGTCAACAATTGGAGAAATTATTGTAGCAGCCATAGACTCTAATTCTTGAGCAGTCATTAAACCTGTAGTATCCTGAGAACCTACAATGTTTACTTCCACACGAACATCTGAACCAGCATGTAAAACTTTTCCTGGAGTAATCCCAACAGCATTTTTATTGAAGATTTTTTCTACCGCAGTAAGACCTTGTCCTTCAATAGAAATTTCTTTTGATGGAGCAAATACTAGCGGAGCTTCAATATCTAAAACTTTTGCTGCAAATGTTTGTAATTTTTTACCAAATACAATAGCGTAAGATCCTCCAGCTTTAATGAATTCCATTTTTTGCGGAGTGAATGACTTAGACATGTCAATCAATTCTTGATCACCGCTGTATAGTTTTTTTGTTTTTGTATTAATTGTAAGAACTGTTCCTGTAGCAACAGAATACGTTTGCTCAAGGATTGGTTCGTCATTTTCGTTACGAATAACATTTCCTTCTGAGTCCGTTTTTTTAACCCAGTTTTTAAGGTCAACACCAATACCTCCTGTAACGTCAACCGTTGTAAGGAAGATTGGAGAAATACCATTTGTACCTCCAACAATTGGAGCAATATTTACAAACGGAACATATTTACTTGCTTGTTTACCAGTCCAAAGCGCCACGTTGTTTACACCTGACATTCTAGAAGAACCAACACCCATTGTACCTTTTTCAGCAATTAACATCACGCTTGCGTCTGGATGTTTTGCTTGTAAAGCTTGAATTTCAGCTTGTGCTTCTGGCGTGATCATACATTTACCGTGAAGCTCACGATCTGAACGTGAGTGAGCTTGGTTTCCTGGAGATAATAAATCTGTAGAAATATCACCCTCTCCAGCAATAAAAGTCACCACTTTAATTTCTTCTGCAACTTCTGGAAGCTTAGTAAAGAATTCAGCTTTTGCATAGCTTTCTAAAATATCTTTAGCAATTACACTTCCATTTTTATATGCTTCCTTCAAACGATCTGTATCTGCATCATATAGGAAAACTTGTGTTTTAAGTACTTTCGCCGCTTCTTGTGCAATAGCTACATCATTACCTAAAGCTAAATCTAGTAAAACCTCGATTGAAGGCCCACCTTTCATGTGCGATAATAATTCAAAAGCAAAATCAGGAGTAATCTCTTTTACTAAAGATTCACCTAAAATAATTTCTTTTAAAAATTTTGCTTTTTCACCTGCAGCATTGGTCGTACCAGGTAAAGTATTGTAAATAAAAAACTTAAGAGAGTCTTCGCGGTGTGCGTTATCAACATCTTTAATTTGGGCAATGATTTCGCTTAATAACTCAGCTCCATCAATTGGTTTTGGGTGTAACCCTTGATTTTTTCTTTCTTCAATTTCTTGAATGTAATCCTGATAAATATTCATAATAAAGCGGATTTATTTTTTTGAGGCAAATTTAAGCATTAAAGACGATAATTAAAAAAAATTTAATAGAACTAGCGTTTTCAAAAATTATTATTGCTAAAAAACGATTTTCACTGCTTGTTTTTATCAATAAATCAATTTAATATTAAAATAATGAATTATTAACATTTAAAAATCTTTTCTTTAACAAAGTCGAAATTCTATGTTATAATGCAAGTAAGTTTTTACCTCTATTTTCACTAAGAATCTTTCTAAATAAGCAATTATAACGTTATAGTTAAGATTTTAAACGTCGTTGAGAAAGGTTTTTCCAACTTCTAAAAACAAAAAATCCTGACAATAAATTATCAGGATTTCTATAAAAATATTTTTAGATTTTACATTAATTTTTTAATAATAACTTCTTCCGTTATTCCTTCAGCATCAGCTTTATAATTTTTAATAATTCTGTGTCTTAGAATACCCGTTGCAACAGCCTGAACATCTTCAATATCTGGTGAAAATTTCCCATTAAAAGCGGCATGTGCTTTTGCTGCCAAAATTAAATTCTGCGAAGCTCTTGGTCCTGCTCCCCAATCCAAATAGTTTTTCACAAAATCTGTAGTTAAACTATTATCTGGACGCGTTTTACTTACTAAAGTCACCGCATATTCGATAACATTATCTGCGACAGGAATTCTGCGAATTAAATGTTGAAAATCGATAATTTCCTGCGCAGTAAACAACGGATTAATTTCTGTCTTCACATCAGAAGTTGTTCGTTTTACTACTTGAACTTCTTCTTCAAAAGTTGGATATTCTAATTTAATAGCAAACATAAAACGATCCAATTGTGCTTCTGGCAACGGATAAGTTCCTTCTTGCTCAATTGGGTTCTGAGTTGCTAAAACAAAATAAGGCAAATCTAATTTATGATGTTGTCCCGCAATCGTAACCGATCTTTCCTGCATGGCTTCTAACAAAGCTGCTTGTGTTTTTGGCGGTGTTCTGTTGATCTCATCAGCCAGAATAATGTTAGAGAAAATTGGCCCTTTAATGAATTTAAAATTCCTGTTTTCATCCAAAATTTCACTTCCTAAAATATCAGAAGGCATTAAATCTGGTGTAAACTGAATTCTTTTAAAATCTAGCCCCAAAGCCTGAGACAAAGTGTTTATCATTAAGGTTTTTGCCAAACCTGGAACTCCAATTAAAAGTGCGTGTCCTCCAGAAAATATACAAAGTAAAATTTGATCTACAACGGCGTCCTGCCCTACAATGATTTTCGCTATTTCTTTTTTTAATTCGTTTCTTTTTTGAACTAAATTGTGAATTGCTGTTACGTCAGACATTTATGAATGTATTTAAAATTAAAAAGAGTTAATTCTATGAATTCATAAAACTAACTCTTTTTATTTATTTATTAAAACTTATTTTTTCAACCAATTGTTTGCAAAAGTACAGTCTTTATATTCTCCAATAATTTTGATATAAGTGTCTTTAATCTTAGTATCAAACCATTTTGCAATTGCGTTAATCTGCTTTTCTTTTAATGCTAATTCTTTAATCTTAGTATAATCTTTAGCATAATCTGCAGTGTGCTCGTCAATTCTATTTGTAACGGTAATCAACTTATATGTTTTTTTACCTTTATCATCTGTATTTAAAAGTGGTTGAGAAATTTCGTCTCCTTTTAAGTTAGAAACCTGGCTATATAAAGTTGGATCCATTTTAGTCAACTCAAATCGAGTATCTTGAGTTGTCGGGTTTACCAATGTTCCTCCGTTTGCTCTAGTTTCTTTTTCGTCAGACTCTGTTCTTGCTGCTTCAGCAAAAGTAATCTCTTTATTAACTATCTTATTTCTAATATTGGTAATTCTTTCTTTAGCTTCTTTTAAAGCTGCCTCAGAAACTGTCGGAGCAATCAAAATATGACGAAGCTCTACTTCTTGCCCTTTAATTTTTTCTACCATAATAATATGGTATCCGAAAGTAGTTTCAAATGGTTCTGAAACCTCACCCGCCTGCAAACTAAAAGCAACATCTTTAAACTCTTTTACAAAAGGAGTTTTTCTTGTCATTTTGTAATAACCTCCGTTTGGTGAAGATCCTGGATCTTGAGAATACAAAACTGCTTTTGTTGCAAAACTAGAACCTTCAAGAACATCTTTTCTTATAGCATTTAATCTATCAATAACTTTTTGTTTGTCTTCTTTAGAAATTTTAGGCTCTACCACAATTTGTGCTACTTCCATTTCTGCTCCAAAAGTTGGCAATTCATCTTTTGGTATTTTTTTAAAGAAATTACGAACTTCTTCTGGAGTGATTTCAACATCTTTAATAATCTTATCTCTCATTTCAGAAGCTAATTTTTGCTCCTTTAAGATATCAGCAAAATAAGTTTTAAATTCTTCTACAGAACTCTTTTTATAGTATTCTACTACTTTATTGATATCACCAACTTGCTGCGTCATATAGTTTAGACGGTCTTCCATCATACCTCTAACTTCGGCATCACTCACAATAATACTATCCTGAATGGCTTGGTGTGCGTATAATTTGTCTTCTAGAAGCTTACCAAGCATTTGGCATCTTGTAATATCTTTAATAGATCCGCCTTGTGCTGTAATTTCCAAAAATCCTTTATCGATATCAGAATCTAAAACGATATAATCTCCAACTGTCGCAATAATTCCGTCAATTTTCAATTTTCCGCCAGAAGGAGTTTCTACTGGTTTTTGAGCAACAACATCAGGAATAATTTCTTGCGCTGAGATAATTGGAGTAAAAAAAAGAAAAAAACAAATTGGTAGTGCAAACTTGAAATCAATTGTTTTTAGCTGTAATTTTTTTAATAGCATTATTTTAATTTTTATTTGAATGTAAGCCTGTTTTAGATAATCCTTCTAAAATTATTGATGCTGAACTTAAACATAAATAATTAAAGTATAGTTCTTTCGTAACTTATAACGAACAAAAATAACAATTCAATTACATAATCCAACTATCCGATATACTATTAACATAAAATTATAGGATAGTTTTATTTTGCTGCATAAAAACATCTATTTTGATTTTCTCAATTCAATGAAATACAACTTTATAGTTGCTTTGAAAATTTAAATTTCAGATAAAATAAAAACCTAATTATAAGCATCCTAATAAAAAGTTCTTAACACTACAACGTTTTCGTAACAAACTATTTTCTTACAAATTAAAATTAAATCAAAAAAAAATTACTTTAGATGCGTAATTGATAATTTTCACAATCAAAAAATAGCAATATCTGCATTTTAAGACTTGAATTTTAACAATTACAAAAACAACTATTTAACTTAACCACATCTATTATGAAAAAACCTATTTTAAAGTTATGCCTTATTACGGCATTTACTGGACTGCTGTATTCGTGTTCTACAAATGAAATCAGCGAATCGGACGCAAAAGCTGAAAGTAAACAATTTAAAGTTATTGAGGTTACACACCACGACGGAAAACCTTTTAGTACAGGAGTTTCTAATTCTTCTTCTACTGGAAAATATGTAGACAATCCTGGCGGTGGCGTTATGATGCAGGCTTTCTATTGGGATGTTCCTGCTGGAGGAACTTGGTGGAATACTGTTAGCAGTAAAGTAACTGCATGGGGAAATGCTGGAATTGGCTCTATCTGGCTACCTCCTGCTTCAAAAGCACAAAACGGAGCTTTTTCTATGGGATATGACCCAACAGATTATTTTGATTTTGGAGATTACAACCAGAACGGTACTACAGAAACTAGATTTGGTTCGAAAACAGAATTAGTAAATTTAATTACTGCCGCACATACCGAAAACATAAAAGTATATGCAGACATTGTAATCAACCACAACAGCGGTGGCCAATCTGAAGCGAATCCGTTTACTGGAACAAATACTTGGACTAATTTCACAGGAGTTGCTTCTGGTAAATTTCCTCGTACTTATAATGATTTTTACAAAAATAGTTACGGAAATAATGACGAAGGATCTTTTGGAGGTTTTCCAGATTTATGCCACGCTGCCCCAAATGTTCAAAACTGGCTTTGGCTTAGAGCTGACGGAGTTGGAAAATATTATAAAAACACTATGAAATTTGACGGATGGAGATTTGATTATGTGAAAGGTTTTGGCGCCTGGGTTGTAAATGCATGGAATGCAAATGTTGGCGGATTTTCTGTTGGAGAATTATGGGATTCTAATGTTAATGTATTAAATGATTGGGCAAACAATGCAAACAGTTCTGTTTTCGATTTTGCTTGTTATTATAAAATGAATGATGCTTTTGATGGAAATAATCTTGCTCTTTTGAATGATGATATGATGTGGAAGCGAAATCCGTATAAAGCGGTAACTTTTGTAACCAATCATGATACAGATGAGATTTACAGTAAAATGTTAGCTTACTCCTATATATTAACTCACGAAGGCTATCCTACAATTTTCTATAGAGATTATGAAGAATGGCTAGACAAAAACAAATTGAATAACCTGATCTGGATTCACAACAATAAAGCAACCGGAACAACTTCAATTTTATATTCTGATAATGACGAATATGTAGCGAGAAGAAATGGTTATAACGGAAATCCAGGTTTAGTAGTTTATATCAACAATTCGGATGTTTGGCAAGAAAGGTGGATTCAGACCAATTGGGCTAACACGCAAATTAAAGATTTTACAGGAAACTCATCTTGGTACCCAACAACTCAAGCAGACAAATGGGTAAAAATACAATGTCCTCCAAAAGGATATTCAGTTTGGTCAATTAATCAGTAATTTAAAATGACTATTTCTAAAAGCTGTTCTTTCAAGAGCAGCTTTTTATTTTTGCCAAGATTGTGTGTTTTTTTTTAGCCACTAATTGCACGAATTTCACTAATTTTTTTCTCTGTCTAAAATAATTATTAGTACAAATTCTTTACGTTTACTTTTCACTACTAAAGATAGCTATAAAATTCGGATTGATTTTTTTGCAAAACAAGTGAAATTCGTGCAATTCGTGGCAAAAAACTTTTTCAAATTAGCTGCTACTATTTTCAACATTCAATTTGCGAACTGAATATTTTTATTAAGCCGTAATTAATAGTACTTTTGCAACCTATTTATACAAAATATGAGCTTTTTAAAAGAAATACAACGCAGAAGAACATTTGGAATTATATCGCATCCCGATGCCGGTAAAACAACATTGACCGAGAAATTATTGTTATTTGGAGGTGCAATTCAGGAAGCTGGTGCGGTAAAAAGTAATAAGATTAAAAAAGGAGCAACATCTGATTTCATGGAAATCGAACGCCAAAGAGGTATTTCGGTTTCTACCTCTGTTCTTGCTTTTAATTATAAAGATAAAAAAATCAACATCCTTGATACTCCTGGACACAAGGATTTTGCTGAAGATACATTTAGAACTTTAACTGCGGTTGATAGCGTAATCGTTGTGATTGACGTTGCAAAAGGGGTTGAGGAACAGACTGAAAAATTGGTTTCGGTTTGTAGAATGCGTAATATTCCGATGATTGTTTTCATCAATAAATTAGACCGTGAAGGTAAAGATGCTTTCGATCTAATGGATGAGGTAGAACAAAAACTAGGTCTAAAAGTTACACCATTAAGTTTCCCTATCGGAATGGGTTACGATTTTCAGGGAATTTACAATCTTTGGGAAGAAAACATTAATCTTTTTAGTGGAGACAGCCGTAAAAATATAGAAGAAACAATTGCTTTTTCTGATGTTCAGAATAATCCAGAATTAGATAAAATTGTGGGCGAAAAAGCTGCTGCTAAACTTCGTGAAGAATTAGAATTAATTGACGAAGTGTATCCAAAATTTGAGCGTCAAGATTATTTAGACGGAAAAATTCAACCTGTATTTTTTGGTTCTGCATTGAATAACTTTGGAGTTCGCGAGTTGTTAGATTGTTTCATTACAATTGCACCTTCACCAAGAGCAAAAGATTCAGAAACTCGTACCGTTGAGCCTACCGAAGAAAAAATGACGGGCTTTGTTTTCAAAATCCACGCAAACATGGATCCGAAACACCGTGACCGTTTAGCATTCATTAAAATTGTTTCGGGAACTTTTGAAAGAAACAAACCTTATTACCACGTTCGTCAGAAGAAAAATTTAAAATTCTCTAGCCCGAATGCGTTTTTTGCTGAGAAAAAAGAAATTGTAGACATTTCTTATCCTGGGGACATTGTAGGTTTACACGATACTGGAAACTTTAAAATTGGAGATACTTTAACCGAAGGCGAAATCATGAGCTTTAAAGGAATTCCGAGTTTCTCTCCAGAACACTTTAGATACATTAACAATGCTGACCCGATGAAAGCTAAGCAATTAGAAAAAGGAGTCGATCAGTTAATGGACGAAGGAGTTGCTCAGTTATTTACTTTAGAAATGAACAACCGTAAAGTTATCGGAACAGTTGGAGCACTTCAATACGAGGTAATCCAATATCGTCTAGAGCACGAATACGGAGCAAAATGTACTTACGAGAATTTCCCTGTACATAAGGCTTGCTGGGTTAAACCTGACGATTCTAAAAATGAAGAGTTCAAAGAATTTAAGCGTATCAAACAAAAATTCTTGGCACACGACAAATACGGTCAATTGGTATTCTTAGCCGATTCTGATTTTACAATCCAGATGACACAAAGCAAATATCCAAGTGTGAAGTTGTATTTTACTTCTGAGTTTGATTAATTTTCTTTTATAAAAATACAAAGGCTGTTTAATGAATTTTAAACAGCCTTTTTTATTATTGATTCAATCTAAATTTCTTTAGTTCTTTTCTCCTGAATATAATTAATGCCTAATCCTCCAGCGATATAAATCCTTGAAAGTTCATCTGCCGAGATAATTATATTTTTTACCAATACATTATCTTTAATCTTAGTTATATCAAAATCGATTGTTTTTGATAAATAATAATCGTCAGCGGTAATGGTAACTTCAAATGTCTTAGAATCCTTTGCAACTACTATCGGAATTAAAAACTCACCAGTTTTCGAATCCATTTTTATATTACTTTTTGATCCATTAATAGAAATCGAAAGATTTCGATATATTTTTCTGTCGAAAGGTTTGTTGGTTTTGGCTTCAAGTAATTTACCTTTTACAAAGATAGACTGTTCATCTTCATTTTGAACATAAGCAACTTTCCCAACTGTATAATGAGCTGGCTTTTGAACTCTTATTTCTGTTTCTACAGTTGCTTTTTCTTGTCCACTTACATTTGATGCTAACAAAATAGAAGCCGCAACGGCCGCATATTTCAAATTAGCAATTTTAGACGTTTCATTAAATTGAAATTCTTCTTCTAGCTGTGTTGTTTTCAATCTCGCACAAATGTTTCTGTTTTTGTTTTCTGAAATGAATTTAGCTACTTCAGAATTCGTTTTTTTACTCAAATCAATTACATTTTTCATGCAGGAATTACAAAATGAACCATTTGCATTTGGAATCATTTTATCAAAGTTTTCAGAACATGGGCTTGCTATTTCTAAGGTGAATTTCTTTTTCATGGCGCATCTTTTTAAGTTAAAGATCTTTCGCAGATCATTTACTTATATAGAGTGCATTTTCAATTAAAAGGTTGGGAAGAAAGCAGAAAAAATTTTATACTAAAATTTAAAAGCATAAAAAAAACGCTAACAGAATTAGCGCTTTTTTATAACTTGAATTAAATCAACCTTTACTAAGTCATTATATTTCAAAATTCAATCTTTTTTAGGCAACACCAATTTAAAATAATACTTTACTGAAAAGAAATTTAGTCGATTAAAGTAAATTAAATCAGACAAACTGCATTCTTAACTATGCAGTAGCAAAAAAAAAAGCCCCTTAAAAAGGGGCTTTAGAATTTATGCTTGTCCAGTTGGACCAAAATTAAGCGGAATTGGTGCTTGTTCCGTTTCTTTGATTTCGCCATGAGCTGCCTCAAATCTGTGGATATTTTCACCTATTGCTCGCAATAATCTTTTAGCATGTTGTGGTGTCAAAACAATTCTTGACTTTACCTTGGCTTTAGGAATACCTGGCATAATGCTCACAAAATCTAAAACAAACTCTGATGATGAGTGGTTGATGATCGCAAGATTAGAATAAATTCCTTCCGCGATGCTTTCATCTAACTCAATATTAATTTGCTCTTGCTGTTGTTTCGGATTACTCATAGTTTCCTAATTAATAAATGTATTCTTCTTTATTAGCCATCATTTCGTTGTAATCGTCTTTAGATCCTACGATAGTATTATCGTATTCTCTCATACCAGTTCCCGCAGGAATTCTGTGTCCAACAATTACATTTTCTTTTAATCCTTCTAGATCATCTACTTTACCAGCTACTGCAGCTTCGTTAAGTACTTTCGTTGTCTCCTGGAATGAAGCCGCAGAAATGAATGATTTAGTTTGTAACGAAGCTCTTGTAATACCTTGTAGAACTGGCGTTGCAGTTGCAGTGATTACATCTCTTGCTACAACAAGATTTTTATCTGTACGTTTCAATAATGAATTCTCATCACGTAATTCACGAGGCGTAATGATCTGACCAGGTTTCAATACTGAAGAATCTCCAGCATCTTCAACCACTTTCATACCATATAATTTATCGTTTTGAACGATGAAATCTTTAGTGTGAATTAATTGGTCTTCTAAGAATAAAGTATCACCTGGATCCTGAACTCTTACTTTACGCATCATTTGACGAATAACTACCTCAAAGTGCTTATCATTGATTTTTACCCCTTGAAGACGGTAAACCTCTTGAATCTCATTTACCAAGTACTGTTGAACAGCAGCTGGACCTTGAATTCTTAAGATATCATCTGGTGTAATTGCACCATCAGACAATGGAACTCCCGCTCTTACGAAGTCATTTTCTTGTACTAAGATTTGGCTAGAAAGTTTAACTAAATACTTTTTAATCTCACCAAATTTAGATTCGATAACGATCTCACGGTTACCTCTTTTAATTTTACCGAATGATACAACACCATCAATTTCAGATACAACCGCTGGGTTAGAAGGGTTACGAGCCTCAAGAAGCTCCGTAATTCTTGGTAAACCTCCCGTGATATCGCCTGCTTTAGAAGAACGACGAGGGATTTTTACTAATACTTTACCTGCTTTAATTTTCTCACCATTCTCAACCATTAAGTGTGCACCTACTGGTAAGTTGTATGAACGAATCAATTCTCCTTCTTTACCGTAAACCAATAAAGTTGGGATTAATTTTTTGTTTCTAGCCTCAGAAATTACTTTTTCTTGGAAACCAGTCTGCTCATCGATCTCAACCATGAACGATTGTCCTTGCTCTAAATCTTCGTAAGCAATCTTACCAGTAAACTCAGAAACAATTACACCGTTATATGGATCCCATTTACAGATTACAGTTCCTTTAGCAACAGTATCTCCATCATTAACAAAAATACTAGATCCATAAGGAATGTTATGTGTATTTAAAACAATACCAGTTTTCTCGTCAACTAATTTCAACTCAGTTGAACGTGAAACTACGATATCAACAGAATTTCCTTCTCCGTCTTCTCCTTTTACTGTTTTTAAATCTTCAATTTCTAATCTACCGTTGAATCTTGTAACAATACTAGACTCTTCAGAGATACCTCCAGCAACCCCTCCAACGTGGAACGTACGAAGTGTCAACTGTGTACCTGGCTCACCAATAGACTGAGCTGCAATAACTCCGACAGCTTCACCTCTTTGTGTCATCTTACCAGTAGCTAAGTTTCTACCGTAACATTTCGCACAAATACCTTTTGTAGCTTCACAAGTTAATGGAGATCTAACCTCTACTTTTTCAATTGGAGAAGCTTCGATAGTTCTCATAATTGCTTCAGTAATTTGCTGACCAGATTGAACCATTACTTCATTAGTAAGCGGATTAATAACGTCTTGCAATGCAACACGTCCTAAAATTCTCTCTCCTAATGATTCAACGATTTCCTCATTTTTCTTCAATGCAGATACTTCAACACCTCTAAGAGTTCCACAGTCTTCGATGTTTACAATAACATCCTGAGAAACGTCATGAAGCCTTCTTGTCAAGTAACCAGCATCGGCCGTTTTAAGAGCCGTATCCGCAAGACCTTTACGAGCACCGTGAGTTGAAATAAAGTACTCAAGGATCGAAAGACCTTCCTTAAAGTTAGAAAGAATCGGGTTTTCAATAATCTCACCACCACCGGCAGTAGATTTTTTAGGCTTAGCCATCAAACCACGCATACCTGTTAACTGACGAATCTGCTCCTTAGAACCCCTCGCCCCAGAATCAAGCATCATATATACAGAGTTGAAACCTTGTTGGTCTTCTCTAATATTTTTCATTGCTAACTCTGTTAACTGAGCATTCGCAGAAGTCCATACGTCAATAACTTGGTTGTAACGCTCGTTATTGGTAATAAGACCCATGTTATAGTTGGTTGAGATACCTTCAACTTGCTCTCTGGCATCTGCAATCAATTTAGTTTTTTGTTCTGGAATTCTAATATCACCTAAAGAGAATGATAAACCTCCTCTAAATGCGAATTTATACCCCATATCTTTCATATTATCCAAGAAAGCTGCCGTTGTAGGTACATCAGTCACACTTAAAATGTGTCCGATAATATCTCTAAGGTTTTTCTTAGTCAATACGTCATTGATATATCCAGCTGCTTCAGGTACTACTTCGTTAAATAATACACGTCCAGCAGTTGTTTGGATAATTTTGTACACCAATTCTCCAGCGTCATTAAAATCTTTTGCACGGATTTTCACACGAGCATTCAATTCTAATCTTCCTTCGTTTAATGCAATATTTACTTCTTCAGCAGAGTAGAAAGTCAAATCTTGACCAATAATTTTGTGATCTTCTGTAGAAATACGCTCTTTGGTCATATAGTATAGACCCAAGACCATGTCCTGAGAAGGTACGGTAATTGGAGCACCATTTGCAGGGTTCAAGATATTGTGAGAAGCCAACATTAATAATTGCGCCTCTAAAATAGCTTCTGGTCCTAATGGTAAGTGAACCGCCATCTGGTCACCATCGAAATCGGCGTTGAAAGCCGTACATACTAATGGGTGTAACTGGATCGCTTTTCCTTCAATTAATTTTGGCTGGAAAGCCTGAATACCAAGTCTGTGCAAAGTAGGAGCACGGTTAAGTAATACTGGGTGTCCTTTAATTACATTTTCAAGGATATCCCAAACTACTGGCTCTTTTTTGTCAATGATTTTCTTAGCAGATTTTACTGTTTTTACAATACCTCTTTCAATCAATTTACGGATTACGAAAGGTTTGTATAATTCAGAAGCCATATCTTTTGGCAATCCGCACTCATATAATTTTAACTCTGGACCAACGACGATTACCGAACGAGCAGAATAATCCACACGTTTTCCTAAAAGGTTTTGACGGAAACGTCCTTGTTTACCTTTTAATGAGTCAGATAATGATTTTAATGGTCTGTTAGATTCTGTTTTAACAGCAGAAGCTTTACGTGTGTTATCGAATAATGAATCTACAGATTCTTGTAACATACGTTTCTCGTTTCTTAAGATAACTTCTGGAGCTTTAATCTCCATTAATCTTTTCAAACGGTTGTTACGGATGATTACACGACGATATAAATCGTTCAAATCTGAAGTTGCAAAACGACCTCCATCAAGTGGTACAAGTGGACGTAATTCTGGCGGGATAACTGGAACCACTTTCATAATCATCCATTCTGGACGGTTTTCGCGGTTTTCGTTAGACTCACGGAAAGATTCTACAACTTGTAATCTTTTTAAAGCCTCAGTTTTTCTTTGTTTAGATGTTTCGTTGTTAGCGCTGTGTCTCAATTCATAAGATAATGCATCAAGATCAATACGAGCTAATAAATCCATGATACACTCTGCTCCCATTTTGGCAACAAATTTATTTGGATCTAAATCATCTAAATATTGGTTTTCCTGTGGAAGAGTATCTAAAATATTTAAGTATTCTTCTTCAGTTAAGAAATCTAATCTTTGTAATGATTCTCCATCTGCATTTTTAGCAATACCAGCTTGAATTACTACATATCTTTCGTAGTAAATGATCATATCTAATTTCTTAGATGGAAGACCAAGGATATAACCAATTTTGTTTGGAAGAGAACGGAAGTACCAGATGTGAGCAATTGGCACAACAAGGTTGATGTGTCCTACTCTATCACGACGTACTTTTTTCTCAGTAACTTCAACACCACAACGGTCACAGATAATACCTTTGTAACGAATTCTTTTATACTTACCACAAGCACATTCGAAGTCTTTTACTGGTCCGAAGATTCTTTCGCAGAAAAGTCCATCACGCTCTGGTTTGTGAGTTCTATAGTTAATTGTTTCCGGCTTTAAAACCTCTCCTCTTGATTCTTTAAGGATAGATTCTGGTGAAGCCAATCCAATAGAGATTTTGTTAAATCTTTTTACTGGATTTTTATCTTTATTGTTTCTGTTATTCATCATAGTTTTTACTATTGATTTATTTGCAATTAAAAAATTGATTTTAGATTTATAATCTACTCTTTAAAAAATAAAGAGTTAATCATTCAGCTACTACCTCGGGTTACTTCTCTAAACCTCAAATCTAATTTGAAGCGCTAGTCATATAATGTATATGAAAAATCGGAACGGGTTACGGGTATAAATCTTTAAAAACTTATATAAATGAGTAATCAGTCCCGATTTTTATCGGGACCGATTACAAAACTTTTTATTATTCTTCCAAACGAAGATCTAATCCTAGACCTTTCAATTCGTGCATTAATACATTGAATGATTCTGGCAAGCCTGGTTCTGGCATAGTTTCACCCTTAACGATAGCCTCGTAAGTTTTAGCTCTACCAATAACGTCATCAGACTTAACAGTTAAGATTTCACGTAGTGTACTAGAAGCTCCATAAGCCTCAAGTGCCCAAACCTCCATCTCTCCAAAACGCTGACCTCCAAATTGAGCTTTACCTCCAAGTGGCTGTTGAGTAATCAACGAGTATGGTCCGATAGAACGTGCGTGCATCTTATCATCAACCATGTGTCCTAATTTAAGCATGTAAATTACACCCACAGTTGCTTTTTGTGCAAAACGCTCTCCAGTTCCACCATCAAATAGGTAAGTATGTCCAAAACGTGGTACGTTAGCCTCATCAGTCAAAGCATTGATCTCGTCTAGAGAAGCACCGTCGAAAATTGGAGTAGCAAATTTTCTACCCAAGTTCATACCAGCCCATCCAAGAACAGTCTCATAGATCTGACCAATGTTCATACGTGAAGGTACCCCAAGTGGGTTCAACACGATATCAACTGGCGTTCCGTCTTCCAAGAAAGGCATATCTTCATGACGAACGATTCTTGCAACAATACCTTTGTTACCGTGACGTCCTGCCATTTTATCCCCTACTTTCAACTTACGTTTCTTAGCAATATAAATCTTAGCTAATTTTAAGATACCAGATGGCAACTCATCTCCAACTGTAATAGTGAATTTCTCTCTTCTTAAAGCTCCTTGTAAGTCGTTCAGCTTAATTTTATAGTTATGAATTAAATCATTAACCATTTTATTAGTAGCATCATCAGCAACCCATTGACCTTTACTTAAGTGAGCGAAATCTTCTACTGCGTAAAGCATTTTTTGAGTATATTTTTTACCTTTTGGTAAAACTTCTTCACCCAAATCATTCATTACACCTTGAGATGTTTTTCCGTTAACGATCAAGAATAATTTCTCTACTAATCTGTCTTTTAATTCAACAAATTTAGTTTCGAATTCCATTTCAAGAGCTCCTAAAGCATCTTTATCTTGAGTACGTTTACGTTTATCTTTTACGGCTCTTGCAAATAATTTTTTGTCAAGAACTACACCATGTAAAGATGGAGAAGCTTTCAATGAAGCATCTTTTACATCACCAGCTTTATCTCCGAAGATTGCACGAAGCAATTTCTCCTCTGGAGTTGGATCTGATTCTCCTTTTGGTGTAATTTTTCCGATCAAAATGTCGCCAGGCTTAACCTCTGCTCCAATTCTGATCATACCGTTTTCATCTAAATCTTTAGTAGCCTCTTCAGAAACGTTAGGAATATCGTTTGTTAACTCTTCGTTTCCTAACTTAGTATCTCTAACCTCTAATGAATAATCATCAACGTGGATAGAAGTAAAAATATCATCACGAACTACTTTTTCAGAAATTACAATCGCATCCTCGAAGTTGTACCCTTTCCATGGCATGAACGCAACTTTTAAGTTTCTACCTAAAGCTAATTCTCCATTTTGAGTAGCATATCCTTCTGATAATACTTGTCCAGGAACAACTCTGTCACCTCTTCTTACGATTGGTTTCAAGTTGATACTTGTTCCTTGGTTTGTTTTTCTAAATTTAATTAAGTTGTATGTTTTCTCATCAGCATCAAAACTAACCATTCTTTCATCTTCAGTACGGTCGTATTTAATAGTAATGATATTAGCATCAACGTATTCTACAGTACCATGACCCTCAGCATTAATCAATACTCTTGAGTCAGAAGCAACTTGACGCTCTAAACCTGTACCAACAATCGGAGCTTCAGGACGGATCAAAGGAACCGCCTGACGCATCATGTTCGATCCCATTAACGCACGGTTCGCATCATCATGCTCCAAGAAAGGAATCAAAGATGCAGAAATCGAAGCGATCTGGTTCGGTGCAACGTCTGTATAATGAACTACATTTGGCTCAACAACCGGGAAGTCACCTTCCTCACGAGCAATAACATTGCTAGCTGTAATTTTACCAGTTTCGTCCATTTCAATGTTTGCCTGAGCAATCATTTTTCCTTCTTCTTCTTCAGCACTTAAGTAGATTGGAGTACTTTCTAAATCAACTACACCGTTAGTAACCTTACGGTAAGGAGTTTCGATGAATCCCATTCCGTTTACTTTCGCGTAAACACCAAGAGAAGAAATCAAACCAATGTTTGGACCCTCTGGAGTTTCAATTGGACATAAACGTCCGTAGTGCGTGTAGTGAACGTCACGAACCTCGAAACCAGCTCTTTCTCTCGAAAGTCCACCTGGTCCAAGTGCAGAAAGTCTTCTTTTGTGTGTAATCTCAGCTAATGGATTCGTTTGATCCATAAATTGAGATAACTGGTTAGTACCAAAGAAAGAGTTGATAACCGAAGATAATGTTTTAGCATTGATCAAATCGATTGGTGTAAACACCTCGTTATCTCTAACGTTCATTCTCTCACGGATAGTTCTAGCCATACGTGCTAAACCAACACCGAATTGTTGAGACAATTGTTCACCAACTGTTCTAACACGACGGTTTGATAAGTGATCGATATCATCAATCTCTGCTTTAGAGTTGATCAACTCAATCAAATATTTAACGATTGTAATGATATCCTCTTTAGTAAGCACTTGCTTATCCATAGGGATATCTAAATCTAATTTTTTGTTCATTCTGTAACGACCTACTTCACCTAAGTTGTAACGTTGGTCAGAGAAGAACAATTTATCTATAATACCACGAGCAGTTTCCTCATCAGGCGGTTCAGCGTTACGCAACTGACGGTAAATGTGCTCTACAGCTTCTTTTTCAGAGTTAGTTGGATCTTTTTGTAACGTGTTGTGGATAATAGCATAATCTGCTTGGTTATTATCCTCTTTGTGTAACAAAATAGATTTAACGTTAGAATCGATGATCTCTTCAACATTATCTTTGTCGATAATTGTATCACGATCAAGGATGATTTCGTTACGCTCGATAGAAACTACCTCTCCAGTATCTTCATCTACGAAATCCTCGTGCCAAGTGTTCAAAACACGCGCAGCAAGTCTTCTTCCAATATATTTTTTAATTCCTGTTTTAGAAACTTTAATTTCTTCTGCTAAGTCGAAAATTTCTAAGATATCTTTATCTCTTTCGAATCCGATAGCACGGAATAAAGTTGTTACAGGTAATTTTTTCTTTCTATCGATATAAGCGTACATTACGCTGTTAATATCTGTAGAGAATTCTATCCAAGAACCTTTAAAAGGAATTACTCTTGCAGAATAAAGTTTAGTTCCATTTGCGTGGAATGACTGTCCAAAGAAAACTCCTGGAGAACGGTGTAATTGAGATACTACTACACGTTCAGCACCATTGATTACAAAAGTACCGCTTGGAGTCATGTAAGGAATTGTTCCAAGATAAACATCTTGTACAATCGTTTCAAAATCTTCGTGTTCTGGATCTGTACAGTATAGTTTCAACCTAGCTTTTAATGGCACACTATAAGTAAGACCTCTCTCTATACATTCTTGAATTGTATAACGTGGTGGATCAACAAAATAATCTAGGAATTCCAATACAAAGTTGTTTCTTGTATCTGTGATTGGAAAGTTTTCCATGAAGGTGTTGTATAACCCTTCGTTGCCTCTTTCGTCAGATTTCGTTTCTAATTGGAAGAAATCTTTAAAAGATTTAACCTGTACATCCAAGAAGTCTGGATAATCAGGGATATTTTTTGTAGAGGCAAAATTCAATCTTTCAGTCTGATTTGTTATCATCAATGGACAAAATTTTGATTAAAAAAAAGTAATTTTTTTTGTGTAAATACACACTGTTTAATCTATACTTTCTTATTATAATCAATACATCTTTAAAAATTAAAACTTAAATAAGTTCAATCTTCTTTCTTCGTATTGATCTAAAACTTTTTCGTATTTTAAACTATGGGATAATAAAACTTGATATATATTTTATTATACGAAAAATGGTTTAGGCCTTTGAGTGTTAACCCAAGACCTAAACCTAGTTCTTAAACTGAGTTTAATTATTTAAGCTCAACAGTAGCTCCAGCCTCTTCTAAAGATTTTTTAAGACCTTCAGCCTCTTCTTTAGAAACACCTTCTTTAACGTTGCTTGGAGCACCGTCAACTACATCTTTAGCTTCTTTAAGACCTAAACCAGTTAATTCTTTAACTAATTTTACAACAGCTAATTTAGAAGCTCCTGCATCTTTCAATACAACTGTAAATTCAGTTTGTGCTTCTTCAGCAGCACCGTCTCCACCTCCAGCAGCAACTACTACAGCAGCAGCAGCAGGCTCGATTCCGTACTCATCTTTTAATATTGTTGCTAATTCGTTAACTTCTTTAACTGTTAAGTTAACTAATTGTTCTGCGAATTGTTTCAAATCTGCCATTTTTTCTATCGTTTAAAATGATTTGTGTAAAAAATATAATTTAATTATTGTGCGCTAATTAAGCAGTAAGGAAGCAAACTCCCTTACGTTGATTACTCTGCTCCTTCTTCTTCGCTTCCAGCGAATTTATTTTGTAAAGCAGAAATAATTCTTTGAGCTGGAGATTGTAATAATCCAATGATTTCTCCAATAAGCTCTTCTTTAGATTTAATTGTAGCTAATGCATCTAACTGATTATCTCCAATATATACTTCAGAATTGATGTAAGCTCCTTTTAAAACTGGTTTATCAGATTTCTTACGGAAATCTTTAATGATTTTTCCAGGTGCGTTAGCAACATCAGAAATGAAGATAGCACTGTTACCAGATAAAACTGTAGGTAAATCACCATAATCATTATCAGAAGCTTCCATTGCTTTTGCAAGCAAAGTGTTCTTTACAACCTCTAATTTGATACCTGCTTTAAAACAAGCTCTACGTAAGTTTGAAGTTGTCTCTGCGTTTAAACCAGAAATATCAGAAATGTAAATGATATTTGTACCAGCTAACTGCGCAGTTAAATTTTCAATCGCGATTGATTTTTCTTCTCTAGTCATACTAAAAATTTTTAACTACCAATTATACTGCTTTTGGGTCTAATGCAATAGCAGGACTCATTGTGCTTGTAAGGTGAATACCTTTGATGTATGTACCTTTAGCAGCAGTTGGTTTAAGTTTTATTAATGTTTGAATAATTTCGTGTGCGTTCTCAACGATTTGCTCAGCTCCGAAAGAAACTTTACCAATCCCAGCGTGAACGATACCAGTTTTATCAACTTTAAAGTCAATTTTACCAGCTTTAACTTCTTGAACAGCTTTAGCAACATCCATAGTTACTGTACCTGTTTTAGGGTTTGGCATTAAACCTCTAGGTCCTAAAATACGACCTAATGGACCTAATTTACCCATAACAGCAGGCATAGTAATGATCACATCAACATCTGTCCAACCGTCTTTAATTTTTTGTAAGTAATCGTCAAGACCAACGTGATCTGCTCCTGCTTCTCTAGCTTCCGCTTCTTTGTCTGGAGTAACCAATGCTAATACTTTAACGTCTTTTCCTGTTCCGTGAGGTAATGTAACTACACCTCTAACCATTTGATTCGCTTTTCTTGGATCAACACCCAAACGAACTGCGATATCAACAGACTCATCAAATTTTGCAGAAGCAACAACTTTAATTAATGCCGCAGCATCTTTTAAAGAGTATAATTTGTTCTTTTCAATTTTTGAAGCAGCCTCTTTTTGCTTTTTTGTTAATTTTGCCATTTCTTTTTCTTAATTAAAAAGGAGCATCTCCTGATACAGTTATACCCATAGATCTAGCTGTTCCAGCAACCATACTCATAGCTTTCTCGATTGTGAAAGCATTTAAGTCTGGCATTTTGTCTTCAGCAATAGTTCTAATTTGTTCCCAAGTAACGCTAGCTACTTTTTTACGATTAGGCTCACCAGAACCAGATTTTAGCTTTGCAGCTTCCATTAACTGAACTGCTGCTGGAGGAGTCTTAACAACAAAATCAAATGATTTGTCTTTGTACACAGTGATTTGCACTGGACAAATTTTGCCAGGTTTATCTTGAGTTCTAGCATTAAATTGCTTACAAAACTCCATGATGTTAACCCCAGCAGCTCCTAAAGCAGGTCCAACCGGTGGCGACGGGTTCGCAGCACCTCCCTTAACTTGTAGTTTAACTACCTTACTAATTTCTTTAGCCATTTTTAAAAAATTTAACACTGTAATCAATGGAAGCGATTACAATGGTTTATTATAGTGTAACAAAAAATTATACTTTTTCTACTTGCATAAAACTTAGTTCTAATGGAGTTTTTCTTCCGAAAATCTTAACCATTACCTCAAGCTTACGCTTCTCTTCATTGATTTTTTCAACAGATCCGTTAAATCCGTTAAAAGGTCCATCAATAACCTTAACCGTTTCTCCAACGCTAAATGGAATAGAACGAGTATCTGTATTAACAGCCAACTCATCCACTTTACCTAACATACGGTTTACTTCAGAAAGTCTCAAAGGAACAGGTTCTCCGCCTTTTGTCTCTCCTAAAAATCCAATAACACTAGTAATTGACTTAATAATATGAGGAATCTCACCAACCAAGTTAGCTTCGATCATAACATATCCAGGAAAATACACTTTATCCTTAGATGATTTTTTCCCATCTTTTACAGTAACTACTTTTTCTGTAGGAACCAAAACCTGAGAAACATAATCCTCCATACCTAATCTCGCAATCTCAGTCTCGATATAAGCTTTCACTTTATTCTCTTGACCACTAACCGCTCTAACTACGTACCATTTTTTCACATTATTATCTGCCATCACAAAAAAATTATCCTTTTAACCAGTTAAAAAATCCAGCCAAAGCTTTTGCAAAAAATTCGTCTACTCCCCATGTTGCCAAAGCGAATAAAATCGAAAATACAGCCACAACAATTGTCAATTTTTGAACTTCAGCCCAAGATGGCCAAGTAACATTTGACTTTAACTCTTCGAAAGCCTCTGATAAATAATTAGTAACTTTTGTCATTTGATATATTTTTTATTGCACGGGCGGAGGGATTCGAACCCCCATCAACGGTTTTGGAGACCGCTATTCTACCCTTGAACTACGCCCGTAATTAAAGCCAGTTGTTTCAATTAAGAATCAACTGGCTTTTTATTTATTTTAATAGAATTACTCTACGATTTCAGTTACCTGACCAGCACCAACTGTTCTACCACCCTCACGGATAGCGAAACGTAAACCTACGTTCATAGCGATTGGGCTTAATAAAGCAACCTCGATAGTTAAGTTATCACCTGGCATTACCATCTCTACACCTGCTGGTAAAGAAATAACTCCTGTTACGTCAGTTGTACGTACGTAGAACTGTGGACGGTAGTTATTGTGGAATGGAGTGTGACGTCCACCTTCTTCTTTTTTCAAGATATAAACCTCAGCTTTGAATTTAGCGTGTGGTTTTACTGAACCTGGCTTAATAATAACCATACCTCTTTTGATATCAGCTTTATCAATACCTCTTAACAATAAACCTACGTTATCTCCAGCTTCTCCTCTATCAAGGATTTTACGGAACATCTCAACTCCTGTAATAGTAGAAGTTAATTTTTCAGCTCCCATACCAATGATTTCAACAGGATCTCCAGTGTTAGCAACTCCAGTTTCGATACGACCTGTAGCAACAGTTCCACGACCTGTAATTGTAAATACGTCCTCAACTGGCATCAAGAATGGTTTAGCTACGTCACGTACTGGCTCTTCGATCCAAGCATCAACAGCTTCCATTAATTCGATAATTTTAGGTACCCAGTTTGGATCATTATTTAATCCTCCTAAAGCAGAACCTTGAACTACAGGACCATTATCTCCATCATACTCGTAGAAAGATAATAAATCTCTAATTTCCATTTCAACAAGCTCTAATAACTCAGCATCATCAACCATATCCACTTTGTTCATGAAAACAACGATTCTTGGAATACCAACCTGACGTCCTAAAAGGATGTGCTCACGAGTTTGTGGCATTGGACCATCTGTAGCAGCAACTACTAAGATAGCACCGTCCATTTGAGCAGCACCAGTAACCATGTTCTTTACGTAATCCGCGTGACCTGGACAGTCAACGTGAGCGTAGTGACGGTTAGCAGTTTCGTACTCTACGTGTGATGTATTAATAGTAATACCTCTTTCTTTCTCCTCTGGAGCGTTATCGATTTGATCAAACGATTTTGCTTGACAGTAACCAGCATCTGACAATACTTTTGTAATTGCAGCAGTTAATGTAGTTTTTCCGTGATCTACGTGTCCAATTGTACCTATGTTTAAGTGCGGTTTGGAACGATTAAAATTCTCCTTTGCCATTTTACTTAATTTTTAATCTTAGTTATATATTAATTTTCAATTTCCTACTTACTTGAGCCAATGTCGGGATTTGAACCCGAGACCTCTTCCTTACCAAGGAAGCACTCTACCCCTGAGCTACACCGGCAGAGAGTTCTGATTTTAGATTTTCAGAATTTAGATTTCAGATTTTTCTTCCAAAATCCACAATACCAAATCTCGACTTCTTGTTTTGTGGGGAGAGCAGGATTCGAACCTGCGAAGTTCACACAGCAGATTTACAGTCTGCCCTCGTTGGCCGCTTGAGTATCTCCCCTAATAATTTATGATTCCATTATTTTAAAGAACCAATTTCAAATCGTATTTGAAATTTTCTGAGCCGATAGAGGGACTCGAACCCACGACCTGCTGATTACAAATCAGCTGCTCTAGCCAGCTGAGCTACATCGGCGAATACATTAAAAAAGTCCGCTATTTCTAACGGACTGCAAATGTAGCTATTTTATCTTTTAATCAAAACATTTTTTAAAAAAAATTTCAATTAAATGTGCGCTCTAATTTTTTCCTTCCTTTTTACAAGTAAACGTTCTAACGATTCTGCCGAAAGCTCAACCGCCTCTTCAAATGTTTTACACTGTTTTTTTACCAGAAAATCATCACCAGGAACATTAATCTTTATCTCCACCATCTTATTCTCTTTATCACTCGTTCTTTCCACTTTCAAAAAAACATCTGATGAAACCACTCGATCGTAGTATTTCTCTAGCTTACCCATTCTTTCCTGGATAAAATCGACCAATTTTCTGTCGACAGTAAAATTAACTGCATGAACATCTACCTTCATAATAAAAATTTTAGGGTTAACATTTAGAACTGCTATTTATTTCTTGGATGCGCACCTCTATAAACTTTTTTAAGTTCCGCCAAACTATTATGAGTATAAACCTGAGTAGACGCCAAACTAGAATGCCCTAGCAATTCTTTAACTGAATTCAAATCTGCCCCATTGTTTAATAGGTGAGTTGCAAAAGTATGCCGAAGCACATGCGGACTTTTTTTTACCTTTTCTGAGACCCTACTAAAGTATGAATTTATTAAACGATAAACAAAAGATTCACTCAATTTTAACCCTTTTTTCGAAACAAAAAAATAGTCATAATCTGCTACACTTTCCAAACCATCTCTTTCTTTAATATATAAGTCAATTTGATCTGCAATAATTGGCAAGATTGGAATAATGCGTTCTTTATTTCTTTTTCCTAGAACTTTAATTGTATTATTTGAGCGATCTACATTTTTAATCATCAAGTGAATCAGCTCCGCCCGACGCATTCCTGTAACATAAAACATCTCCACAATAAGCTTATCCCGAATTTCTTCAAAACCAACAGGCACATCTATTACAGTAAGCAAATCTTGCAATTCTTTTTCTGAGAAAGGAATCTGAATTACTTTTGGCGTTTTTAAAGACTTATGCTTCAGCATCGGATTAATTTCAATCTGTTTTGTCTTTAAAAGAAATTTATAAAAAGCTTTTAAAGAAGCCATTTTTCTATTAATAGACACATTTAAAATATTCTGATCAACCAAAAAAACAATCCAACTTCTCACCTGACTATAATTTACCAAATCAGCATTTTCCTGATCAAAAGATTCTTTTAAAAATGACTCAAACGACATTATATCATTTAAGTAAGCCCCAACCGTATGTGAAGAATACTTCTTTTCTAATAAAAGATAATCCGAAAAAGCTTCTTTGTTCGTTTTCATTGAATCTAAAAATTAAGCATAAAAAAACCGTTAGCATCAAAATTAAAACATTTTGACCACTAACGGTAATTATTTTCGAAAAGCTAATACTAACTTTCTAAACTATCTTTCAAGCCTTGAATGTAAGCCGCTTTTTGGATTTGAGCTCTTTTGATAACAGAAGGCTTAATAAAAGCAGTACGTGCTCTTAATTGACGAACAGTTCCTGTTTTATCAAATTTTCTTTTATAGCGCTTTAATGCTCTATCGATATTTTCTCCGTCTTTAATTGGTATAATTAACATAATATAGACACCTCCTCTCGTTAAGGCTGCAAATGTATGTATTAATTATGAATTATGACTTATAAATTTTGAATTATTTTCACTAAACTCGATTTTACCGAGTATGCGTGAGGGATTGCAACGGAAATCCTTTTTGTTTTTTCTTTAAAAACAAAAAGATTATAGTGGAAAGCCCGACCCTAAAAACAAAAGCTTCTACGCGTTTGCTAAATGCTTTTGTTTTTAGGGGCACGCCCAAAATGATAGTTTTATTTTAGCAGATTTCTAGAAATAACAAGTTTCTGAATTTCAGTTGTCCCTTCTCCTATTGTGCATAATTTGGAATCTCTATAGAATTTTTCTACCGGATAGTCTTTGGTATAGCCATATCCTCCATGAATCTGAACGGCTTCATTGGCAATTTTGACACATGCTTCAGAAGCATACATTTTTGCCATAGCGCCTGATGTCGTAACTGGTTTATGTTTTTGTTTCAAGAAAGCGGCTTTATGAAGCAATAATTCTGAAGCCTCAATTTCTGTTGCCATGTCTGCCAACTTAAAAGAGATTCCTTGGAAATTACTAATTGGCTGTCCGAACTGATGTCTTTCTTTTGAATATTTCAATGCAGCTTCATACGCGCCTTTTGCAATTCCTAAAGACAGAGCACCAATAGAGATTCTTCCGCCATCAAGAATTTTCATGGCTTGAACAAAACCTTCGCCAACTTCGCCTAATCTATTTTCATCGGGAACACGACAATTATCAAAAACCAATTCGGCTGTTTCGCTTGCTCTCATTCCTAATTTATTTTCTTTTTTACCTGATGAAAAGCCTTTCATGCCTTTTTCGAAAACAAAAGCGGTCATTCCTTTAGAATCGCCTTTTTCACCAGTTCTCACTACAACAACTGCAACATCTCCCGAAATTGCGTGTGTAATAAAATTTTTAGCTCCATTTACAATCCAGTGATCTCCGTCTTTAACTGCCGTAGTATTCATTCCTCCAGCATCAGAGCCTGTATTGTGTTCTGTCAATCCCCAAGCTCCTATATGTTCGGCCGTAGCCAGTTTTGGAAGCCATTTTTTCTTTTGTTCTTCGTTTCCAAAAGTTAAGATATGATTGGTACATAAAGAATTATGAGCCGCAACAGACAATCCGATAGAAGGATCTACTTTTGAAATTTCTTCTATTACTGTAACATATTCATGATAACCCAAACCAGAACCTCCATATTCTTCTGGAACTAAAACGCCCATGAAGCCCATCTCGCCAAGTTGCTTAAACAACGGAATCGGAAAAATTTGCGCTTCATCCCATTCCATTATATAAGGTCTAATATTTTTTTCTGCAAAGTCTTTTATCGACTGTGCGATCATTAGTTGTGTTTCGTTGTAATCAAAGTTCATGAGTTAGTTTCTTTTAGAACTCCAAATATAAACTAATTATTTTTGCTTTTTCAACAGGAAAATCTTTAATTTTTGCTAAATCCTCAATATTATTAAAATTTCCGTTCATACTTCTATATTTTACTATTTCTCTTGCAAGTCCATATTTAAAGTATGAGAATTGAGCTAATTCTTTTAGTGACGCCTCATTTACATTTATTTTCTTCATGTTTGAGGGAATTTGAGCTTTAAAATGGCTGTTCAATTCATTTATGACTTCAGGCGAAAGCCCCCAAACGTCTTTCATCTGCTCCATCGACACAAATGCTCCTAAGATTTCTTTCTGCTTTAATATTCTTGAAGACAAGCCTTCTCCTATTCCGTAAATTTTCATCAAATCTTCTTGAGTTGCCTGATTAATATCCAAGATTGGGAGCTTTTCTTTTTTCGGAAAGCTTTTTACAGCAAATTCTTTTTTCTCTACAGGGGAATTACTTTTATTCTGTTTCCAATCTGGAAACTTAAACAAAGGAGAAATTTTATTTAATAATGAATCTGAAATTCCTGTAACTTTTTGAAATTCTTCTGCTGAGTTTACATATATATTTTCTTTGCGAAATGCCATTAAACGGTCAATTTCTTCTACCGACATTCCGAGTTTGTAACCTTTATAATCTGAAATAAAATTTGGATTGAAAAGATAAACCACGGGCTTTGCGCTTGTAAGGCTTAATTTCTCCTGATCAATTTCTGACTGCAGCGCTAGCCACTGCTCTTTTTCTACGTTACTGGTTTCTGAAATATTAAAATCAGCGAATAAATAAACCAGCTGCAAACCGATTATTAGAACAAAAAGCATAAAAATGCCTATTCGCTGCTGTTTTGTAAAATGGAAATACTTATTGAGAAACTTAAAATTCATGATAGAAAATACTTTTAAAAAACAATTTAAGAAAAATCTTTCAAATTTATTAAGAAAATTAGTAAGAAAAGTAGTTTTTAAAAAATTATCGAATCTGTTACAAAACCCCAATTAATTTAATGAATATCAATACTTAGAGAATCTTTCTTACGAGTACTGTAAAAAAAAGAAACATTTTATAACTTAAAAGATGATAATTGTTTTTATTTTTTACAAAAAACAATACATTTGGCACTTAATAACAATAAACCAATATTATATAGTATGTCAATAATGAGAGTTAAACCAATATCTGCCTTTGAGGCCGATATGAAAAAAAGTGATTTAAAAAGGGTTTTAGGAAAATGGAGCCTTACTGCAATTGGAGTTGGTGCCATTATTGGCGGAGGAATTTTTGTATTAACGGGTACTGGAGCCTATTACCATGCAGGTCCAGCATTAGCAATTTCGTTTATCATCGCAGGTATTGCTTGTGTTTTTGCGGCTCTTTGCTATTCTGAATTTGCATCAATTTTACCTGTAGAGGGATCTGCTTATGCGTATGCTTATGGTACAATTGGAGAAATTTTTGCCTGGATTATTGGGTGGGGACTTATTCTCGAATATGCAATGGGATCCATGACTGTAGCGGTTTCCTGGTCCGGATACTTCAATAAATTGCTAAAATTATTTCACATAAAACTTCCTGATTGGCTTACAACAGATCCTGCAAGTTATACTGGAGAAGGTTTCTCTATGAATCTTCCTGCTTTCTTGATCGTTATTTTAGTTATTTCATTACTTATTAAAGGAACAAAAAGCGCTGCCAAAGCAAATAATGCTATTGTAATCCTTAAAGTTTCGGCAGTAATCTTTGTAATTGTTGCTGGTCTTTTCTTCATCAATACTGCAAACTGGAGCCCATTTATTCCTGAAGCAACTCAAATTATTGAAAAAGAAACTACTCATAATGCTTACGGAATTGGAGGAATCATTTCTGGAGCTGCTGCAATTTTCTTTGCTTATGTTGGTTTTGACGCTGTTTCTACTCAAGCTGGAGAGGCTATCAATCCTAAAAAAGATGTTCCTTTTGCGATCATCGCTTCTTTATTAATCTGTACTACTTTATATATTCTAGTTTCTTTAGTATTAACTGGAATGATGAATTACCAAGATTTTAACCCGCTAGGAAAATATCCTGAAGCTATTAAAGCTCCTGTTGCTTATGCTTTTGATATTGCTGGACAAGGTTGGGCTGGTTCTATTATTACTGTTGCAGCTACTATTGGTTTAGTTTCTGTGTTAATGGTAATGATTATGGGACAATCTAGAATTTTCTTAGGAATGTCTAAAGATGGTTTAATTCCGCAAGTTTTCTCTAAAGTAAACCCAATTTCTGGAACACCAAAAACGAACTTAATGATTCTTGGTGGTATTATTGCAACAGTTGCTGCTTTTACACCAATTAACAAATTGGCCGATATGACAAGTTTTGGTACTCTGTTTGCCTTTACAATGGTTTGTATCGCAGTTTGGATTTTAAGAGTAAAACAACCAGGATTAAACAGAACATTTAAAGTTCCTGCTCTTCCGGTTATTGCTGTTTTGGGAATCGCGATCAATTCTTACTTAATTTTCAATTTAAGTTTAGACGCTCAATTATTATCATTTGGATGGCTTATAATTGGTATTTTAGTTTACTTTGGATATAGCAAGAAAAGATCTAAACTTAATAATACAACAAGCGAAGAATAATAAATACATCTTCATAAAAAATAAAAAAAAGCTCCAAACGTAAATTTGGAGCCTTTTTTTTATAAATCGAATACTGAAGTTCTTTTGGAACGGATTAAATCTTTTAGTCTAATCCAGAAAGCCAGAGTCAGGTAAACTCCAAATCCTAAACCGGCTGTGACAAAGGAAATGTAGATAAAAAACAATCGCACGCTTGTTACGCGCATTCCGAGTTTATCTGCTAATCTTGAAGAAACATGGAAACCATATTTTTCGAAGAAGAATTTAAGTTTTAAAATTGCTGACATCTATAATTTTAGATTTATTACTTGAGATTTTAGATTTACAAAAATACAAATTATATAATTATCTCATTTTCTAATTGGCTAATTATTTTTAAGCAATTCTACCCCTATTGCACATTTTAAACAAGCTTTGCGCTCACAATATTCATTTTTGAGTTCTAATAGGGTTTGGCTTTCAAATGCAGTTTTAGACTTAATTCCGAACGAATTGAACTTATCTATAATAGCATTTTTCTCTGAAGTGACTTCATTCATAAAATCAATTAAATCTTCGGCAATTGATTCTCCCATAATATTTGAATACGCAAATTGAAGCGGAATAATGGTATTGATAATTACTAAATCTATAAACGACTTAGAGAGCATTTTTAATTTCTTCGGACTTTCCTTATCAAACAGATAATGATTTTGCCAATAGGAACTTGCAGAGACATTTAACAAACGATATACAGCAGTAACAGATTTTAAATCAACTATTTTAGAAAACAGATTTTGGTGTTTATGATATAAAGCCGCCAATTGAGAAAGTCTAATCGTCGGAAAATTATCTGGACGAAGTTTAAAAAATTGAAGCGGATCTGTATACGTTTTTTCTATTTGATATTTATGTAATAGATAAAAGTAACGAAACTTTAAATCTTTATAATAAACGTCTTCTTTTTCTGCTTCTAATAAATTTGAAGTTCCAAAAAGAAGCGCTTCTAAATTTTCGACTTCAAAGCTTTCTTTTCGAATGACTGAAAAAGGAATTGCTTTAGAAATTTGCAAAAAAGAATTCCCATTCGTATTTAAACCAAAATTTTTAGCGAGAAGGCAAAATAAAACTGCTTCCCAATCTTGATTGGTTTCTTCTAATAATTGATGTATAAACTTTGACTTTCGTTCTAAACGCTCAGAAAACAATCTTTCTTGCCAGTTTTTGAAAACAAAGTCATCAATTTGCTTTAATTCTCTTTCGCAAGAAATCCATGTTTTTGGAGCAATCAATGCGGTATAATTTTCTATTATTTCTTTTGAAACATAATCTTTAAGAACCAAAACAGGTATTTCTGTATTGTTTTCTCTAAAAATAGCAGTATCATTCTCCCAAACCACATGAAGAATAACATTTTTATAGGCAGGGTCTTTCTCATGGTTATGAAGGTACCAGTCTGAAGATTTTAAATGAATCTCGACATTGCCAGCCCATTTTTGATTTCCAATTTCTATGTGAGCATTAAAGAAATCAGGTCCAGAAAGTTCTAAATAATCACCTGTTTTAATAATAGTAATTGATTCGTTTTGAACAGATTTCAAATTCAAGGTATCAAATTTCTTGAATTTCCAGAGATAATGAAGGAAGTCTTCTTTCATTTAGATTTTATAGTATGATTACAAAATCTAAAAGTAATTAAATTTTAATATTATTCTTACAAAATAAAAGAAATATTTTTAACGAAGCATATACAGCTTTGCGCAAGCTCTTGCATCAGATAACGCTTCGTGATGATTGAGCTGAATTTCCATCTCACGGCAACAATCACTCAATTTGGTTGGCTTGATGCCTTTAGCTTTATATATTTTGACCGTGCATTCCCATTTCAAAGCGATATTTAAATCTTCATAATTTAAACCATGCAATAGCATCGTTTTCATCAAAACATTACGATCAAAGCTTTCATTATGCGCTACGACAACTCTGTTTTTTAGTCGTTTTTCAATTTCGGGATAGATTTGAAAGAAAGATTTTGCATTGACTGTATCTTTTGGATAAATGCCGTGAACGCGAATTGTAAACGGATTATATTCATTGTTCGGCGGTTTGATTAGTGAGACATATTCATCAACGATAACTCCGTTTTCAACTGTAACAATACCTACAGAACAAGGATGATATCCTGTCGCAGTTTCAAAATCAATAGCAGTAAAATTCATTTTCTATTTTTAAAAGACAAATCCATAAACCCAATTGAATTACAATAAGGGTTTATGGATTATTTTGTTTGAAATGGCTTATTTTATTGAGCCAATAATGTCATATTTGGTAATAATGTGATGATGTCCGTTTCCTAAATCAACCAAAACAGCATCGTTTTCTTTGCTGAAAAGTTTTGAAACTTCTTCAATTGGTGTTCCTAATTTTACAATCGGGAAAGGTTTGCCCATTACATCCTTAATTGGTTTTTCGGCAACGTTTTTATCGGCAACGTAGCTTCTAAATAAATCTGTTTCGTCTACAGAACCAACAAATCCGTTGATGTCAACAACTGGAATCTGCGAAATTTTATATTTACGCATACGCTCAATGGCATGAGAAACCAGCTCTTCAGTACGAACGACGATCAATTCTTTATCGATATGATCTTTGATAACATCTTCTGCTTTTGTTACGTTTTCTTCTAAGAATCCGCGCTCACGCATCCAGTCGTCATTGAACATTTTTCCGACATAACGGCTTCCAGAATCGTGAAATAATACCACAACAACATCTTCTGGTTTAAAATGCTCTTTCAGCTGCAATAAACCTTTTATACAAGCTCCTGCTGAATTTCCAACAAAAATTCCCTCTTCAAGAGCAATCTTTCTGGTATAAACAGCTGCATCTTTATCGGTAACTTTTGTAAAACCGTCAATTAAAGAAAAATCAACGTTTTTAGGTAAGATATCTTCTCCGATACCTTCTGTTATATAAGAGTAGATTTCGTTTTCGTCAAAGATTCCCGTTTCGTGGTATTTTTTAAAAACAGAACCGTAAGTATCAATTCCCCAGATTTTAATATTCGGATTTTTTTCTTTCAAATATTTTCCAACTCCAGAGATCGTTCCTCCTGTTCCCACTCCTACCACAAAATGTGTAATTTTCCCGTCTGTCTGTTTCCAGATTTCTGGTCCAGTCTGCTCATAATGTGCCAAAGAATTTGACATGTTATCATATTGATTCACATACCAAGAATTTGGAGTTTCTTCTGCTAAGCGCTTAGAAACTGAATAATAAGAACGTGGATCTGTCGGTTCTACATCTGTAGGACAAACGACAACCTTTGCACCAACAGCACGAAGAATATCCATTTTTTCTTTAGACTGTTTGTCTGAAATCACACAAATTAATTTGTAACCTTTTACGATTGCAACAAGTGCAAGTCCCATTCCTGTATTTCCTGAAGTTCCTTCAATAATAGTTCCTCCAGGTTTTAGTCGGCCATCTGCTTCTGCATCTTCAATCATTTTTACAGCCATTCTGTCTTTTACAGAATTACCAGGATTAAAGGTTTCGACTTTTGCCAATACTAACGCATCAATTTCAGCAACAATTTTGTTGAGTTTTACAAGCGGCGTATTGCCTATTGTTTCTAAAATATTATTTGAAAAGTCCATTTTGTATTATTTAAATATTTGATTTTATAATAAATCTTCAACTCTTTTTTATTCGAACCAATTCCAAACCAAACCAAAACGCAACACAAAGTCACGATACGGATTATTAGGCGTTGCATAATAATTACTTTGTGAAAATAAAGCATTAAAGTGCTCTGCTTTTAAATAAAAACGCGTTTGGCGTATTCTGGCATTTACGAAGAAATCGAATGTTGCAAAACCTCCGATTTTTTTATCCTGCTGCACAAAAAATTCGGCGATTACAGGATTATAATCATCTCCATAATATTTTGTCATATAATTAAATACAAGTCCCGTTTGCATAAACAATGCCTTTTTAAAGAAATGACCAGAATAATAGAATGTATTTCTAGTTACAAAATCAGGCACATTTAAAATTAAATCGGACTGATCTACTTTCTGATATAAAAGGGTATTATCTAAAGCAAATTTTCCAAATTTAAATTCACGGCTTGCTTTTATTTCTAAATAATTAATTGCATTTCCGTATTGAAAAGGTTTTACAATTTGTATGTCTGCTGCTTTCTGCGCAACTGAGGCATCATCTTTAAAATATAAATGATCGTTTAAAACGGTGTATTGAACTTGACCTGTCAGCCAAGGTGTTGTAATTTCTGCACTTAATGAATTAATTTTTTCATTCTTAAAATCATTCGACCAATTGTACTGAATCCAACTACTTTGATAAAGATTATAATTGTTATTAGGCAATTTATTGATGTTACGATACCTGAAATCAAACTTAATTTTTTCGCTCATATCGTAACGCAGCTTAGCATCTAAATCTGAAAGAGATTGGTTGGTAATTGATCTTGAATATAAAAATCTACCATTCCATTTGTTTTTTTGGTATTCGTACTGAGCACCAAAATTATTAAACTGCAAAAACAAATTGTCTGGAACTGCATTTCCAGCTGTATCCACGATAATTCGGTTGTACTTATAATTAGATCTGTAATCGTCTATAAAAAACATGAATTTACCTAACAGCGAATTTTCATAAGCTGCACCTACTTTATTATAAAGTCTCTCATATTTAGTCTGATCATTAATATTACTTGCCGCATACGAATCTCCAAATCGCGGTATGCGTTTTGTCGTGCCATCACTACCAGTTACACTTGAAAGTATGGTTGGCTGTTTATATTCGTAAGCTTTATACTCGTAATTAAATTGGTGCGTAATGTATAAATTATTGCTTCCATCATTCGGATTTACTCTGAAGGCATGATCAAAAAACAATCTTCTTCCTTTTAAAAAGGATTCTGCATCGGTTAAATAAACCTGTAAACGTTGTCGATTTTTATAATCTGGATTATCGCTTTCAAAATCAGTATCATTTGTAATACCTCCATTTTCTTCATTTAAGATATCTTGATTTGCAAAATGTGCATTTATTGCATATCGTCTGCTGGTTGTAGCATAACTAGTTGTAATTCTTAGATTTCCTGCACTAACCAACTGATTAATATAATCTCCCTCTGATCTTAAACCCTTGTACGCAATAGAGAAATTTAGATTTTTAGAAACGTTTAACGTGATAAAAGAATCTACATTCTGTCCTTTATTAATAGTAGTGTTAAAAAACAACTCTGTAAAAGGTGTTGCAACAGAATAATATCTAATTTGATCTGCTTGCATATAAATAGAATGTTTTCCGGTAAAACCAATTTCTGGATACGGAGAAAAACTTGTCAAGCTATATTGCAGCGTATTTAAAGGCTGTCCAATATTAGAAAATTCCTGAAGTCCAAAAAGATCTCTTCTTAGGTGATTTTGCCTGTAAGCACTTTTAAGAGTCAGCGATGTATCGGCATAAATGGTATCGTGTTCTAAAGTGACAATTTTATATTGGTCTATTGTCGCTATTTTTTTCTTTTTCTTTTTTAGAGTATCCGTAATACTAGAATATTCCGAATTCATATCTAAATTACTTTTAGAAGCTGGTTTTTTTTCTTGCGAAAACAATAATGTTGGAACAACTAATAGATATAAAAAAATGAATATTCTCATTTGATGGCTTTGTATAAATTTATTTTGACAAATTTGCTAAGCAAAGGTAAGATAAAAAGGTATAAACGAAAAAACATAATATATAATATGAAATTGAAATAATTTCGGTCTTTTGGAAACGAAAACCCCGTATACAAAAGTATACGGGGCTTTCAAAAAAAATCAAAATATTTATTTTTCTTATTCCCTTAAGAGGGTATAATTATTTTAAATCTTCAACTTAATTGCTTATGGATTATTCTAAAATTAGAACTTATCCCAGAACAATTTAGTGTTTAATAAATCTCCACCAATATCAGCAGCAGCTTTAGTATAGTTTGCTTTATTGATACTTGTTTCAACTCCTGGATAAGTATATCTAACAGGCACAGTAAAAATAAGTTTGTTGATAGCTGCCTGAGGCGCTTTTAAAACTGGGAAATCCAATCTTCTGTAAGACGTCCATGCTTCGTATCCTCTGTTATAAAGAGCAAACCATGCTTGATTACCGATCTTCTCTTTATATGTTGCTCCACTTAAAGCATTGTTATAATCTACTTTTGGACTTGCAATGTAAGCATCAATAGCAGCAGTATTAGTCACTCCCCAGTCTGCCATAGAAGCCTTAATACCTTCCTCGTAGTAAACTTTTGCTTGAGCAGAACCACCTGGAATTAAATTTTTCTCAGCAGCTTCTGCCAATAAGAAATTCAACTCAGCGAAATCAAAGATAGTTCCTGGGAAAACTGGATTGTTTAATGTTGAAGTTATCTGAGAATATGATGTATAAACGTTACCTGCACCATAAGTACCTCCTACGAAAGTTCTTCCTGTAGGAATAACTGGAGCTGGAGAAGTTAGGTTAGTAAAATATTTAGGCATCCTTGGGTCACCTCCAGGAACAACAGCATCCATAGCAGAAACAAAAGGCTCAGCAGGAATAAAATCAAATCTCTGGCTTGTTACTAAATCTGCATACAATGGGTTTTGATTTCCTGATGTAGTCAAATAAGTCAACTTTGTATTATCTTGATTACCAGCCAAAGCACCAGAAGCAAGAGCTGCTTGAACTTGAGTAGTTGCATAAGCAGGATCAACATCTGACATATTAACTGCCATTCTAATGATTAACGAGTTAGCAAATTTTGCCCATTTAGCATTACTTGCAGCATTACCAGAATAGATAATATCTGCTGAACCAAAGTTAGCTACAGTATTATTTGCTTTTAAAACTGCAGCAGATGCACTTAATCTTTTGATAAGATCTTGGTAAATAGTTTTTGCATCATCATAAGCTGGTAAAGGATATTTCTGGATATCAATTGCCTGAGAATAAGGAACGTTTCCAAAAGTATCTACCAATACACTATAAGCATAAGCTTCTAAAATATCGATAAGCGCTAATTTATTTTGCTTAGTTGCCTCATCTGCAGGAGTTGCTGTAGCTGTTGCTGCAATCATAACTCTTGCATCATGAAAATCTGCTAGAACATCTCTGTACAAAACCAAAAAGTGAGTATCAGGAATTTTTCTGTTTGTAATATTATACTGACTTTCATCAGGATAAGTCGTCTCTGTCCATTGCTGTGCAAATAATCTAAAAACGTTATTATTCACACTAGTGCTAACCATTTGATCGACTAATTTCTTCTCAGCATTTGTAAACAAAAATTCTGCTTTGGTTGTTGTTGGCTTTTTAGGATCAACATTCATATCTGTAATGTCCTGGCTGCACGAAACCATCATACCCACCACAGACATTAATAAAAGTACTTTTTTCATGATTTAAAATTTTAATGTTAGGTTACAACCAATGTTTCTTGTTGTAGGAAGTGAACCTCCTGAATAACCTGCTGATAAGTTACCTGAACTTAGACCACTTTCTGGATCTGCATCTGGAAGATTTTTACTGATGATCCATAAGTTAGAACCTACTAAAGAAAGACGTAAATCATTCAAACCTGCTTTAGCTATAATGTTTTTAGGGAAACTATAAGTAATACTTACCTCTCTTAATTTCACGTAACTTGCATCGTAAACAAATGCTTTTTGTGGGTTATTATTATAACCATAGATACTTCCAGCTACCTCAGGACTTGGAGTTCTTGTAGTATTAGGAGTTCCATCTTCATTTACTCCAGGTAAGATAACACCTCCACCATTAGCAAGTGTGTTTCTTACAGGATTTCCTAACTCATTGTTTCCTGCTGTAGTTGTATATAAACCAGAGCTTTGTCCATAATATTGATCAAGAGAGAAAATATCTCCTCCTTTTTGAACATCAATTAAGAAACCTAGAGAAACTTGTTTATAAGCAAATCTATTACGAATACCACCAATCCAGTCTGGAGTAACATTACCAATTACATTATTAGTAGTTGCTGTCTGCAAATAAACTCCATTTTTAGTTACTCTTTGTCCGTCTTTGTAGACATAATCTTTACCAAGGATATCTCCATAAGGATTTCCTTTTGTCCCCACAATACTAACACCGCCCTGGAATGTACCAATTGTTAATACATCAACACCAGGTGTTAAAGCTACAACTGTATTCTCATTTTTAGACCAGTTTACGTTAATATCCCAAGAAAAGTCATTTGTTTTTATAGGCGTTGCATTGAACATTACCTCGACACCTTTATTCTCAACAGATCCTGCATTCACAAATTTAGAAGAGTAACCTGTTGCAGTAGAATAGTCTACTGGAAAGATTTGATCCTCACTTAAAGTTTTATAAACACTCACATCAAAACCTAATCTTCTGTCAAAGAATTGCATCTCTAAACCAATTTCTTCAGATTTAGTTTTTACAGGGTGCAAATCTGGATTATTTCCAATGTTTGGTCTTGAATAAAGCTGATTTGTACCGTATGGATTAAATTTAGTATAGGCATCTTGCAATGCATAAATCTCAATACTTCCTTGTGGGTTTTCTGCATAACTTGCTCTTAATTTACCAAAAGTTAACCATGGAGCATTAACATGTTTTGTAAAAACATAACTTCCAGAAGCAGAGTATGTATTTACATCATTATTACCTTCTGGCAACATAGAGAATGCATCATTACGTACTGTACCTTCTACGAAAAGGAAATCTCTGAATCCTAATGACGCAGAAGCATAAACACTGTTCACAGCTGAATTCTCTTCAACCTCAATTGGGAATGGAGAAGCATTTACTGAATTTGATAATGCATAGATTCCTGGAATAATAAGTCCGCCATCTGTAGAAGATAATGTAGAAGTACGTCTTGTTCTTAAAGCATTATAACCAGCCAAACCTGTCAAAGAGAAATCTTCAGTAAGTTTTTTATTGAAGTTTAAAGTAAACTGATAGTTTTGCTCAGAAAACATACCAGTATATTTTTGGTATCCTGAACCAACAGCTAAACGGTTAATCCCAAATGTTGCAGCCAAAGATCCTACCGCCTTTCTTTCTTCACGTAATTCTGAATAAGAATCTGTACTGATTTTTCCTGTAGCATTTAACCAATCTGTAATTTTATAATCTAACTGACCATACCCGATAAAACGATTTCTTTCGTCTGTCTGATAATTTCTATATCTTGTAAAATATGGATTATCAGCATATTTAGGATTGGTATTTCCATTAGAAGGGTCTGCCATATTCCAAGAAATATTTTGTCCTCCTGAATTTTGGAAAACTTCTTTCTGAGATTGAATATCTACGTTAGTTCCCCACCATTGACGGAATGTTCCCATGATATTATCACCACCATAACCAGTAGTATTTCTACCCTGTGTATCTTGTGCAAAATAATTTGCAAAAACAGTTGCAGAAAGTTTATCAGTTAATTTGTGGTTGAATTTAATACTTGCATTATTTTTCTTCAATTCACTATTTGGCAAAATACCAGTCTCTTTATAGTTATTATAGTTGATTACGAAGTTACTTTTGTCAGTACCTCCTTCAAAAGAGATTGAGTTATTGAATGTCTGAGCAGTTTGAAAAAATGTAATTGGACCATTTTTAGCCGCTACCCATGGAGATTTTTGTCCAAATTTTGAAGAATATGGAGTATATGATTCCCAAGTGTAAACTGAAAGACTTGGATCAAATGCAACACCGTAAGAAGCGTCATCAGTTGTACTTACCACTTGGTTACCGTTTTTATCGATAACAAAAAATGCACCTGTTGGCCCAACCGGAACACCTTTTGGGTTTCCTGCAGCATCATACGTTGGTCCATACCCTTGTCCGTATTTGTTTTGGTAAACAGGGAACGTTTTTTTATCAACAGTACCAACTCCAAACTCACTTGAGATAGTAACTCCCATCCCTTTTTGAGCTTTTCCTTTTTTAGTAGTAATCATAATTACACCATTACCAGCCTGAAAACCGTACAAAGCAGATGCAGCAGCACCTTTTAACACGTTTACTGACTCGATATCATCAGGATTGATATCCATACCAGCATTACCATAATCGTATGTATTACGTGCACCAGCTGTTTGTGCTCCATTGCTAGAGTTCACGTTCTGGTTATTAATAGGCATACCATCAACAACAATAAGCATTTGGTTATTTCCAGTAAGGTTTTTAACCCCTCTTGAAACTGCGTTTGTAGATCCACCAAAATTTGTGTTTTTTCTAATATATACCCCGGCAGCCTTACCAGAAAGATCATTAAGGAAGTTTGCGCTCGAAACTCCTCCAACTAAATCTTCACCTTTTATTTGCTGAGTAGCATATCCAAGAGATTTTTTCTCTCTTTTAATACCCAAGGCAGTAACTACAACACTCTCTAATTCTTGAGTATTGCTAGTCAATTTTACAGTTAAAGCTGTAGAGCTAGCTACAACTTCCTGTGTTTTCATTCCAATGTAAGTAAAAACCAAGACTTCGCTTGACGTTGCTTTGATAGAAAATTTTCCATCAAAATCTGTTTGCGTTCCGCTTTTAGTTCCTTTAACTAATACACTCACACCTGGAAGAGGCATTCCTGCATTATCGGAAACTACACCCGAAACAGTTCTTTCTTGCGCAAAGGTTAGTTGCGTAATCAGCGCCACTAAAAGCACTAAGAATCCATTTAACTTAAGTTTCATTTTAAAAAATTTTGAATTAGTATCCGGCAAACATCTTAATATTTTCTTAAAATAACAATATACCCATTTAAAGCTAAAACGTTTTCGTTTTAGAGATACTTCAAAAAATTTCCGAAAAGTCAGTATTTTTTTAAACAAACTACAACAATATCAGACACATACATAAAATTAGAATGATTCTATTTAATTTAATTTTAACAATTAATTAACATAATTTTAGTGAAAAACGCTTTTTACTTAACAATAAAAAGCATATATAGTGGATAAAAAACTGACAAAACAATTTGTTATTTTATTGTTTTAAATGATCATTTTGTTTCGCAAATGTTAATTCAGTCGATTTTTAAAAATTTATTTAACAATTTATTAAAGTTTTTTTATCGTTATTGACATTTGTGAATCTGAATAAAAAAACACAATATTTGTATTTATAAAAAAGCATAAATGTTACAACTTAATTATTCAGGATTTGCCCTAGAAACTGGAACGGACGAAGCAGGAAGAGGATGCCTGGCTGGCCCAGTAACAGCCGCTGCCATAATTTTACCTGAAAATTTTGAAAATAAAATTCTGAACGACAGTAAACAATTGTCTGAAAAAACAAGAGCGCTTTTAAGGCCAATTATAGAAAAAGAAGCATTGTGTTTTTCTGTAACACATTTGTTTCCAGACGAAATTGACGAAATAAATATTTTAAACGCTTCGATGAAAGGAATGCAGGAATGCATTTTAAAATTAAAGCACGTTCCCGAATTTATAATTGTTGACGGAAATCGTGCCTTGAATGCTAAACTTGGACTGAAAAACACTTTTGGGAAACAGTTTTCTCCAGATGAAATTGCTCTTTTAAAATCGATTCCTAATCAAAGTATTATAAAGGGTGATGGGAAATATTTAAGCATTGCTGCCGCTTCTGTTTTAGCCAAAACGTATCGCGACGAGTACATGGATAAAATTCATGAAGAATTCCCGATGTATAATTGGAAACAAAACAAAGGATATCCAACAAAAGAACACCGAGAAGCCATTAAAGAATTCGGGACTACAAAATACCATAGAATGAGTTTCAGACTATTGCCAGAACAGTTGGAACTCGATTTCTTTCAATAAAAAAACGACCTTAATAGGTCGTTTTTTTTTATGTTATTTTTTGCTTTTTAAAAACTCTGCAAATTGTTTGGTGTCGTAATAAAAAGGTCTGACAGTCGTAATTTTACCGTCCTTCAGATCAAAATGTTCTGAAATTGGAACCGACATTGTTTTCCCCGATTTTTTAGATCTGCAATTTATCGTAAAATACATGATTACTTCATTTTTAGAAGCATCGCTAAAATAAACTGGTTCTTTTTCTATTTGCAAATCAAAAAACTCAGCCGATTTTGCAAACATTTTAGTCCATTCGCTAAAACCAACATAAGTTCCTCCGTAAGGCAAACCTGTAGCTTGACTATAAACTGCACCATCTGCAACTACAGTTTTTAAGGCATCCAGATTTCTTATTTTAAAGAGGCTTTCGTAATATTTCTCTACCACTTTTAGATTGTCTGCTTCTAGGTTTTTCAAAATATCCGCTTCAGACAAAGTTGCTCCTTTATCCCAAAAACCAATAATTTTGCTCACCTGACCTTTTCCATTCAAACGCGCAAAATCTCTTCCTGTCAAAACAAGATTGTTTTTAGAATCCAGAACTTTCCACTCCCAAGTCACATAATTGTCTTTTACAATTTTAGGTCCCGACGTTAGTACAGCATCTGGGTTTTTCTTGTAAAATTCGTTGATAACATTATTAAAAGCCGCAATTCCTTTTGTAGAAGCCGAAGGGTCTTCAAAAGTACTGTCTTCCAACCAAATCGATTTGATCATCTTTAATCTGGTATCGCTGTTTTTTTCCTGCCACACTTTCTCATAAACTGTAACTGGATATAATTTATCTTTCTTTTGGGCAAAAACACCATTAAGCACAAATAGAAAACAGAATAGGTAGATTTTTCTCATAAGCAATCAGAAATGAAGTGAAATTTAAAATTGAATACTAAGTACTCAAATTTAGCATAAATACATCAGAAAACTATGCTTTCTGTATAATTTGTCATCCCTTCAAAATCTTAACTTTTGCGAAATGGTTTTTCAGTTTTTTGAATATAATTTTAGAGAAAAACCGATTTCTATCTAAAAAAAATACTATTTACGATTTCCAAAACCTGCAATTATATGCCTTGAAGCACATTTTAGAGATTATTTATTTTATTAAATGCAAATCGAGGAGCTATTCTAAAAAGAAAATAAAGCAATTTTACTTTTGCAATTCTTATTTCTGTTTGATTTCGAGATATGCTTTTTAGCATTTCAGAAACTGCTTTTTGAGGAGAAATGGCAATCTTCGGCGGATTTCCTTTATGCCAAGGCGTATCAACCACAGGAAATAATACTTCTATAATTTTAATTTTCTCTTGTTTCAGTTGTTCTCTCAAAACTTGAGTAAAAGAATGCAATCCCGCTTTTGCAGCATTATAAAACGGATAAGTTGCTCTCGGAACGTAAACCAATCCGGTTGTAATATTGATAATTTTAGCATTCTGGTTTTCAATTAAAAGAGGAAAAAGCAATTTTATCAGCCGTATTGGCGCTTGCAAATTGACCGAGAATTCATCATTCATTTTTTCTAAAGAAAATGGATCGCCTACAAAATGAATTTTATATGCAATCGCCGCATTATTAATTAAAACATTCAGTTGCGAATAATTTATTCGAAGCCATTCGGCAAAAGCTTCGCATTCAAATTCCTTCGCAATATCACATTTGTAAATAACCAAATCGGGCAATTGCTTTTGAGCTTCTTGCAGCTTTTCTAAAGAGCGGGAACAAGCAATTACTTTATTTCCTTTTTCTATCAACTGACGGCACATTTCAAGTCCTAGACCAGAACTTCCGCCTGTAATAACAATGGTGCTATTTGAGATTTCCATAATTTCATTTTTAAAAATTAGAAATCAAAAATAGTTTGCCTTACAATCAATTACATTGACCTATGTTAACTCTTGATTTTTCTTTTGAGCCTGCTGAGAGATTCTGGCTGAATGCCTAAATAAGAAGCTATAATTTGCTGCGAAACTCGATTTTCGATATTAGGAAATTCGGCAGTAAAAATCTCAAATCGTTTTTCAGCATCTAAAAGGAGTAATTCTCTTTCTCGTTTTTCTTTTATAGAAAATGCTTTTTCGAGAATTTGTACTAAAAAGAGGTTCCAAAAAGGATTTCTTTCTTTTATTCCAATCCAATCTGAATATTCAATTTCTAAGATTTCAGAATCTTCTAAAGCTTCTATAGAAAAATAGGAAGGTGTATTATAAATCATAGCCGAATAAGAACTTATAAAATTCCCTTCGGCTATAATATTTTTAGTGAATTCGTTTCCGTTTTCGTGAGTGTAAACATATCGAAACAAACCTTTTACAAGAAAAGCCATTTTACGAGGCGCTTGGCCTTCTTTTATAAAATAATCTCCTTTGGCTATTTTGTTAAACTGAGAAATATCCAATAACTCTTGTAATTCTTTTTCTGGAAGAGCTAAATGCTCCAAAAATGATTTTTTATCTTCATTTTCCATACTTGAATTATTTGGTTTTTTAAATGAATTCTGCTTCGAATAGCTCTGTAAAATGTTTGATAATTTTAGCTTTTACTTCGTCTTCGTCTACTTTTTCTACACCAAGTTCTACATTCAAAGAAGTAACACCTTTTCCGCGAATACCGCACGGGATAATATTATCAAAATATCCCAAATCGACATTTACGTTTAAAGCAAATCCGTGCATGGTTACCCATCTTGAAGCGCGAACGCCCATTGCACAAATTTTACGGGCAAACGGAGTTCCTACACCAAGCCAGACTCCTGTTTCGCCTTCGCTCCTGCCCGATTCTAAACCATATTCCGCTAAAGTTAGAATAATCGATTCTTCTAACAATCGCAGGTATTTATGAATATCGGTAAAGAAATTTTCTAAATCAAGAATCGGGTAACCGACAATCTGTCCTGGTCCGTGATAGGTAATATCTCCTCCACGGTTGATTTTATAAAAAGTTGCTCCTTTTGCTTCGAGCTGTTTTTCGTTTAATAATAAATTTTCAAGATCGCCGCTTTTTCCTAATGTATAAACATGCGGATGCTCCACAAAAAGTAAATAATTTGGCGTTGGCAGATCTAGTTCTTCTCTTCTGTTCTTGATTTTTAAATCGACTATGTCTTTAAAGATTTCTTCTTGATATTCCCAAGTCGATTTATAGTCTTTTTTGCCCAGATCCTGAAGTTGGATTTTTTTGTTCATTTTAATTATTTTTCAAACTCAACGTCAAAGTTAAGTTTGTCAGGATTCTCCATATAATCCGTAAAAGAATATTGAATTGTAATTGATTTTCGATCGTCGCTAAACAAAGCATTCGGATTAGAGACTTTCTTTATCTTTTTTGGAAAATGATATTTTACAATATAATTAGAAGAAGCAAACATCATTTTTGACATATCGCCAGCCGTATCTTTTGCTTTTGCTGCCAGTTTTTGCTGATCAATTACTGCTTTTCTTGTAAATTTCTTTCCGTCGTATGTATACGTTAATTTACTTCCGTTGTCTCCAAAACCACTGCCAAGCGGAGACGCGTTTGCGCTTCCTTCTAATTTCTGTAAAGTGCCTAATGTCTGTAAAATATCTTGCAGCTCATTTACATTTTTAAAATCAGTTCCCATTGTCATTAGAAACTGTTTTTTCTCTGAGCTCATTTTTGTGGCTACAACGAAGTTTTCCAGTTTTTTAAGCTCTTTCTGCGTTTCTGGTGACAGCTTAGCAATACTGTCTTTTTTCTCTTCAAATATTTGTTTGAAAGTAAAAGTTGTATCAATATCTTTTTTAGCGTCTCCCATTTGCCCTGCAATTTGATCACCAGCCATTTCCATTAAAGCAGAACCGTCCATGTCTACAGAGAATTTTCCTGTTCCGTTTTCGTTGATCGTAATATTTTCGGTAAAAGTGCAGCTGGTTAATGTCGCTATTAAAAAAGAAAAACTAAGTAATTGATATAATTTCATCGTAGTATATTTTTTACCAAAGATACAAAGAGTATTTTCAATTGTTTTATTATGCCTTAAGTATCTTGATTAATTCTCAAATACTACTTTGAAATCCATATCTTTTTCATCGTCTGGAAGTTCTTTTATTGGAATATCCAGCGTAAAACTTTTTCTATCCTTTGAAATGACTGCATTCTTTAATGAAACCGTTTTTATCCTTTTTGGAAAATGATATTCCAAAGAATACTTACATTCCTTCATATATTCATCCATTTGTTTTGTAAAGATATTGTCTTCCTCTTTTTCCTTTTTCTTTTTTACTTTCTTTGATTTAACAGCATCTCCTTCTACCAATATCTTTTCAAAGACTTTTCCGTCATAGTTATAAGTAAATCTACTTTTTTTCTTTTCATCTTCTGGAACTGCACTTAAAGCTCCTAATTGTTTACCTGGTCCTAATTTTGGCATTGCTTCAAGCCCCTCAAGAGGCGAAACCATATTTTTAAGACTGTCTGATGATGGAAAATTATATTCCATATTAAATTCAAATTGTTTTTTATCTTCATTTACTTTGAATGCAACTTGAAACTTTTCAAGTGCCTTTATTTTTTGCTGATCCTCTTTTGATAGTTTTGCAATACTGTCCTTTGCTTTTGCAAAAACCTCTTTAAAAGTAAAAACAGTATCTAATACCTGCTTCTTTTTTATCGAATCATTGCTTTTAAATCCCATTTTAAACATTGGAGACATATCAAATCCGTATGAAAAAGTCCCTGATCCATTTTCATTTATGGTCATCTTTTCTTTAAACATGCAGCTTGTCGTACAAATTAATACAATAAAACAGAGTAAATATTTTTTCATATTTTTAGATTTAGGTTGTTCGGGCGAAGATACTAAGTTTTTAGTCGCTACGCTCCAACTAAAACTTGTTCTGAAAACATAAACTTCTAAACTAGCCCCGATAGAAGCGGTATCCTTTTTCTTGCTTCTTTAGCAAGGAAAAGATACAAGCGGATAGCGGGACTAAAGTTGATTGAAACCCAATAATTTGATGCTGCAAAAAATCTAAAATCTGCATTCTAAAATCTACATTCTTTTTTTTATCTTTGCACACTTAAAAAATAAAGCAAAAATGGCATTATCAGAACAAGAAATCATCAGAAGAGAAAAACTTCAAAACTTACGCAACTTGGGTATCAACCCTTATCCGGCAAATCTTTTTCCTGTAGATCATACATCAAAGCAGATAAAGGAAACGTTTGAAGAAGGTAAGAAGGTTATTGTTGCTGGACGTTTGATGAGTGTTCGTGATCAAGGTAAAGCTTGTTTTGCTGAGTTACAAGACAGCGAAGGACGTATCCAATTGTACGTCAACCGCGATGTTTTGTGTGAAGGTGATGATAAAACTTTATACAACCAAGTTTTCAAAAAATTAACCGATTTAGGAGACTTTATTGGTATTGAAGGTGAATTGTTTACTACTCAAGTTGGAGCAAAATGTATTCGTGTAAACGGTTTTACATTTTTGAGCAAAACTTTACGCCCTCTTCCGTTGCCAAAAGTTGACGAAGAAGGAAATGTACACGATGCCTTCAACGATGCTGAATTGCGTTACAGAATGCGTTACGTAGATTTAACGGTAAATCCGCAGGTTAAAGAAACTTTTATCAAACGTACAAAGTTATTTACTGCAATGCGTGGTTATTTTAACGATGCTGGATATTTAGAGGTTGATACTCCGGTTTTACAATCAATTCCTGGTGGAGCTTCTGCGCGTCCGTTTATTACGCACCACAACTCGCTTGACATTCCGCTTTACATGCGTATTGCAAACGAATTGTACTTAAAAAGATTAATTGTTGGTGGATTTGAAGGTGTTTATGAGTTCTCTAGAAACTTCCGTAACGAAGGTATGGACAGAACGCATAATCCTGAATTTACTGCAATGGAAATATATGTAGCCTACAAAGACTATAACTGGATGATGGAATTTGCGGAAGGTTTATTAGAGCATTGTGCAATTGCCGTAAATGGAACTAGCGAAGTTACTTTTGGCGAGCACACAATCAACTTTAAAGCGCCTTATGCTCGTGTTACCATGACGGATTCTATCAAACATTTTACTGGTTTTGATATTTCTGGAAAAACAGAACAGGAATTATTCGAAGCTGCCAGAGGAATGGGAATCGAGGTTGACGAAACAATGGGTAAAGGAAAACTAATTGATGAGATTTTTGGAGCTAAATGTGAAGGAAATTATATTCAGCCTACTTTCATTACAGATTATCCAAAAGAAATGTCACCGCTTTGTAAAGAGCACCGCGATAATCCAGACTTGACGGAACGTTTTGAATTAATGGTTTGCGGTAAAGAAATTGCAAATGCGTATTCTGAATTAAATGATCCAATTGATCAACGTGAGCGTTTTGAAGATCAAATGCGTTTAGCGGCAAAAGGTGATGATGAAGCAAACGGAATTATCGATGAAGATTTCTTAAGAGCGCTTGAATATGGTATGCCTCCAACTTCTGGAATGGGAATTGGAATGGATCGTTTGATTATGTATTTAACAAATAACGCTTCTATTCAGGAAGTTTTATTGTTCCCACAAATGCGTCCAGAGAAAAAACAAGCACAAATTGAGTTGACTGAAGAAGAAAAAGTAATTATTACTCTTTTGAAAGGAAATGAAAATAAAATGGATTTATCTCAGCTAAAAGTTGCTGCCAACTTAAGCGGTAAAAAATGGGATGCTTCTATGAAAAACTTATCGAAACACGGTTTGACGAAAGTAGCTGTGGATGGTGAGTTTAAGTTTGTGGAATTGGTTGGGTAGATTCCTTTAAAAATAATACAAAAATTAAAAGGAGCTTTTGTTAAAGCTCCTTTTTCATATATAAATATTTTCCTTAATTTTGAAACATGGAAAGAGCAAAACTTATTGTTAAAAATTTTGGACCTCTAAAAGATATTGAAATCGAAGTTAGAGAAATGGTTACTTTTATTGGAGCACAGGCTTCAGGGAAAAGTACTTTGGCTAAATTGATTTCAATATTTGAAGATGAGAATTTTAGAGGTGATCACCAAATATCGTTTGAAGAGGAATTAAAAAAATACAATATCTTATCCTATCTTAACGACAATACATATATTGAGTACAAAAGTAAGAATAGAAGCACAACAATTGCTGATTTTACTTTTCAAAAAAACAAGCTAGACATAACAACACTACAAAATCTTGTTGGCAGAATTAAAAACATTAGTCTTAATAATTTAGATCAAGAAAAACAGATAATAGAAATCACTAAAACATTAATCAAAACAACTGTAAATACGTACAAACTTTTACTTAGAGAAAATTTCTACAATATATTTGAGAATGAAACTCAAAAAGTCAAATTTGAAATTGAATTTTCTAATGTGAGAATAAAAAAACTTAAGATTAATGATACACATATTGATCTATTAATTGATATTTTAAAAAGGGAGCAAAATATTGAAAGTTATATATTTTTGTATGAAAAAATAATAAGTGTATTTCCCAATATATTTTTATTTGACTCACTGTACATTCCTGCAGAAAGAAATTTCCTTCATTTAATTTCCGAAAACACTTTAGGATTAATAAATAATAATATACAAATTCCTAAGCATTTATTAAATAGTGGACAAGATTATGAAAAAGCTATTCAAACAATTAAAGAACTACCTTTAACTATTATTGACAAAAAAATTAAATATAAAAGAGAAGGAAAAACCTCTTATATATATCACAGCGAAAACGAAAAAGTTGATTTACTAGAATCTGCCTCAGGTCTACAATCAATAATACCTATTTTACTTTTAGTTGAATATTCTAAATCATTGAAAGAAAAATATAATTTCAATTTTGTTGTAGAAGAGCCAGAACTAAATTTATATCCAAAAGCACAACATGAACTTATTAAATACTTAATCAAAAATTGTCTATTTGATAGAAAGAATTTAATTCTTACTACTCACAGTCCTTTTGTTTTAGCATCTATAAATAATTTATTATTAGCTTATGACAAGGGGCAAATAAATCCAAAAGAGGTAAATAAAATTATAAAAAAGGAATCTTGGTTAAATCCTAAAAATTTTATTGCATACGAATTGAAAAATGGAAAAGCAAAAAAAATAATGAACGATAAATTAGGGCAGATTTCAGAAAATATGATTGATGGAGTTTCAGATGCTTTTGCGAATGAATTCGATAAATTGCTTGATTTATGATTCGACGCCTTAGAGAAGCATTTCCTGACATTGAATCAAATTGCTTAAAAACAATCACAGACAAACATACATATGTTTTTGAAGCTGAAACCGTTTTATTTGTCAAAGTAAAAGAACCTTGGCATTTATATATAGAAAACAAATCAAATGACGGATTCTATTTTATTCAAAACGATAATTGCGTAATGAAAACTGTGAAAGGCGGCCAATGTGATTATGTTATTTGTAATTCTCAAGAAGTTTTTTTTACAGAAGTTAAAGTTGCGAAAGGAAATCAAGCCAATCATAGAAAAGATGCTTATTCTCAATTAGAAAATACATTTAAACATTATTCAAATCTCATAGATTTTGAGCCTTATGCTTTGAACGCTGTTGTTTGCTTTCCAAGTAAAAGAAGAATTATAAAAGCTAGTGCTTCCACAAAGAGAAAAGAATTCAAAGATTTATATAAATTAAATCTTATTGAAAGCAATTACATTTCTTTCGAATAAAATTTCCAACCCGACAGGTTTTAAAAACCTGTCGGGTTTATTTTTTTTGCGTTGGCATTAAAACGAATACTTCTCCATTTTCTTCTCATAAATATCCAAAACCTTTGTGCTTTCTTTTGGAACTTCGCCATTCCATTTTTCTTCTATAGAAGGATTGGCTGGATACTTACCGTTTTTCATTTTTACTAAATGGTACAATCCTCCACTTTTCATTAAGAGATCAGAAAAATTTTCGGTTGAAGTTGGACCAATTAAAATCGGAAAATCGGTTACGGAGAACTTATTGATCAAACTTCCATTGTTATTTAAAATGAAGCCTGAACAGCCGCCGCTTCCGCAGAAATAGGAATTGGAGAAGCCGACAAAATATTCGTCTTTCTTGTCTTTATTTAAATCGAAAGCATCATAAAAGAAAAAACGCTCTTCTTTCTTTAATGATGGCAGATCAGTTTTTAAGAGAATCAAAAGCTGCTCTCTGATCATTTTCACTGTTTCTATATCTTTTACAGGCTTAGCATTTAAATCTGCTGTACCGCCAAGTGTTTTAGACAATGTATCTTGAACAATAGTTTTTACAATATTTTTTGAATTGTCTTTATTTTGACAGGAATGCAATACTAAAACTGCAACTAAAAGTAAGATTATATTTTTCATGATTTGCCGTTTTAAATTTCATAAACTCCTTTTCATCACTTTAAATTACAAAAAATATTCGACAAAGCGTTTTCTAAACCAAAAGAGCAGCTTTATTTTCAATATCGTTTTCTGCCAATAATGATTTTATATTATTGAAAGTCACCAATGCAATCTGCGTTAAAGCTTCGTTGGTAAAAAAGGCTTGATGTGCTGTTACTAGAACATTCGGAAAACTCATTAAACGCTGAATGGCATCGTCCTGAATAATATCGGCAGAAAGATCTCTGAAGAATAATTTCTCTTCTTGTTCGTAAACGTCAATTCCTAAATAGCCAATTTTCCCTTCCTTCAATCCTTCAATGACAGATGAAGTTTCTATTAATCCGCCACGGCTTGTGTTGATAATCATAACACTTTCTTTCATAAAAGAAATTGAGGTTGTATTGATTACATGTTTGGTCTGATCGTTTAACGGACAATGAAGCGAGATGATATCGCTTGATTTGAAAATCTCTTCTAAACCTACAAAAGAAACGCCATCTTTTTTCATTTCTTCACTTTCTACAATATCATATGCCAAAACTTTACAGCCAAAGCCTAATGCTATTTTAGAAAATGCTTTTCCGATATTTCCAGTTCCGATAATTCCGATTGTTTTTCCGAACAAATCAAAACCCAACAATCCATTTAGAGAGAAATTCTGTTCACGAACTCGATTATAAGCTTTATGTGTTTTTCTGTTTAAAGTTAAAATCATGGCCATTGCGTGTTCTGCAACTGCTTGCGGAGAATAAGCAGGAACACGACAAACTTTTATCTGGTGTTTTTTTGCTGCTTCTAAATCAACATTATTAAATCCTGCACAACGCAAAGCAATTATTTTTACCTTTTTTTCGGCAAGCTGTCTTATCACAATTTCGTTCACAATATCATTTACAAACACACAAACAATTTCGCATTCTTCAATTAAAGCAACTGTTTGCGGGTTAAGCTGTGTTTCAAAAAAATTCAATTGAAAACCAAAATTTTCATTGTATTGATTAAAAAACGTTTTATCGTAAGGCTGGGTCGAGAAAAAAGCAATTTTGTTTGCGCCAAGATTTGAGCTCATAATTTTATGTTTTATTATTTCTAAAATTTCCTTTTGGCAGATAATACAGCCATCCAAAACCAATCAAAAATAAAATAAGAGAACCTACAAATGCTGGAATTAAAATTTCTTTATTATGATCTAATGCATTATTTAAAGCAGCATACAATAACCAGATTTGAATACTTACATTTAAGATTAAAACAAATATTAAAGTAGACAGAATAACATTCAACTTATTCGGATTTGCCTGATTTTGGCTTCTTCTAAATGTACTCATAATTTTTATTTTAAACTATTAACTTTCTTTATTTTCAAATGCTTTAACAAAAATCTTTTCGCCTTTTAAAACTACTTCTAATTGAGGCAACGCTCTCGGCGGAGGTCCCGCGATAACATCACCAGTCAAAGCATCAAAAGAACCTTCATGGCACGGACAATGAATAATTCCTGAATTTGGTTTATAATAAACCGCACACGAAAGATGCGTACATTTTTGCTCGAAAGCTCTAAACATACCGCTCTCCAAATGCACCAAAATATACGGAATAGTGCTTCCTTCAATCACAAAACCTCTTGTTCCGCCTAACGGAATATCTTTTATTTCACATACAAAATGTTCGCCGACAACTTCTTCACCTGTCAATAGATACGCTTTTGCAGCCACCAATCCGCTGCCAACCATTAAACCGCCAGAAACCAGCGTTAGGAATTTGGCAAAATCGCGCCGGCTCACTTGCGTGGATTCTTGTTTTTTATATGGAAAATCCTTCTTCCAGTTTTCTTGTAAATTATCTTCTTTAGACATTGGATTTTAGATTTAGAATATTCGTAATTCCGTACTGCCTTTTGGCATCATGATATTTACTTTTGTATTTACGCGTTCTTTTCCAAAAACAAATGAGTTTACTGGAGTACTATTTGGACGCATTTCTTCGATTTGAGCGCGAGTTCCATAAAACAAGGCACCACTCGGGCAAACCGTTGCACACATTGGTTTTTTGCCAACACTGGTTCTGTCGTAACACATGGTACATTTCATCATTAAATCGTATTCTTCCATTTTCTTCGGAACTCCAAACGGACAGGCCATTACACAGTTGGAACAGCCAATGCAGCGTTCTGTATTGGCAGTATGAACCACTCCAAATTCGTCTTGCGAAATTGCATCCGCTGGACAAACATTCGCACAAACTGGATCTTCGCAGTGCATACAAACCTGAACTGTGGTTTGAATCGTAACTTCACGTTCTACATAATTGACATGAATCATCGATTCTTGGCCGTTGGTTTCACATTCTGCACAAGCCATTTCGCAAGCTTTACAGCCTATGCATCTTTGTAAGTCTACAAAAAACTCTTCGTTTTTATTATAATTAGTTACATTCATAATTACTTGTTTTTATAGATTAAACACTTGCATAAGCATTGGAATTCTCTGATGAATTTTCTATTTCTCCTAATGGTTCCAATTTACAGGCGCAGACTTTAAACTCCGGAATTTTAGAAATCGGATCTAAAGTTCCAGGCGTTAATTGATTGGCCGATTTTTTCCCTGGCCAGTGGTACGGGATAAAAACAGTATCCTTTCGAATGGTTTCTACAATATTGGCTGGAAAAATTCCTTCTCCTCTTCTTGTAGAAACTTTTACCAATTCTCTCTGCTGAATATTGTATTTCTGAGCCATTTCTGGGTGAATTTCCAACATTGGTTCTGGAAACTGATCTACGAGTTTTCCAATTCTTCTAGTTTGTGTTCCGCTTAAATATTGCGAAACCACACGTCCTGTTGTTAAGGTTATCGGATATTCTTCGTCAGTAACTTCGCCCGGCAGTTTGTACGGTGCGGGATTGAAATGCGCTTTTCCGTCTGGAGTTTTAAATTTCCTGTCTTCCCACAATCTCGGTGTTCCTGGATGATCTTCCGTTGGACAGGGCCAAAAAACGCCCATATGGTCTTCAACTTTTTTATAGGTAATTCCAAAATAATCTGCTGTTCCTCCTTTTGAAGCTACACGAAGTTCATTAAAAATAGCTTCGCTATTGGCATAAGTAAACTTGTCTTTTTCTCCCAATCTTTCAGCGATTTCCAATAAAATAGATGTATCGGTTCTTGCTTCACCTGGAGGCGTAACCGCTTGTCTGATTCGAATTACGCGTCCTTCTGCAGAAGTTGTGGTTCCTTCTTCTTCTTCCTGTAAAGATCCAGCGAGAACAATATCGGCGTGGCGCGCGGTTTCATTCAAAAAGAAATCGATACAGACGTAAAACTCTAATTTTTCAAGGGCCGAACGAACATAATTATTGTTTGGAAGCGAAACCAGCGGATTGAAACAAATCGAAATCAATCCCTTAATTTCGTCTCTGTGAATCGCTTCAATAATTTCATAAGCCGTAAGCCCTTTTCCAGGGAGATCTTTTTCATCGATTCCCCAGACCTCAGAAATGTACTTTCTATGTTCCGGATTTTCAATGTCTCTATTTCCCGGCAACTGATCGCATTTATGTCCGTGTTCTCTTCCTCCCTGTCCATTTCCTTGTCCCGTAATAGTTCCGTAACCGCAATAAGGTTTTCCGATTCTGCCTGTTGCCAAAACCAGATTAATGCAGCCTACCACATTATCGACTCCTTTTGAGTGATGTTCAATTCCGCGAGCGTGAAGCAGAAAGCTTGTTTTTGCTTTACCCCACAACTCGGCAGCTGCTTTAATTTTTTCTTTAGAAATTCCCGTAATTTCTTCTGCCCATTCTAAAGTATAGTCTTTTACAGCATCAATTGTTTCCTGAAATCCCGAAGTATGATTATCAATAAAATCATGATCGAGCATATCGTGATCTACGAGATATTTCAGCATCGCTCCATATAAAGCTGAATCTGTTCCCGGTCTTACATCGAGATGAATATCGGCTGTTCTTGCCAATGGAATAACACGCGGATCTACTACAATGAGTTTTGCTCCCCGATCTCTAGCTTTCCAGATCCAATGGGTTAAAGTTGGAAATGTTTCGCTGATATTCGCTCCTGCAACAACAATTACCTCAGCGTATTCTAAATCGGAATAATTGTTGGATGCGCGATCTAGTCCAAATGCTTTTTTATTTCCTGCACCTGCACTTACCATGCACAAACGTCCATTATAATCTAAGTTTCTGGTTTTTAAAGCAACTCTGGCAAATTTTCCAACCAAATAGCTTTTCTCATTCGTAAGCGAAACACCCGATAGCATAGAAAAGGCATGCTTCCCGTATTTTTCCTGAATTCTTTTTATTTCAGAAACAGTTTTATCCATTGCATCATCCCAAGACATTTTTTCAAAACCTTTACCTTCCACTCTTTTTATTGGATGTAAAAGTCTGTCGGGATGATTGTTTTGAAGATAGCGCTGCACTCCTTTTGGGCACAGACGGCCTTCATTGAAAGGAAATTCCATCCAAGGTTCAAAACCGACCACTTTATTGTCTTTTACCGTTAATTGGATTCCGCACTGCATACCGCAAAAGCAGCAATGTGTTTTTACCGTTTTGTCTGGCTCGTCACGCCCAGGGTATCCTTCTTTTGGTGAATAATTCAAATGCGGACCAAAATCTTCGATTATTTTTTCAGTTGATACAGGTAGTTTTGCCATGTCTAATTTTGTTTTTTTTGTTTCAAGTTTCAAGTTTCAGGTTCTGTGCGTGACTTGAAACTTTAAACTTTAAACCTGAAACTTTTTTTCCTATCCAAATAAATTTCCGCCTTCTAATCTTGCTTTTAAATGTGCTTTTGCCAGACGGTCTCTTTTTCCTTCTGGACTTAAGTCAAGATGCGAATTGCCTTCATCATCACTAAAATCAAAACCTAATTGTTTTGTCACTATTTTTAAGTCATCGATATGAAGCTGTGTTGCAAAAGGCTTTCCTGTTTCTTTACAGATTGCCATTCCTTTTTTTATTCCTTCTTTTTTATAAATATGCGCGCCAATCTGAGCAGGGCGCTGAATGATATGAAAGAATTTCCCAAACGGAATCCAGATCAGAAACATAATAACAGTAACGGCGTGAATTACAGCCAGAAAATCATACGCAAATCCTTTCATGAACTGATAAGAATACGTCAGACATAAACCTGTTACTGAAATTGCAATTAGTAAAAGAAGCGGCAGTAAATCGCCTTCAAAAGTTTGTGTGGCAATTAATCCTGGATTAGTCAAACGGCGTCTCAAATAATAAAGAGAGCCAATAATAACCAAATAAGAAGACCAATTTAAGGCATGAAAAGTCAAAAAAGCCATTATGGATCCTAATTCAAAATCCATTACTTTAAAACCAAAAAAATGGGCTTCGTAAACTGAAATGGAATTGGGAGCCAAAGTAAAATGAATCCATCCAAATGTCAGCGGAAAAGTTATGGCAAAAGCAGATAAACAGCCAATTGCAATACAGAAATGTGCTATCCAGCGGTATTTCCCTCTAGGATAAATAAATTTTTGAAAAGCAATATTCTCAACCGACTCTTTCGTCAGAAACCATAAATGCGAGAATACTTTTCCTGTAAATAGAAAATTGATGCCGCGTTTAAAATACATCCACGTTGGCGGGCGCTGCAGCCAAACCGTATATCGATAGACAACTCCAAAAAATGCAAATAAAGTCCCGAAGAGATAAGTTACTAAAGCGGCATCAAAATTCTGCAGTTCTCTTGATCCATAGAAAACCAATACAACCATAAAAGCAGAAGCTGCCGTCGCAATTAATAACGCTTTCGTATTAAATGTTCTTTCTTTCATCTTAAATTAAAATTTAATGATTGCCTATTAACTTGGCTTCTCACAATTTTTACGATTGTAAAACCACCAATTGATAGCCGTTGCCAATACAGTATATAAAGCAACGCCAATAAAAAACTGATTTACAGTACCATTTGCAGAAATATTATTCCCTATCAATTTAGAAAAAATAAAAGGTCCAAAAGCCGCGATTGCAGCTGTCCAACCGATAACTCCTGCAGCTTGGCGCGCATTTTCTTTAAAAATGATTGGATATTGTCTAAAGGTTCCTGCATTTCCAATTCCTGTAAAAAAGAACATGGCTAGAATTACCGTTACAAAAAGTGGAAACTGCTCCATACTTGCAGGGGCAACTAACCCTTGCGTTACTAAAATTATCGATCCCGCTAAAATTCCCAGACCTGTAATGGTCGTTAAAATTGCTCCTCCAACTTTATCAGCAACAAACCCAAATGCAATTCGGCTGGCTGAACCTAATAATGGGCCGTAAAATGCATATACCAAAGGATCTGGCGGATTTGGAAAATCTCCGTAAAGAAATTTTATCATTAAAGGAAAAGCTGCCGATAAACCTGCGAAAGTTCCAAAAGTCATGATATAGGTAATAGTGCAATACCACGTATGTTTATTGGAAAAAATATCCATCTGCTCTTTTACAGACGCCATCATTGGAATACTTTTTAAATAAAACCAGCTTAAAATTGCCATAATTATTAAAAAGGGAACATACCAAAATGCTGCAGACTGCAAGTAGATTTCTGATTTTTTAACTGCCGTATTATCAGGTTTAATGTTATCTAATATTTTTTCAGCCAATTTCGGATTTGCATTGGCAATGGCTTTTGCTTTTGCTTTTATAGGTAAAGCGTTAAAAATAGCTACATTATCAGTAGAGTTTACGGCATTACTTACTGAATCTTTGACATCTTGCTTTATGTTAGCAAGTATTTTTGATTGCATTTCTACATCAAAAGTTGCAAAAACTTCTTTTTGTTTTTCTAAACTTGATGTTTGTAAAAGTGCCAACGTCTCTTTAGGATCAACACTTGTAAAAGTAGATGCCGCGCCATAAATTCCAACACCGATTATGAGAGGTGTTACGAATTGCGCGATTGAAACCCCAAAATTTCCAATTCCGGCCTGTAAACCCAAAGCCGTTCCTTTTAATCGCTGCGGAAAAAACAGACTTGTACTGGGCATGTAGGAAGAGAAATCTCCTCCGCCAAAACCTGTTGTAAAAGCTAAAACTGCAAAAACCCAAAATGGCGTATTTACATTCATAATAGCAAAACCAATTCCGATTACGGGAATTAATTTTAGCAGTGTTGCAAATGATATTACATGTCTTGTACCAAATATGGGTAATATAAAGGTGTGGATGATTCGAAGAAATCCTGCTGCTATCCCTGGAATTGCGGTTAGCCAAAACAGCTGATCTTTAGAAAAATTAAAGCCTAAGCCTGGTAATTTTACAGCAATAACGCTCATCATAAACCAAGAAGCAAATGACAAGGTTAGCGTTGCTGTAGTAATTACCAGCGTCCGCCATGCTATTTTACTTCCGCCATTATTCCAAAAGGTTTCGTCTTCTGGTTCCCATTTGTCTAACCAAGTTTTCATTTTTTTCCTTTTTTATAATTAATGATCCTCTATATGTCTTGTAAAATCTGGTGATTTCCTTCTCATAGCCTTAATGATTGTCCTATGCATCCATAAAAGGCAGAGCACAGAAAGTATAAAAATGAAAATCCATGAACTGGTCCAAAGTCCAGTATAATCGAGTAAGTAGCCAAAGATTATCGGTCCAAAGAAACCGCCTAACCCGCCAATAAGACCGACCATTCCGCCCACTACTCCAATTTCGTTAGGAAAATATTCGGGAATATGTTTATAGACAGCCGCTTTTCCAATTCCCCACGAAATACCGATAAGTATCACCAAAACAAGATATACCCAAAGATTGGCGCTGAAGTTAATCTGGGTAATTCCTCGCGCTAATAATTCTTTCTTTTTAACTTCTTGATTTTGTTTGACAACGATTTCCTGCCAAGAGTTTTTTACGGGAAAAACAGCATTATTTTCTGTATCTGTTTTTTTCTTAGCCGTAATTTGATGGACTTTTCCATTTACGACAATTTTATCAGCAGCAATTTCTGTAACCGTTCCGTTATTTGATGCCAGAACGCCAGGCCCAGCGGTAAATATTTCCATCTTTGGAAACATGAGCAGAAAACTTATAATTATGGAAGATCCGAGCACCCAATACATCACTTTTCTTGCTCCAAATTTATCTGAAAGATAACCTCCAAAAGCTCTAATGATACCAGAAGGCAGACTGAACATTGTCGCAAACATTCCACCCATTACTAGAGTTGTACCGTAAACATTCATAAAATTAGGAAGCAGCCATTGTGAATAGGCAACAAAAAAACCGAAAACTAAAAAGTAGTACGTTCCAAAACGCCAAACTCTAGTTTTCTTTAATGGAGAAAGCAGTTCGCCCATTGTTTTTGAAACACCTTGATTGGTCTTATTTTTAGCAAAAACAATGAATAACAAACCTATAATTACGAGCGAAGCACCATAAATAATCGGGAGCATTTTCCAGCCGTTTACTGGATCTTTTTCTGAAAAATTATTTAATAAAGTAGGTGCAATGAAAGTAGTAATTGCTGCACCAGCGTTTCCCATTCCAAAGATTCCCAAAGCTCTACCTTGCCATTCTTTTGGATACCAAATTGAAGTATAGCCAATTCCAACAGCAAAGCTTGTTCCTACTAACCCGAAGAAAAAACTCAGAACGGCAAAACTCCAGAATGAATTAGCAAAAGGCAAAAGAAAAAGCGGAATGGAACACAGTAAAAGCAATACAGAAAATATTATTTTTCCGCCATATTTATCAGTTAAAATTCCTACTGGCAATCTCATAATCGATCCTGTAAGCACGGGAATTCCTAAAAGCCATCCAATCTGCACAACATTCCAGTCAAAAATCTCCTTATCAACTAAAAAAGTGACCAGTACTCCGTTAAGTGTCCAGCAGGCAAAACAAATTGTAAATGCTAAAGTGTTTAAAAAAAGAATACGATGCGATAAGGAAAGATCTGCCATAGAATAAAGTATTAAATTATGTTTTTGAAAATCTATTACTGAAATATGGGATAACCTAAAAAAACCATTCGTAAATAACTGAATAGCAATAGTTTTCTAAAATTATAAAAAATATCTTAAGTAAAACACTTACAATTCTATATTTAGCTAAATATTAATCTTATTTAAACTCATTCTTAAAAAGAACTGATCTTCAATTTGTTAAATAATCTATAATTTTAAAAGTCAGATTAAACCTGTTTCTATTCCTAAAGTCTAATCGGTATAACAATTAAAAAAAACTTAACATGAAAAAATTATTTATCGCGGCTATGTTATTTGTTGGAATAGCAAGTTTTGCACAAGAAACAGATCAGAAACCATCACGTGAGCACAAAGAAAGAATGACTCCGGAACAACGTAATGAAAAACAGCTTCAAAAATTGACAACCGAATTAAGTTTAGACGCTAATCAGCAAGCGCAAGTGAAACAACTTTTGGCTGACAGAAGTGCTAAAGCAGAGAAATTTAAAGAAGCACGCAAAGAAAGAAAAGACAGCAATGTAAAACCTACTGCTGAAGAAAAAGCGGCTTTCAAAAAACAAATGGAAGATGAAGTTGCAGCTAACGATGCTAAAATGAAATCGATCTTAAAAGCTGATCAGTACACAAAATGGAAAAGCTTGCAAGAAGAGAAAAAAGACAAAATGCGAGAAAAAGCAAAAGAGCATAGAAAAAGCAATGATTAATTTGCAGCAAAAAAAAGGAGGCTTTAAGCCTCCTTTTTGTATTAAAATGTTTTTGAAACTTTATCAATCGCATTGATTGTAAAATCTAAATCTTCATAAGTCAATGCATCTGTAATAAACCACGTTTCATAAGCAGATGGTGCAATATAGACGCCTTCTTGCAATAATCCGTGGAAGAATTTTTTGAAGGTTTCGTTATCCCCTTTTGCTGCAGTTTGAAAATCAATAACTGGATCTGCATCAAAGTGAACCGAAATCATAGAACCCACTCTATTGATTGTAAACACAACATTGTTCGCTTTTAAAACTCTGTCAATTCCTACTTCTAAATAAGCTGTTTTTTCTTCTAAACGAGTAAAAATTTCTTTATCAGAATCTAGTGCTTTTAACATTGCCAATCCAGCCGCCATTGCCAACGGATTTCCTGATAATGTTCCTGCTTGGTAAACTGGTCCAAGAGGCGCTAAATGATTCATGATTTCTTCACGTGCAGCAAAAGCTCCAACTGGCAATCCGCCACCGATCACTTTTCCGAAAGTCACAATATCGGCATCAATGCCATATAATTCCTGAACACCGCCGCGAGCCAAACGGAAACCTGTCATTACCTCATCAAAAATCAGTAAAATTCCGTTTGCTGTACACAAGTCTCTTAACCCTTGCAAGAAACCTTCTTTTGGTACAATACATCCCATATTTCCGGCAACGGCTTCAATAATAATGGCAGCAATTTCTCCTTTATTAGCTTCAACCAATGTTTTTACATTTTCTAAATCATTGTATTTTGCTAACAGAGTATCTTTTGCAGTTCCTTCTGTCACTCCTGGACTGTTTGGCGAACCAAAAGTTACAGCGCCACTTCCTGCCTGAATCAAGAATGAATCAGAATGTCCGTGATAACAGCCAGCAAATTTGATGATTTTATCTCTTTTTGTAAAACCGCGAGCCAAACGAATCGCACTCATACAAGCTTCTGTTCCTGAATTTACAAAACGAATTTTATCGATATTTGGAACCATAGAAACGGCCAAAGCAGCGATTTCAGTTTCCAATTCAGTTGGCATACCAAATGAAGTTCCCAACTTCGCTTTTTCGATCACAGCGTCAACAACTGGCTGATACGCATGACCTAAAACCATTGGCCCCCAAGAATTAATATAATCGATTAATTTGTTTCCGTCTTCATCATATAAATAAGCACCTTTAGCGCTTTTTACAAAAATCGGAGTTCCGCCAACGGCTTTAAATGCTCTTACTGGTGAATTTACTCCTCCCGGAATTACTTTTTCTGCTTCAGCAAAAAGCTGACTACTTCTTTTATATAACATTATAATATTAGATTTCTGATTTTAGATTTTAGATTGATTCAAACTGAATCTGAAAACTGTCGCTAAGACTGAACACTAAAAAACTGAACACTTATTTCACTTTCAGCCTCTGTCCTATCGAAATAGCATTATCAGTTAGATTGTTTTTTTTCTTTAAATCTTCAACCAATAAATTGAATTTTTTTGAAATTGAATATAGTGTATCTCCTTTTTGAACTTCGTACAAATTGGGATCATATTGATTCATATTTATTTTCGGATCTGAAATAGCTACTGAAGATGAACTTCTTGTTGGAGCCGAAGTATTAATTGGCACATAGTTTTTTCCTGTAACCTGACAATCGTATTGATGAAGATTATAGCGCTCAATGTAACTAATTAGTTTGTCTGGATATTTCGGGTCAGTTGCATAGCCGCAAGCTCTTAAACCTTTTGCCCAAGCTTTGTAATCGTCTTTTTCATACGTAAAAAGCGATTCATATCTTTTTTTGCCAACTAAAAATAAGGCATGGTCTCTGTAAGATTCAGATGCTTGAGGATATTTTCTAAAACATTCTTGTGCAGAATCATCATCATGACGAACACTTTCGCCAAGCCAATCTTTATGACATTTAATTCCGAAGTGATTGTTTGCTTCTACAGCCAAATCACCGCGTCCTGCACCCGATTCTAAAATTCCCTGCGCTAGAATAATACTCGCTGGAATTCCATAAGTTTTCATGTTTCCTACCGCAATTTCTTTATACTGTAAAATGTAATTATTGATTAAATCGCTGGTTACAACTGTTTTTGAAGTTGATTGAATAACCTCTGTTGTATTATTTGTAGAAGGATAATTTTTACCGATTGGTTTTGCAGGAGTGCCTCTTTTTGTAGCAGCTGTTCTAGATTGAACTGCAGCCGCTTTTTTAGTCGTCGCGATGGCAGGCTTACTAGAAGAGCAGCTTGCTAAAGCTAATATTACGAGAAGTAATACAATTTTTTTAATCATTGGTTGTGAGTATTGGTAATTTCTTCTGCTTCAACTTTATATTCATTCCGTCAATTCCCTGCAATCCGCCTGTGTGAATGAGTAAAATTTTTGAATGTGCAGGAAAATAATTTTTACCGATTAAATCTATAACGCCAAAAACCATCTTTCCTGTATAAATTGGATCTAAAGGCACTTTTGTCTCTTCAAAAAAAGTATTGATAAATTCAATTAATTCTAAATTTATCTTGCCATAGCCTCCAAAATGATAGTCAGAAATTAAATTCCAGTTATCTTTTTTTGCAAAAATACGAATTTCATCGGTTAAAAAGTCACCTTTTAACGCTGGAAAGCCCAAAATTTTCTGATTTGGCAGCGAACTATTAATTAATCCCGAAATCGTGCCGCCTGTTCCAACCGCACAGCAAACGAAATCAAAAACAGAATCTTCGTCGGTCAAAATTTCTTCACAGCCTTTTATTGCCAGTTCGTTTGTCCCGCCTTCCGGAACCAAATAGAAATCGCCAAACTTTTCTTTTAGTTTATCTATAAAAGAGTTTTCGCTTTTTAATCGATACTCTTCTCTCGAAACAAATTCAAATTTCATTCCGTTTTCTTGAGCAAATTTCAGCGTTGGATTTTCTTCAATTTTATCTAAAAGTTCGTCTCCGCGAATAATTCCGATAGTTTTAAAACCTTGTTCTTTTCCAGCGTACGCCACAGCCGCAATATGATTGGAAAATGCACCGCCAAAAGTCAGCAAAGTGTTTTTATTTTCTGCTTTTGCCTGAAGTAAATTGTACTTTAGTTTTCTAAATTTATTTCCCGATACAAACGGATGAATTAAATCTTCGCGCTTTATAGTCAACGAAATAGCATTTGGAAACTGAATGTTTATGGATTGATTGAAAACTGGATTCATTTTGATTTTATGTAATTCAGAAATTGGAAAAAAGATCTGTTTTTCAGATAATTTAAATCCGTTTCTTTAGTATAGGCTTCTCTTTCAAAACTAATATTTCGGTACGCTAAATCTTTGTTTTTGTATTGAATAAGTCGAATAAAAAATTCTAAAATGTACCAGATAAAAAACGGAAGAACTAGCATTTCAAGCTGTTGTCTCAAATGTATTTTTTCATGATTGACGAATGCACCGTTTGCTTTATCAAAATCATATTTAACCAAAACGAAAGGAAATAAAGCCATTCCTCGATATCCTTTCGGAATTAAATATTTAGCAACAATCAGAAACATTGGCTGTAAAATTTATAAATTTGTAGCTATAAAATTGTTCGATTTCAATAAAATCATAATCAAATATTTTTATTTTTGATTTTAGTTATTCGAAAAAGAACACGAAGCAGATTTATGAAAGAGCAAAGTAATGAAAATAAATTAATCGAAGGCGAAGATTTTTACTATACGCCCGAAGGTTACAAATGCTTTACCGAAAAACACCATTTAAAACGCGGTTACTGCTGTAAAAGTGGCTGCCGCCATTGTCCGTATGGATATGATAAAAAAACAGGAAGAATAAATAAAAATTAGAATACCACAAAATGAAGGTTTTCATCAATAAAAATATACCAGAAGCTGGCATTAAACTGCTTGAGCAAAAAGGAATCAACCTTACGATAAACCCAACAGAAAATGTTTTATCTAGAGAGGAATTCATTAAAATCTGCCAGAAAAATGATGCGCTTTTGAATGTTGGAACTAATAAATTGGATGAAGATTTTTTTGAACAATGTCCGAATTTAAAAGGAATTGCTTTGTTCTCTGTCGGATTTGATTCGGTTAATATTCCATCAGCAAACAAAAGAAAAATTCCTGTTGGCAATACGCCTGATGTTTTAAGCAGAGCCACTTCTGATGTTGCTTTTCTATTAATGCAAAGTGTGGCAAGAAAATCATTCTTTAATCATAAAAGAATTCTAAATAATGATTGGGGAAGTTTCGATCCGTTAGCCAATTTAGGACAAGAACTTTACGGCAAAACGCTGGGAATTTTTGGTTTAGGAAGAATTGGTTTTGAAATGGCTAAAAAATGCAAAGCCGCATTTGGAATGAACATTATTTATCATAATCGTTCTCATAATCAAGAAGCCGAGAAAGAACTTGACGCAAAATATGTAGATTTTGAAACGTTACTTAAAGAAAGTGATGTTTTGAGCATTCATTCTAACTATAGCGAAGAAAACAATGAGCTTTTCAATAAAGATGCTTTCGCAAAAATGAAAAATAATGCGATTTTCATCAACACAGCAAGAGGAAAATTTCAAAATGAGGAAGATTTATTCGAAGCTTTAACTAACAATATTATTTGGGGCGCTGGATTGGATGTGACCAATCCCGAACCTATGAAAGCGGATAATCCGTTATTATCGCTTCCGAATTGTTGCGTTTTGCCTCATATTGGTTCCGCAACTTATGAAGCTAGAAACGGAATGGCAATTTGCGCCGCACAAAACATAATTGCGCTTTTTGAAAATAAGAAAATGCCGTTTTGTGTAAATGAGGAAGTTTATTTTTAATGAGATAATGTGTCAATTTGGGAATTAGATAATTATTTAAAATTCCAATTTTTTAAATTCCAAATTCCAATCTAAAATCAGAAATCAACAATCTAAAATCTAAAATATAGACATGGATATTCGTTCAAGAAAGTTTAAGATTACGATTTATAAGTCGTATCATCGGTCGGATATCCGTTATCCCTAGTTTTTTAATTAGAAAATGTGATAATTTGTGAATTAGATAATTATTGGAAAATTCCAATTTTTATCCCGAGGCTTTGGTACCAAATTCCAATTAAAAATCTAATATTTCGCTCCGCTGGAGCTTTATGTTAATGATTATAATTTCTCTATAAATATTTCGCCTTTCCAAGGCTGAGAAACTTCATTAGGAATTAATTTGTATAGAAGTATATTTCACACACAAAATTCAAGGATGAAAACTCCAGAGGAGTTTAATATTTATAGAATTACAACAGTCACACGTAGAAAAAGCCACACCGGGGCGACATATTTTCAAGCAACAATGAGTTAAGCGACAGTTAGAAAAATCTAAAATCTAAACTCATAAATCTAAAATTAAAAAAATGACTTTCAGAGAACAAATACAACAAGGAATACCTTCTATATTACCGCCAAAGCAAACATTCGATCCCGCAATCAATCATGCTCCGAAACGAAAAGAAATTCTTTCGGCAGAAGAAAAAAAACTGGCTTTAAAAAATGCTTTGCGTTATTTCGATCCAAAACATCATGCCGAATTAATTCCTGAATTTTCAGAAGAATTAGAAACGTACGGACGTATTTACATGTACCGTCTTCGTCCGGATTATAAAATGTACGCAAGACCAATTGACGAATATCCTGGAAAATCTTTGCAGGCAAAAGCGATTATGCATATGATTCAGAACAATCTGGATTATGCCGTAGCACAGCATCCGCACGAATTGATTACATATGGCGGAAACGGAGCTGTTTTTCAGAATTGGGCGCAATATTTATTGACGATGCAGTATTTGTCTGAAATGACAGATGAGCAGACTTTAACGATGTATTCTGGACATCCAATGGGATTGTTCCCTTCGCATAAAGAAGCGCCTAGAGTTGTGGTTACCAACGGAATGGTGATTCCAAACTATTCGAAACCTGATGATTGGGAAAAAATGAATGCTTTGGGAGTTTCGCAATACGGGCAAATGACTGCGGGAAGTTATATGTACATTGGCCCACAGGGAATTGTTCACGGAACGACTATTACGGTTTTAAACGGTTTTAGAAAAATAAAACAAAATCCAGAAGGAAATTTATTTGTAACTTCAGGTCTTGGCGGGATGTCTGGCGCACAGCCAAAAGCAGGAAATATTGCGGGTTGCATTACGGTTTGTGCTGAGGTAAATCCGAAGATTACTAAAATTCGTCACGAACAAGGTTGGATTAATGAAGTGGTGACTTCTACCGAAGAATTGGTTGCCAGAGTGCATTCGGCGAAAGCAAAAAAAGAAACGGTTTCTATTGCTTATTTAGGAAATGTAGTAGATGTTTGGGAATGTTTCGATAAAGAAAATATCAAAATTGATTTAGGATCAGACCAGACTTCACTTCATAATCCGTGGGCTGGAGGTTATTATCCTGTCGGAATTTCGTTTGAAGACGCTAACAAAATGATGGCTGAAAACCCAGATTTATTCAAAGAAAAAGTTCAGGAATCTTTGCGTCGTCATGCTGATGCGATTAACAAACATACTGCAAAAGGAACATACTTCTTTGATTATGGAAATGCCTTTTTATTAGAAGCTTCACGCGCTGGAGCTGATGTTATGGCTCCAAATAATATCGATTTTAAATATCCTAGTTATGTTCAAGATATTATGGGACCAATGTGTTTCGATTACGGATTTGGGCCTTTCCGCTGGGTTTGTACTTCTGGAAAACCTGAAGATTTATTAAGAACAGATGCCATTGCGTGTCAGGTTTTAGAAGAAATGGCAAAAACGGCTCCAAATGAAATTCAGCAACAAATGCAGGATAACATTAAATGGATTAAAGGCGCACAGGAAAATAAATTGGTAGTAGGTTCACAAGCTCGTATTTTATATGCCGATGCAGAAGGTCGAATCAAAATTGCCGAAGCTTTTAATCAGGCCATTGCAAAAGGAGAAATTGGTGCTGTGGTTTTAGGACGCGATCATCACGATGTTTCTGGAACCGATTCTCCTTACAGAGAGACTTCTAACATCTATGACGGATCTCGCTTTACGGCCGATATGGCAATTCATAACGTAATTGGAGATAGTTTTAGAGGAGCAACTTGGGTTTCTATTCATAACGGCGGCGGAGTTGGCTGGGGAGAGGTTATAAATGGTGGCTTTGGTATGGTTCTTGATGGTTCTACTGAGGCTTCAAAGCGTTTAGCATCAATGCTTTTCTGGGATGTTAATAACGGAATTTCAAGAAGAAGCTGGGCTCGAAATGAAGGGGCTGTTTTTGCTATAAAACGTGCCATGGAAGTTGAGCCTTTATTGAAAGTAACTTTGCCGAATCTAGTCGACGAAAGTTTGCTTTAACTAAAACTGAACATTTAATTTTTGAATATATGAAAACACTAAAGTTAATTCCGATTTTACTGCTGCTGGTACTTACTTCATGCAGTACTGTGACTGTTTATTCTGATTATGACAAAACTGTCGATTTTGCACCTTATAAAACATACGCTTATTTTAAGCCCGGAATTGACAAGGTTGAAATATCAGATTTAGACAAAAGAAGAATTCTACGCGCTATCGATGATCAAATGCAGGCTAAAGGTTTTACGAAAAGCGAAAATCCTGATTTATTGATAAACATTTTTACTAAATCAAGGGAGCAAGTAGATGTAAACCAATTTAGTGCTGGCTGGGGTTACGGCTGGGGCTGGGGTTGGAATCCGTGGATGATGTACGGAGGAAACCAGACAACTGTTTCTACTTCTACTGAAGGGACTTTATACATTGATTTAATCGATGCTAAAAAGAAAGAAATGATCTGGCAAGGTGAAGGAATTGGAACTTTGACAAGAAACATCGATAAAAAAGATGAAAGAATTGCTGAGTTTGTAGGCAAAATTTTAGCTCAATATCCGCCAGTAAAAAAATAATTATTTACATTTGCTTTTCAATCAGCTAGAAAAATGAAAAACTTTAACAACATTATTATCGCTATTATTAGCATTATTGCAATTCAGCAGTAGTGGCGAGGTGTTATATAAATATGTAAAATATAATGTATAGAAACCTCCCAATTGGGAGGTTTTTTTATTTCTATAATTAAAAAAAGTTAGCCACTAATTTCACTAATTTCACTAATTTTTATTCTGTATGAGAATAAAAAATTCGTTCGTATTCGTGAAATTTGTGGCAAAAGAGAAAAGATATTTAACCACAAATTGCACAAATTTTCGCAAAATTATTTTTCTGCATATGAAAAAAATTAGTGAACATTCGTGCAATTCGTGGCAAAAAAACAATATTATTTGTGGCAAAAAAACCTAAATACTATGAATCTATTTAACGAAGTATTAAACGCAAAAAAGCAGCTCGAGGATGTCGTTGCTGCCACTCCACTGACTCAAAATTTAAATCTTTCAGACGAATTTGAATCTACTATTTTATTAAAAAGAGAAGATTTACAAATTGTTCGTTCGTATAAAATTCGGGGTGCGTACAATAAGATTTCTTCGTTAAATGAAAAAGAAAGCGCCAACGGAATTGTTTGCGCTAGTGCTGGAAATCATGCACAGGGTGTTGCTTATTCCTGCAATCTTTTAAAGATTCATGGTAAAATTTACATGCCAAAAACCACTCCGAAGCAAAAAGTAAAACAAGTTCAATTATTCGGAAAATCGTTTGTTGAAATTGTTTTGACGGGAGATACTTTTGATGATGCTTATGCTTCTGCAACAGCAGATGCCATCAAAAATCATAAAACCTTTATCCATCCTTTTGATGATGAAAAAGTAATTGCTGGACAAGGAACTGTCGGATTAGAAATCTTAGAAAGTTTTAAAGAACCAATCGATTATGTTTTTGTTCCTATTGGCGGCGGTGGACTGGCATCTGGTTTGTCTGAAGTTTTCAGGCATTTAAGTCCGCATACCAAAATAATTGGCGTTGAACCCAAAGGAGCGCCTTCTATGAAAACTTCTATTGAAGAAAACAAAAATACGCCACTAAAAACAATTGATAAATTTGTGGATGGCGCAGCGGTAAAACAAGTTGGCGATAAAACTTTTGAAATCTGCCGATACAATTTAGAAGATATTATTCTGGTTCCAGAAGGCAAAGTCTGCACCACAATTTTAAGATTGTATAATGAAGAAGCAATGGTTGTAGAACCCGCAGGCGCTTTGACAATTGCTGCTTTGGATTTTTATAAAGAAAAAATTAAAGGCAAAAATGTAGTTTGCATTGTTAGCGGAAGCAATAATGATATTGAAAGAACTGCCGAAATAAAAGAGCGTTCTTTGCTTTACGAAGGCTTGATGCATTATTTTATGATTCAGTTTCCGCAACGACCTGGAGCATTAAAAGAATTTGTCAATAATATTTTAGGTCCAGATGATGACATCACTTATTTTCAATTTGCTAAGAAAAACAGCCGCGAAGTAGGTTCTGTTGTAGTTGGTTTAGAATTGAAAAACAAAAATGATATTATGCCAATCAAACTGAAAATGACCGAAAATGGCTTTGAATTTCAATACTTGAACGACAATCAGGATTTGTTTACACAATTAATTGGATAAAATAAAAAAACAAAGGCTGCCAGATGGGATGGCAGCCTTTTCAAATTCAATACAAATTACTAATTGAATTGTGAATGTAATTATTGCTTCAAGATTTTTTTCGAATAAGAGCCTTTACTATCATTCACTTTTACAATGTAAACGCCTTTTGGCAATCTAGAAATTTCAATTTTAGCTTGATTTCCTTTTACAAAATTTACATTCTTTTTTAAAACAGGTTGTCCAGTGATATTGAAAATCTGAACATCAGCATCTCCTTCATGATTGGTATCGATTTTTAAAGCATCGTCTGCTTCATCGACAAAAACCGTCATATCATTTGAACTTGTGTTTTCAACCTCGGCAGTTTCTACCGCCAAAGCACTTTTTGCAGCCGAAGATTCAACTTGCACCAATTGCCATTGCTGATTTAAACCTCCAGTATAAGCCCAAACCTGAATGTTAGCGCCATTTGCTGTAGAAACATTCTCCACATCTAGCGATTTGCCGCTGTTTACATTTATAATTTTATAATATCCAGTACCAAGACTTGTTACCGTCCATTTAAATTCGTTTGAAGATGAGAAGCTTTTCTGTTGTACTTTTAAGCCATCGCCAGTTCCATTATTTTCAACAGCCAAATACATTCCTGTCGATTTTACGATAATATAATAATTGCCGCTTCCGTCAGAAACAAATTTCCAGCGTTGGTTGCTTCCTCCTCCGTTTGTAATATCGTATTGCTGAATTCTGCTTCCACTTGTTGTAGCATTATCGGCAACATCTAAACCTTTGTTACTATTTCTAGAAATAATATTGTAATAACCTGGAAAACCTGTAGAGGCAGCCGTTACCGTAATCGCACTTGTAGCCGTTTTAGCTCCATCAACAGTTGTTGCAGTAATAGTAGCATTTCCTGCAGCAATTGCAGACACCAATCCGTTTGAATTTACCGTCGCTACGGAAGTATTGCTTGAACTCCAATTTACAGCTGTATTCGTTGCATTGCTTGGCGAAACTGTCGCTGTCAATTGTTGTGACTGCCCTGCCGCAATTGTCGCTGAGGTTGGACTTACACTAACTCCTGTAACTGCTACCGGATTTGATGCTCCCCAATTAAATGTCACCGCAGAAGAAGCTGGAACTGCATAGTTGAATGCTGACGATCCTGAAACCACTTTTATCGTATTGGCTGATCCGCCTGAATTGTAAACTAACAATGCGGTAGATCCATCAGGATTTTTAAAACCGACAGAAAGAATGCTTCCGCTTGAGCTTGAAGCTGCAATTCGCACAGCACCTGGCTTAACAAATTTTGAAATTTGACCAATAATATAATACGCCACATTTTTAGTATAACTGGTACTATTGTTTACGGTAATTGCTCCTAAGCAAGTGGTGCAGCCTCCAGGTGTTCTCGGCCCCATGCTTGGATTATTTGCCGCGTTCCATTCTAAAACTGTTTTAGACCAGTTTGTTGTGCTTCCGATAACTACATTTTGCATGTGCCAGCCAAAATCACCGCCAAAGTTTCCGCCAGAACCTGTATATTGTTCTGTAAAATAAACGTTTTTATTAGTAGCATTCTTTACAGTTGACATTGCTGAAATATTTCCTAAATACAAGTGAAATGCTGCGCCATCAACATAACTGCTATTATTTAAAACATCAATTGGATAAGCTGTATTATCGCAATTATGATCGAAAGCAATAATTTTTACATTTCCGAAACCAGCTGCCGCCATTTGAGGCCCTAATTGCTGATTGATAAAATTCTTTTGTTCTGTAGAATTCATCAGCATACTCGGCTCGTTGTGCGGATTTTCAGGTTCGTTTTGAGGAGTAATGGCCCAAATCGGAATTCCCTGTGCCTGCATTGCCTGAAGGTATTTTACAAAATATTTTGCATAAGCGGCATAATATTGTGTTTGCAGACTTCCTCCTATCCATGAACCATTCGTTTTCATCCATCTTGGCGCTGACCATGGTGTTGCTAGAATTTTAATGTTTGGATTTATCAGCTGGATTTTTTTAATGATAGGAATTAAATACGTCAAATCTGGCCCATTTAAACTAAAATTGTTCATATTTGTATCTCCAGAAGTTTCATTGTAACTATAGGAAGAACTGCTTAAGTCTGAAGCGGCAATACTAATACGAACTACACTAGCGTTTAATCCAGTAGTAGGGTTGTATAAATCATTCAGTAATTGGTTTTGCTGAGTGGTGGCCATTCCAGAAATGACTTCACAGCTTCCTTCGGTAAGGGTATAACCGAAGCCGTCCATAGTTTGATAAGTAGTTCCTGCATTTACTGTTACAGTGGAAGGATTGGTTCCTGAATTGGTTCCGAAACTTACTGTTGACTGTTGTTGAAGCAGTTTACTTTGATCTCCTGAGGTTATCCAAGGAGTTACCGTCTGAGCATTTAAGCTGTTCATAAATAAAAGCGTACTGCAACATACAAGTTTCAACGCTTTACATACCCGATCTGTAGGTGTTTGAGGAGTTTTGTGCATTTTTTGTGGTTTTGGTTTGATAATTAGTTTTTTTCTTATTTAATCCGTTTTATTTTACTAAAACATCACAATATTAAGAGTATTTTTACAGCATTCTTATTTTTTAAACTTTACAAATACACATCAATTTAAAAAAATTGATATAACAAAAACTCATCGAATTGTTTTTCAAAATACTGAAAAACAATATTTTAAAAAACAAAAAATCATAAAAAACTTACCTGTAAAAACCGAAATAACTCATCATAAAATAAAAAATCTATACAAATCCTTACAAATTGTCATTTTACCAGCAATTAAAGGGTATATGACAATTATCAGTTAAGCAAAAGAAAGATAAATTGTATTTTTGCAGTTTACCTTAAATACAATAAAATGACAGCTTTAAAAGATATTTCTACTATAGAAGACATTCAGCAAATGGTAAACAGCTTTTATGCTAATGTTAGAAAAGACGATTTAATTGGTCCAATATTTAATGACAAACTGCAAGATCGTTGGGAGCCGCATTTACAAAAAATGTATGGTTTTTGGCAAACCATTTTGTTTGATGTTCGCGCTTATTCTGGAACTCCATTCCCTCCGCACAAGCAATTGCCTGTAGACAAAACCCATTTTGACCGCTGGATTACCATTTTTAATTCTACAATTGATGCCCAGTTTGCAGGGCCAATTACAGAAGAAGCCAAAATGCGCGCAACCAATATGGCTTTTATGTTTAGCCATAAAATTGAATATTTTAGAAATGCAGAGAACGAGCTTAGGAACTCAACAAAAAAATCTTAGAAATTTTCTTTCAAATAACAACCAGAGCTTTATATTTGAATAAATGAATTAACCCAAATCTATATTCTTTTATTTATGAAAAAAGTAATCCTACTTATTATTACCTGTTTCTCTTTTTTAAGTCAATCAAAAGCACAATCTCAAACTCCTGCCTCTAATCTATACAAAGGAACTTTTGACGGAAAAACTCCCATTACATTATATATTCAAACAAGTGAAAACCAATGTAATGCCGAACTGGATTATGCCTCAATGTATCGTTATAAATCAAACAAATGGATTCAGGTTTATATCACTCAAAATAAAAAGGTTGAAAATGAATTTGTTATGGTCGAACACGGTTTCAGCGGTGTTTTGATTTTAAAGAAGGTTGGTAATACTTTTTCCGGTCTATGGATTAGTCCCGACACCAAAAAACAGTTGAAAATTGAATTGAAAGAAGTTTCAATGACAAAAAAAGAGATTGAAAAATATACCAGCGAAATGGAAAGAGTAAGTTTTGACAATAACGATTGTTAAAAAAACACTTTTCTTCTAAAACTTCAAAATCAGTAAAAACGCAACAAAACCCACTTTCGAATAAAAATTTTGTGACAGATGGTAAAAAATCGAGCTGTAAATTCGTAATTTTACAATCTAATCTACATCGTTTTCGAAATGAATCCAAATATTGAAACTAATCCGTTACTAGAGCGATTGCCAAAGCATTTACAGCAATTTATTAAACCTCAAGATTATAGCGATTACACTCCTATCAATCAGGCGGTTTGGCGATATGTTATGCGTAAAAATGTAGATTATCTCTCTAAAGTAGCGCATCACTCTTATTTGGAAGGTTTACGCAAAACAGGAATCGAAATTGATTCTATTCCGAGCATGTACGGCATGAACCGAATTCTGAGCGAAATAGGCTGGGCTGCGGTTGCCGTTGACGGATTTATTCCGCCAAATGCTTTTATGGAATTTCAAGCGTATAATGTTTTGGTGATTGCTTCAGACATTAGACAATTAGAACATATTGAATATACTCCAGCTCCAGATATTATTCACGAAGGTGCTGGCCACGCTCCTATTATTGCCAATCCTGAATATGCTGAATATTTGAGACGTTTTGGCGAAATTGGATGCAAAGCGATTTCTTCACATAAAGATTATCAGATGTACGAAGCGATTCGTCTGCTTTCTATTTTGAAAGAAGCAGAAGATACGCAACAGGAAAAAATCGATGCGGCTGAAAAAGCGGTTGCCGATTTGCAAAATGATATGGGCGAATTGTCTGAAATGGCTCAAATTAGAAACCTGCATTGGTGGACAGTTGAATACGGATTGATTGGAACTGTTGAAAATCCGAAAATTTACGGTGCAGGATTGCTTTCTTCAATTGGCGAAAGCGCCCATTGCATGACCGATAATGTGAAGAAAATCCCTTACGATATTTCGGCTGCCAATCAGAATTTTGATATTACGCAATTGCAGCCTCAGCTTTATGTAACGCCTACTTTTTCTTATTTGAGTTTGATTTTGGAAGAATTTGCCAATAAAATGGCTTTACGAACTGGAGGGCTTTCTGGAATTCAGAAATTGATCCAATCAAATGCTTTAGGAACAATTGAATTGAGTACTGGTTTACAAATTTCAGGAGTTTTTACTAATGTAATTGAAGAAGATCATAAACCGGTTTATATTCAGACTACTGGAAAAACAGCATTATCTTATCGCGAAAAAGAATTAGTCGGCCACGGAACTCTAACGCATCTGCATGGATTCGGTAGTCCGATCGGGAAATTGAAAGGGTTTAATCTAGCAATTGAAGATATGAGTCCGAAAGATTTGCAAGCTTATAGCATTGTTGAAAATGAAACTGTAAAACTAGAATTTGAAGGCAATATTATTGTTGAAGGTGAAATCATTACAGGATCTCGAAATCTACACGGTGAAATCATTTTAATTAGTTTTAGAAATTGTACCGTAACCCATGGAGAAACGATTTTGTTCCAACCAGAATGGGGCAATTATGATATGGCGATTGGTAAAAAAGTGATTTCTGCTTTTTCTGGCCCAGCTGATGTCAATAGTTTTGATTTAATTAATATTGTTCCTTCAACTAAAACAATCAAAGCAAAACATACGGATGAACGTGATGAATTGGAGATTTTATATGCTTCTGTTCGTACCATTCGTGAAAACAAAGAAAACAAAACGGAGCTTCAAAATATCTTTAACAAATTAAAAGAAAATCATAAAAATGACTGGTTGCTTTCTGTTGAAATAGTTGAACTTCTAAGAGATTCTAATGAAACGGAATTATTACAAGAAGTTTTAAATCATTTAGAGCAATTAAAAGCAAAACGCCCTGAAGTCGCTCACTTGATTTCTGGCGGTTTGGATTTGATTTTTTCTACTGCGAAAGTTTAACGTTTTTTTGCCACGAAGGCATTAAGACGCAAAGTTTTTTTATTTCACGCAGATTTTTATTGATTTATGCTGATGTTTGCAGATTTTTTTTAATCTCGCAAAGTCGCGAAGTCGCAAAGTTTTTTATTTCACGCAGATTTTTATTGATTTATGCTGATGTGTGCAGATTTTTTTAATCTCGCAAAGTCGCGAAGTCGCGAAGTTTTTTTATTTCGCGCAGATTTTTATTGATTTATGCTGATGTGTGCAGATTTTTTTAATCTCGCAAAGTCGCGAAGTCGCAGAGTTTTCACTCAACGTTGTCATTTCTGATAAAAAACGAAAACTTTTATGAAATGGATATCCTAGCCCCGATAGAAGTGGAAATCCTTTTTTATTTTTTCTTTAAAAATAAAAAAGATTGTAACGTATAGCGGGATTAGCTCCTAAAAAACATTTGGCTTTATTATATAAATCGAAATGACAAGATTGAGAGAAAATCTTTGTAGCTCTGCTGCTTTGAACTTTTATCTTTTAAAAACAAAAACTTCGCGTCTTAGTGCCTTCGTGGCAAAACCCTACAATTTAAGATCTTCTTTAAATTCTTTTTCAGATTCTATAGTTTTTCCGTTGTATTGAAGTTTCCAACCCATTGAATTGGTTAGAATTAAAATCTTAGACAACTCGCTGATTAGTCGGTTTTGGGCATTTTTTTTAAGTGTAGAATTTTCGATTTTTTTAGCCAGATTCGCTTTTACCGATTTGTTGATTTTATTGTAATCGTCTCCCGTAAAAGGGTTGAGTTTGCTTTGTTCTACATCGTAAAACTTAATATCGGGATTGATTTTAATTTCTTCTTTAGGAATATTTAAAATCGTGATGGTTTTGTTTTTCTCATCAATATCATATTTCATTTGATGCAAATCGTAAGCAACTGTAACATCGGCATTGACCACAATTAGCGCTTTCTTTTCAAAAGAAATCATATCTAGAAAATACTTCTGCTGGTTTTTATACGTCACAACTTCAGAGAAATGTCCTTCGGTAACCACCAGTTTTCCAACGTTAAGTATCTGTTGCTGAATCAAATTGGTATTGTATTCGATATCAGAATCGTCTTCTTTTTTGAATTGGCAATATTTAAAAGCCAGAACAATCAATAAAACAATAACACCAACACCTATAATTCTCTTGATCAAGTTTTGCATTCTCTAAAATATTTTAGACCAATTTAGTTATTTTGCCACGAATTTCTTTTCTTTTTTGCCACGAATTACACCAATTACACTAATTATTTTACTTGAATTAATTTTAATTTCTCAAATTGAAATTTGAGAAATTAAAATTTTGCAAAACAGAAATTCGTGCCAATTAGTGTAATTCGTGGCAAAAAACTAGAACGGATATCCAATTGCGATATTTAGAATCAGATTGTCTTTTCTCCAAGAACTGCTTCCAAAATTAATATCATCAATTACCCATCTTTGTCCGTCTGGCAATGCAGGATTTCGAAGCGGGATGGCTAAATCGGTTCTTAAAACTAAAAACGACAAATCGAATCTTAAACCTACTCCCGCTCCTATGGCGATTTCTTTCATAAAATCTTTTGAGATTTCAGCGCCTGCTTTATCTGGATCGGCATGCAAAAGCCAAATATTTCCTGCATCAAAAAATACTGCTCCTCTTACAATGCTAAACAATTTAGCACGATATTCAGTATTGAATTCCAGCTTTAAATCGGCAGATTGATCGGGTGTATAATTAATATTTGTACTTTCTGGTATAACATAACTTCCAGGTCCCAATGTTCGCGCTCTAAAGGCACGAATACTGTTGGTTCCTCCTACAACAAATTGTTTTGATGTTGGCAGCGTTCGGGAATTTCCGTATGCAAATCCTGCACCCACAATTAATCGGCTGGCCAATTCACTTTCTTTTCCAAGCTTCATATAATGTCTAAAATCGGATCTTATTTTGACATATTGGCTAAATGGCACATCAAAAATTGTTTTTTGATTATTATTATAATCTGCTCCTGTGACCAAACCTGTAATATTTCCTGCTAAATCCAATTCGCCATTAAAATATATGGTATGCTTTCTTCTTTTCTGCATCGTATTGGTATACGTATAATTGTAAGTTGGGCCAAAAATCAATTGTTTTTCAATCACTTTTCCTAATGCTGGATCTTCATCAATATCTTGCTGATATTCTGGTGTCACATGATTTGGACTAACATAGGTCACATCGATTACATTCAATTGATGTTCTTTTCGAATGTTTTCTTTCCATAGATAACCAAACGAAGTATTGAAAGAATTCAACGCATAAAGCTGTGTTCTTTTTTGATATTCGTAACGAATTGTTGCTTTGGTTCTTGGCACATATTCGCTATTTCCTTCGATATTAAATGGCGTAATAAATCTTGGCCAAGTGAGGCTAACTTCAGCTCCAAGTTTATAAATGTTTTTTCCTTTATTTGGTCCTCCAAGCTGGAAATCGGCACCTCCAAAAACTGAAGCTGTAAACACTTCTGCTCCTTTCAGAAAGTTTCTATTATTCCAATTCAGGTTCACTTCCGTTCCCGTATAACTTGCCGAATTGGTTTTCCCTAAAACCTCAACTCGAATGAATTTCTTTGGCAAAAGTGTTAGGAAATAATACGAATCTAACGCATTATCAATACTGTCAGAAGGTTTAAATTCGTTTTTAACAAAACTGAATGTTCCAAGATTGACGAAACGATTCAATGTTAGATTATGATCTTTTCTATTGTATAAATCGCCTTTTTTGAAATAAATAGTTCGGTCAAAAACTCTTGGTTTGAAAGTATCTGCCGTATCAATTATGGTAAAATCTTTGTATTGTTTAATGTCTCTCTGCCTGTAAACCATACTATCGTTTGCCAGCGAATAATTTGGGTACACAAATATTTTATTGATTTTATAAGCTCTGAGTGCTTTTGCAGGCGTTTCATTTTTGATTACGATTTTAATCTTCACTTCATGATCGCCTTTACTGCTGTCAACCTGCGCCAGAAGGTAATCTGGATTAAAATAATAATATCCCTTCTCTTTTAATCTCGCATCAATACGTTCTCTTTCGGCTTTTATTAGATCTAAATCATAAGGTTTTCCAACTTTTAAAAGACTTCTTCGGCTTGAACGACCAATTATTTTTGACATTTTAAGCGAATCATCTGGAAAAGTCACACTTTTGATAATGTATTGTTTTCTTGGCGTTACGACATATTCTGCGGTTGCTCTTTTGTTTCTAACTGTAGAATCGGCACTTACACGGGTTTTAAAATAGCCTTTGTTTTCAGCATAATTTCGTAAAACCGATGCATTGTAATCTAAATCGACTTTACTAAAAAGCACTGGCTCTTCTCCTACTTTATTTTTAAGCCAATATCTAAATCCTTTTTCTTTTTTAGGCGTTCCTGCAATATTATAAAACCATAATTTTGGACGTAAACCTAAGAAGGTTTTATTTGGTTTTGGACGCAATAAACCTTCCAATTCAGTCTCTAGTGCTTTTCTATCTTTCTTTTTAATGACCGAATCTTTGACTTTTACTGAACCTCCCACATATAAAAAATCACCTTCTGGAAGATATTTTGTGTTGCTGCATCCTAAAACAAAAAATAAGGAAAACAGTGCCACACATTTTTTAAAATAGTTTGTTGTATGTTTATGTTTTTTGCTCATTACCTTCAATTTTGTTTTCTTCCTGATTTTCCTGCAGTTTCTCTTTTTCCTTTGCTTCCTTTTTTTTCTGCTTTTCTTTCTCTTTTCTGATTTTTTCTTCTTTAATCAATTCTTTCTCAGCCTCGGTACGGTGGAAAAGTTCTCTGAATTTATTGTAACTCATCGTGATAATAAAACCAACACCCGTTTCAACCACTTGCCCCTCAACGGCAACCTGATATTGGTTTTTTCTGTAGGCACGAACAACATAACGCCCGTCCTTAGTCAACTGATAATCTAGAGCAACGTCGCCGGCAATATTGGTACTTTCTTCATTTGCACGCTCCTGCCCTTCAACACCAAAACTGCTTCCTACGGTTACTTTCAATCGGTCGTCTAATAATCGTTTCGAAACTTCCACATTCAGGTCGGTACGGTTTTCCATAGTACCTGTAGTGTAATCTTCTGTAGATTCTAAATCAAAATTGACTTCAAAACCTGTAATAAGATCACTTGCCAAATTGTTCAATTGTTGCGAAAGTATTTTACTCACACTCTGTCTTGCCAACGTTTCTGCGCTTGTACCGCCACTCTCGCTCGCAAACGGATTTTCGCCTACAAATCGGTTTAATAATAAAAGTGCAAAAACCTGTTTGTTTAATTCTGCCGGATCTTGCTCGAGCTGTTTTAACTTGGTTTGTGTAGCCGAAACAACGTCTGAAGAAACATTATAATTTCCATCTGGAAGTTCAATTCCAAAAGAAATTTCTGGTTTCATCAATTCGCCATTCATTTTTAATAAAGTATTAAATGGCAATTTTTGTTTATACGTATTTCGAATTGCAGGTTCTACACTTGCCAATTGATTTCCAAGCAAATCAATTGGAGCCGTCTCTACTTTATAGATTGCCGTAATATTTACATTGGCTAGTGTCGGTTCGCCATTCCAAGTAATATAACTGCCTTTTTGAAGATCGAATTTTCTTTTAATTCCATTAAAGTTCATTTCGTACGCACCTTCATTGAACTCGTATTTTCCTGTCAAAGTAGTTTTACCCGACTGATCGATTCCTCCAACCAATTCTGCTTCGCCTTTTAATCTTAGATAGTCACCATTTCCTTTATCGATAATCAAATTCAGTTCGGCTTCTTTGTTGATAGTAATGGCAACGTTCACGTTCATGCCTTTTAGCTCCGACTGATTCAGTTTGTTCTGCATTTCAACCGTTTGTTTCAGATACATATTATCTTCATCCACAAACTCTACAATTCCTTCACGATCTGCAATTGAAGGATCTGACTGAGGCAGCACCACTGTAAATTTGGTCTCTTTATTTATTTTAACTGTTCCGTCTACAACAGGACTGTCCAGATTACCTTTGATATTTAATTTTGTATCTAAAAATAAATCTCCATAGAACAAATCGTTGTCTTTTGCTTTAGAATTTATCGCTCTAAAATCGTCTGCTTGTACTAATAAATCAAAATTGTATGCTTTAAAATCAGTCGTTTTAATGTCTCCGTTTACAAATAATTCGTTGTCATTTTCATCTAAAAGCGAGAATTTATCAAAAGAAATAGTTCCGTTATTAATGGCTATTTTTTCTTGTTTTACCTTGAAATAAGAATTCAGCTGAGTCACTCTAAAACCAGCATCATTAAAATTTAATTCTCCATTAACTTGAGGTGCTGACGTATTTCCAGTGACTTTAAAATTTCCAGACAAATAACCGGTTCCTTCTGTAATATTATCCATACTGAAACCTTGAATGCTTTTGATATTCAGTCTGTTTATCACTAAATCCAAATCAAAATTTCCTGCATCTAGCTGATAATCTCCAGTTAGTTTTAAGTCATTTCCTTCGTCACTCAACATTACATTTGCCGCAAGCGTATTGGCTGTTTTATTATCTACTTTTATTTCTAAATCACCAACTTTTGATCCTTTAAAAGTAAAATCATCAATTTTTAAATCTGAAGTAAAAGTCGGGCTCGTCATTACGTTTTCAACCACCGCGTTTCCATTCAGCATACCTTGCATTAGTAATTCGTCTTTTTTAACCATGTTCATAATGGTCTCAATTTTGAAGTTTACAAAATCGACTTGCAAAGGCGCGTTGTCCTGCGTTCCTTGAGACTGAATTTTTAACTCATTTCCGTCATTACTCAAAATAAATTTATTGACATAAAGTCGTTTATCTCCAATTTCAATTGCGTTTTCTGGATCGACATTCCATTTGTCGTAATTTAGAATAAAGCTCTCAGGATTCAGTTTTACAATGTTTTTAGAATCTTCAGCTTTAAATTCGCCCGCAATAAAATATTGCTGTTTTTGCTTGGCATCTTGAACCTCAAGAGCGTAAGTCAGAATATTATTCTGAACCTCTCCACTCAGACTTGTAAACGGAATTTTTAAAGAACCGCTCTCAATTGTAGCCACGGAAACGGAATATTCTAAAGCATTTTCTTTGGCTTCAATATTGATTTTCCCATCAGAAATAGTGTTGCTGGCATAAACAATTCTCGGAATCGTTCCTTTTACTTCTAAAGAATCTGTCTGATTATTAAACTTTCCGCTGATTGTAAATGGCTCTAAACCTGTCAATTTTGGCAGTAATTTAAAAAGGACTGGATCATTATCAACCTTCAGCATAAATGCTAATCTTTGTTCATCAGATTCTGCGTTGACTTTCGGGTTTTTCAAATCAATATATTTCGATAATGATTTTTGAATGGAATTGGCCAAAGTCGTCAATTTATATTTTCCAACCACTTCTGCTTTTAGAAACTGAGACGAAATTTTTATCGAATTGCTGTCTTTATCCGCGAAAGCAAAAACACGAATAGAATCTAAGACAATTGGTTCGGCAGCTTGCAGAATCTGAATATTAGATAGAAACACTTTTCCGTTTAAGAAATCAGGATTGCTATTGGTGATATCGGCGTCAACATTTCCGCGAAGTTTCATCGGGCCGGCATGCAGATTCAGTTTTTCCAAATCGGCAATATCCAAATTCAGTTTTAATTTTACAGTCGGGTATTTCTCTTTTGTATCTCCGCTAGCGGTTAATTCAAAATTCAAGTTTGGATCTTTCATTCCAGATTTTACTGCAAAAGAGCCATTTTCGATATTTCCTTTTAAAGCCAAATCTTTATAAGTATATCGATTAAAAACCGCTTTCTGTACCAAACCATCAATCGCTGCATTTGCGGTTTTTGGATCTAAACCATTTCCTTTAACTTTCGCTTTAAGCGTAATTTTTCCGATGGAATCGTTTTTTATTAAACGTCCTAAATCAAATTCTTGCAGCGAAACCGTTGCATCGTATTTTTCTCTTTTTTTAATGCGCTGATCAAACAAAGCATCCACTTTTGCATTTCCAAAACTGCTGTTTAAAGCCAGATTAGTTTTGAAATTCTGTACCGAACCTTTGAATTTTCCTTGAAGATTTAACTGCGAAGGCAATTGAATGTTTTTCGGAATTGTTCCTGCTGGCACAAACATATTAATGTCTTTTGAAGTACTAGAAATCTTCTTGATATTCAAATCATAAAAGGCTTTTTGAGCATCAGGAAGTCCAGCAATTTTCCCCGAAAGGGAAACTTTTGTAGTACCGATTCCGCTCATTTCAAATTTCGAAATATCCAAATTATTTACTTTTCCACTTACGCGGCTATCCACATGCAGAATCGCATTTGGATTGCTTTTAAACGGATTCTGTTTTTGCAAATCTGGAACAAAAAGCAAAATATCTTTAAAACCAATTTTTGACTGTTTTAAATTGGCATCAATGGCAAGATTCCCCAAATCTTTCTGAAGCGATTCCAATGATTTGTATTGCGCCTTAACTTTATCTTGTACAAGCGTTTGTGGCGTTTTCAAATACAAATTCTCCAACGAAGCTTTTTTAGGACCGTAAAAGAAATTGGTTTTTAAAGCTTGAATCTGCAAACCGCTTTTTTCGTTAACGGTTAAGGCTTTGATATTTCCAGAAATTGTATCATTTCCGTAATATAATTTCTCTGCTTCGAAGTTGAATTTACTCAAATCCATGTGCGCATAATCAATCCCTTTTGAAACAGGTTTCGATTGCATGTCATCAAATTTGAAAGCGATATTTTCTAAATCAACTTGATTTAGTTTTACTTTCCAGCCTGCTTGTTTTATGGCTGTTGTGTCGAGGTTTGGTGCTTCGATTTGCTTATCTTTTGCACCCAAACGTAGATTTCCTTTAAGATTTTTAACTTCAAAAGTATCAAAATCCAAAAGCTGTTTTGTAAGATCGATTTCATTTACTGTTAAATTTAAGTTTCCTAATTTTATTCCAGAATCTAATCTGGAATCTTTATTATCATAAGCTATATCAATTTTCGACAAAGCAATTTTGTCTAGTTTTAATTTAAAATCTGGGCGTTTTGAAACGGTATCTACTGTTTGAATTGAAACTTCTGCAATTTTCTCGACAACATCTTGGTTTAAAATAACTTTCAGTCCGTTCAAGTTGATATTCGGAATATTAAAATCCATTCCGTCCAAATCGAATTTCTTGAATTTGGTATCAAAATGGGTCAAGTTTACTCGAATGTCGTTTTTAGAATAATCATCTTTGAAATTAAATTTTACCTGATCGAGATTTACTTTTACCACCGATATCTTAAATGGTTTTGCATCAGGATCTTCTACTTTCGGCTCTTTAGATTCGAATGCTTTTATGATGTAATCGAAATTGAAAACGCCGTCTTTGTTTCTAGAAATATTGGCTTTTACATTTTCTAGCGAAACCGAATTGATTTCCAATTCGCTGCTTACCAATTTAAAAAGGTCAACATCAACTTCTAATCGTTTACCTGCCAGCAAAGTATCTTTTTTTTGATCTTCAAAATAGAAACCTTCCAGCACTACATCTTTTGGAAATTTGATCAAGATTTTATCCAAAGAAACTTTGGTTTTTATCTTGCCTTGAAGATAGGTAATGGCTTTGTCCTTAACGAAGTTTTGAACAGAAGGAACCTGAATTAAAATGATAAGAAGTAATAATAATGTAACCACAGAACCCACACACCAAAGCAGTATACGAAGTGTTTTTTTTAAATAATGAATGGTTTTCTTATTCATACGTCAATAAAATCGTTTAAGATTAAATTGCTTCTGGAAAAAGCAGGATTACACATCTTACAAAAATGTAAAATTTAAACCTTAACAATTTACATAATTATGAGGAATTATTCTAAAATTTTACGGAGAAATAGTTGTTTTAGTACCACCGAGTAGCTAAAGCACGAAGTTTTTTTGCCATGAATTAGATTGATTAGAAAAATCTTTAGCCACAAATTACACAAATTATCACAAATTTTTTCTAATTAGATAACCATAAATAAATCACTCAACAAGGTATCTTGAAGAGTAAAAATTATTCCATGCAGAATAAAATTAATTTGTGATAATTTGTGTAATTTGTGGTTGAAAAAAAAGCAATGGCAAAAAAATTAAAACTTAATATGTGGCAGTTTTTTTCCTAAAGCGTCAATTTTCTGCTGTAATTTGGCTAAGAATTTTTGATGTTGTTCTGAGTCTGGATTGAAGCTTCTGTGGCGTAGGCTTTTCTGGATTTCGTCTACTTCCTTCATGAGAAGAAAACTATTTTCTGAGATATTATTTTCGCTGAAAAGCTTCCAAATATAGTCAACCGCGATTTGGTTAGGATGCAGCATATCTTCTGCATAAAAACGATAGTCGCGAAGTTCATCCATCATGATTTCGTAAGAAGGAAAGTATTCTAATTTTAGATTGTTGATTTTAGATTTTAGATTGGAATGGAGTGCTGTAAACAAATGCGATTTACTAAGCTGATTTTCTACAAAACCATCTTTTATATGGCGTACAGGAGAAATGGTAAATATGAAATTGATATTTGGATTTAAAGTCTGAATCGACTCAATTGTATTTTGAATACTTTTTTGAATTACTTCTGCTGATAATAATTCTTTTGAAAACTGTTTTTGAGGCACTTTGTGGCAATTGGCTACAATTTGATCTTTCTCCAAGTTTCTATAAATCCAAGAAGTTCCAAAAGTGATGATAATATGAGTTGCTTCTTTTACTTGTTTGTAGGTTTCTGCAACTGCTTTGTTAAGTGTTTCTAGCAATTCCTGACGATCTGAATTGCTCAAATCAGAATGCACTTCATAACTATGCCAAAGTTCGTTATAAAAGAAAACATCTTTTTCTTCAAACCATTCTTGCTTCCAAATTCGATTAAATAATTTCTCAATAGAAACTGGATTGAAAATAATCCCAAACGGATTGGTTTCATTCTGAAATTTAAAATAATCGAACTTATCCGCCATATTTTCTGCAAAACAAGAACCAATAGAAAGTACTTTCGAATTGTAATCGATCGGATTGTTACTTTTTGAAATTGGGATTTGAGTTCTGAATTGCATGGCTTTTTTATTCAAAAATACAGCTTAATACCCACTTATTCATCAAAAAAAATCCCCAATTAACTCAAAATAGCTAATTGGGGACTTTATTTTATTGGAAACTAATTAATAAGTAATTTGAACTTTGAAAGAATCATTTGCATCTCCAGCAAATATCTCACTTAAGAAATTACTAGAATTGTATTTCAATTTGTAATCTACACTAGCAGTTTGAACTGCTTTTCCGTCAGCATTATAAGTTACGGTTACACTTGTCAATGCATTATTTGCAGAATAGAAATCAAATTCATTGTCTAAGTCTAATAAAAGTTTTAGACCTGTAATGTTCACAAACGGGCTTTTCTTATCGTCATATGTACTAGTTATTTTTTCTTTCACTCCGTCTATAAATTCAGTAGAAATGATATTTCCATTTGCGAATGTGTATAGGGTCGTCGTATCGTATTTAATTTCCTGTCTGTTGATTATTTCTGACTCATTTACATTTACAGTTCCGTTTGCGTTATATACAAAAGTCAATTTTTCTTGAGATGTGGTATTAAAAGCATCTGTAGTAATTTTAGAAACTAGTTTTGTTCCCTCGTAAGCATAAACATCAGTCCATTGTAAAACTCCTGACTTAAAATACTCTACTTTAGTAATAAGATCTCCTGTGTAAGTGTAAACAGATTTTGAAGCATCTGATAGGGAAATTTGCTTTAATTTATTTCCATCATAAGTTAATGTGTAATCAAGAGTTCCAGATTTTCCGTTTTCAACAACTGTTTCGGTAATTTTTGTTGGTAATAATGCTGCAGATCCTTCTTCTGAACCATTATCATCACTAGAGCAAGAAGTTAAAGAAAGTGTTAATGCACTAAAAAGGCATAAAAATTTTTTCATTTTGTTTATGGTATTAAATGTTATTACCGCAAACGTACTACAACCAAAAACCAAAACCTTACGTGATTCCGCATTCGTAACAAATATTTTTTTCTTTTTTTTTAGCATTCAATTTTCAAAAAACACCTTTTATAGAAAAAACTATAATCACCAACTTTTACTGCAACTTAACAGCGTTAAAAAATTACATTTTTAATAACAAAAAACGTAATCACAAACCCAAACAATTCCTTATTTTTGCATCTTCCATTATTTTTTAATCTTATATGAAATTATTATATACCTACATCATCAGACATAAAATGCTTTTGTTTTTTGCTTTGATAATGGCTACCATCAACATTTGTTTTAGTTTGTCAGATTCTGTAATTACAGGAAAATTAATGCAGGACTGCGGCGTTGGTCTCACAAAATACAAAGGAAACGAAATCGGCTTTATTAAATCTCTGGCATTCTGGCTGGGACTTTCACTTGGAGCAGCCATGATTTCGAGAATTACCAAAAACTTTCAGGATTATTTTACCAATGTTGTCATTCAGCGTACTGGCGCCCAGATGTACACAGACGGAATCAAAAAATCTCTCGACCTTCCGTATGCTGAATTTGAAGATCAGCGAAGCGGTGAAACTTTAAGTAAATTAACCAAAGTGAGAATTGATTCTGAAAAACTGATTACGCTTTCGATTTCTTTGATTTTCCAGACCATAATCGGGTTTATTTTTGTTATCGTTTATGTTGCCCGAATTGATTTAAGAATCTCCATTATCTTTTTAATTACAGCTCCAATTATTGCTTTGGTGAGTTTGTATTTGGGAAAAAAGATTAAAATAGTTTCTAGAAAAATCGTAAACCAAACCAATGCACTTGCCGGTTCTACGACTGAAAGTTTACGAAATATCGAATTGGTAAAAAGTCTCGGGTTAACTTATCAAGAAGAGAAGCGTTTAAATCTGAATACGTTTAAAATCCTTCAATTAGAATTACAGAAAATCCGATTTATTAGAAGTTTAAGTTTTATACAAGGAACTACTGTTCACTTTTTAAGAACGTGTGTGGTTTTTGCTTTGTATTATTTCTTATTCGGAGGAAAAATCATTGTCGGAGATTTATTGACAATGGTATTTTTTACCTTCTTTATTTTTGGCCCTTTACAAGAGCTTGGAAACTTTATTATTGCTTTGAATGAAACGAAAGTTTCAATGGAGAATTTCAAAAACTTACTGAATGCTCCAAAAGAATTTCGTCCAAAGACACCTAAACATATTGGAGCGATTCAGAAATTATTTTTCGAAAATGTTAGTTTTCAACATAAAACGGCAAAATTTAAAGCGGTTGAAAATATTAATTTCGAAATTCAACAAGGACAAACTGTTGCTTTTGTCGGTCCGTCGGGATCTGGAAAAACAACATTGGTAAAATTGTTAGTCGGATTATATACTCCAGCGGAAGGCCAGGTTTTATATAATGACATCGATTCCACCGAAATTGATTTATTAGATTTAAGAAAACAGCTTGGTTTTGTAACTCAGGATGCTCAATTATTCTCAGGAACAATTCGCGAAAACTTATTATTCGTTAAGCCAAATGCAACCGACGAAGATTTGTACGATGCGCTAAAAAGAGCTAGCTGTGACAAACTTTTAAGACGTGCAGAAGACGGTCTAAATACAACAATCGGCGAAGGCGGAATTAAAGTTTCGGGTGGAGAAAAACAGCGTTTGTCTATTGCCAGAGCCATCTTAAGAAATCCGAATTTATTGATTTTTGACGAAGCAACTTCAGCTTTGGATTCGATTACTGAAGAAGAAATTAATGATACCATCAGAAATATCTCTGACAAAAACAGAATCACCGTTTTAATCGCGCATCGTTTATCTACTGTTATGCATGCAGATAGAATTTTCGTTTTAGAACAAGGTAAAATTATCGAACAAGGTAAACACGATGATCTTATTGTGGAGAAAGGATTGTACTATGCTATGTGGCGCCAGCAAATTGGGGAGCGAAAATAGTTTTTTTTTTAAGCTACTAAGATCTAAGGTTCTAAGCTTCTAAGTTTTTCTGCTACTGATTAAAAGATTAATTAATGGCTACATAAAATAACCCGATAGATTAAAAATCTATCGGGTTTATTTTTTGAAATAGACTTTACTTTTTGTTTAAAAATCTTTTTTAAACGCATCGTTTTGTCATTTCGACGAAGGAGAAATCTTCGTAAGTAGCTCCGTAAAGCATGTCAAATCTTTGGCGAGTTTCTCGCGAAGATTTCTCCTTCGTCGAAATGACATAAAATGAGGAAAAAACAAAACCCGACAGATTTTAAAAAATCTGTCGGGTTTATTTTTGAATTATAAAAAACTTAGAACCTTAGTATCTTAGCTTCTTAGCATCTTTTTTTTATTTAACAAAATCGGCAGCTTTAGAAAGTGCCTCAGCAATTCCATCAGCGTTTTTACCTCCTGCAGTTGCGAAGAAAGGCTGACCTCCTCCGCCTCCTTGAATGTATTTACCCAATTCGCGAACCACTTGTCCTGCGTTTAGATTTTTGCTTGCCACAATTTCTTTAGAAACATAACAAGTTAACATTGGTTTTCCGTCGTTAACCGTTCCGAAAACTACAAATAGATTTTGGTATGAATTTCCTAATTCGTAAGCCAAATCTTTTGCTCCCTCAGGGTTTAAATCAACTTGTTTTGCCAAGAATTGAACTCCGTTAATTTCTTGTAATTCTTTAGCCAAGTCAGCTTTCATATTTTTGGCTTTATCTTTTAACAAAGCTTCCAATTGTTTTTTCAACTGAGCATTCTCGTCTTGCAATGCGTGAATCGCTTTTACAGGATCTGGAGCATTTTTAAGTGCTTCTTTAATTTCGCCAAAAGAAAGCGCCTGAGACTCAAAATATTCTTTTGCGGCTTCGCTTGTAATTGCCTCAATTCTTCTAATTCCAGCTGCAACAGCTCCTTCAGAAACGATTTTAAAGTGCCAGATATCAGATGTATTGGCAACGTGTGTTCCTCCGCATAATTCGACAGAATCTCCAAATTTAATCGTACGAACTAAATCTCCATATTTTTCACCAAACAAAGCAATTGCTCCATCTTCTAAAGCCTGCTCTTTCGGAATTGCTCTTTTTTCAATTAATGGTAAACTTTCACGAATTCTTGCGTTAACAAAGTTTTCAACCTCTAGTAATTCTTCGTCTGTAACTTTTGCAAAGTGAGAAAAGTCAAAACGCAATGAAGCATTACGTACCATCGAACCTTTCTGTTCGATATGCGTTCCTAAAATCTTACGCAAACCTTGGTGCAATAAATGCGTAGCCGAGTGATTTGACGAAGTTTTAGCTCTTTGAATCGCATCAACAACAGCATTAAAAGTTCCAGTTAAGTTTTCTGGTAACGATTTAGCTAAATGTATCGTTTGGTTATTTTCTTTTTTCGTATCAATAATGTAAACGATATCACCGTTTTGTGCTTCTAAATATCCTTTGTCCCCAGTTTGTCCTCCGCTTTCTCCATAAAAAGGCGTTGCATTGAAAACCAATTGAAAAATCTCACCATCTTTTGCACTTTCTACTCTACGGTATTTTGTGATTTTAACCTGATGCGACAATCTGTCATAACCCACAAATTCCTGAATATCATCTTCAACAATTACATGCCAGTCTCCAGCAGTTACTTTAGAAGCTGCACGAGATCTCTCTTTTTGCAATTGCAATTGCTCTTGGAATCCTTTTTCGTCTAGTTTCAATCCTTTTTCTGAAAGAATCAAAGCCGTTAAATCGATTGGAAATCCGTAAGTATCATACAATTCGAATGCTTTTTTACCATCGATTGTATCGCCTGTATTATTTAAAATTACAGCATCTAAAAGAATTAATCCTTGATCTAAGGTTCTTAAAAATGAATTTTCTTCTTCACGAATAACATTTGAACAAAGCGCTTTCTGCGTTCTGATTTCTGGGAAAGAATCTCCCATCTGTTCGCTTAAAGTTTCTACCAATTTATAGATAAAAGCTTCTTTAGTATTTAGGAAAGTAAATCCGTAACGAATAGCACGACGCAAAATTCTACGAATTACATAACCAGCACCAGTGTTAGAAGGCAACTGACCGTCAGCAATAGCAAAAGCTACCGCACGAACGTGATCTGCTACAACACGAATTGCAATATTTACTTTTTCTTCTGCTTCGTTTGAAGCTTTAACTGTATAAGTTGCTCCCGTAATTGTTTCGATTTCTCTAATTAATGGCATGAAAACATCTGTATCATAATTAGATGTTTTTCCTTGTAAAGCCATACACAAACGCTCAAATCCCATTCCGGTATCTACGTGCTGTGCAGGAAGTTTTTCAAGAGAACCATCCGCTTTACGGTTGAATTCCATGAATACATTATTCCAAATTTCAACTACTTGCGGGTGATCATTATTTACTAAACTTTTTCCAGAAACCTGAGCTTTTTCTTCTGCAGAACGTAAATCAACGTGAATTTCAGAACAAGGTCCACAAGGTCCTTGATCTCCCATTTCCCAGAAATTATCTTTTTTGTTTCCTAAAATAATTCTGTCCTCGTCAATTAAAGTTTTCCAGATATCCCAAGCTTCTTGGTCAAACGGAACGTTATCTTCTTTGCTTCCTTCAAAAACAGAAACATAAAGATTTTCTTTAGGAATTTTATAAACCTCAGTCAATAATTCCCAAGCCCAGTTGATTGCCTCTTTTTTGAAGTAATCTCCAAAAGACCAGTTTCCTAACATTTCAAACATCGTATGGTGGTACGTATCAATACCAACCTCCTCAAGATCATTATGTTTTCCTGAAACACGAAGACATTTTTGCGTATCGGCTATTCTTGGACTTTTTGGAGTTCCGTTCCCTAAGAAAAATTCTTTAAACTGGGCCATTCCCGAGTTATTGAACATTAAGGTTGGGTCGTCTTTAAGGACAATAGGAGCCGATGGGACAATTGTATGCCCTTTACTCTCAAAAAAATCTAAAAATTGTTTACGTACGTCTTGTGATTTCATATTTTAATTAGAAAATGTGTCTGTTTAATGTGTCAATTTGATAATTAGACAATTAGATAATCTGTGAATTTGATAATGCGTTAATTTCGAAATCGATAATAAAAAACTAATCGTTTAAAACAATAAATTCCTTATTTTGCGCATTATATAATTACCCCAATTATATAATTAACCTATCTTCTTGTAAAAAGCCTTTATGACTGCAACATTTTGCAATATTGTTCGTCTAAGTTATTTTACAAGCTGCAAAAATAGCGTATTTTAAAATATGGCGAAAGTAAAATATTATTACGACTCAGAAAATCTGGCTTATACGAAAATAAAAACCAGAAAAAGAATAAAAATTGGTTACGCATTCCTGTTTTTAGTCGCTTCGGCACTATTTGGCTTTTTAGTTTTTGTCCTTTTAATAAACACTCCTTATTTCGAAACTCCCAAAGATCGTTTGCAGGCCCGAGAGATTGAAAATTTAAAACTGCAATATGCTATTTTGAATAAAAAATTAGACGAAATTGATGAAGCTGCAGATGCTTTAGAAGAACGTGACAATAATATTTACCGCATTTATTTTAACAAAGCCGAAATTCCAGATTCTATTCGAAAAGCAGGTTTTAAAAATTCTGACCGATATAAAATTTTAGAAGGATACAATAATTCGCAATTGGTTCTAAATACCACAAAAAGAATTGATAAGCTTTCGAAGCAATTGGCCATTCAATCCAAATCTTTAGATGAGATTTTAAAATTAGCTGGAGCTAAAGAAAACTTATTATTGGCAATTCCTGCCATTCAGCCAGTCCGAAATGAAAATTTAAAACGTGTTGCGTCAGGTTTTGGATACCGCATTGATCCTTTCACGAAAGTGCGAAAAATGCATAACGGAATGGATTTTACTGCCAATACAGGCGCTCCAATCTACGCAACAGGAGATGGCGTTGTAGAAAGAGCAGACAACACTGCTTCTGGATACGGAAACCATGTTGTGATCAGGCACGGTTTTGGATATGAAAGTTTGTATGCGCATTTAAGCAAATACAACTGCCGTCCGGGACAGCGAGTAAAACGCGGCGATGTTATTGGTTATGTCGGAAGTACAGGAAGATCAGAAGGTCCGCATTGTCATTATGAAGTGCACAAAGACGGAAAAGTGGTAAATCCGCTGAATTTTTATTACGGAAATATTTCGGCTGTAGAATATGTCGCAATTTCACAAATGGCAAATCAAGAAAACCAATCATTAGATTAATAGTACAAAAAATACTATTTTTGAAATAAAATAGAAAAAAACGAACCATGCATATTGAACTTTCTAAAGACAAAAGATATTACAGTATTGGCGAAGTTGCCAAAGCTTTTAATGTCAATGCTTCTTTGATACGATTTTGGGACAGCGAATTTGATATTCTGAAACCTAAAAAAAATGCAAAGGGAAATAGAATGTTCACCCCAGAAGATATTACCAATCTTCAATTAATCTATCACTTAGTAAAAGAAAGAGGATTTACGCTTGATGGTGCGAAAATACACTTAAAAGAAGGTCAGAAGAAAACGTTAGATAAATTCGAAATAATACGTAAATTAGAGTCGATAAAAACGCAACTGAACGACATCAAAAACGAATTGTAATTAAAAATTGAAATAAACCTAAATTAAACAAATATGAAAAAGTGGTTAATCCCTGTAGGAATTATTGTAGCACTTATTGCTATTATCGCATTTTGGTCGATTGGTATTAAAAATACTGCTTTGCAACACAGTCAAGCTGTAAATAAAGAATGGGGAAATGTTCAGACGGCTTACCAAAGACGTAATGATCTTATCGGGAATTTAGTAAACACTGTAAAAGGTGCTGCAGATTTTGAAAAAGGAACTTTAACCGCAGTAATCGAAGCTCGTGCAAAAGCTACTTCGGTAACTATTGATCCAAGTAATGTAACTCCAGAACAATTAGCAGCATTTAACCAAGCGCAAAGTGGAGTAAGTTCATCTTTATCAAGATTATTGGTTTCTGTTGAACAATATCCAACTTTAAAAGCAAACGAAAACTTCTTGAAATTACAAGACGAATTGGCAAGTACTGAAAACCAGATTCTAACAGCCAGAACTCGTTTTAACGAATCTGTACAAGTTTACAACGGATATGTTTTAAAAATTCCGAACAACTGGTTCTTGAGCGAATACAAAGAAAAACCATACTTTGAAGCATCGACTGGAGCAGACAAACCTGTTGAAGTAAAATTCTAATATCAAAGATTTAATTGAGAATCCATTTTCAATCTAAAATCTACAATCTTAACTCTAAAATCAAAAAATGTCAAAAGTAGAAGATTTTTTAACCAAAGAAGAAGAGCAAGAAATTGTTGAAGCTATTCGCATGGCCGAAAATAATACTTCTGGCGAAATTAGAGTTCATATAGAAAAAACAACTTCTAAAGTCCATTTTGACAGGGCTTTAGAAGTTTTTCATGAATTGCGAATGGACGAAACGAAACTAAAAAATGGCGTATTGCTCTATTTTGCAGTTGACGACAAAAACTTTGTAATTTGTGGAGATAAAGGAATTAATGATTTGGTAGCCAATGATTTTTGGGATTGTACCAAAGACATTATGACCAACCACTTTAAAGCTGGAAACTTTAAACAAGGAATTGTTGAGGGCATCTTAAATGCCGGAACACAGCTTAAAAAATATTTTCCTTCTCAGGAAGATGATGTAAACGAATTATCTAACGAAATCTCAAAAGGATAAATAATGAAAATTTCTAAAAACAAAATCACAAATTCCAATAGAATTTTTCAGATTACTTTTTTGTTTATCGCATTATTTATCAGCAATGCTATTTTTGCGCAATTTGAGATTCCGCCAAAACCAAGTTTTCAGACTTCTGTTTATGATTATGCCAACATTTTAAGTTCAACAGAAAAAGCACAATTAGAAGAAAAACTAGTTCGCTACTCCGATTCTACAACTACTCAAATTGTGGTAATTACTATTGAAAGTTTAAAAGGAGAAGATGTAAGCCAGCTAGCAACAAAATGGGGACAAACTTGGGGAATTGGAGGAACAAAAGAAGACGATAATGGCGTTGTAATTCTTTTAGCTAAAAATGAAAAGAAAATTGCCATCAATCCAGGTTACGGTCTTGAAGATCGTTTAACGGCAGGTATTGGTGGAACTATTATTAGAAATATTATCATACCAGAATTCAAGGCGGGAAGTTTTTACAACGGTCTTGACAAAGGAACTGATGCTATTATTGACGTTTTTAAAGGAAAATTTAAAGGCGAACGCAAAACAACCAATAAAGGACAAGACTTTCCTATTCTTCCTTTTATCGTAATTGTTGTTATTGTTTTAATTCTACTTTCTCGAAATAAACGAGGCGGTGGAGGAAACTCAGGAAACAATGGCGGCGGTGGCCCTAGCCTGCTCGATGTCATCATTCTAAGTAATCTTGGAAGAAGTGGCGGAGGCGGCGGATTTGGAGGATTCGGTGGCGGATCTTCTGGAGGCGGTTTCGGCGGTGGCGGTGGCTTCGGCGGCGGATTTGGCGGTGGAGGTTTCTCTGGCGGAGGATCTAGCGGAGGCTGGTAATTAAATTTTGTTTCATGTTTTAAGTTTTGTTTAAAGTTTCAAGTTATCTTTGAAGATATTTTAAATTCAAAATTTAATTCATAATTTATAATTCATAATTAAAAAATAGATGTTATCACATAAAGCAAAATATGCCCTTAAGGCCTTACTTTATTTAGCAGAACAAGACGAAAATCACATTTCTAGAACAGTAGAAATTGCGGATGGCGCTAATATTCCTAAAAAGTTTTTGGAACAGATTTTATTAGATCTGAAACGCGGTCGTTTTGTAAGCAGTAAGCAGGGAAAATTTGGCGGATACTACCTGATAAAATCTAAAAATGACATTACTTTGGCAGAAATTCACCGATTATTTGACGGTGCAATTGCACTTTTGCCATGTGCTTCTCTAAATTTTTATGAGCCTTGCTCTGATTGCAAAACCGAGGACGAATGCAGTCTGCGTCACGGTTTAATGCTGATTAGAGATAAAACTTTGAAGGCTATGGAAGGTATCACAATTGCTTCATTAGTGAAGAAATAAAAAAATATTTTCTAAATCCTAGTAAATCGATAGAATTAATTATATATATTTGCCAAAAATAATTAACTAATCATTTACAAAATTTTAACTCATGAAAGTACCTTCTAGTAAATCAGGTGGAAAAAATCTTTTGCAAAACTATAATAACAAATTCACAACTGTGAATACTGCTTCATTTATGATGTGTATGTGCTGGTAAAAAAAATTTAATTCTAAATTCTACTAATCACATATACTTAATATAAAAATGAAAACATCTATAAAAAATATATTTACAATACTTGCAGTTTTAACGTTCTCAATCTCATTCGCACAAAAAATTGAAGGAGTTGTAACTACAGATCAAAATATTCCTTTAGAAGCAGCCAATGTGGTAATTAAAGGAACAACATTTAGCACAATTACAGATTCTGAAGGACGTTTTTCGATAGAATCTCAAGGAAAATTGCCTATTACGCTTTTAGTTCAATACATTGGATACAAAACCAACGAACTTGAAATTACAGCAATTCCTGCTTCTCCTTTATTGGTAACTTTACGCGAGGAAAACCAATTGGTAGAAGTTGTAGTTTCTTCAAGAAGAAGAATCGAAAAAGTTCAGGATGTGCCAATTGCCGTTTCTGTCGTAACAGGAAAACAAGCAGAACAAGCGGGAGCGTTTAACGTAAACCGTATTAAAGAATTGGTTCCTTCGGTTCAATTGTATTCTTCTAACCCAAGAAATACTGGAATCAACATTAGAAGTTTAGGTTCTCCATTCGGACTTACAAATGATGGTATCGATCCTGGAGTTGGTTTTTACGTTGACGGTGTTTATTATGCACGTCCAGCAGCGACAACTTTAGATTTTATCGATGTTGAACAAATCGAAGTTTTACGTGGACCACAAGGTTCTTTATTTGGAAAAAATACCACTTCTGGGGCTTTTAATATTACTTCTCGCAAACCAAGTTTTACATCGGGTGCCGATTTTGAAGTAAGTTATGGAAATTATGCCTTTTTGCAGGCTAAAGCTTCTATTACTGGAGCATTAGGAAAAAAAGTGGCTGGCCGTTTATCTTTTTCTGGAACTCAGCGTGACGGTTTAATTGATAACGTTGCTACTGGAAGACCAACCAACACTTTGAATAATCAAGGTTTTAGAGGACAACTATTATGGACTCCTACCGAAAATACAAACATTATTTTTGCAGGAGATCTTACAACACAGCGTCCTGACGGATATGCGCAGGTTGTTGCTGGTGTTGCCCCTACTCAAAGGGCTGCATACCGTCAGTTTGATGCTATTATTGCCGATTTAAATTATCAATTGCCAAGTTTAAATGCTTTTGACCGTAAAATAGATCATGATACGCCTTGGCGTTCTGGACAAGATTTAGGAGGTGTTTCATTAAACATTGACACTAAAATTGGCGGTGGAACATTGACTTCTACAACAGCTTGGCGTTTCTGGAACTGGGATCCGTCAAATGACAGAGATTTTACGGGATTGCAGGTTTTAGCTAAATCTCAAAACCCAACAAGACAAACTCAGATTACACAAGAAGTTCGTTATGCTGGTCAGTTAACTTCAAAAATTAGCGGTGTTGCTGGAGTATTCTTTATCGATCAAACTTCTCAAACAGACGGTACAGAAGAATCTGGAAATGCACAATGGAGATTCTCTCAAAGCTCAACAAGTCCGTTATGGAAAACTCCTGGCCTTTTTGAAGGTTACGGAATTAAAACAGATGCAAGAATCAGAGCTTCTAGTGCAGCTGTATTCGGACAGATTGATTGGGCTGTTACAGAGAGATTCCACATTTTACCGGGTTTGAGATATAATTTTGATAAAAAAGATGCAAGTTATTCTCGTAAAACATACGGAGGTCTTCAGACTACAGATCCAGCCTTATTGGCTTTAAAAAAATCAGTTTACTCCGATCAGGCATTTGATTCTGATACAGATAACACAGACTTTTCTGGAAACTTAACGCTTACTTACAAAGCATCAGACAAAATCAATGCTTATGCTACTTATGCTAAAAGTTATAAGCCAGTTGGAGTTAACGTAGCTGGGCTTCCAACCAATGCAGCTGGACAGCCGTTGACTGAACTTGCAGTGGTTAAGCCAGAAAAAGTAAACCATTATGAAATTGGAGTAAAAACGTCTCCATTTAAAAACTCAATTTTCAACTTAACGTTCTTTAATACCGATATCAAAGATTTTCAAACCAACGTTCAGGCGGCTGAGTTGGGTGTAAACCGCGGTTATCTTGCTAATGCAGACAAAGTTCGTGTAAGAGGTGCAGAATTGGATGCTAGCTTTGTTATCAATTCACACTTGACAATAAATGGAGCTGCAACTTATACAGATGGTAAATATGTGAAATTTACAAATGCACCACTTCCTTTAGAAGAAACCGGAGCACCAGTTGCCTTTAAAGATGTTTCTGGAACTGAATTGCCAGGAGCTTCAAGATGGGCAGGTTCTCTTGGAGGTGAGCTTTCTGACAATGCGAGATTCTTTGGAAATGCTGGAAAAATTTACTTCGCTGCTGACGGCTATGCACGTTCTGAATTTTCGTCAAGTCCTTCAGCTTCAAAATATTTAGTTGTACAAGGTTATGCAATCTTTAATGCCCGTTTAGGTTTCCGTGCTTCGCAAGGTTTATCTGTTCAGTTTTGGGGACGCAATCTTTTAAATAAAGATTACTACGAGCAATTATTGCCTGCAGGTGGTAACTCAGGACAATATGCTGGAGTTATTGGTGATCAAAGAACTTATGGAGTTACATTGAAGTATTCTCTATAAGTGGTTAGTTAGTTTTAGTATTAAAACGAGATGTATTTTTAAGATACATCTCGTTTTTTTTATTTATTTTTTAAACAAACCTTAAACTGTCATTTTAAAAACTTCCAGAGTCTTTTTTTGATTTTTAAAATATTGAAATTTAATGTTCTTTTTAAATTTTCAATAATTTGAACACTACAATACAGACTTACTACAATTTTACTATTTCAGAAAATGAGATTTCATTTGATCCTTATTGGTACAGCAAATCGAATAATATCGTAAATTTAATTTTAGGGGTTTTAGTTTTAACTATTGGTTTTCTTGTATTGGAGTTTATTAATTCTCTAATCGGTTTATATACTGCTTTTGTTATTATTTTTCTTTTAATTTCGAATAGTCTTTATTTGTTTTTAATTCGAAACAAAACCACTATCAAATTTGATAAAAAAATAGATTCTTTTTACAAGATTACACCCATCGCTAAAAAGAAAATCTGCAATCTCAGCAGTATTTTAGCTATTTCATCAAAATCGAAATCAAATTCTTTTTATTATCAGTTGACTATAAAAAATGAAAACTCAAACAAAAACTTCCGTTTTACTTCTGTAATAAAAAGCGGTCATGGAAACAATCCGGAAGTTCGTTTTTTACAATTGGAAATCATTCCGCAATTAGAATTATTTTTAAACACCAATAAGAATAAAGACCAGCTTTATGGTTTTGAAGATACTTCGATTTAAGTGAAATAATTTTCAAAGAATAAAACTATCACAAAATCAAACAAAAAGCATTTTAAAAAACAAACCTAAATTCAATTCGTATATTCTGTTTTCTATATATTCGCAGCCTGAATTTATAGTATTGAAAAAGTATCAGCGAATATTTTTTGTTATAATCTTGACGAGTCAGCTTTTAAGCGGACAAAACCAAAGAAAAATCGACCAGCAGACTTTAACCTGGATTCGATACTATAATATTTTTCCGTTAAGCGAAAAATGGGCTATTCATTCTGAATTTGACAATCGAAGCTTTGTAAATCCTGTCCACGAAAATCTTTTTGTCATTAGATCTCAAGCTCGCTACAGAGCAAACAAAATGATCGATTTGGGAGCTGGATTTGCTTATTTTAATGTAAACACACAAAATCCGAATGTTGATCCTGATTACTCTGTACCCGAATATAGAGCGCAGCAAGATATTACTTTGATTAATGATATTGCCAAAATCACTTTTCACAACCGTTTTCAGCTAGAAGAACGGTTTATTCAAAAAGCAGATAAAAATGGATTATTGAATGAATTTTCATTTGCTTACAGATTTAGATATCGTTTACAGTCTCAATTTACGATTTGGGAAAAGGAAAAACGAAGTATAAAAGGAACTATTTCTGATGAAATTTTATTCAATTTCGGAAAAGACAATCGCAGAAATACTTTTGACCAAAATCGTATTTACTTTGCTTTACGCTATCATTTTAATCCAAATCTTGGATTAGAATTGGGCTATTTAAAAAACTTTCAGAGACGCGCAAGCGGAGTAGATTTTTACGATCGGGATATTATCAGGTTTACGGTTTACCATAGGATCAATCGAAAATTTTAGATTTTAGATTTTAGATTTTAGATTTTAGATTTTAGATTTTAGATTTTAGATTTTAGATTTTAGATTTTAGATTTTAGATTTTAGATTTTAGATTTTAGATTTTCCAATAAAAAAACCGAAAATCAAAAATTTGATTTTCGGTTTTTTTATTATTCCCTTTGTTTCTTTGTTTCTTTGTTTCTTTGTTTCTTAGAAGCTCAGAACCTCAGCTCCTCAGCTCCTCAGCCCCTCAAAAAAAACTACGATCCCCTTTGTCTTTTTCCTCCTTTTTTGCTTTCGGCGAAGTTTCCTATTTTATAAGCTAGAGAAAACATTACATATCGCTTTAAAACGGTGTTTTCTTCGTCTCTAATAGAAGTTGGCGAAATAGTTCTTGTTGCGCTTTGATTCTGATTTAAGACATCGTAGACTTTCACTTTTGCGTATAATTTTTTATCCAAAAATCCGTAAGACAAACTGGTGTTCCAAAGGAAGAAATCTTTTTTGAAATCATCTGAAATATTCGAATTATAAGTATATCCAAAATCATTTCCGAAAATCAAATTGGCTGGCCAGTAAGAAGTCGTCTGCATATTAATTCTATGAATTACGTTTGAAGTCGCATCTCTTGAAAAGTTTTCGTATCTCGTTTCGTTGTACGATAAACTATAAGACGGTGCGATCGAAAGCACTTCTCCATAATCGTACGAAGCATAAACGCTAGGCGTAATTACAACCGATTTGGCATAATACAAAACCGCATTTGTAAATCCTTTATCAAAATTGTAGTTACCGCTTAAACGCAAACCGTATCTAATCGTATGCGCATCTTTCTTAATCTGCTGATTCCAGTTTCCTCCAACCGAAGCCGAATACGTTCCTGAAATATTTACATAAGTAGTATTTCTTTTTCCGCTGTCATCATAAATAGAAGTCGAAACGATATCATTATTATAATAATCTCCTTTAAGGAATAAACTATAGCCGGAACGTGTTCTAAAATCAAAATTTTTAAAATCAATTCCCGCCGTATTTTTCTCAATCGGATTTAAGTTTGGATTACCAATTACACTATTCAGCGGATTATTCAGATCTGCAACTGGCATTAACTGCGTTGCTGACGGAAGCGCATTAGAATAATCGTATTTAAACGTTAAGTTTTTAGAACGGTTAAATTTGTATCGAAGCTGTGCCGTTCCGTACGGAAGCATATATCTTTTATTCAAATCAGTCGCTTGATTTAAGTAAAAAGAATGGTTATCAAATTCTACAATTGAGGTTCTTGAGTTTACATTAAGCGATAATTTGCTTTTCTGCCAGCTAATCCCAACTTTTGGGGTAATTGAGTTTTGTTTGGATGTTGTATAATTCGTCAGCGATAAATTCAAATCGGAATATTCCTGTGATGCATCATCAAAATTAAATGTCTTTTGATCGTTCATCGAACTCTGCCAGTCAAAATCGGTTCCAAAACGAACTCGAAGAGAATCTGTAATAGGCTCCGTATATTCTAAGTCAAGCGAATATGCATCACTTTTAGAAGTATTTTTTGCATTCTGGTTTCTTTCGTCATTTGGTTTTGAATCCTGATAAAAAATAGTCTCCGAAATATTAATTCCGTTCGAATCATTTTTCGTGTTATTGTTATTAAAAACAACACTTAAATTTCGAGATTTCTTTTCGAAAGTTTTATTGAAATTAATGCTATTGGCAAAACTCGTATTTGAACTTTCTGTATGCGATGTCGCTGTACTTTCGTTCAATGCTTCTCCATTTTCATCCTCAGAAAAAGATGAAGACGAAGAATTGCTGTTCGATTCAGACAAATTCAATTTTGGAGCCACAACAATCTGCATCGTAGGATTGATTTTATACTCTAATTCAAAATTGGCTTTATTACCCGTATTTTCATTTCTAGTTTTAGAATCTGCTTCAGTCAAAATATTTCCTGTTGGCAACAAACTAAGCTGATTGGATTTACTGTCGTTTTTAGTCACCGAATTGGTAAAGTTGTAACTGCTCATAAACTCCAAATCCTCTGTCCAATCATCGGAATAATTAATTCCAGCCAAAGTCGACTGCGTAATTCCTTTTCCTCCACTGCTAGCGCCTTGACTGCCTCCTCTTGCATTTCGACCGCCTCCCATATTATCAAAAACATCATCCATAGAAAATCCGGTTGAGTTGATATTATTTGACGAAGCCAAAACACTAATTTTTTGTTTGTTTTTGAAGAAGTTCATCATCAAACTGCTTTCGTAACGTTCGTCTGAACCATACCCGCCAAGGACTTTACCGAAATATCCTTTATTTTTCTTTTCGTCAATGGTAATATTTATACTCGAATAATCTGAAGTCGATTCTTGTTTGGAAAGCTCTTCTTTTTTGGTTTTAAAATCAGAAACCTGAACTTTTTTAATAATATCGGCAGGAAGATTCTTTATGGCAATAGCGCCATCTTTATCAAAAAATGCTTTTCCATTTACTAAAACCTGATTGACTTCTCGCCCATTTACCGTAATTTTTCCTGTATTATCTACGTCAAATCCTGGAAGCTGTTTTAGCAATGTCTCCACATTGGCATCTGGACGCACTTTGTACGATCCAGCATTAAATTCTAAAGTGTCTTTTTTAATCGTAATTGGCGGTGCTTCGCTCTTAATAATCACTTCATTCAAAACATTTGCATTTTCAAGCATATACAATTTACCAAAATCTTTACTTTCAGTAAGATTTTTTTGCTCTTCGTAATACGCTTGGTATCCAGTATAATTTACTTTTAAGAAAACTGGTTTATCATACTTTTTAGTATTGATAATAAAATTTCCGTTTTTATCTGTTGTAGCATATTCAATAATTGTAGAATCTTTTACAGTAGTAAAATAAACGGTTGCGAGTTCAAGCGGAAGCTGCGAATTAATATCTACTACAGTTCCTTTAACGACAATATTGTTTTGTGCACTTGCCGAATAAACAAAGGCTAAAAACAATAGAAATGAATAAATCTTGGTCATAAAATTAGGTTAGTTAGATCAGTAAGACTTAAAAAAATGCAAAAGGTTTAATTGTATTTTTTACATTTATTCAAATATAATGCCAATAAAAAATTGATCTTGTAATTATCTAGACACAAAACATAAAAAAGTCCCCTACTCTAGGGGACTCATTTTTTTATTTTTCTCTTATGTAAATATCGATTGGAACTCCTGCAAAATCCCATTTTTCACGAATTTTATTCTCAAGGTATCGCTTATAAGGCTCTTTAACATACTGCGGTAAATTAGCAAAAAATACAAATTGAGGCGTTTGAGTTGGCAATTGCATGCAATATTTAATTTTTACATATTTCCCTTTTGTAGCTGGTGGCGGATATGCTTCAATTACTTTCAACATATATTCGTTGAATTTTGAAGTCGAAATTCTTTGTTTTCTATTTTCGAAAACTTGAACCGTAGCTTCCAACGCTTTTAACAAACGCTGTTTCGTTAAAGCCGAAACGAAAAGAATTGGCACATCTGTAAATGGCATCAATTCTTTTTTGATTTTCTCTTCGTAATCCCTTGTAGACATGGTATCTTTTTCTACCAAATCCCATTTATTTACCAAGATTACAACACCTTTTCTATTCTTCTCAGCCAACCAGAAAATACTCTGATCCTGACCTTCGAATCCGCGGGTTGCATCGATTACCAAAATACAAATATCAGCGTGTTCGATTGCACGCACAGAACGCATTACAGAATAAAACTCTAAATCTTCTTTTACTTTTGCTTTACGGCGAATTCCCGCAGTATCAACCAAATTAAATTCGAAACCAAAACGGTCAAATTTAGTATCAATTGCATCACGAGTCGTTCCTGCAATATCAGTTACCATAAAACGATCTTGACCAATTAATGCATTGATAAAGCTAGATTTACCAGCATTTGGACGACCAACTACAGCAAAACGAGGCAGAACAACTTCTGGCTGAACTGGTTCTGGTTTTACCGGAAAAGATTCGATTAAAGCATCTAATAAATCTCCAGTTCCGCTTCCAGAAATACTGGCAAAAGTATAATAATCACCTAAACCAAGGTTATAAAACTCTACCGCATCTTTCTCACGCATTGCGTTATCAACCTTATTTACGGCCAATAAAACTGGTTTTGTTACTTTACGAAGCAATTTTGCAACGGTTTCATCCATTGGCGTAATTCCTTCTTCAACATCAACCACAAAAATAATAACATCGGCTTCGTCAATAGCAAGCTCTACCTGTTTACGAATTTCACCTTCGAAAATGTCATCAGACCCTCGAACGTATCCACCTGTATCAATGACAGAAAACTCTTTTCCGTTCCACTCGCTTTTACCATAGTTTCTATCACGGGTAACCCCAGATACAGAATCTACAATAGCTTCTCTTCTTTGTATCAGCCTATTAAACAGGGTCGATTTCCCCACGTTAGGTCTTCCTACTATCGCAACAATGTTATTATTCATTTTTTTGAATTTTAGATTTTAGACTTCCGATTTCAGATTTCAATTTCCTTGAAATTCTGTCTCTTACCATCCAAAATGCTTATTTGAAATTTTTTGCAAAGGTAGTTAAAAAAAGTTGTTGACTACCAAGTTTCTATCCCGATAGCTATCGGGACTAAGTTTTTTATTTTTTTAGGAGCTATTTCCTGCTATCCGTTTCAATCTTTTTTATTGTAAAAAAAACAATAAAAAAGGATTTCCACTTCTATCAGGGCTAGGGCTTTAAGGTTTCAAGAACATTTTGTTTCTATTTTTTTCTCAACCACCCTAAAATTCTGTTGCTCTCGATTTTACAATTTCCTTCTTGAATTTTCAAACCAAAAACTTCTCTTGAACCGCTGAAAGGCCCTGGATTCTGCTGAATGATTTCAATTTCATTTTCTGAAACTTTCGAAATTATGGCCACATGACCAAACCTGTTTAACAGCGAACTAGAAAAAATAACCAAATCTCCTGTTTCTGGTTTTGACATACTTGGATTTGTATATTGAATTAAATTTCGATTGCCGTTTAAGTTGCCGTCTTTAATTTTAGAATCAAAAAAATCTTTTGCATGACCGTAAGCATCTGGCATTTTATGATTATAATGCTCATAATAATACCTTTTTACGAACTCTACACATTGGTATTTCAGACCTAAATTATAATTGTCTTTTGTAACGTTTCTTCCTTCAACATTATCAACACCGCCATTATAATAAACTTTTACACCATGTAAACTGTCAAGTGCCTGCCCTATTTTGTAATCATTATTGAGATTAACTTTTTTAATAATTGTCATTCCTGCATAAACTAAAGCTAAAATCGTAATTATTAAAATTGTAATCTTTTTAATTTTCATAGAGTCTCATTTTCAAAAATCATTTTCGTTTAACGAATAAACGGTTAAACAAAAATTATTGATTATAACCGAATCGTTTCAGCATATTAGCATTACTTCTCCAATTTTTGTTCACTTTAACATAAAGCTCAATGTGAATTTGTTTTCCGAAGAATTTCTCCAAATCAGCACGGGCATCAGTTCCTACTTTTTTCAAAGCAGCACCTTTATGTCCGATAATAATTCCTTTTTGAGTATCGCGCTCGACCATAATCACAGAACGGATTCTGATAATTTTTTCGTCTTCATGAAATTCTTCTGTAACAATTTCTACCGCGTACGGAATCTCTTTACTGTAGTTCAATAAGATTTTCTCACGAATGGTTTCGTTAACAAAGAAACGTTCTGGCTTGTCTGTTAATTGATCTTTAGGATAATAAGCTGGAGATTCTGGCAATAATTCGATAATTCTGCCGAAAACTTCTGGAACGTTGAAGTTCTGCAAAGCCGAAATCGGGAAAATTTCTGCATTTGGCACTTTTTCTTTCCAGAAAGCCACTTGCTCTTCCAATTGTTCTTGGTTCGAATTATCAATTTTATTTAAAAGCAATAAAACCGGAATCTTTGCGTAGATAATTTTATTAAAGAAAGCTTCATCTTTTAAATCTTGCTCTCCTATTTCGACCATGTAGATTAAAATGTCAGCATCTTCAAAAGCCGATTTCACAAAATTCATCATCGATTCCTGCATTTCGTATGCCGGTTTAATAATTCCAGGAGTATCCGACAAAACCAATTGAAAGTCTTCTCCGTTTACGATTCCTAAAATTCTATGACGTGTAGTTTGTGCTTTTGATGTAATGATCGACAATCGTTCTCCAACGAAAGCGTTCATCAATGTTGATTTTCCAACATTTGGATTTCCGATGATATTTACGAAACCTGCTTTGTGTGACATTTTATGTAAAATTTATTTTGCAAAGGTAGTCATATCAAGTTAATACAGAAAATAAAACATTTTTTAATATTTTCGTTGGAATTCTCAAAAATCGACGTATCTTTGCACTCGAAACATCGCGGGATAGAGCAGTAGGCAGCTCGTCGGGCTCATAACCCGAAGGTCACAGGTTCGAGTCCTGTTCCCGCTACTAAGACAAAAGCTTCAGAGAAATCTGGAGCTTTTTTATTTAATTTATTTGTGAGAAGGATCATATCCGCCGCAGCGGACACAGGTTCGAATCCTGTTCCCGCTACTACTTTAAAGTAAAAGCCTGAGAAATCTAGATTTCTCAGGCTTTTTTTATGATTCGAAAAATCTTATAATATTTCTTATCAAATATAAAAAGCCTGTATTTTCTCGGGAAA
>NZ_JBYNWZ010000009.1:0-162320 GCF_057799715.1 Flavobacterium sp. 38 | reverse complement strand
AATAGAATTCCCTTCCCCGCCACGAATTTCGTCATCTTTTTCCTGTCCCTGGAACCCATAACGGTAGCTATCGGCAGACTTATGTCTGTTTGGCACCAGCATTCCAAAAGGATAGTAATCTAATAGCTTTGAATCCCTTTAAAGATAAGAACTTATTGCTTTTTTAGCTGTTATGAAAATGCGATTTTAGGCATTTTTTCGCATTTCAAAGTTAATAAAATGATTAAAATATTTGCATTTTTAATTGTAGAAATTAGTAGGAAGTTTTTACTTTTTTTGTTGCACTTATGGATAAGTAAAAAATGATCAAAACAAGATCAAAACGTTAATAAAACAATACTATAAAAAAGAAGAAACAGTTTTACAAAAAACCGTTTCTTCTTTTTTTATAAAGAAACTAATGAAAGTTTGAATCCAGTATTATCTCAACTTCCCAACAAAGATTAAACTACCGCCAAGAGCTTCAGAAACAGCTTCAAATTCAGCAGCACCTTTTTGCTTTAATAAACTAAATTTCCCATCAGGAGCTGTGATATTACCATAATATTCTACACCATCAATTGTACCTACAGTATATACTGTTCCATATTTTTCAAAAGAAGTAAAAGGTTCAACTTTTAAAGTTTTTAAATCTACAAGTGCAAATTTTGTTGGAGCATTGTACCAGTCAGCAGGTTTTGCAGGTTGGCTGAAAAATATTACAAAATGTAATGTAATTTTATTATTTTTATTTAGGATTAATAGAAATAATGAATATCTTTGTAAGAATATTAACACATAAGCTAAATTAAATATGAAAAAAATTACTCTTAGTATTTTATTGTTATTAAGCATTCTTTCATTTGGACAGTCTGTAAGCGTTACAGTTACTGAGTTGAAAGTTCTGAATATGGATGCCACAACAATAAATTTCGGTACAAATGTTCAATCTGTTAATGTATCCATAACGGCAACAGTTACTACATCTTATAATGAAGACCCAACTGCCTTGGGAAAGATAGCGGTTTATTATAAACGAAACAGTCATACACAGGGACCTTCGATTCCCACAAATGGATTTGATGGAAGTTTCCAAATGATGAATGGTAGAACTCAATCGAAAACTTTTAAAATTACTTTATATAGATCTGATTTTGATGATGTTGGAGGTAATGTTTATGTACAGTACAGTCCTCCTGGAAATACTTTATTAAATTATAAAAGCGATATTATAAATGTTACAAAGATTCCGGATCCAATTAGCAACAATGTCATCTCAGGTAATCAAACAATTAATGAAGGGCAATCTACTAGTGCTATAAGTGGATCTACTCCTTCTGGAGGCGATGGAACTTTTATTTACACATGGCAACAAAAGGTTGCAAATGGTTCATGGATGAATATTTCAGGTGCTACTAACAAAAATTATTCACCTGGTGTTCTTACTTCAACAACGTCATACAGAAGAATTGTTACATCAGCTGCATACGCAGTTACCAGTACAAGTAACGAGGTAACTGTCACGGTAATTTCTTTGCCAACTATAGAAAATAATGTAATTACTCTAAATGGCAATAATATTTCTGGTAGTTTGCCAACAGGTGGGACTGGCACATATCAGTATTCATGGATAGTATATATAGATGAAGTGCCAGCACCTGATGGGTTTGTTATAGAAGGAAGTGGACAAAATTTAGAAATTCCTTCTTGGTTGCACAATGAATATTGGGAAGGAGAAAATATTAAATGGCCAATGTATATTTATAGGCGAGTAGCATCTGGAAATAAATTTTCAGATAGTAATTGGGTAGAGATTCCGCTTTTAAATAGCAATAGAACGTCACTTACTGAAACAAATTTACAAAGTGAACTAGATGAAATTATGACTGTCTATCCAAATCCAACATCAGAAGAAGTTAATTTTGCAACTAATTTCTCAACCAATAAAGAAATAAATATTGTCGTTTACTCAGATAAATTACAAAATGAAAAATCAGTATTTAGAGGAGTTGTTGAGCCTAATCAAGTTGTAAACTGGAATATTCCTTCAGGATATCAAAAAGGACTTTATTACTATAAAATTCTTTCAGGAAATAAAAAAGTCAAATCAGGTAAAATAATAATTCGATAAATTGGAATTGATGAGAATTTTGGTTTTTAATATTAATTGATTCAACTTAGTTAAAAACGGGCTAAAATAATTATATTTATTTTAGCCCATTTTAAAGTATATCTAAGCCTAAGATAGCATTTGCTAAAAGAAGATTAACTCCAAAAAAATAATGCTTGTCATTTTGTTATCTCAATTTCCCAACAAATATTAAACTGCCACTAGCTTCTGAAATTGCTTCAAATTCTGCAGCTCCTTTTTGTTTTAAAAGTCTATATTTAAAATTATTATTATCTGTAGGAATATTTCCATAATACTCAACACCGTCAATTGCTCCTACTGTATATACTGTTCCGTATTGTTCAAATGATGTAAATGGCACTATTTCTTTTGTTTTTAAATCTACAAGCGCATATTTTGTTGGAACTTTATACCAATCAGCTGGTTTTGCAGGTGGCGTAAAAGTATTATCAAAGTATTGAGTAAGTGCTTTGTTATCATGAACATATGAAACTACATTTACTGAATGTGCATTTAAAACAGCCTTTAAATCTACAAAAAAGGTAGAATCAAACGTTCCATTAGGATTTACTTTTAACAATCCACCTGGCGTTGGGTTACCAGTTACAGTACTATAATCTAATGAAAGGGCTGTAGCACGAGATGGTCTGTAGTATAAACTACCATCATTTCCTTTTGCAAAAGTATCATACCCCATTGACATGCGGGTATCATTAACATAACTAACAGCTTTTGATGCTATGTCAAAAACTGCAATTTGAGCATATTGTGGAAACTTATTAAAATCAGTAGGAGTTGCTGCCACTGGTAAAATGATTTTTTTTGCAGAAGTAACGTAACTCATATAAGTTGATGTTTTAACAGCAGCATCATTACTTAGCGGAAGGGCAGTGACAGAAATGGTTTCTGCAATAGTCATAGTAGTTGGATTGAACTTAATAACTTTCCCATCGTTTAACGCAAAAAAATAAGCTTCTGTTTCAGACACAAAAGCAGGAGGTCCAAAAGTACCGCTAACACCAGTTCCAGTAAGGCTTAAAGCATCTGCAGCCGAAATTTTCATGTTGTTGCTTACATTATATTTCGTTAAAGTTGAAGCTGTACCATTCCAAACATATGGATGTTCTCCATAAGAATATATCGTAGCGCCAGGCCCTATCTCTGTCATTGTTTTATAATCAAGAGTTGAAGGAAATTTATCGTAAGCTCCCAAATAAAAAATAGTTTCTCCACTAGGGCTTTTCACACGAACTGATGCAATAACTGCTGGATTTTGACCTTGGCCTCCATCATCTGTTTTATTATCATCTGAACTACATGATGTTAATGAGAGTACTGAACACATTATGGCTAATGCAGCATTTTTTATAAAAAATCTATTTGTTTTCATAAACTTGTTGGTTAAATAATTATAATTAAAATTGAGTTACTAATTTGATATTAAATGCTCTTCCGGGCTTTTGCACGCCAAAAAAGTCATAATTTTTTTCGTTGGTTATGTTTTGTATTTCTGCAGTTAGGGCATATTTAAAACCGCGTAGGCTGTTATGGTAAGTCGCGCCTAAATCAATGTTATACTGGCTCGGAATAACGAATGGATTTGTAGAAGCACTTTCCCAACTTCTATAAAATTCGTACACATATCTTGCATCCAGAAAAAGAGCCAATTTGTCTTCTTTGCCAATTAGGTTATGAAAAGAATAATTAGCGCCTCCGTTAGCAAAAAAATAAGGCTGGTTGGGTACTCTGTCACCTTTGTAAGCAGCAAATATTCCTTCGTCTGAGTCATTGTAAAAATCTTGATAAGTGCTGTTGGCGTGAAATGAAAGTCTGTCATTTTTAGAAGTCCAGCTCCCAGAAACTTCAATTCCTTTAGAAGTCGCTGCAAAGACATTTTGATAGATATTATTACGATCCAAAGCTGGAACAAAAAGGATCTGATTGTCTATTTTTCTTAAAAACACATTGGTTTGAGCCTGCCAGCTGCTTCTTTCGGCATTTGTTTTAGACTTGAAAAAAAGCTCAAAATTGAAGTTATGGCTGCGTTCTGGTTTTAAATTTAAATTGCCTTGAATAAATTGGCCGTCTCCGAACAATTCGTCTGTCTGAGGCAGACGAGTAGCATATTCATAGGTTAACCTTGTAGAAAACTGTTCGTTAAATTTATAACGAAATCCATTTCCAAAACCAAAATAATTTACGCTTCTGTCTTCTTTTATAACGGTATTATTAGAAGGTATTTTTTCTTCAGAATTGACTTTTTGCAGATAATTTTTAACAAAAAGTATATTTTCTAATTTTTCATTTAAGGCATTTATTTTAAAATCAGCTCCATTTACCCAAGTAAACAAATCTCGTATAGCACTTGCCGGATCATAACCTGTAATAAGTCTGTCGTCTCCAGTTTGTTTGGAATAGGTAGGAGCGGAAGTAAAATTCACGGCGTATTTATCGCTAATTTTCCATGAAGCTTTCAGGCGTGAGAAAATATCATTATTCCAAGTATAAGTATCGCTTGGACCAGTAGATTCAGAAATTTCACCGCTGACATTTCCAGCAGAACCTTCAATGCGTTCGCCATACCAATTGTAAACGTAATCAGATACATCTGTAAATTGACGTTCTCTGTAATTGTATCCTGAGATAATATCTAAATTAAAATTTTCGCCAAAGTCATTGCGATAAGTAAGTACAGTTCCAGCCGCTTTTCGATAGGTCATAACTTCTCCATAGGGAACTCCAACCATTAATTGGTTGTGCTGAATTTCTTTGCTGTAATCCGTATAAAATCCTTCTATGCTCAGTTCTTTTGCCCAAGTTCTGTCTTTTACACCAGTTATCAGCTGTATTCCATAACCTTCGTAGGCATCATGAAATCGAGGTACCGTGACTTTTTTAAGCTTTCCGGCATTATCGGCAACATCAACATCTACTTTATAGTTGTTTTGTGAGGTATCATAAAATCCGCTTCCTTTTATAAAAAAGCCAGTATTTTTATCATAATTGCTAAGTACTAAAGAGGTTCTGTAAGTTCCAAAAGATCCCGCCTGCGCTGCCAAAGAGCCGCTGAAACCAGATTTAATTTTCGGAGTAATTAAATTGACAGCACCGCCAAGTGCATCTGCGCCAAATTCGATAGGAACAACTCCTTTATAAACCTCAGCGCGATCAATTAAGTTTACAGGAACTGTCGAAATTCCGAAAGTATAGCCGTGATAATCCAAAGGAATTCCGTCTAAGAAAAAACGGATTTGATTTCCTGTCAGTCCATTCATCGAAAAATTGGTTCTGGAACCTAAACCTCCTGTACGTCGAATATTAATACCCTGTGTTTGGGCAAGAACTTCTCCTAAATCGGTAGTTTTGAACTTCGCTTCTTTCATTTCTATTACAGAAACGGCTTGTGCTGTTTCCTCTTTTTTCTGTTTTTCAGATACACCTTTTACAAAGACATCATTTAATTTCTCTGCATCTTTTGATGGTTTTTCAGCTTTTTCTAACGCTATATTGATAGTAGCATTTGAATTTTCTAAAACAACGGTTTCTTTTTTCGAAATATAGCCCTCCAAACTAGCTTCAATTGTATAACGCCCCATAGCTGCATTTTCAATTTTATATAATCCGCTGGCATTTGTTTTAACATTTATTTCGGTGCCTAAAAGCTGAATGTTAACTCCCGCTAACGGGTTTCCAAATTCATCATTCACTTTACCAGAGATCGTGTTTTGAGCCATTAAAAATGTCGTCGACAATAAAAAGAGCAATGCTATTTTGAGCTTCATGAAATATACTTAGAATTAAAAACTATTCTTATTTAGAATAAATAAAGCTTCAAAAGTATGAAATTATCTATTAATAATATCCAAAGGTTTAATAAAATATATTAAAAATTTAATTCAGAGCTTCTATAACTTTGGCTTTCTGCTTCTTTTTTCTCAGGAAATCTATTAGTATCTGAACCGAAAAAGTCAGAACGATATACATAACAATTAGCGCCAGTACTGTGGTTATTCCGTTCGATCTGAAACCGAAAATGCCTTTTCCCCAAGAAATTAATATCCATTGCGTCATATACATGGTCGTCAGGTTCTTGCTGCAATATTTTAAAAGCCTTGTAAATTTATTTTCTTTAATGTGTACGGATATTTTAAAAAGAATCCAAAGGAAAATTAAGGTCCAGCCCGCGAAATAAATAACCCCGCCCGGACCCATGTGGTAAAATCCATTGTAATTGTAATCTCCATAAATAAAAACTAACGGAGCACCCAGAGCAACAAATACAAAGCCGATATACAGCATTTTTTTAAACAACTGCGGTCTGTTATAATTCAGTTCCTGATACCATTTTCCAAAAAACATTCCGATGATAATAAAAGACATCCAAGGAAAAACTGGAAAATAAACGTATGCTGGAAAATCATTATTGAAAAGAAGATCTAACACATAATTAACCACTGGAATATCAATATTGATACCGCTGACTTCTCTGGAAACTAATGCAATCAACATTCCTATGGCTAAGATTCCATATTTGTTGGTGATATATTTTCTAATAAAACCAACGAACAGCAAAGACATTCCTGCCAATTGCAAAATATCACCCAATAACATCAGATACACATATTGCTGTTCTATTGGTCCGTGCCAGCCGTATCTCTGAATGAAATTATCGGGTGCAAAACCAAAAAGTACAGGAAAAATGAACTTTAAAAAATTCATTAAAAGTGCCGCGCCCAAAAGCAGTACGCCACGCGTTATAGAACTTTTCAGACTTTGATGGCGCGAGGTCATAAACGTTATTCCCATACAGATTAGAAATATAGAGGTTCCTCTGCCTAGAAAGACAATAAAAACCCCAATAGCACTTTCTGATTGCGATTTTACATCTGCAAATGTCAAGAGTGTATGTATAATAATCATTCCAATGACACTCATTCCTTTTATCAGATCAAGTGCTGGAATTCTTTTGCTTTGCTGTTCCATGGTTTTGTATTTTAGTTATTCAATAATTGAAATTATCCAACAGCTGTTTTTGCTGCTGCAAATGAATTTTTGTTTTCGTTAATAATTTTATTGATTGCGGGATAATCGACTTTACCGTTAACAGTAAGAGGCACTTGGTCGAAATAATAGTTTTTTATCGAACTGGCATGCAATCCCAATTTTTCCTTTGTTACTTGAGTTATGGTTTCGCGAGATAAAGTTTCGTCCTGATGTATTACGCCTAGATATTTATCCTGAACACTTATACAGATAAAGGTTTGCCCGCCCAACTCATTTTTCAATAAAACTTCAACTTCGTCCAGGTTTAAGCGCATTCCAAACAATTTCATAATGCGTTTTATACGTCCCTTAATATGGTAATAGCCCAATTCATCTTTTTCGGCTAAATCGCCAGTATATAGTTTATCAGTTTCATCATAATGCTGTAAATCAAAGATGTTGTTGGCATAACCGCCAGAAACATTTGGCCCGTAATAAATCAATTCTCCAGTGTTTTCATCAATTTCAAACCTTCCGTTTTTTACCGTAAATCCTATAGAAGTTCCTTTATCCTTAAAATCGTTTGGCGGTAAAACAGCCATTCTGCCGCTGGCTTCGGTTTGTCCGTATTGTGCAAAAAACAGTTTGTTGTAATTATCAGTATAATTTGAAATCACATTTGCCAGTTCTTGATTGAGCATTCCACCCGTATGAGTCAAATAACGTAATGTTGGAGTGTCTTTTTTAAAGAAGCCAAAGCGCTGCAGCAACTCATAAAAATAAGGAACACCGCTCAGTGTAGAATAACCATATTCCGTAAGATCTGACCAGAATTCTTTTTGGAGCACATCTCTGTCGGTACACACAATGGTTTTGGCTTTGATGCAGTTGGTTGTAAAAATCGAAAAGCCGTACACAAAATTAATGGGCACATTTAACGGAACAACATCGTGTTCCGTTATTGGCATGTACTCCATAATAGATAAAGCATTCTGAACCAGATTGTAATCTGAAATCTTAACAAATTTGGGCGAACCCGTAGTCCCAGACGTACTCATTAAAAGTTTCACATCGCCATGAATAGGGTAGAGGCGAATTTCTTTTCTTTTAAATAGAGAAATGTCTGCAGAAACCTGCTTTAAATCATAACTTTCAACTTCCGTTCTGGACGGATCGAAGATATAAGCGGGCCTATATTCATCTTCCAAGTTTTGTTTAAACTCAGGATGCAAACCCGCATTCAGCAAGGCTACGGTATATTTTTTTTGATAAAAATTCAAAAACGTTTCAATTGCTGGTAGCTGATTGTCATTATAAATAAAAACAACCGCACGCAGATCTTCAATATCTAACGATTCGTGTATTTGCTTAAACGTTTTGACAACTTTGGTCTTTGCATCTATAAAATTTAATTTTTTATTCTTTTGAATTAAATCATAAAGTTCCATACTTTTTTCTTTTGAAATTATTGGATTTCTACACCGTTTTTCTTCAGTATTGCTTTTATTTTATCGATGTTTCCCATTTCCAGAATATCTTCCATCGGAATGGCTATGTCATAAAATCGCTCCAGTTCTTCAACCAAAAGCAAATGGCTCATAGAATCCCATTCTACAATGCCCTGATATTCTAAATCGGGTGTGATTGATTCTACTGGTATTTCAAATGCAGTTGCAAATACTTGATGTAATTCTTGTGTGGTACTCATAATGATGTTATTTTTTAATTTGTTTATATTATTTATTTTAAATTGTTTGATGTAATTATACAGCTAAATTTTTAGGAGCTAATCCCGCTATTCGTTGCAATCTTTTTTATTTTTAAAGAAAAAATAAAAAAGGATTTCCACTTCTATCGGGGCTAGGACATTCAGTTTCATAAGAATGTTTTCGGCTTTTTTGTCATCTCGAGGCACGAGACCCGAGCGATAGCGAACAGGCGAAGCAAATCTTCGTAAGAAACTCGACAAAGATTGCCGAATATCTGGGTGGAAATACTAGTGTGATCTCTCCTTCGTCGAGATGACAAACTTTGTGGTTACTTACTCATCTTTCAAACTCAAAAACCTATTCCCGATAGCTATCGGGACTATGTGTTTAAAAAATTATACTATTTATTCTTAAACTTTAGCCAGCTTCCATTTTCCTGTTCTGAATATCGTGATACAGCCAAAAGCCAATACAAGCTCTGAAAGTAATATCGCAGCAAAAATCCCTTTTGGACCGAAATTCAATGCGACTCCAAACACAAACGAAAGCGGTATCTGGATCACGTAAAACATGAGAATGTAAAGCAGTGTCACAATCATAACTTTTCCCGCCGCATTAAGCGCTCTGGAAATAACCATTGTATAACCTAATAATACATAGGCAATAGAAATAATATGAATGTAAGTCGTGCTGTGATCAATAACTTCGGGCACGTCTGAAAAGATTCTGACAACAGGATCTGCGATAAAAATCCATAGGATAGCTACCGAAATCAAAAAGCACATATTAATCATTCCTGCCCGCCAAACCGATTTTTCGGCTCTTTCTGGCTGTTGTGCTCCGAGATTTTGTCCGGTTAATATTCCTGCCGCATTTCCTATTCCCCAAGCAGGTGTAGTGACAATCGATGCCACGCGCTGTGCTATGATATAACCTGCGAGAGCGTTTCCTCCAAAATGAGAAACGATTTTAATCATAAACAGCCAACTCGATGCAGGAATTAAATACTGTAGCATACCGCCAAAAGCAAGCCTAACTACTTTTTGAAAAGTTTCGCGTTGTAGTGCCAATTGCTGTTTTCCAATTTGAAGAATGGTTGAACCTTTAATCAAATGAAATGCCTGATAACCAACTCCGACAAAACGGGCTACGGCTGTAGCGATACCAACTCCCAATAATCCGTAGGCGGGTATTGGCCCCCATCCAAAAATAAGGAGCGGGCACAAAAGAATATTTAATATATTCGAAAGCCATAGCGTACGCATCGCCATAGAAGCATAACCCGCGCCGCGCAGAATTCCGTTTAAGGCAATGCGGATAATGATAAAACCGCAACTGGCAAACATTACTTTTGCATATAAACTTCCCTGTTTTATACTCGCTGGAGAAAGTCCCATTAGTCCCAATATTTCATCGCTCCATATAAAACAGATGATGCTGATTAGAATACCGCAGATTACGCTGATGTTGATGACCTGTCCCGCTGTAACACTAGCCTTCTTAAAATTCTGTTCGCCAACACGCCGCGCAATCAAAGTCGAAGCTGCAATGCTCAAACCAATGGAAACCGAATACGAAAAACTGATAACCGATTCTGTTGAGCCTACAATAGAAACTGCTGCAGCGCCCAATTTGCTCACAAAAAACAAGCTGGCACAAACAAAAACAGATTCCATTACCAGTTCTAAAACCATAGGAACAGCCAGCAAAACAATTGCCCGATTTATACTGCCTGAAGTGAATTTTTTCTCTCTGCCTAATACCGCCGTAACAAACAAATCGGTATAAGATTGAAGTCTCAATACAGCTGCCTTCATGATTGGTGTTGTATTGTTTCAGTTCCAATCTCTGTAAACTCGTTCCTTTCGTACTGCCTGATGACATAAAGCGGATTAGGAAGTTTGCTTCCTTTTTTCGGCACAGCAAAACCAGTTTGTTCCGCATAACCATTATTCAACAGTTTCAAACTATTGATATAAAAGCGCTTAAATTCAGGTTCAAAAAGATTGTACTTTTCAAAACGATCTATCAAATGCGGATTATCCAGCTGATATTCTTCAATTGATCCGATTACGGTTTTCCAAAACAAATGTTCGTCATAATCCATATGCGTATGCAGAATATCAGACAAGTATCTAAAAAAGGCATCAAAAACACCAATCAAAATAAACAAAGGCGTATTTTCTTTATTAGAAGATTGAATCAGACCGTCTTTAAGATCGTCTGGTAATTTTGATTTGGCTTCTTCTGTCAACACAATATCATCGACAAAATCTTTGATAATGATGCGTTGCGGAACACCATTTTTCATAACTAAAATGATATTCTCGCCATGAGGTGTCACGCATAAAGAATGCTGATAATAAATATGAAGCAAAGGTTTTAAATAGGCTTCTAAATACTGTTCCAGCCAGTTTTGAATGCTTAAACCCGAAACATTTATCAATTCCTGCAGAAAAGGACGATTGTTATTATCAATATATAATAAAGAGGCCATCGTCATTAAATTTTCTTCGGGCTTGCGGTATTTCTCGGCACTTTCTCTCCATAAAGCACCCAACATTTCACGATAATGATACGGACTGTCAGCTATGGCATTGTACTGCGGATGACGATACGAAACTGTAGCCACTTCGCCTAAAAGAACTACTTCTTTTTCCTCAAAATAAGGATCTTTTTCGAGCATATCTTTTACCCATTTGGTAACTCTTGGCGCAATATCCATTTGTTTTGGAGAAAGTCCGCGGATGTTTCCTGTACTCAAAATAGAGATCGCCGTTTTTACATAATGTTTTGACGGGTGACTTAAATTAAAGAAAGTTCGAATGCTTTGCTGAGGCGAATATACATCGTCACTTTTGCCCAAAATCACTAAAAATTGATTGGCCAAATCCTGATGAAACTGCAGTAAAATTTTATTGTTCAGCTGCCACGGATGTACGGGAATAAAAACGTAATCTTCAACCGTAAGTTTCATATTACGAAGTTTTTCCTGAAATCCTTTATAAACTTCCGCGCCTAATTCTTCGGCATAAAAATCATCAAAATGAATAGTTTCTAAGGAATTAAATAAAGCTCTTTTCTTATGCGCAGCAAGCCAGTACAAAACGGTATTCTTATTAGCTTCGGGAGCATAATTGTGATAATCCGTATTGTTGAAACCAACACGTCCTTTATTGGCAATAACCCACGGATGACCTTCCATTTGATGTTCGATAGTTTGATAATCAGCTTTTGTCAACTCAGCCGCGCTCAGTTTTTCTCTTGTGTACAAATGCGCATCTGCATATAAGGTATTGAGAAGTTCTTCGGTGTATTTTGCCAATGTAAAAGAGTCGATGCCAAAGGTTTGCTGCAATTCCATAAAAAACGAAAGTATATCTTTCGCGGAAGCGGCTATATTATTTTCCCATCTCTGGATACTTTCTTTCTCAATATGCCAATATTCCAAAAGTCTAGGGTAAGCCGAAAAAGTGTAGTAAACCTCTGGACGATCGGTGGTCAGTTTAAAATGTTTAAGACCATCTTTTTCACTGTCTGTAATCACAGGTTTAGCAACATCTTCATGCATTAATTCTGCTAAACTTTTGGCTAGCAAATTAAGATTTACCTTTTCCCAAACGGGAGCGGTAAAAACTTCGAAGTGTGGTATTATTTCTAGATTCATTTTTGATGTATTAAAGACTAATTTCTGCCGCTTTTTCCGTGGAAATATGTGAGAGATCAAAATCCTGAAAAGCAATTCTCTTTTCTAATTTATAGACCTCACGTTTAGCGACTTCGTTAATGATATAAGAATTGCGATAAGCACCCATTCCTAGATCTGATGAAATGTAGCTGTGCGTATGAATTTCTGCGTTTTGTACAAAAATTTCGCTGCCATTGTTATCGATAGTGTAGTTTCTCTTAACATCATAACTGCCAGTCGAAGTTCTGCTAATTCGGTGTTGGATATCTTTCAGAAATTGAGGTTCTTGATAATGATATCCAGTTCCTAAGATTACATAGTCGGTAGAATCAGTAAATTTTTTCTGCTGTTCGATCTGCTCCAGATGCAATTCATAATTGCCATGAAGCCCTACGGTTATATCATCCAATTGAATATTAGGCCTGATTTTTACGCCAATGTCGTCGTTGTCTACGCTAAGCGCATACATGTGATCGTAAATCTCGTTGAGCAAATCAAAGTTGACTCCTTTAAATTGTGATTTCTGACGATCGAGCATAACCTTACGAGTCGAAGCTGGCATTTGATGAAAATAATCGATGTAATCTGGCGAGGTATGTTCTAAAACAAGCTTAGAATATTCCATTGCAAAAAAGCGGTCGGGGCGCGAATACCAATTCAGTTTTAGGTTTTTACGTCTGTTTTGAAGCAGATCAAAAAATACTTCGGCAGCACTCTGGCCCGAACCAATTACGGTAACAGTATCTTGTTCCAGAATTTCTTCTTTATTAAAAAGATAGCTAGATGTATGGCAGACTTTTTCCATCTCTTGCAAATCGACAAACTCAGGAAGTATTGGCACAGTACCAGTTCCTAACACTAATTTTTCGCAATAGTAAACTTTGGTTTGATTTTCATCTTTATGAAAAACATGCAATTCGTAAAGTCCATCTTTATAATAAATCTCTTTTACGCTAGATGAAAAACGGCAATTATTCAATTGTTTAATTACCCATTGACAGTACATATTATATTCTTTGCGAAGGACAAAGAAGTTTTCTCGGATAAAGAATTTATACAAACGATCTGTCTTTTTAAGAAAATTTAAAAAACTAAACTTGCTTGTTGGATCAGCCATTGAAACGCAGTCGCATAAAAATGGCGTCTGCAGTGTAACATGGTCAAAAAGCAAACCCGGATGCCAGTTAAATTGTTCTTTTTGGTCAAAGAAAAGTGATGAAACATCTTCAACGGGTTCTAGCAAAGCGGCTAAACCTAAATTGAAAGGTCCGATTCCGATTCCGATTAGTGAATATATTTTACGATCTTCCATATTATTGGTTTATAAGATTATGCTCTGTTTCAGAGTTGATTACAATGTCTTTGTTTTGAGGGAATTTCTCCCAATACCATTCGCGATAGCAGAAATTAAGATTGGATGTTTTATGTGGCATTTCGATGACTTTGTCGATTTTAAAGCCATGAAAAGCTTTGTTCATCATCGAAGCTCTCGAATCTACAGAACCTTCGCCAACCATTCTGCCCACTTCAGGCTGCGCAAATACATAATCGATCATGCATTGTGTCGATGGTGAAACAAATTTTAGCTTCGGATCTGTCGGCGCAATAAATTGATGCGTTCCATAATCCGTTGGCAGCACTTCGTAATAATCGCCCAATACATCGCGGGTTGGCCAATACACTTCGATATTAAAAGTTGGTTCGCCATTTGCCATTCCTATGTAGCTGTACAAACCGTCACTCGGAAGCAGGGTTCTATAATACGTTTCAAGTTCGCGTAGCGGCCAGTCCATTTTCCAGTTGGCTTTGGCGTGGTCACGATGAAACCATTCGTGCATCATTTCCAAATCATTTTCCAAATCAACAGGACGTAAACTGATCGTTACGTCTTCTTTTGGGAAATAGCGATTATACACCAATTCCTTTCCTTTTGGATTGATCAATTGTTCAGAGAAAAAGCGTTTGTGCAAAACATTCGGGAAATTGATGCGGGTCACGCCAGCTGGATTTCCACCGCAGTCAATATCATTTAGAGCCGTAAGTAAATTGCCTTTTACTTTCCAATGTCTGCTTTCGAGAATAAACGTTACTAAACCACTTTCGTCTTCTTTTTGTAAATCTTCTAATTTGTCGTAAAGTATATTTAAAAGATTTTTTTCGTCAGCAAGTCCGCTAGCGCCAAAAGTATTTACCACTGCCAAAATATTTCCTACCCAGAAATAGTGGAGTATTAGATTATACAAACGATCGTCTGGAATAAACATTTTTCCGTTTTCAGATAAGCCTGGTACAATTTTGTCTAACTGTTCTTCAAAAGATTTTCTAAATAAAAAGCTTTGATTATCACGGAAAAACAGTTTTTCAGGCATAAACGCTGCATCCAGCTGTACCAATGTATTTTGCTGATGCCACTCGCAGAACATTCCCTGCTCGTTAAACATTTTTACTACACCTGTAAGGATGATATCGATATACTTTTTGAACCAAATCTCACTGGTTTTTTCCAGAGATAATCCCGTTTGCTGTGACGCTTTTTTAATCACATTCTGCATTCTTGAAGGATTTCCCAAAATGCTGTCCTGACATAAAGAAGCTAATAAACAAACGTTTTTTTCTTTTTTGTCTAAAGTATTTTTAAACGGATTGTATCTTACGCTTGTAGAAAAAATGTCCAGTACATTTCCGTTATAGGAAACTGCTATAAAGCCAGGATCGCAGATCAATTCAATATCAGGATAGGTTTTCTTTACGTTATTTCCCCAAGCGGTTTGCATCAGCCTTGAAACCTCATAACCTCTGTACAATTCATGAAAATGATTAATGCGTTCTGCTCCCGTAATTTTTACATGAAGCGAAAATTTATACATATAATCACTTTCATTATTGTATACCGTTCTTACCGATGAAGTTGCTGTAAATTCCTTTCCGAATTCACCCAAATCAATAATGAGATTTTCTTTTGTAAGCGTCTCAAATACAGTCTGAGTTTTAAAATATGAAGCTTCCCACGGGTGAACTGGAATTACTTTCCAATCTGAATGTTTTTGCAATAAATCCTGTGTTTTTTGATCTCCTTTGCTTGCTTTCAAAACCTCATCTTTAGCAAAATCTGAAGGTAAAACGTTATCTACAGATTTTTCGGTAACCAAATCAGGATGCACTAAAAAATAATACAACTGAAAATAACCGCCTGTTTCTGGAGCATATTTTAAAACTTCAGATTCTGTAAATCCTTCACGTCCTTTCGTTAGGGGATGCAGTAAATGTCCAGCAGGAAATAATTGTTCGGCTTCAATAAAAGTCATTTCGGCTTTATTGAACTCTTGACCCGAAGTTTGAAAATGTTCTAAAAACTGCGCTATTTTTTCGGTGCTCAGTTGCATTCTCTTTTTTACATTTTTAGAATCTGCTAGCGGATACTGCTGTCTTACCTGATTGGTAATTAATTCTAAAAGACGATTAGCATCTATTTCTTTTATGGTTTCTGTCGTAAGATCACGTTCCATTACTGGAAAATTATACAGATGTCTGAAGGTTTCAGATCTGTAGCGTATAGGAGCGTAGACTTCGACTTTATCTACAGGAAAATCCAGTTTTAGATGAAGTTCATGATTATATTTTGACATGTAAGATCTTAGTACAGGATCGTATTTAGGAACCCCTTCATAAAAACTGCTGTTGCCCAGTTCGCGCACGCAACAGTTCAATAAAATAGTAAACGTAATATCGACTGCTTCTTGAGCGATTTCTTTAGGAGAAGATGTATTCATTTCCGTGTTTTTTTATGATTGAAAGGATATTATTAATGTGATCTACTGTAGTTAATGGATTCAAAATGGTGAACTTCAAGTAAAAAATGCCGTCTACTTTTGTGCTTGCGACTAAAACTTCACCATTAAAAAACATTTTCTTTTTGATGTGTAAGTTCATTTTACAAGTATCTCCAGGCCAGCCGTCTAGTTTATATCTAAAAACCAAAACGCTTAAATCTGAATCTGTTAGAAGTTCAAAATCGTTGTCGTTTTCTAAAATTTCAGCTGTTTGTTTCGTAGTTTCAATTATAGTGTTTGTATAATCGCCAAGTTTGGTTCTGCCCATATAACGCAATGTGCACCACAATTTTAAAGCATCAAAACGGCGTGTGCTTTGTACCAAAGATTTGTTGATTTGAGCAGGAAGTTCATCATAATCCTGTTCTTTCGGATTTAAATAATCGGCGTGATGTTTTATAATGTGAAGATGCTGTTTGTTTCTTACCATAAAAGCGCTGCTGCAAATAGGCTGAAAAAACGATTTATGGTAATCTATCGTAACAGAATCAGCTTGTTCGATACCGTTTAGCAGATATTTGTGTTTATCTGTTAGCAATAAACCACAGCCATAAGCAGCGTCAACATGCATCCATAATTCGTGTTCTTTTGCCAGAACTGAAATTTCAGCTAATGGATCGATATTACCGAAATCTGTTGTACCCGCTGTAGCCACAATTGCAATCGGAATGTTGCCTTTTTGTTTTTCTTCAATAATGGCTTGTTTTAATTTTTCGGCATTCATTCTATAACGGCTGTCGGTAACAACCTGAACAATAGACTGTTCGCCAAGCCCCAAAATAGAAGCGTTTTTCTGGTTGCTGAAATGCGATTTCTCTGAAACAAAAATTCTGAATTTACTAGAGTCTGGTGGACATCCATTTAATTTGATATTCCAGTTTAAGTATTTCAAAGCAAAATAATCTCTTGCTAGAAGCAATCCCATAAGGTTACTTTGTGAGCCACCGCCTGTAAAAATTCCGTCGCAATCTGCAGTGTATCCAATTTGTTCACCCGTCCAGGCAATCAATTTTCTTTCTATAAATGTTCCTCCAGCACTTTGATCGTAAGTATCCTGCGAGGAATTGATTGCGCTAATCAACACATCGGCAGCTAAAGCTGGAATTACAACGGGGCAATTTAAATGGGCGATATATTCTGGTAAATGATAAGCAGTAGCATGATTTACGTAAATTTCATCGATCTCATCCCAAAGTGTTTCATAATCTGTGACAGGCTGATCTAAGTTTACAGCTTCTACTTTGCTTTTAATTTCCTCAGGTTTAATGCCGCTAAACGGAATTTTAGTATTTTCAAGAAAACTGCCTACACGTTTTTGTACTAAGGCTATTGCATTGTTATATTCTTCGCCTGAATTTTCATGAAAAATATCCTGATAAAATGGGTCTATAGAATTTTTTACTAAGACATCTGGGGCATTGTCTAATAGGTTTTGCATAATGATTAATTTTTAGAATTGAGTTTATTGGAAATAAGTTACTTTACTAGAAATAGGCGTTCTCTTTTTTTTGGACGGTTCAAGATCATCTGGATAATACCCAACATAAATTAAGCCCAAAGATTTTTCATTTTCAGCCAGACCAAATTGATTTACATAATCAATTGCACCGGCAGAAGTACTCCAGTAGCTCCCGATATTATGGGCAGTGCAGGTGAGTGCCATGTTTTGAACAGCAGAGGATACGGCGGCAACTTCTTCCCATTCTGGAAGGTTAATTTTGCGATTGAGAACCATCACGACTCCAATAACACAGGCCGAATTAAGAGGATATTTTTTTAGCAGATTGTACTTTTCAAATGCTTCTTCAGGAGAAAACTTTTCAAAATAAAAGTCTTTGTAATATTCAGCCAGAAAAGATCCGAGTTGTTCCAAATAATGATCTTTAAAAACAATAAACCTCCATGGCTCCGTCATTTTATGGGTAGGAGCGTAGGTTGCGTTTGTCAAAATTTCATTTAATAGTTCTTCTGGTATATTTCGCTTTACAAATTCATCTGCATAAATACTTCGTCTGGTCCGAATGATCTTTGAAATCTTTTTTTTCCGGGGCATAAAATCTGAGGTATTGATTTCATTGGGTTTCGTGGTATTATTCATATTTTTTTAATAAATTTTTTAAGAAAATTCTTTTTTTAAATTTTAAAACAAATATATTTGTAAGTAGATTTTATTTAGAATGAATAAAAACAGTAGAAGCAAATGTAGAAATTAATCTTTATAAAAAAAATAAAACAGTAAAAAATAAATACGAAATTCTGTACATTTTAAAAGTGTATTTGAACGATGCTTTATTTATATAATGTTTGATTTCAGTAGTTTGTGTTTTATGCTTGCCTCAATTTTTATTAACTATTAAATAAACTAATAAAATGAAATCACAGTCATTAATTGAAGATGAAATACCAGTAAAAGAAAATTATGTTTATCAAATTCCTACAAGCCCGCTAATAGTGGAGGTTACGCCCCAGGAAAGAAATATTTTATCCAATGTTGGCACTTTGCTCGAGAAAGCATTTAAGAGCTATGAAAACCCAGATTATATAGCGGCGCTTCATCTACATTCTTTCCAGCTTCTTCCAGAACGAATAGCCAGAATCTTAAGCCGTTTTGGAACAGATTTTTCAGCAGATCAATATGGTGCTATTGTTTTTAGAGGCCTTCTAGAAGTAGACCAAGATCATCTGGGACCTACTCCTGCTAACTGGCAGAGTGCAGATTATTCGAAACTCAATAAATACGGTTTTATTTGTTCCTTGCTGCACGGAGCGGTTCCTTCAAAACCTGTCCAATATTATGCGCAACGAAAAGGAGGAGGAATTCTTCATGCGGTTATTCCCGACGAAAAAATGGCGGCAACGCAAACAGGGTCAGGTTCTAAAACCAATTTGTATGTGCATACCGAAGATGCGTTTCTTCTTCATCAGGCCGACTTTTTAAGTTTTCTTTATTTGCGAAATGAAGAACGTGTTCCTTCCACATTATACTCTGTACGATCACACGGAAAAGTTAACAACATAATGGAAAAGCTTTTTCAGCCTATTTATCAATGTCCGAAGGATGCCAACTATGATGAAGAAACTAATAATGGCCCGTTGGCTTCTGTTTTATATGGAAACAAAGAATTGCCTTTTATCCGATTCGATGCGGCAGAGCAGATTTTCAACGAAAAAGCGGGACAAACGCCTGAAGCACTTTACAATTTAACTGAATTTTGGAATGAAGCTAAAGAACTTATAAACAGCGATTATATACCAGATTCAGGAGACGTTATATTTGTCAATAATCATTTATGTGCTCACGGAAGAAGTGCTTTTATAGCGGGACAGAGGGAGGAAAATGGTAAAATTGTGCAGTGCGAAAGAAGACAGATGCTCAGAATGATGAGTAAAACGAGTTTAATTCATATAAGATCAATGACGCATACCGATGATCCGTATTTTGTTATGGAAGAACATTTAGGAAAAGTTTTTGGTCAAGATTAATTTTGGAGACTGAATTGAAGAGAGGCATCAGATAAAATTTGATGTCTCTTTTTTTGTTTGTATAAACCTATGATTTTTTTACGCAGTACTGTTATTTATTTGTTAGAGAAAATTTTATAGAAGATCGCTAGAAACATTCAAGTATTGAGCTAATTATTATAATTATGGAAAAAAGACAATTGATTAAATAAAGGTAAATTTACCTTTATTTGTCTGTAAATGCTATTTTTTGTTTATATTTGCGGTATATTTACCTTTTAAATAATATGATAGACGATATTTTAAATAAAAGTTTTCAATACGCTGGTCCATCTCTTGAAGATTTGTTTAAAGAGAAGCTTGATAATTCTGGATTGACTAAAACTCAATTTGAAAAGCTATCAGGAATGGAGAGAAGAAGTTTAGATGCTATTCTTGATAAAACTTCTAAACAAACTGATATTATTAAACTCATAAAACTTGCTGAATTTTTAGAATTAGATTTTAATGAAGCTTTAGTTGTACATTTTAAAGATAGACCTGTTGATGAAATAAAAGAACTTCAATCTTCAATGGATATTACATTTATAAATAAATTCTTCGATCTTAAAACGTTAATAAGTCTGGGATTTATTAATAAAAATGATTCGTTGGAAGTATTAAAAGAAAGGATTTGTAAATTCTTTGATATCAATAGTATTTATGAATACGATAGAGAATTGAACGAAGCATTTTATAGTAGAACCAAGAAATCATTTAGCGATAAAATGAAAGATTTTTGGATTAAATCTAGCTATAAGTATTTTGAATTAATCGATAATCCTAACGAATACAAAAGGCAGGATCTTATTGATTTAATTCCTAAAATAAAACCTTATACTCAAAATGTTGAAACAGGTTTGCTTACAGTTTTTCAAGCTTTGTATAATATTGGAGTTACTATAGTTTTTCAACCATCATTGCCTAAGACACAAATTCGTGGTGCAACTTTTTTAATTAAAGATAAACCTTGTATTGTAATCACGGATTTCAATAAAAATTATTCTACAATTTGGTTTGCTCTTATTCATGAACTTCATCATGTTTTGTTTGATTTGGAAACAATAAGAAAAACAAATTATCATTTATCTGGTGAACCAGATTTGTTTTTAATTCAAGAAGACAAAGCAAATGAATTTGCTTCAGAATACTTATTGTCATCAGAGAAAATGAGATACATAGAAAAGATGATTCATAATAAGTTTATGGTAGAAAAATTTGCAAAAGAATGTCAAATTCATCCTTGCATAATATATTCTCAGTATCAATGGAGGCAATCTGAAAGGGGAAATGACTATTGGGGAGCATTTAAGGAGCATTTCCCAAACATTAAAGGTATCACGAAAAAACTAAACGTTTCTAATTGGGATATTGAATCAATAAAGGAAACGGCATTAAAAATTAAAGAATTATTAACAGTATAAGATTAGTGAAATGAGTAGTGAAAATATTGATAAAAATAAGATTGAACGAAAACTTTCCCAAGAAGATTTGGAAAGATTAGAAATATTACAAAAGTCCGAAGATGTTAAAGGAGAACAGCTTTTTATTAATCTTGATTCAGAACTTGTAATCGAAAATCAAGCAGAGCTTCTTCTCGGACAGAGAATTGATGACCCTGTCCAAAAGTTTCAACTATATTATCATGGACTAACAAAGCTATTAAAAGATACTTTGCCAAAAGGTAAAGAATTTGAAGATGTTAGAAGAATTGTTTACGATGAAAAAAATATACTTATAAATAGAGGTGCTAAGAAAGATGAAAAAGGAATTAGAGGAAGTGATGGAAGGATGGCATACATTGAAGACTTAGAAGAAGCCATTAAAATAGTAGCAGACTGGACAACTAGAAAAGGTTCTCCCGCTGAACTATTTATGTTATTTTGGGATAAAAACGAAGAACTAGGATATGGACATCAAGATTAAATAAGGAGGATAAGTGATAACTTTTCATTGGCACAGCTTAAACAGGGATTTGCTAATTGTTAGCAAAAGTTCGATGTATATAAATTGTAAATTGAAAAAATCTTAATTTGTTTTTTATAAAGAATAGTGTATTTAATGTTATAAAAAAAAGAGACTTTCGAGTCTCTTTTTTTGAATTATATATCTTTAAAATAATTATTTGATCAATTTCTCAAGCTCGCGATCATTTCATTTTCATCTTCAACATTCTTTCATACTTTAAAATCTTAATTATTTGTGAAACAATTTAGAATGTTTACTTTTGTCAAGAATTAATCTAAATAAGAATAAATACCACGATATTTTTTTCAAAACCATAAAAATGAATTTTAAAAGCCTAATTACCCTAATCATTTTCCTTTTTTTAGCCGTCAATTTACAAGCACAAACACTTCGATTAAAGGTTGAAAACGAATCAAAAAGTCTTATTGCAAACGCCTCAGTTTCTTCAGGCAATAAAATTATCGGACCGACCAATAAAGCTGGTCAGGTTTCGATCTCAGTTCAAGATATACAAGACAAAACGGTTTTAATTTCTTCTCCAGAATATCAGCCGCTTTCTTATGTTTTTTCTAATCTGGACGAAAAAAATGAAATTTCTATTGTTTTAGTTAGCGAAAACGAACTTCATGAAGTGGTAGTTACAGCAGGAAGAAAGCAAGAAAATATTGCTACAGTTCCTTCTTCGATCACTATTATGAGCCAAAAAGAAATTCAGGTTCAAAGCAGTATTAATACCAATTTATCTTCTATTTTAGGAAATGTTATTCCTGGTCTTGGTGTTTCAACAAATAAAGCAACCAACTCAGGTCAAACTTTAAGAGGGCGACAAGTTTTGGTTTTAATTGATGGAATTCCACAGTCAACACCTTTAATGAATGGTGCTCGTGATATCCGTGTGGTCGATGCCAACGCAATTGAACGTATTGAGGTTATTAAAGGAGCTACTTCTATTTACGGAAACGGTTCTGGAGGAGGTATCATCAATTATATTACAAAAAAGAGTCCACTGGTTGACAGTTTTCAAGGGATAACTACTGTAGGTGCTACTTTTAATCCGATTCATAGTAAAGAAACTTTTGGCTACCGTGTTTCGCAATTTTTTAATGGAAGAAAAAATAAGTTCAGCTACGTTATTGGAGGAGCTTTTGATTACACAGGCCTTCAAAGAGATGCTGACGGAAAACCGTTAGGGCAGACAGATGGTTTGTCAAATTCATCCCAGTCTAATGCTTTTGTGAAATTAGGATATGACATGGATGAGCATACTAGTTTTAACGTAGTTTACAATTTCTATAGCAGTACCCAAGATGCTAAATATATTAGCCAAACGGGAGTATACGGTCAGACTCCGACAATAGGTGTGAGAGGTACAGAGCCTGGTAAAAGTGCAGGAACGCCTTTCAACCATAATTTCATGTTTACTTTTTCGAAAAATAATTTATTTAATACAACACAATTGGATGTGTCGGCTTATTTGAACTCTTTTCAATCGATGAATCGTTATGTGCCGTCTGGAACAGCTTGGTACGGTCCAGGACAAACCATGATTAATTCTAATAAAAATGGAACAAGAATTAACTTGAATACGCCTTTCAAAATTGGTTCAATGCCTACTGAAATTACTTATGGTATTGACGTTTTAAATGATGTTACTTTTCAGGATTTAGTAGACGGACGTGTTTATATCCCGAAAATGGACATGTTAAACATTGCTCCTTATGCACAATTAAAAGTGGATGTTTTAGAAAACTTAATTTTTAAAGGCGGATTGCGATATGAAAATGCAACAGTTCGTGTTGATGATTATAATACAATCGCTTCTGGACCAGGAAATCAAGGAAGTATTTTTGTAGAAGGAGGTAAAATTCCATATAATGCTACGATGTTTAATGCTGGTCTTCGTTTTAATAAGTATGAAATTTTTAATCCGTTCGTGAGTTTTTCTCAAGCATTTGCCATCAATGAATTGGGAAGGATTTTAAGAAGTGCAGAAGAAAGTACGATTGCAAGTTTAGCTACAGATCCAATTATTACTAATAATTATGAAGTTGGTTTTTCTAGTAAGTTTTACAACTTTAATTTAACAGCTTCGTATTATATTAGTACTTCAAAATTAGGTGCTAATTTAATTGAAATTGACGGCCGTTTGGTCGCACAGCGCGAACCTGAAGAAATTAAAGGATATGAAATAACATTAGATTACAGATTCTCTGATAAATTGAATGTTGGAGGAAGTTATTCTTATGTGGATGGAAAAGCAGAATTTGATGACGGAAGCGAAGTGTACTTAAACGGATCTCGTATTGCTCCTCCGAAAGCAACGGCATTCATTAATTACAAACCTGGCTCTGACTGGTTTTTACAATTGTCTTGGGTAAATACGGGCTGTCGCGATCGTTTTGAACTAAACGCGAATGGAAAGTACAATAATAGTGAAGGACCTATTTCGACAGTGAATTTGATTAATTTTGCAGGAAGTTATGCATTTAATAAAAACTGGTCGGTAAACTTAGGAGTTGAAAACTTATTAAACAACAGTTATTATTCAACTTTAAGTCAATACCGCGCTGTAAATGCAGATTATGTAATGGGTAACGGTATGACGACTAGTTTAAACCTGCGTTATAAATTTTAAAATTTCAAAAAAGATCATTTTTCGAAGCTTTGCATTATTTGAAAACAATATAATAAATGAACAAAACGCTTAAAAAGAATATTGGCTTATTGCACCTTTGGCTCGGACTTGCGTCCGGGCTAATTGTTTTTATAGTTGCCCTTACAGGAAGTATATTAGTCTTTGAAGATGAATTGGATGAGTTTTTTAATCCCGAGTTTTATAAAGTTGCTAGTATAGGCGAGGAAAAAATGCCAGTAGACGGAATTATTTCTGATGTGAAAGAAGATTTTCACCTTAAAAAAATTGATCGAGTTCATTCTTTTCACGACGCTGAAAGAACTTTACTGATTTCCGCAACTGATTTGGACAAGAAAAAACAGCTTTTTTCTATTGATCCCTACACTGGTAAAGTCCTAGCTTCTATCCCTGCCGAAAGACGTTTTTTTTCTATTGTTTTGGATTTGCATCGTCATCTAGTTTTAGGCGATTTTGGACAAGCTATCACAGGAATCAGTTGTCTTATTTTTGTGTTTATGCTTTTGTCGGGACTTGTTTTATGGTGGCCAAAGAAAATTAAAAATCTAAAACAAAGATTAACGGTAAAATGGGGCGCATCATTTAAAAGAGTAAACTGGGACTTTCATTCGACTTTTGGTTTTTATACTTTTTTGGTTCTGCTAATTATTTCGCTAACAGGTTTAACTTGGTCCTACGATTGGGTTGAAGACGGAGTTTATTTATTGGCCGACGGAACAACGAATAAAAAATCTGCGAAAGTTGAAAACCCAACTAAAATTGATCCAGAAGGAGATAAAACATTTTTCTATCAAAGCATATTCTCTAAGACAGACAGTGTTTTTAAATACAAGGGAGACACTCAAATCAGGATACCATCGGACACTATAAACAGTATTTTGGTTATCAAAATGAATCTTGAAAAAGATATACCAAATATTGCCAGCCTTGCTTATTTTGATAAATATACAGGCGAAATTGTAGAAGCGAGACCCTACGAATCATTTAGCAATGGCGATAAAGTAAGACGTTTGATTTATCCAATTCATACCGGAAGCATTTATGGTTATCCAACCAAAATTCTTGCATTCTTGGTTTGTCTTTTTGCTCTTACGCTTCCCATTACGGGGCTGTTGATTTGGCTTGGGAGGAAGAAGAAGGGTAAATAAATTCCAGCGGTATTGATCACATCAAAAAGATCATTTTTATAGTTGTAGAGAGTTTGATTATATATAAAGTATAATTATTTTATAATGAATAGAAAAGTCCTGAAGAAATTCAGGACTTTTCTATTTAATTTAAACTATTTTGTTTTCGTAGGACGTACTTCTATCTTGCTTGGAAGTACATTAGGATTCATTTTTAAGAGATCCGCAACCATCTGTCCTAAATCTGATGGCTGGATTTTCCATTTGTCGTCTTCACTTGGAATATGGCCGTTAAAGTTTGAAGTGACTGATCCAGGCATAATCGTTGTGCACTTTACATCGTAATCACGAAGGTCTAGCATGGCAGCTTGTGTAAAACCCACCAAACCAAATTTTGAGGCATTATAGGCAGCACCTTTGGCAAAGAAGTTCGCTCCAGCCAGCGATGCAATTGAAATATAATACCCTTTGTTTTCTTTAAGTTGCGCAACAGTAGCTTTCAGGGTATGAAAAGCTCCCGTAAGATTGGTATCTATCATTGTGTTCCAGTCTTCAAGGGACATTTCGTCTATGGGCGCAAATTTTCCTACTCCAGCATTGGCAATGACAATATCAAGTTTTCCGAATTTGGATACAATCTGCTCAACGGCTTTGAGTTCATCATTAAAATTTCTGACATCAGATTGTATGACAATTACGTTCTGTTTTCCTAATGTTTGTTGCGCTTTTTCAAGTGCTTCAGTATCTCTGCCTGAAATAGCTACTTTTAGCCCGTTTTGAACTAAAGCTTCTGCAATTCCCAGACCGATACCTTTTGTCGCTCCTGTTATATACGCTACCTTGTTTTCTATATTCTGCATTTTTTATTATAATTAATTTTAACTTTTTATCTCGCTTCAGCTTTCTACATTGTGCATAGAAGATAAGCGGTTTATAAAAATACGATAAATTTCCAGTACAGTAGAAGATTTTCGAAAATAGTGCACAGTTATAGCGATAGGTTTTCAAAAAGTGCCAGACAGACCATAAAGCAAAAAGTTCTGCACTGGCAGAACTTTTTATTTCTTGAGGATTATTCGATATAAGAATCCTATTAAGCTGTTTCGAAAGTCTTCTGGATTTCGGTCTCAATACCAGTGGCCTTTTGAGCTAAGCTTTCAGCAGCCTGAGCAAGTACATCCTTGTATTTAGCCAATCCTATACCAGCAATGGGTATGGCAAGTTTTCCGATGAGAGAGCCCGCATCGGGATGCCCATTATTTGTAAGATAAGAAGATAGAAGCAGGGAGCCTACCGCACCTATAAGGATATAACTTCCTGGCACATCTGCAATCTTACTTTCAATAAAATCTCTAAGATCTTCAAGGTTTTCCTGGTTTATTAAGTTTTCCATAATTGTAAAGTTTTATATTCTTGTTATTTTTCAGATTAAAATTAAAAAGCCTATCTGAAATTATTTTATAGAATTGGGACACAGTATTATATAATAAAAAGGTGGTTCTAGCTTTCTGTTTATTTTATCGTCTGAATAAAAAGCGGTAAAAAACTTTTAAAACAGATTACCCATTAATCATTTAGAAAATTTAACATGAATTCTTTATAACTAAGTGGTTGCTTTTTAAATTCTAGAGAGCTTAAAATCCTGTAATGTTATTCTAATATTATATAATGAAGGGCTGTTTAAATTGCCGTAAATTTGTCTTTATACTGGTAATGATACTGTTTAAATCAGTCAGAAAAATACAGGGGACCGGCGGGGTTCGTCTGGAGGTTCTGTCCCAAATGATTTAGTTAATTACCATATACTTTTCAGGCAACCGCCGGCCGCCAAAGGACTCCCTTTTTAGGGAGTTTTTTAGTTGTAGCTATACTGTTTTCAGTTAGTCTGATCAGAGCATGATTCGAACTATATAGTTTAAACCCGCATCTAGCTACGTTTTTATAATGTCTTAAATCCTAGATGCACAATTCTGCACCTGAAGTTTTGTGTGCTTTTAAAAAATGAAAATACCGTAAATGCAAAAAAACTGCAAATTTTAATGATCTGCAGGTTTTTCAGTTTAATGCAAAAAAAAGTCCTGAATTTCTTCAGGACTTTCGTGGGGAGAGCAGGATTCGAACCTGCGAAGTTTTCACAGCAGATTTACAGTCTGCCCTCGTTGGCCGCTTGAGTATCTCCCCGAATCTCTAGCGTTGTGCTTAGTTGTTCTTAGCGGTGGCAAAGATAGGAACTCTTTCTACATTTCCAAACAAAAAAATGACTTAATTTTAAGTTATTTTAAAGTTATTTTTTAATTAGCTGGAATTGAATAAAATAAAAAACAGTTAAATTAAAGTTTTTTTTAACTCCTTTCTAAAAGTAAGAATATCTGCATAGTTATTTTAAGGCCTTTGCGTTAAGCTAATCACTAAATAGAGTTGTCAAGTATTGTTTTTATTGATGTATTTAAATAAATAGAGATGAAAAAATCTACTGATATTATTTTTAAAGTGGCTTTTTTTATTTTTTAGAAGCAATAAGTTTAATCTATCTTTATAATAATCATTCGAACCTTCTTGCAATTTTATATTAGTGAAATTTGATTTTTAAGTTTAGAAAGGTATAAAAACAAAAAAATCTCCACAAGGGAGATTTTTTGATTATTTTAAAGCGGATTACTTTGCTAGCAATTCTTTGATTTTTGCTTTCAATTCGTCGCCTCTTAAATCCTGTGCTACCACTTTTCCTGATGCATCAAGAATAAAAGTAGCTGGAATAGATTCAACATTATATTGTTTTGCAATGGGCTCTTCCCAAAATTTCAGATTCGAAACCTGAGTCCAAGTTAAACCGTCTTTTGCGATGGCTTCTTTCCATTTTGTTGCATCTTTATCTAAAGATACTCCAACAATATTTAATCCTTTAGAATGAAACTCTTTGTATAAAGCCACAACATGCGGATTTTCCTGTCTGCATGGTCCACACCATGAAGCCCAAAAATCTACAATAGTTACTTTTCCTAAACTTTCTTTAAGCGAAACTACTTTTCCTTCTGGATTTGGAGCCGAAAAATCTGCTCTTCATTTAGCGCTGCCTACCGCTGGAGCTGTAGCACCAACTGATGGCATTTTTGCTTGACCAAATCTAGTTTTGATTTCTTTTCCTGGAGCAGTATTTTTTAAAGACTCATCCAAAGTGTTGTAAAGGCTTTCTAATTTTTTCATGTCAGCAGTTGGATCATTCAATAAACTTTGAATAATTAAAGCTGTAATGAAAGATTTTGGATGGTTTTCAGCATAAGCTAAATATTTCTTTTTGCTTCCTTCTTGTACTTCTTTCTGAATTTCCATGTATTGTTTCATCAAGCCATTGATAGTTGCTGTATCTTGTGCTTGTTGAGCTTGTTTCATTTTATCGTTGTTCTTTTTCTGGAAATCAATTAAACTTTTTTGAGTTTTATTCATATCTTCCATGAAAGTTACATACTCATCATTGTTGTAAGTTCCAGAGATTTTAGATTTGTGGATACTATCTTTATCAATAGCAACTTTAATTTCTCCAGTTTCTAAAATGAACGGGATAGGTCCGTTTGCACCTTGTAATATTAATGTATGGAAAGCTGGTTCAGTAACTTTTCCTTTTATTTCAAATTTTCCGTTTTCAACTTTTACTGTATCAAGAGAAACTGGCATTCTTGTAGCAGGATCTTGACCTTGTAAGATAATAGTTTTTCCATTTTCAATTCCTGTAGCAGTACCAGTAATAAGGTATTCTCCATCTTTAACTTTACTGCAAGAAATGATAGCTGCAGAAGCTGTAAGTACAAAAAGTATTTTTTTCATTATAAAAAATTAATTAGTTAATTGATTTGTGCAACAAAAGTATCTAAAAATATAAAACATACAGAATTTTGCTACCTAAAATTTTGTTATAGTTTTTTTTGCTTTAAAACGCCTAAAATCAGCGTGTTTGTTGACTTGATTTGATTAAAAACTCTTAATAAGAAACTTATTTGAGCGATCTGTGTTCAAATATTTGAATTTTAAGCATAAAAAAAGCACTCGTTTAACGGAGTGCTTTTTTGTAAATTATAGTAGTCTAAAACTATTCTTGGTTTGTTTTCTTTCTCCAAGTAAAAGAGTTTAAGATATGTCTTTTTGCGAATCTAGCTGGAGAATCTGCATTTACCATTTTCACGTAAGTTGCTTTAGGAACACTGATGTATTCGTAAACACTTCCGTTAGAAAAATCAATAATTAAACGCCCTTCAACAAATTTGTAATCTGTGATAGAACAAGTTGAAATTGTTTCTGTATACTCAGGTAAATTAAGTTTGATAGTATCAGGGTGAATACTTACTAAAAAGTGGTAAGCTTCGATAATCGTTTTACTTTTTTCTTCTGCTTCTTTTAAACCAGCTTCATTTCCCACAAATTTATCAGGATGAGATTCTTTCATCGCATTACGATAAATTGTCTTTAAATCTTTTAACTCTGCAGTCTTTTCTACGTTTAGTAACTTGCGGTATTCAACTATTTTTTTCATAAATAAAAGGTAACTACTTGTCTATTAGTTTGAAATCGTTTTGTTTTAGTTCAAATCGACAAATTTTTTGCAAAGGTACACTTTTTTTTAACTTTTTAGTTTTGATGCAAAAAATATTCAGGAAAGTTGGTTTATTAAAATGTTAACTTGTTTTTTTAAACGCAAAGTCCGCAAAGGTTTTTACGCAGAATGCGCAAAGTTTTTTTGAGTATCATTTAAAAATGAAAGTTCGCAAAGCTTTATCAACACAAAGCTTTGCGAACTTAATATTAGACCTCGTTTAAGCTGTTAATAAAGTATCTTAGCGAACTTTGCGTTAAAAAAAGCTCCAAATCTAAATTTTATGTCTAGTATTTTTACCGCAAAGCACGCAAAGGTTTAACGCAGAGTTCGCTAAGTTTTTTTATTTTGAGAATCATTTAAAAAATGAAAGTTCGCAAAGTTATGTCAACACAAAGCTTTGCGAACTTAATATTGAGATCATGTTTAGGATTCTAATAAAAATACCTTAGCGAACTTTGCGGTAAAAAAAAAAGCCCAACAAGCAACTTGAAACTAAAAAAACATGAAACCTGAAACAAAAAATTATTCCGGTTTATGATTCGCTTTGTCGAAGTTTCTAGATTTCTTTGGATATTTCTTGTAGCTCATGTCACTTGGATTTTCGATAACAGATTTAATCGTAATCCAATCGCCTTCTTTAAATTTAGCCTGAACCATTTTATAGTCTAAAAGATATTCTCCACAGAAATAATTATTGTTTTCATCTTTTTCTATAATGCCTGTAAAAACTCCTTTTTGTGGCATTTTTTGTTCTGTATCTTTAGACATGATTTTTTGTTTTAAAATTAAAAGGCAAAGGTAAGCATTTAATGTTTGTTTTAGGGAGTTCGCTGTAATCTGAGTATATTTGCACATGCAGAAAAATTTTAAGCCACATCCTAATTCCTTTAAAAATACGTTTTGTGCTTTTAATGAAGTCCTTCCAGATTCCATTAAAGGATTGAAAAAACAATTTGAAAGCAAAGCAGGAAGCACTTATTACTATACTGAAGAAGGAATGTATCGCGTTTCAAACCATTGGGGAAGATTGGCCAATAGCAAATGGCGTTTAGTGGCTCGCGAACCGCAAACAGAATCGAAAACCAAAATAGGTTTTGCCAAGTGGGAAGACTTTTATCCCGATAATTCAGAAGAAAAATTATACTATATAAAAGCTGATTTCGAAAATAATCTTGCCAATTACGAGCACAAGAATAATCCAGAATATGACGGAAAAGCAATTTTAAGAACCAGTTTTGAAACTGCTAAAAGATTAAAACAAATACGAAATCTGCAGCAACTGACCAATTGGGCAAAACATTTTGATTATGATGATATTGATGAATTGCGAAAAGAAATCATCACCAAATTGATTTTTACAGAAAAAACGTTAGAACAAATTAAAAGAGAGGTGTAATGGGAAGAAATAACGAAAGAAATATCAAAAAGCACAACGATAAATTGCATAAAGCTCAAGCGAAAGCGAAACAAGCCGAGATTGAACGCAAAGAAAAACTCAAAGAAATTATAAAGAAATACAACGAAAGTAAAGAAGAAGAGAAATAAAAATAGTTTTGCCACAGATTAAAAAGATTACCACAGATTATTTAAAAAAAATCTTTTGAATCCTTTTAATCTGTGGCAAAATCACGAATTAATTTTTTAGAAATACTAAATTAAAAATTAGTGAAAATTAGTGCAATTCGTGGCAAACAAAAAAATAAAACACAATGAACGCAAAATTTGAAACTTTAAAAGGAGACGTACAGGAAATCATTGATTTAATTGCTGCGAAAAACGATAGAGAAGCCAACAATAAATTATTGGAAGTAAGCGAAAAACTGGACGAAATGATTGACTTCGCAGAAGAAGACGAAGAAGTGAGAGAAATTACCCGTTATCAAGTGTTATTAAATCAACTTCACGTAAAAATTAACGGAGAAGAACCAGTTGATGGAGAATAAAAAATGTTTCTGTGATACAGGTTTAGACTTTGATAACTGCTGTAATTTATATTTAAGCGGAAAACAAAAAGCGCCATCTGCATTAAGTTTAATGCGATCCAGATATTCTGCGTATGCAACTCATAATGCTGATTATCTGATGGAAACTACTTATGTTTCTGAAAGAAAATATTATTCGAAAGCTGAAATATTAAGATGGGCAGTTTCGAATAGATGGCAACAATTAGAAATTTTGAGTTTCACGGATAACACAGTCGAATTCAAAGCTTACTTTTTAGATTCAGATAATAAACCGCAAGTTCACTACGAATTTTCTACTTTTAAGTTTGAAAATGGAGCTTGGTATTATGTTGACGGAAAGTTTGAATAATTATTATATCTAACACTGTTAGCTCAAGATTTTGGTTAAATATTTTAACTAAAAATTAATAAACGATTCGTTTTTCATAATTCCAAAAAGATGTAATTTTAGATTTATGAAAAACGAATTTAAAAAAGGCTTTTATTTTAAGACTTACGAAGCTCCTTTTCAGTCTCCGTTTGACAAACTTTTTACGATTTTTAAAGAGTTGATCACCCATACTTCGGGCGATTTTGATGAAGCAATCAACTGGCTTCGGGAGCTGGACAACGAATATAAACTTACCGACGAAAATTATACAATCGACGATTTTATTGAAGACCTGAAGAAAAAAGGGTACATCAGAGATGAAGTTAAAGGCGATGGAAGCAATGGTTTTGGAATTACAGCAAAAACCGAGCGAGCGATTCGTCAGCAAGCTTTGGATCAGATTTTCGGAAATTTAAAACGTTCTGGAAGTGGAAATCATAAAACCAAACATGCCGGAAATGGCGATGAACATACAGGCGAATTCAGAGAATTTAATTTTGGTGACAGCTTAGAAAGAATTTCTCTAACAGAAAGTCTTCGGAACGCTCAAATCAATAATGGTGTTGATGCTTTTAAATTGACAGAAAACGATTTGGTTGTCGAAGAAGCGCAGTACAAAGCACAAATGAGTACGGTTTTGATGATCGACATCAGTCACAGTATGATTTTATATGGAGAAGACCGAATCACGCCCGCCAAAAAAGTCGCAATGGCTTTGGCAGAATTAATCACAACTCGATATCCAAAAGATACATTAGATATTTTAGTTTTTGGAAATGATGCCTGGACGATTCCGATCAAAGATTTGCCGTATTTGCAAGTTGGCCCATATCATACCAATACGGTTGCAGGTTTGCAATTGGCTATGGATATTCTTCGCAGAAAGCGAAATACCAACAAACAGATTTTCATGATTACCGACGGAAAACCGAGCTGCGTTCGCGAACGTGATGGTTCCTATTATATGAACAGTAATGGACTCGACGAATATATTGTCGATAAATGTTACACACAAGCGCAGCAGGCGAGAAAACTGCATATACCAATTACCACTTTCATGATTGCGAGAGATCCTTATTTACAGCGTTTTGTGAATCAGTTTACAGAAGCCAATCAAGGAAAAGCATTTTACACAGGATTAAAAGGTCTTGGTGAAATGATTTTTGAGGATTATGAAGCAAATCGCAAGAAGAGAGTTAAGTAAGGTGCTAAGGTTCTGAGCTTCTAAGTTTCTAAGGAAAGTGACAGAGTAACAAAGAGGCAGAGAGGCAAAGGTTTTTCCGCACGCTTAATCGTAGAGACGAACTGCAGTGCGTCTAACACATGCAAAATAAATCAGCAAAATCTCCTAAATCTGCGGGAGAAAAATTAAATATTTCAAAAAAATACAAACCGATATCTGAATATACGATGAATATACTAGACATAAAAACATTAGGCCAATTAAAAGCCTCAGGATATAAAACCAAATCAATAAAAGACGAATTGCGTAATAATCTCCGTGAAAAAATCAAATCTGGAAAGCCGGTTTTTGAAGGCGTTCACGGATTTGAAAATACGGTAATTCCAGAACTGGAGCGTGCAATTCTTTCTCGTCACAATATCAATTTATTAGGACTTCGCGGTCAGGCGAAAACACGTTTGGCGCGTAAAATGGTCGAATTATTAGACGAATATATTCCGTTTGTGGAAGGCTCGGAAATTAATGACGATCCGTTAAATCCGATTTCACGATTTGCAAGAGATTTAATTGCAGAGAAAGGCGATGAAACTCCGATTTCTTGGTTACACAGAAACGATCGTTTCTTCGAAAAATTAGCAACACCAGACGTTACAGTTGCCGATTTAATTGGAGATGTTGACCCGATAAAAGCAGCAAATTTAAAGTTGTCTTATGCAGATGATCGTGTTATCCACTTCGGAATGATTCCGAGAGCAAATCGCTGTATTTTTGTTATTAATGAATTACCTGATTTACAGGCAAGAATTCAAGTTGCTTTATTTAATATTTTGCAAGAAGGCGATATTCAAATCCGCGGATTCAAATTGAGAATGCCTTTGGATATGCAGTTTGTTTTCACCGCAAATCCAGAAGATTATACCAATAGAGGAAGTATCGTAACGCCTTTGAAAGACAGAATTGGTTCGCAGATTCTGACGCATTATCCTGAAAGTATTGAGATTGCGAGAACAATTACAGAACAAGAATCTAAATTAGATCAAAATCAAACCGATATTGTTTATGTTCCAAGTTTAGCGAGAGATATTTTAGAACAGATAAGTTTTGAAGCCCGTGAAAGCGAATATATCGACAACAAAAGTGGTGTAAGTGCGAGAATGAGTATTACAGCATTCGAAAATTTAATTAGTACAGCAGAGCGTCGCGCTTTGATTTCTGGTGCCGATAAAACGACTTTACGTTTGTCTGATTTTGTCGGAATCATTCCAGCGATTACAGGAAAAGTAGAATTGGTTTATGAAGGAGAGCAGGAGGGAGCCGATGTCGTGGCTGAAAGTCTGATTGGTTCTGCCATTCGAACTTTATTCCCAGAATATTTCCCGAAAATAGAAAAATTAGAAAAACCAGATGAGAAAACACCTTATTCTGATGTGGTAGAATGGTTTTTCGCGGAAAGCGGTTTCGAATTATTAGACGATGCTTCAGATGCAGAATACAAAAAAATTTTAGATGAAGTGAATCCGTTAGATGAATTATTGAAAAAATACCAGCCTCAATTAGGAAAAGAAGATGTATATTTTATGAAAGAATTCATTCTTTGGGGATTGGTCGAATATAAAAAATTGAGCAAAGACCGTTTTGCAAAAGGAAATCAGTTTAGAGATATTTACGGAAGTTACATTAGTAAGTTTTAAACTTTTTACGATTTAAAGATTGCATTAAACCCGACAGAGATTAAAGTCTGTTGGGTTTGTTTTTTTTAACACATAGAAACATAGATTTTTTAGATGTGTAAATAAGTTAATTGAAAGAAACTAGTTTCTAACACATAGATTGACTGCCGTTTGTCATCCTGAGCGGAGTCGAGGACACGCATGAAACTCGACAATCTAAATCAAAATCTTTGTCAAAGTTTTAAACTTTGACAAAGATAAATGCGTAAAAAACTTTGCAGAGCTACTTGCGTGTCCTTCGACTCCGCTCAGGATGACAAAAAAAATTTGCAAACAGCTATGTGAATTTTAAACAAGTGAAACGCCTTTACTCGCAAAGAAAAACTATGTTTCTATGTGTTTAAATAAAAAATAACCTGGACTAGTTTGTTTTTCAAAACCGGTTGAATCATTTTCACTGCTAATACTGTACTTTTACAATCCAAAATTCAATTTATGTTATTCCTTATATTAAGTATCCTTTGCAGTGTTATTGTTGGTGTAATTTTCAAAATTTCAAGAAAATACAATGCTAATCCTTCACAGATTATTTCGTTCAATTATATAGTTGCGATTGCACTTTGTTACTTTACGTTCAGTCCAAATCTTCAAGAGTTTGATGATCAAGCACCTTGGAATATTTATACAGCAGTTGGAATTCTGCTTCCTATTGTTTTCTTGTTTCTGGCTTTTTCAATAAAATATATGGGAATCGCGAAAACTGATGCAGCACAACGATTGTCTCTTTTTATTCCAATTTTGGCTGCTTGGCTGTTGTTTAATGAAGACTTTAATACTTATAAAACAATTGGAGTCATTATTGGTTTTACAGCCCTTTTATTTATTTTGAAAAAACCTTCAGAAAACCAAGAAAACAAATGGATTTATCCCGCGGCGGTTTTGCTTGGTTTCGGAATAATTGATATTCTTTTCAAAAAGATTGCGTTGTACACGGTTGTTCCTTACACGACTTCATTGTTTTTTGTTTTTATAATTTCTTTTGCCGTTTCTGCATTAATTGTGGTTTATAAAATTATTGCTGAAAAAGAGAGACTGGCTGCGAAGAATTTACTTTTCGGAGCTTTGGTGGGAGTTTTCAATTTTAGCAATATTCTTTTCTATTTAAAAGCGCATAAAGCATTTGCAGAAAATCCATCAACTGTTTTTGCGGGAATGAATATGGGCGTAATTATTCTAGGAACTCTTATTGGAGCGTTTTTCTTCAAAGAAAAACTATCTAAAATCAATATTTTAGGCCTTTTTTTAGCGCTAACTGCAGTAGTTTTTATATTTTTTTCGCAATTACAGTAATTTTTTTTAGTACGTAATCCTTTGGTTTACAGTTGTTTTAATAAGCTTTTGTAATTTTGTTAAAAATAAACTCTACTAATTCTATAGAATTTATAAATATATTTTTGTAGATTTGCTTCAACAATGAAAAACTATAGCCAAAATATAATGATGTCTTTGATCTGCAGCTTTGCGATGTGCTGTATGATGAATCACGTTTTGAAATGGCGTTAATAGAGAAAGTACTTGTTAGTTATTTTTTTTTTAGCCTTTCATTGCACCATGAAAGGCTTTTTTTTGAATCATTAAAAATCAAGATATGAGAACCAACAGAAATATGAAAATTTTGATGCGCAACGGTCTGATAAAGATTCCGTGTTGCATCTAATTTGAAGTTCCAGAAAATAGAATGAATAAAATTTTAAACACATAGAAACATAGATTTTTATTGTTTCGTTTAAGAGTAAAGAAAAAGCAAGCTTTAACACATAGCTATGTGTTTTGAAATTAGTGAATCGCCTTTTTTCAGTTTACAAAAGCTATGTTTCTATGTGTTGAAATTAATTTCACTCGGTGAATTAATAAACTAAAAAGATAACCCAAACCTAAAAACTATATAGTATGAGTTCAGAAATTATAAAACATAATCCGTTTCAATCAATGATTGATCGCTTTAATATTGCTGCAGACATTTTAAATTTAGACGATTCGATTCGTCAAAAACTGCAACGTCCTGAAAAACAAATCACGGTAAACTTTTCTATTACTTTAGACAACGGAAACGTTCAGAATTTTGAAGGATACCGCGTAATTCACAATACGGCTTTAGGGCCATCAAAAGGCGGAATTCGTTACGATACTGCTGTAAATATTGACGAAGTAAAAGCACTTGCCGCCTGGATGACCTGGAAATCTGCTGTAACTGGAATTCCATTTGGTGGAGCAAAAGGCGGCATTATTTGCGATCCGAGAAACCATTCTAAAACAGAATTAGAAAAAATCACAAGAGCCTATACCAAAACACTAGCTGATATTTTCGGACCAGAAAAAGATGTTCCCGCGCCAGACATGGGAACAGGACCAGACGAAATGGGCTGGCTAATGGATGAGTTTTCTATTTTGCACGGCAGACCAATTCATGCTGTGGTAACCGGAAAACACCTTCATTCTGGAGGCTCTTTGGGTAGAGTAGAAGCAACAGGAAGAGGAGTAAGCATTATCACGCTTTTGGCACTTCAGAAATTAAAAATCAGACCAGCGAGAGCTACGGCAGCCATTCAAGGATTTGGAAATGTTGGACTGCATTCCGCTTTATTCCTGCATGAAAAAGGAGTTAAAATTGTTGCGGTAAGCGATGTTTCCGAAGCATTCTACAATCCGAACGGAATTAATATTCCAGAACTGATTTTATATTATAATCTGAATAACAAAACGATAAAAGGTTATCCAAATTCGGTTGCGATAAAACACGAAGATTTACTGCTTTTAGATGTTGATGTATTAATTCCTGCTGCAAAAGAAGATGTAATTACGCAGAAAAATGCAGGAGATATTCAGGCAAGAATCATAATAGAAGCGGCGAATGGTCCAGTTTCTTCAGATGCAGACCAGATTTTACATGAAAAAAATATATTAGTTGTTCCTGATATTTTGGCCAATGCGGGCGGTGTTACCGTTTCTTATTTCGAATGGCTTCAGAATTCGCTTTTGGAGTCTTGGAGAATTCACCAGATCAACAAACGTCTGGAGGATATTCTAGAGAAAGGTTTTGATACTGTTTTTAGAGTTGCAGTAAAACACGATGTAACGCCTCGTATTGCGGCTTATATTATTGCTTTGAAAAAAGTAGCCGAAACGCAGTCGGTTAAAGAGATTGCGCTAGAAGCTCCCCAATATAAGCAGAATTAAAAATCAGGTTTATTTTGCAAAAGATCATTTTCGTTGATTACGTTTTTCTTTAACTCTCTAAAAGAACGTAATTGATGGAAATGTCTTTTTCGTTTGAACTTTAAAATATAATTTTTAATCCGTTAGGTGGAATTATTTAACACATAGAAACATAGCTTTTGTAAACGTAGAAAAGGCGTTTTACTTGTTGAAATGCACATAGCAGTTTGAAAAGGTTTGTCATCCTGAACAAAGATCTCCGCAAGTAACTCGACAAAGATGCTGAGTTTTTTTGCCACAAAGTCACGAAGTCGCGAAGTTTTTTAAGACAAAAGTTTGTCATCCTGAGGAACGAAGGATCACACAAGAAACTCCGCAAAGAAATGCTACCAACCTTTGTCGATTCCCGAGTGTGATCCTTCGTTCCTCAGGATGACAAAGCAGAAGCAATCTATGTGTTAGAAACTAGTTTCTTTCAATTCCCTTTACACATGCAAAAAAAATCTATGTTTCTATGTGTTTAAATAAGTTGCTCATAAATAATTTTAGAATAAAAAAGTATCATACAAAATGAAAAACATTAATTTCCTGGCATTTGCCATGCCCGCCTTTTTTCTTTTTTTGTTTTTAGAATATAAGCTTGCCCAGCGTCGAAAAAGGCCTGAAATTTTTAATTATGAAAGTTCTGTTTCCAACATTTCAATTGGAATTGCAGAGCGTTTGATTAACTTATTTATCGCGGCAAGTTTTTATCAGCTATATTATTTGATTTATGACGATTATAGATTATTTGAGATTCCGAGTAATGCTTTAGTTTGGTTTGCGCTTATTCTCGCGACCGATTTCGTCTGGTATTGGTACCATCGATTAGGGCACGAAGTCAATTTTTTCTGGGCCGCGCATATTGTGCATCATCATAGCGAAGAGTTTAATTTTACGGCCGCAGCTAGAATTACGACGTTTCAAGCCATTATCAGAACGGGATTTTGGTGCGTATTGCCATTTATAGGTTTTCATCCAACAATGGTGATTACCATGCTGATTGTGCACGGTGCTTATTCTTTTTTTACGCATACACAGCTTATCGGTAAAATAAAATGGCTGGAATATGTATTTGTTACGCCTTCAGTTCACGGCGTTCATCATGCTTCTGACGAAAAATATTTGGACAAAAATTACGGTGATATGTTTACTTTTTGGGATCGCCTTTTCGGAACTTTTCAGACTGAAGAGGAAAAACCAAAATACGGATTAACGCATCCCTTAAAAAGCTACAGTTTCTTGTGGCAACATTTTCATTATTATTTTGAAATCTACGAATTGATGAAACGCTCCAAAGGATTTAAAGCCAAATGGAAAGCCGTTTTCGGAAGCCCTGCCGATATGGATCAAGATATTCGTCCGATTCTAGAAAAACGTTTTCTCCAAGATAAAGCCGCTCCAAATCAAAGGCTTCGATTTAAAAATTACCTCTATATTCAATTAGGATTCTGCACGCTAATTTTGACTGTTTTCACTTATTATTTCGATTATTTAGAAAGTTATGATAAGCTATTTGTGCTTTCTTTGGTTATTCTAACCTTAATCAATTGTGGAGCTTTATTAGAACAGCGCAAATGGATTTACTATTTGGAATATGCTCGTTTGGCTTTGATTTCGACTTATTTCTTATACGAAGAAGATTTATTGGCGTTCTTCTTTGTACCAATCGCAGTAATGATTTTCGCAGAACAATTGTTTTCGTTGAGTAAACGTTATCAAAACGTTGTTCTGCAGTTGGAGGCTTCGGAATGAGAAATAGCCACGAATTCACGAATTATTTTAAAATCTATGCGGATAGAATTAGTTTAATTCGTGAATTCGTGGCTGATAATTACACGAATTTTTGTTCAAAATGATATGTGAAATTTATGCGCAATAATTATACGAATTGATTGGAAAAGAAAATTCGTGAATTCGTGGCTAATAAAAAAACTTAGAACCTTAGCATCTCAGCACCTCAGAGCCTTTTTTTAAATCGTCTTAATCTCCATAATTTTCTGTTCAAAAGTATCTTTAAAATCAGATTTGCTTTTAATTCTGGTTTTGTATGTGTAAATGGTAGCTACAGAAAGTTCTAGGAATTCTGCCATTTGACTGCTGTCCTGAATTCCTAATCTGTAAAGCGCAAATATTCGCAATTCCGTATTCAGAAGTTCGCCTTTTTTAACGATGCATTTATGGTCATTCGGGAACAATTTATTGAAATCGGTTACGAATGTTGGGAACAATTTCAGGAAGATTTCATCAAACTGATGGAAAAGATTTTCACGCTCTTCTTTTACATTATAGCGTTTTAAACTCGCAATAACTTCATCTGTTTTTTTGGTGATGATTTTGTGCAACGTACTCTTCTGAATATGATCTATTTTATTAATGAAAGCTGAAGTTGCTTTTATAAAATATGTGATGTATTCTTCCTTAATAGCATTGGCTTCACTCAAACTCACGTTCATTTCCTGTAGTTGCAAGTAAGAATCGGCCATGATTTTTCTTGCTTTATTTTTTTCTTTTAATTGTTTGAAAATGATTCCGAGAAAAACAAAAATAATAACCGTAAGAATCGTCAAAAGAATAATGATCTTTTCGAGTTTATCATTTTTATCTTTTACATTATTCAGCTGCGCCTTTTCTATAATGGGAAGAATCGACGAGATTTCAATTTTTCGATGTCTTGCATTGTAGAAAGTAGCATCATCCATTGCGATATTGATGTATTCGTTGGCTTTATCCAAATAGCCCATTTTAAAGAGTTCATTGGCTAAATTTCTAAGTGCTACGGTTTCTTTCGTTGCATTTTTGACATCAGCAATTGCGGCTAAAGCCAAATATTGAATGGCTTTTTTGGTGTAACCTCGTTCCGAATAAATATAACCAAGACTCGAGGTTGCGATTCCGTAATAATCGGGTGGGAGATTATAGTTGTTAATCCAATAGCTGAAGGCAAATTCGGCACCGCGCCAATCTTGCTGTTTGAGGCGTTTTAGACTTTCTGCAGCCCAATATTCATTAGTATTGGTTCCGATTAATTCTAGAGCTTTTTTTAAGAAATGATTTCCCTGCTGTACATAATGAATATTAAAACGCTGATCACGATTGTAATCGGCTAAATCATAGTAAGCGCGAGCCTTTATGTTATAATATTCAAATTTGTTTTTGAGATCCAGTTTGGTGTCATCGATAACATTTAGCGTATCGATTGCTTCTTTAAAAAGTCCCGAAGACAAAAGCACAAAACCTTCTTTGATTCGGCTTTTAGATAAAAACTTGGGATCTTTTAAAATTTTAGCTTTGATTTTAGATTGCTCTAAATAGTAGTAAGCCGAGTCGTATTTAAAAGATTTGTATTCGTCAAACAATGCCATATAACAATTGTATAGTTCTTCATTGTTTTGGTTGAGTGTAAACTTAGATACGTTTTTCTTTAAAGTTTCAATTTTTCGATATTTCTGTTTCAGGTAAATGTCTTTTTTCAAGAGAACCTGATCTAATTCTTCGAGATAAGGATTCGTCTCTTTCGCAGTAAGAGAAAAACCTCCTAAGAAGAAAAGCAGCATCAATATTCTTTGCATGATTTTGTTTTGGTTTAAGGAAAAGGTTGGTTGATAGATATAGTTAGTTAATTCGTTTTAAAATTAAGAATAAGTTTGAGATTACGCTAAACCTGTTTTTCTGGAATTTTATAAAATGTTCAATAACATCGCTTTAAAAGGTGATTTTCAGGGTGAAAATAAGCTGTAAATGTTAAAAATAGGTAATTTATTTGCAATTATACAATAAAAAGTAGTTATATATATGCATAGTGAAAAAAATATACCGAATATTTTACATATTGTCATTTTTACCATATAAAAACTGTCTATTTTCATCTAAACATCATCTTGATTTTTTGATTATAAGTAAAAATGTAAATAATTGATAATTAACTGCTTATGTTTTTTAATCTTTGAATTTTATCTTGATTTTTATCAGATTTTTTTTTTAGGATTTATTTAACGTCTAGTTTCGCTGTATCCTTTTGAAGGGGATAACAAACTAACGAAAACCAAAAATTTATGAAATGTAAAAGTCTTTATTGGCTAGCTTTTATGATGTGTTTTTTTGCAATTGGATGCGACAACACAGATGACGGAAGCTACGTAGATCCGATTACCCTTTATGAAAAAGTAAATGGAAATTGGGGATTAACAAATCTGAAAATGGTTGATGAAGTTGCGAAAGCAAATCAGATCGAACCAAACGAAGAAAACTTGAGTACTTATTTTAACTACGAAGATTTTAAAATCAAATTTAACGTAGATGAAAAGAACAATCCAACAAGTTATGAAGTAACGGGAGACGTGCCTCCGTTATTTGCGCCAAAAGGGTATTGGGCACTGAGCTCAGATTTTCAGCAGACCAATGGCGTTGGAACAAAAATCTATTTGTACAGTGATGCGCAAAAAACGCAGAAAACAGATGAACTGAGATTGATTGCAGTTCCTGGTAAAACTAAAGAAATGCAGCTTCAACTGGCGCGTTCTTCTGGCGGTGTAGATTTCTTGTCTTATGTGTTTAAATTAAATGCTATTAATTAAAAAGTAATATGAAAAAGTTTATATATACAATTTTACTTGCCTTATTGATGGCGCCTAATTTTATTACAGCACAGGAAAATGCTGGAGCTGTTGGGCCAATGTCGTCTTTTCCGGTGGTTTACAAATACGATGAGAAAGTTACATGGTATTTTGATATGTCGGCATCTACGTTTGCTGAAACAGAAGATTTATACATCTGGATTTGGTCTCCATCTGAACCAGACGCAGGAAACTGGGAAAACTCTTCTGACTTTGCAAAACTGAAATATGAAGGAAATAAAATCTGGAGTTTTACTCTGACTCCAACAGCTTATTTTTCTAAAACTCCAGAAGAAATTGCTGCGAGTGCAGGATTTTGGTTTCGTTTAAAAAACAAAAACGGATCTAAACAAAGTGATGTTGGAAACATGGCTTATACTGATTTCTCCTCTTTTTACACTTCAGATGAATTATTTAGAGCTTATCCGTCAAAACCATTAATTGACAAACCAGTAAGTATTTTGTTTAATGCCAATCTTAATCCTGCATTTGCTGGTACTCCGAGTGTACACATGCATGCTGGTTTAAATGATTGGGCTATTCAGCAAATGTATGAAGCAGCAAAACCAGACATTGCAGAAAAAACGAAATTAAAAGACTTAGGAAACGGTTTTTATAAAATTGATTTTATTCCTAAGCAATACTTCAATGCGCCAGATGGTTTCGTTATGGAAAAAATAAATTTCCTAATGGTAGCAGAGAATTGGACAGCAAATTCTGGCGATCAGGTTATTTATGCAGGAGAATTTATTCCGCCGCCGCCGCCGAGTTTTGCTTTCTTTCCATCACAAATCAGTCAGAAAGATTTTCTTGGAATGTCAAGAAAAAATAACGAGGTAGGTGTAAATAAATTAATCTACACTATTACGGCGGGAGCAAAAACTATTTCTGGTGAGTTTACTGGAGGAACTGCAGAAATTAAAGGTTTTGTCAATTTAGTTTCAGAACTAAACGGAGTTCCAAATTTAAGTGAAATCCATGTTTTGGTAAAAGACAATAAAGACAAAACAATTTCGGATACGACGATTCCGCTTAAAACTTTAGATAAATAATCACTATTAAATTAAAACACCAATTCTAATGAATAGTAAAAATACAAAAAGCGTCCTGCATCAAATGTGGACTGCTAAAGGAGCGGTATTGATGATTTTTATGCTTTTTCTTTCTGCCAGCACTTTCGCGCAGGCGAAAAAACAAATCTCAGGAACCGTTTATGACAATACGGGTACGGTATTGCCAGGAGCTTCTATCATTGAAGTAGGAACAAAAAACGGAACTACAACAGATTTTGATGGTAAATTCAGTCTTCAGGTAGCCGTAGGAGGTGCAATCGAAGTTTCGTTTATCGGATCGACTACACAAAAAATTCAAGTTACTGGAAGCACATCAAATGTTGAGGTTCGTCTGCAAAATGATGGTTATACATTGGCTGAAGTACAGGTAGTTTCTGTAGGTTATGGGAAAGTAAAAAAATCAGATTTGACTGGAGCGATTTCTACAGTTGGAGCAGATGATTTAGTAAAAGGAACAATTTCTTCTACAGAACAGGTTTTGCAAGGAAAAGTAGCGGGATTAAATATCATTCGTCCTTCTGGAGATCCAGCTGCGGGCGCAACCATTCGTCTTCGTGGAGGAACTTCTTTAACAGCAAGCAACAGTCCGCTAATTGTAGTAGATGGTATTGCGGGAGTTGACATAAACGTGGTTCAGCCTTCAGATATTAAATCGGTTGACGTTCTTAAAGATGCTTCGGCAACGGCAATTTACGGTTCTCGTGGAGCAAATGGGGTAATCATGATTACAACAAAATCGGGAACAAAAGGAGTTTCTGTTGTGTACAATGGGCAAACGGGAATCGGTTATGTAAATGATAATTTAGATCTTCTTTCTGCAAATCAGTGGAGAGGATATGTTCGCCAGAATCAAATTGCAGATGCGGTAGATTATGGTGCCAATACCAACTGGCAAAAAGCAATTGAGCAGACCTCTGTTTCTCAGTCACATACTTTGAGTATCAATTCGGGAAAAGCAGACAGCGGTTTTAGAACTTCTCTTTCTTACTTAGACAATCAAGGAGTTATTAAAAATTCTGGTTTAGAAAGATTAAGCGGGAATGTGAATGCTTACCAATTTCTTGGAGACAATAAAGAAGTGAAATTTGATATGGGATTATTTGCCAATATTGACAAATGGCACCCAATTGATTACAGAATTTTTGAAAGAGCATATAACTTAAACCCAACGATTCCGGTTTACACTTCAGATGGAAAATTTAGTGAAGTAACAGGAAATATTTACCAAAACCCAGTTGAGATTTTAACCAACAGAACGTTTGATAACGAAAGACACAGACTTTTAGGGTATTTTAAAACCGATGTTAAATTCTTGAATGACTTTACAGCTACAGCAAATATTTCGTTAGAACATAATGCTGTAAAAGGAGGAACTTACAAACCATCTTATGCCGTTATGGAAGGGCAGACTGAAGGCGGTTTTGCACAAAGAACGTATGCAGAATATACTAATGCGCAAGGAGAACTGTATGTAAACTACAGCAAAATTATAGACAAGCATAATATTAGCGCTTTGGCTGGTTATTCTTACCTTGAAAATATCTACGAAGGTTTTGGAGCGCAAAGAGGCGGTTTTGTTACAGATGCTTTTAGCTACAATAATTTGGGAGCTGGTTACAACTACCGTTTAAACGATGTGTATTCATACAAAGGAAAATCAAATTTAGTGTCTTTTTATGCTCGTGCTAACTACGGTTACGATGGTAAATATTTATTGACTGCAACGGTAAGACGTGACGGATCAAGCCGTTTTGGAGAAAACAATAAATGGGGAACTTTCCCATCTGCTTCTGCAGCGTGGAGAATTTCTAATGAAGAATTTATGGAATCTTCGAAAGGTTGGTTAGACAATTTAAAACTTAGAGTAGGTTATGGAGTTACAGGAAATCAAGATGGAATTGGGGAGTATAAATCGCTTTCTATTTTAGGAGTTGGAAGTGACAGTTACTACGATCCAGTTACTAAAACTTGGAGTTTGGCTTATTCTCCAAAACAAAACCCAAATCCTGATTTGAAATGGGAATCTACAGAACAAATTAACGTTGGTTTTGATTTTGGACTTTTCAACAGAATTACAGGATCTTTTGAATGGTATTCTAAAACAACAAAAGATTTATTATACACTTACGAAGTGCCTCAGCCTCCATACTTAGTGGGCACAATGTTGGCAAACGTTGGTGAAATGTCAAACAAAGGGGTTGAATTAACCTTGAATGCAGACATTATAAAAGGAGATAAATTCAATTGGAATGCCAATTTAACGCTTGGACACAACGTTCAGAAAATCGAAAAATTGTCTAATCCGACGTATAAAACAGATGTTATCTACAGCGGATCTCTTCATGGTTTGGCGGGTATGTCTGGACAATATTCTCAGATTATTGCTGAAGGATATCCTGTTGGAACTTTCTGGGGATTCAAAAATGCTGGTTTAGATGCAGACGGGAAAATCCAATATTACAATGCAGCAGGACAAGTAGTTGCTGAAAGTGCGTTGGTAGATGAAGACAAAACAGATTTAGGAAATATTCAGCCAGATTTGACTTTAGGTATTGGAATGAATTTTACTTACGGAAATTTTGATCTTGGAGTTTCAGGATACGGAATGTTTGGACAAAAAGCTTTAAATGCTACAAACATGATGCTGAACGATCCAAACAGATTACCAGCTTTTAATGTGCCAGATTCTTTCTTAAGCAGCGGTATTACTTCTGCTCCTAAGTATTCTGATTACTGGATCGAAGATGCTTCTTTCTTCAGACTTCAGACGTTGACTTTTGGTTATACTTTGCCATTGAAATACAAAAAATCAAAAGTGAGAATGTATGTAATGGGAGAAAACCTATTTGTAATTACAGGTTACAAAGGTGTAGATCCGGAGATTGGTTTAAATGCTCAGGACGGAATCAATCAAACTGGAAGAATGGATACAACCGGATTGGCTGCTCCTGGAATTGACAGATACAACAATTATCCTCGACCAACTACAATTTCTGTTGGACTAAATTTTACGCTGAATAACTAAGCGAATTGATAACCATAAAATATTAACAATGAAAATCAAAATAACAGCAGCAATACTTTTAAGCATGCTTTTTACGGTATCATGTACTGATTTGGACGAACAGTTGTATGATCAGGTAGAAGACGGAAATTTTGGAAATACATCCAAAGAAATCGATGCGCTGGTAGGTGGAGCTTATTCTTCTTTAAGAGGATTCTCTGATGCAATCTCAAATAATTTTCCAACTTGCGAATATGTTTTCTTTTTGAATGAAGTAGTTTCAGATGAAGCTACAATTCCGACAAGAGGTACAAACTGGTACGATGGCGGACAATATCAAGATGCGCAAAAACATACTTGGAAAGCAGATAATAGAATGATTCTTTCGGCTTGGCGTTACAACTATACCGGAATTGCTAAAATCAATGCGATCATTTATCAGATCAATAAATCATCTTTGAGCGATAAAGCTAAAGAACCGATTTTTGCAGAATTAAAAGCGCTTAGAGCTTATTATTACTACAATCTTTTAGATTTATTCGGAAATGTGCCAATTGTAACCAATTTTGAAGACACAGATCTTCCTGCCAATTCAACAAGAAAACAAGTTTATGATTTTGTTGAAAAAGAATTGACAGATGCGATTCCATTTTTAAATCCAAGTCCGGTGTATTCTAAATTAACTAGAAATGTAGCGTACTCTATTTTAGCTAGATTATATCTTAATTCAGAAGCATTTGTGGGTCAGCCGCGTTGGCAAGATTGTATCGATATGTGCCAGAAGGTTACAGGATACAGTTTGACACCAGATTTCTTTGCCAATTTTGTGACGGAGAATCAGACTTCACCAGAAATTATTTTTGCTATTCCTTACGATTCAAAAGCGGGAACAGTTGGAAATTACATGAACTCCATGTCTGCTCATTACAACCAAAAATTAGCGATTTCTGCAATTCCAAACAATTATCCTTGGAGCGCAAACGGAATGTGCGCACAGCCTGGCGTTTATTCTGCTTTTGCAGACACAGACAAAAGAAAAAAATGCATGCTTCAAGGCGATCAGATCAATCTGGCAACAGGAACGGTGATTATGATGGACAACGGAGAACCTTTGACTTACACAGAAAACCTAACAAGTTTAGAAGATGCAAAAGAGAACGAAGGAGTACGTTTGGCTAAATACGAAATGAAAGCAGGGGAGCAATGGGAACGTGATCACGATTTTGTTTTAATCCGTTATTCAGAAATCTTGATGATGCAGGCAGAATGTTACGTTCGTTTAGGTTCACCAGATTTGGCTCGACCATTTGTACAGCAAGTAGCGGCTCGTGCTGGAGAAGAATTGCCAGCAACAATTGATTTGGCATTTATAAATCAAGAATTGTTGAAAGAATTTACATTCGAAGGAAGAAGAAGAACAGACAATATTCGTTTCGGTACATTCTTCGAGCCATGGTGGTCAAAAGGTGCAACAGAAAAATACAGAGCGATTTTCCCAATTCCGAGTACTGTTTTAACCACAAACAAAAACTTAAAACAGAATCCAGGGTATCCTCAAAGCTAGATTCTTAAATGTCAGTCTTCCATGTTGGTTAGTCGTGGAAGGCTGACATGTTTTTAAAGATTTACAGTTTTTAGCTTAACATTAAAGTGATTTTGTTTCACGCAGATTTAGCAGATTATTGCAGATTGAAACAGATTTTTTAGATCAAATAATATTTAATCTTAATAGATCTGCTAAAATCTTTTTTAAATCTGCGTGAAACAAATTTTTTAAATCCTTTAAATATTAAATCAATATGAAAAGATATATCACATCATTGGTTTTTGGTTTGATGAGCATTGTGATGGTTGCTGGATGCAGCAGCGATGACAAAGGCTCAGATCCACCTATAGAACCAGAAGTTACAGCGCCAGTTGCGATTGAGAAAACCAACAGCACCAAAATTTATATGCATTACATGCCGTGGTTCGAAACCAACGAAAGCAGTGCAGATAAAAAATGGGGATATCACTGGACAATGGCAAACAAAAATCCGAACAACGTAGGAGCAAACGGCCGAAGAGAAATTGCATCGCACTATTATCCGCTGATTGGGCCTTATCACTCAGGCGATAAAAATGTGATCGAAAATCATTTACTGTTGATGAAATATTCAGGAATTGATGGAATTCTGATCGATTGGTACGGCACTTACGACGTCAATGATTACGGAATGATCAAAGAAAATACAGATCAGCTTATTGAAATGCTCGATAAAGTAGGTTTAGAATATGCTATTGTTTATGAAGACCGATTTTTGACTAATGTTGTAAATGCTGGAAAAGCAATTTCAGTAACCGGCGCAGCCAAAACAGATTTAGCTTATGTACAAAATAATTATTTTTCTGATGCTAATTATATTAAAATTAATGGCAAACCGCTTTTAATGAATTTTGGGCCAATCGTTTTGCAGACTCCCGCAGAATGGACCAATGTTTTTAATACGCTGACGGTAAAACCAACTTTCCTGACACTTTGGGATCATTCTGTAAAAGCAGGAGAAAATGCTTCTGGCGAATATGCTTGGGTATACAAAGACAATAGCTATCTAACCAATTTCTACACCAATACTAAACCAAAATTGGGTGTTGCAATGGGAAGTGCTTATCCTGGTTTTAAAGATTTTTACGCTCAAGGCGGAGGTGGTGCAGCCATTGGATGGACCATTGAACACAATAACGGAGCAACATTGGACGAAACTTTAGCTTTAGCAAAAAATGCCAATGTAAATTACCTGCAGCTGATTACGTGGAATGATTTCGGAGAAGGAACCATGATTGAACCGACGGTTGAATTTGGATATTCTTTTATCGAAAAAATCAAAACTTTTGCTGGAGTAAAAAGTACAGAAAACGTTTTTTCTGAAATCAGCAAAATGTATGATTTGCGCGTGCAGAAAAAAGGAAATGCAGAAGCTCAGAAAAAACTCGACCAAGCATTTAACTATTTTGTTTCTATGCAGCCAGCAAAAGCAAAACAAGTAATAAGCGAAATAAAATAGAGCTGTAATTAATACAATTTAAATAATGAAAAACAGAAAATATAGATACTGTATAGTGGCTTTGGCATCGATGCTCGTTATAGCCTGCAGTACTAAAAAAACGTATAAAATCAGTTCTCCTGAAAAGATCTCCGAATTAACTTTTGAATTAACTCCTTCTGGACAGCCGCAATATAGTTTTTCTTCTAACGGAAAATCGGTAATTGAACCTTCTCTTATGGGATTTGAATTTCAAGGATTAGCCAAAATGACCGATGGTTTTGAAGTGGTTTCAACTGAAGAAAAATCGGCAGATGAAACTTGGGAACAGCCTTGGGGTGAATTCAAAAAAGTAAGAGATCATCATAACGAACTGATTGTTCACTTAAAAGAAGTAAAAGGCGAGGAGCGTTTGGTTGATATTATTTTTAGAGTTTTTGACGATGGAGTCGGATTTCGTTATGAATTTCCGAAACAGACGCATTTAGGAAAAGTCAAAATCTCTAATGAGGTTACGCAATTTACTTTTAAAGACAATAACGAAGTTTGGTGGATTCCGGTGCATCGCGAAAACAGCTATTACGAAAGCGAATACCGCAAAACATTAATGAGTAAAACCGATACCATTAATACACCAGCTACTTTTGAAACCAAAGACAAATTGTATGTCGCGATTCACGAAGCCAATTTAACTGATTTTGCCTCAATGACGTTATTAAAAACTACTGACAAACAATACAAAAGTGATCTAGTGCCTTGGGCAGATGGCGTAAAAGTATATGCCGAAACGCCTTTTAAAACGCCTTGGAGAACGATTGTTGTGGGCAAAAATCCTGGAGAAGTAGCCACTTCTACCATTATGCTAAACCTAAACGAACCGTCAAAAATTGAAGATTTGTCTTGGATTACGCCTTCAAAATATATCGGAATTTGGTGGGGAATGCATTTAGAAAAATATACTTGGGGACAAGGCCCAAAACATGGCGCCACAACCAAAAACACCAAAGAATATATTGACTTTGCTGCGAAAAATAATTTTGACGGCGTTCTAGTAGAAGGCTGGAACGAAGGCTGGGATGGCGATTGGACAGCAGATGGTTCTGCATTTAGTTTTACAAAAGCCTATCCAGATTTTAATTTGGAAGAAATTACCAAATATGCCGCTATGAAAAATGTTCGTTTAATTGGACATCACGAAACGGCGGGAGCAACTAAAAACTACGAAAGCCAATTGGAAGATGCTTTTAAATTGTATCAGAAAATGGGAGTGAATTCGGTTAAAACGGGTTATGTAAACAAATATTTGGATAAGAAAGAATGGCATGATAGCCAATACGGAGCGCGTCATTATAGAAAAGTAATGGAAACGGCAGCAAAATACCATATTATGATTGATAACCACGAACCAATGAAGGGAACTGGTTTACAGCGTACGTATCCAAACTTTATGTCGCAAGAAGGCGGTAGAGGACAAGAATATAATGCATGGTCTGTAGATGGAGGAAATACACCAGAGCATTTAACAACTTTACCTTTTACAAGAATGCTTTCAGGTCCGTTTGATTACACGCCAGGTAATTTCAATTTTGATTACAAAACGCCGTCTGGTGCAAAAGTGCAGACGACTTTAGCCAATCAATTGGCATTGTACGTGATTATTTTCAGTCCGTTGCAAATGGCTTCAGATCTTCCAGAAAACTACGAAGGAAAACCAGAATTTCAATTTGTAAAAGAGGTGCCATGCACTTGGTCAGATACCAAAGTTTTGGATTCTAAAATTGGAGAATACACCACAATTGCTCGTAAAGATTGGGAGGAGAAAAACTGGTATTTAGGTTCGATTACCAATAGAAATGCCAGAGAGCTGAAAGTAGCGCTTTCGTTTTTAGATAAAAACAAAGAATACGAAGCAGAAATTTATGCAGATGGAGAAGGGGCAAATTATAAAACAAATCCGTATCCCGTTACAATCTCTAAACAAAAAGTAAACAGTAAAACTGTTCTAAATATCAAATTGGCAGCTGGTGGAGGAACAGCTATAAAATTTTCTCCAATAGAGAAATGATTTTTTAAGATTCTAAGATACTGAGGTTCTGAGCTTCTAAGTTTATAAAGTTTTATTTTGAGTTAAGTTATGTAAGTTTAAGTTTGGTAATAAACCCGGTTTCGTTTTACGAGATCGGGTTTGTTTTTTTGATGTAGATTGTGTTTTTTTTAAACGCAAAGTACGCAAAGATGTTTTTTAAAGCCGATGCAGGTTCTAGAAATTAAGTTCGCAAAGCTATAAAGATATGTTTTGCGCTGAATTTTAATCTTGCAAAGACGCGAAGTCGCAAAGTTTTAGCGTGTTTTACGCTGATTTTTTTTAGCCACAAATTTCACAAATTTCACAAATTTTTATTATCGTTGCGGAGTTTCTTGCGTGTCCTTCGACTTCGCTCAGGAAGACAAAAAATGAGGTCATAAATACACAAAAATTAGCGAAAATTCGTGAAATTTGTGGCAAAAAAAACTTTGCGACTTCGCGTCTTTGCGAGAATTTAGAAAGCCTTGCATAAAACCTTTGCGAACCTTGCGTAATTCTTTGCGTTCTTAGCGGTAAAAAAACTTAGAACCTTAGAAGCTTAGCATCTCAGCACCTTAGAACCTTAGAACCTCAATGCTTATAAAGCTTCACATGATTTCCAAAGGTATAAACAGCTGTAATCGTTGGTCCATTATAGCCCCATTTTAAATCGCCGTTAAAACGTTTTCCAACAGCATCTACTTTAAAATTTAAACCAGTGTAGCCAGCATTAAGGCTAAAGTTTTGATGCACATTATACAAAACAGAAAGTCCGTAACTTATAATGTGTCCATCTATATTATCAATTTTAGCGGCCAAATAATTAACATTAGCATAAAGTCCCACGCGTTTTCCTAAAACAAATTCACCCCAAATACCAAGATCAGGAAGAGGAGCGGTAAAACTGAAATTATCTCTTATTTCTTGGCTGGTTTGCTGAGTATCAAGACGCATACCTAAATCACCAAAAAGCACATGCGCTCCAATAAGTAAACCCGCTTCGTATTTAGGTTTCGAGATAATCGCATATCCATAAGCAATTCTGGCAATTTGTATGTCAAAGAAAGCCGTTACTCTTGCGTTTACATCGTAAGTATGATCTCCAAAATTAATTTCCCTTTCTAAAGTTTTGGTAGAGCTTCTGTTCAAAACAAAATATTCAGCTCCTAATCTGGATCTTCTTGAAATTCTCCAGTCAAAAGTTCCCATAAAAGAAGAACTCGATTTATTAAAACCTAAATCGTCTTCAAGATCGATTTTTGTACCAATGTTACCATTATTGCCATCAACGCGAATTTCGGTATTGTTAATAGGAAAAAAAGCACCCGCAGTTACTTTAAATCGTCTTGCATGCCAAGGCAAATCTTCTGCATAGCTGTCTTGAAATTCCTCGTCGGAAGTTTTAGAAGTTGTTAAGCTTTCGCTCGAAATATTATCTGCAACATTCTGAGCGTTTACCGGAATACAAAAAAATGTTAGCATCAAAAGAAATAGGAAATTTTTCATCAGATTGGTTTTTAAGTTTTATTAGGTAAATTTTAACAATTAAAGTTAGCGAAAATTATCTTTCATTTTTCTTTTTTGTATTGAATTATTTTTGCAAAACAATTGTATATCAATAAAATAAGAATTTGTTTTTAAAAATAGTTGACATGTCACTCTTTTTTGTAAATTTGCCTCATGGAAAAAAAACATACCGATACAGCAAGTTTTTCAAATTTTTGGAAAGAAGAAATATCAGATAGTTTCTTCTTTCAGATTAACCGTATAAAACGATCAATTTTTAGACGGACAAATGCGTTAATGACTGAAGCAGGAATCACCTTGCAGCTGGAACAATTGCCGTTACTTATGATTTTGAATCACAAAAGTCTTTCGCAGAGAGAATTATCAGATAAAACGATGCGTGATAAATCGTCTATTTTGAGAAGTATTTCGGCACTCGAAAAAAAGAAATTGGTTGAGGTCGTAAAAGACAAAATGGATAAACGCAAAAACATTGTAAGTCTTACCGAGGAAGGAATCATAATGGCTAAAAACATTCGGTCACTGATGAAAAGGGCAGAAGAAGAAGTAATGTCTGTTTTTTCTCCAAAAGAAAGAATCGAAGCGTTGAATGCAGTAAAGTTTTATGCAGACAAACTAGAAACGCTTTAATTTTTTTTGAACTTTAAAAGTTGATATGTCAACTTATTTTTAAATAATTATTTCGAATAAATGAAAAAAAATGAATTGTTAGAAGGGCCAATCCTTTCTTCATTATTAAAATTAGCAGTTCCAATTATGATTGCTAATTTGTTACAAGCCGCATATCAGCTAGTAGATGCTTTTTGGGTAGGACGCTTGGGCGGAGATGCCGTAGCAGCCGTTTCGATAAGCACGCCTGTCATATTTTTAACCATCGCTTTAGGAACCGGACTGGCTATTGCAGGTTCTATTTTGATTGCACAATATTTTGGGGCAGGAAATCAGAAAATGGTCAATCATGTTGCCGCACAAACTTTGTCGATGGTGATTATAGTTTCTATTGTATTATCCATTATTGGTTATATTTTAAGTCCCTATTTTTTATATCTACTAAAAGTAGAACCAGAAGTTTATGTTGATGCTTTAGGATTTATGCGAGTAGCATTTGTCGGTTTGGTTTTTAGTTTCGGATTCATGATTTTCCAATCCATCATGCGTGGGGTTGGACGTGTGACACTTCCTGTTTACATTGTTTTAGGAACTGTTATTTTGAATTTTGCGCTAGATCCTTTATTTATTTACGGATGGAATTTTATTCCCGCTATGGGCGTAAAAGGCGCAGCATTGGCAACTTTATCGACGCAGCTTTTAGCGATTATAATTGGATTTGCAATTCTGTTTAGAGGCAAACACGGAATTCATATTCGTCTTGCCGATTTCAAACCCGATTACAAACACATAAAAAGAGCTTTTGAAATTGGTTTTCCATCTTCTATAGAACAGTCTATGCGTGCCTTAGGAATGATGGCGATTACGTTTTTGATTGTTCGTTTTGGTACTTTAACTGTGGCTTCTTACGGAGCCGGTTCCAATTTAATTCAGCTGATTCTGATTCCTGCTTTGGGACTATCGATGGCGATTGCTACTCTTGTCGGACAAAATATTGGCGCAGGAAATATCGACCGAGCAACTGAAATTGCAAAACTAGGTGCCTATCTCGGTTTCGGATTATTGACAGGTCTTGGAATTATCGCTTTTATTTTTGCGCCGCATTTAATTGCTTTTTTTGTTCCAAACGATCAGGCCGTTATTGAAGGAGGAACAGAATTATTAAGAATTACATGCCTTTCTTGGGGATTTTTAGGATTACAGCTTTGCTTGACTGGAGTTTTCCGCGCCGTTGGAAATACCAAATTGCCAATGGTTTTGACTTTGGTTTCTCAATGGGTAATTCAGTTTCCGTTGGCTTTTATTTTGTCGCACAATACTTCTTTAGGAAAAGTTGGTATTTGGTGGGCGTTTCCGATTGCTTCTGTTGTAACAGCTTTGATTACCGTTATAATGTATGTAAAAGGCGATTGGAAAAAAGAACGATTGACAGGTAAAACCAATAAATTGATTGATAAGGTTGAAAGTGAGATTGTTAAAGAAGGGTTTGATTTGACGAAATAAAGGTTCTAAGGTGCTGAGGTTTTGAGGTGCAAAGTGACAAAGAGACAAAGGTTTTTGATTCTGTGAATGTAGAGATGCACTGCAGTGCATCTAACCAAAGATTGGCAGATGTCCAAGTAACAAAATTTTTTAAAGACGTGATTTTTTTCACGTCTTTTTTATTTGTAATACTTTTATGCTAAAATAAAATTTCAGTATATTAGAAACTTCAAAAATATACTTCTAGTCTCAGCATCTTAGAACCTTAGCACCTTAAAAAATGAATAAAACTCTACAACGTTATTTTGTAAAATCTGTTATTGTATTAGCCTTTATCCATGTAGCTTATTTTTTATACGGTTATTTAACCTTCAAAGGGCTTAAAAATATTAATAGCTACACCGAATTTTATCGATTTAAATTTTACGATGATGTTTCGATTTCGCATTTTTTTGTCAGTGGTTTGTTTTTGCTTTTCTTTCTTATTTTTCTGATTCGAAATCATTCTAGAGAAAATTATAACGGCACAAGTCTTTTGAAGGTTAGCGCTTGCCTGCTATTTATTTCCTTTTTGACTTTTTCTTTTTTTGTGAGCTATAGTTTCGGAATGAATGCCAAACTGAAAACAGAATTGTCGGAAAATGATTTTAATAAAGACAAAAAACTGCTGAATGTTTTAAATCCGTTTTTGTATGGATATACGTCATATAGTTCGGAGAAATTGTTTAATTACGAGAATATTTTATACCCAAAACCTTATCCTGTACTAAAAGAAGAAGACACTATTGTTCCGGGTGAATATGCTATTACAGAAACCAATTATTATAGTATAGATACGATAACGGCTTTAACAAGCACTTTCGACAAAACAACAAATACAGCAGACAGCATTTTTGATATTCTGGGTTTTGATAAAGATGAAATACACAAAAGAGTAATCTCAAAAAGAATTGTAGGAGACAGTACACAAATTATTTTTAAGAGTGTCCCTGTTCATCCAGAACACGATGATGATATTTGTATTTTTCTGGAAAATAAGTCTTTATTTAATCCTGTTCAGGGAGATTCTCTCGATAAGCAAAAGTATCAAGCCGCAGTGGATCGTTATAAATTATTGTATAATGCTAAAAAAGATTCGCTAACGTATGCCTTCCAGAAATTGGATACGCTTTTAAGAAAATACAATATCGAAACCAATCTCATTCCGAAAGAGCTGACACAAGATGTTTATCATTATAAAGCTAACCGTGATGAACCGCTTAATGCGATCAGAAATAATTTTGATAGGAAAGCTTTAACAGAAAAATTTACAACTCTGGATAAATTGTTTTACGAACCTAATTACTTACATCCTAATATTATTGGAATTTACTTTATTGTAATTATTTCAGTTTGGATCGTATTATTTCTATTTTATCTTGCTTTCAATAGAAAGAAAATTAAATAAACAATAAACAGTTTTTTAAACTCTATGATAATCTGCTTTCCAGTGCACAATTGCTTTTTTAATTGCGTCGCCTGTCAAACTGTTTTTTAAAGCATCTTCTACAAGCGGAACCAATTCGTCGTCTGGAGCAAAACGAAGTGCAAATATCTGATCGTCTGTGAGTTTGTATTCAAATTCTTCGAATCTTTTGCCTGTTAAAGTGAAATAACGGTAACGCATTTCTAAGCGCACAATTCTATTTTGAAGCGTTAAAGCATAGTGCTGGCGCAGCATATAGGCCAATGCGAAAAGAAATATAAAGATTACGCTAATAAATCCCCAAACTAAATAATCTTCTGTTGTAATGCCTAAGTAAATACTAGCGGCTAAGAATAAAATTAAAACAGGATAATAGATAAAATGGTGCGGTGGATAAAACCGTATATGATTGTAATATGTTTGAATTTTCATGTTTTTTTAGATTAAAGGTAGCCTATAAAAACAAAACTACTCTATATTTCTATAGAGTAGCTTTTTCCCAAAAATAAACTAACATAACCAATGTTCTCTTTATAGACTAAACTTTTTACAGTTTGCTTTGTAAATTTTAATAAGAAGAAAGCCTTTTCTTTTCGTTCATCAAATCTTCAATATGGCTTATTTTTCTTTGATGTAAAATTAGATCGAGAGTGGTTGAATTTTGTTATACTTTAAACGAAAAAAGTTACATGATTTCAATATTTGTATTTTTTATTGTGTAAAACATATCTGTTTAGAAGCTTTTGAATGTAATTCAAAAACTATAAAATTTCTACGCCGAGTACAGGATTTGTGTGGTTTAGGAGCTTTTTAATTTCTAATATGTAAATCCTTTTTCAAATAGGAAGCAAAAAAACGTAGTTTGCTGTAAAGAATCCGAAGGATTCAAATATTTATAGAATGTTACGCTGTATCTTGAGTATGACCCCTTCGGGGTCACATTGCTGCCAGGTAATTTCTGCTATAAATATTTGAATCCTTCGGATTCTTTTTGCGTTTTAAAAAACTTTTGATTTTTTCTTTATCCTTTATTAGGTGTGTTACCTAATATAGGTTTAACGGATTCTTTATAATAAGGTTTTAACGATGTTCCATTCCTGTAATTTATCTTGAAAAGTCTTACCAGCATTGGCAGGACTGGTAGAAGGAAGCGTAAAAGTTTTATAATCTTTTGTTAAGTGAACGTATTTCTTAAAAAATGCGGCAGCTTTTTGTCCGTTAAAAAGAATGCTTTCTATTTGAAAATGAATTTCTAGAAATTCTTCAAAGTCATTCGCAATTTCATTTTTTATCGCGCTGTCCAAGCTTCCTATACGATCGCAAAATTGTAAGACATCCCAAAGTGCAATGTTGTTTTTGATTAATAGGTTTTTTCGAGTTTCATAATCAGTAGAAAAATCTTCTCCAAGAATCTGAAACATAAACTTCCAAAAGTTATTCTGATTATGACCATAATATTGATTGAGTTCTAAAGATTTTGTTCCAGGCATTGTGCCTAAAATCAGAATTTTAGAAGAAGGAGAACTTATTGGGGCAAACGAAAAACTTTTCATACTATATTCTTATACTATTTGATGTACCTTAAATTAAACATTTATAAGGAATTATAAAACAAAACCGAAAAATTATATAACATTCTTGGCGTGTCTTTAAACGAACTTTGAATTTCAGATTTTCGATAGAAATAATCTGTTTTGCAAATTATAATTTAAAATCCGGCGAACCATGAAAATTATTACTATAAATACAGAAAAAACTCAAAATATATTTGATGAACTTCAGACTAGTTTTGGCGGAAAAGTGACTTTTGATTTAGATGAGTATGCACTTCAAGTTGAAAATAGTTTTGCTGAAGGTTCTATAATTGGAGCTTCGTTTAACGATAATATCTCCTATGTTCAGTTTGACATGACATTTTCTGCAGATGTGAGACTGGATTTTCTAAATGTAAAATCGTCACCTATTTATTTTGCTTATTGCTCAAAAGGTAATCTTGCACATAGTTTTGGATTGAATGGAGAAGAGCGAAAGCTAAAAACCTTTCAGACTGCAATTGTAACTTCTAAGCAAAATCAAGATAATGTTTTATACTTTGAAAAAGGAAAGAAAACAAAGTTGACCTTAATTATTGTCGGAACTCAAATTGATCCTGCAAATCAAGTTCATTCATTAAATCAACAAGTGAAAGATACTTTTTTTGAAAACAATCAAGTAACAGATTTCTTTTATATAGGTTCTTATAATTTGCAGATTGCAGAAAAAATTGAACAGCTTAACTCGATTACACAAACGGGCATTGTTCGCAATTTACTTAAAGAAGGTATTATGCGAATTATTCTCGCTATGGAAATTCAACAGCATTCAGACGATCTTCATGCTTTTGCAAATGAATCAAACGGATTGACCTTAAGAGAAATGGAAGAAATAAAAGAGCTTTCAGAATTTATAAAATCAAGTCCAGAAGAAGCTTTTTCTATAAAATCACTAAGCAAAAAATCGGGATTGTCGCCAAACAAACTTCAGGAAGGTTTCAAAATGATTCACAACCGCACAGTCAACGATTATATCACACACATGCGTGTTCTAAAAGCCGAAATCTTAATTAGAACATCTGACTTAAATATTTCAGAAATCGTATACTGCATTGGTTTCACCAGCAGAAGCTATTTCTCTAAAATATTCAAACAAAAATTCAATTGCAGCCCAAAAGAATATAAGTTTAATTTGAATTCTTTGGCGATTACAGCGTAATTGAGGGACAAAGTTGCAGAGAGACAAAGTGGCAAAGGTTTTACCTGCTTTTAAAGTAAGGTTAGCTTTTTTAATTGAATTCGTTAGCTTTTAAGCATAATATATATACAAGTCGAAGGTTCAGAGAGGAAAAAGGTCTTAAACTTTATCTCTCTGAACCTTTTTCATTTTCTCTAAAAAAAATATTAGATATAAGATATAAATCTCAAAGGTTCAAAGTAACAAAATTAAAACTTTGTTACTTTGAACCTTTGTCTCTTTGTCCCTAAAAAAGCAACGCTTTTTTCAGCGCCCAAACCGATAATAATCCAAATCCGTATTTTTTTTGTTATGAATGGAATCCAGAATAGAATTCATTCCGAGTACGCTGAAGGTGATTCCGTTTCCGCCGAAGCCTAGGATATAATGCTCATTTTTTCTAGGATTTGGTTTTCCGAAATAGGGAAGGCCGTCTTTCGTTTCTCCGAAAGTTCCTGCCCAGGAATAATCGATTTTGAAATTTAAGTCTGGAAATCGTTTAAAGAATTGTTTTAAAAGATAAGCTTCTTTTTTAGGAAGCAGTTTATCGCGTTTGGAAGTATCTTTAAAATCCTCGTCTCCGCCGCCCATAATAATGCGATTATCTTCTGTAGTTCTAATGTAATGATAAGGCGCTGCAGTATCCCAAAAAATAGTATTTCTAAAATGCTCCGGAAGATCGTGCTGACTTTCTGATGCAATAACGTAAGTGCTTTTTAAATCGACTACTTTTTCTTTTAGGGTTTCTGTACTTTCATAGCCCGTGCAATGTATAATATGCCCCGCTGTTATGACACATTTAGAATCTGTAGTAGCAATAATTTTTCCTTTTTGATGCTGAATAGAAGCGATATTGGTTCGGTCAAAAATTGGCATTCCTTTTTCATGGCAATGAAACAAAAGATCGCTTGCCAGCTTGAAAGGATCCATAACCGCGGCCGTTTTAGATTCTATGCCCGCAATGGCATTCAGCCCCATTTTTTGCAATTCTGATCGGCTCAGCCAGCTGATTTCAAAACCATGCTGTTTTCTGGCTTTAAATTCATTTTTTAAATACGGGACATCTTTTTTTAAAGTAGTAAAATAAACGCTTTTTTTGAACTCAAAACCGCAGTCACAGCCAACAGCATCAATTATATTTCGTAAATCAAAAATGGCTTTTTTTCCGTTCTGATAACTGTCGACGGCACATCTCGCACCGCGAAGTTTGATGAGCTGATGCAAAGGAACATCAATTTCATATTGGAGTAGGGCCGTACTGCCCGAAGTGCTTCCGCCACAAACATCTCGACGGTCTACAAGCACGATTTTTTTTCCTTCGTTGAGTAATTTATAAGCTATTAAGGCTCCTGTTATGCCTCCACCAATAATTAAAATATCGGTGTGAATATCGGAATCTAGGGAGGGGTAACTTTGTTTTATGGCATTTTTTAAAGGCCAATACGTTTCTGTAGAGCTCAATTTCATTTTTTGGTTATTTTTTTAGTGGTATTCTTGGCAATCTTTTTAGTGTTATCTGGTTTGGTATTTTTTTCTTTTTTGCGGCTATGAAGTTCATTGGCTTCTGCAAGAGAATGGGACGTTCTAATGCTCTTATCTTTTTTTGCCAATTGGCTCAAATGGTGATAATATTTCTGAATAATGATCATTTCTTCTTCCGTCATATTTTCGATATCAACAAGGCTGTTGCTCGATAATTCGTTGGAAGCTACAAGCTCGTTTAGTTTTAGCTGAATGGCAAGCGAATCTTTATTCTGCGCTTTCTGAATTAAGAAAACCATCAAAAAAGTAATAATTGTCGTTCCAGTGTTGATGACCAATTGCCAAGTCTCAGAATAATCGAAAATGGGTCCCGAGACTGCCCACGCCAAAACGATGATAAACGCACTGATAAATGCCGTTGTACTTCCTGCAGCTTTTGAAACTTTAGAAGCAAATTTTTCGAATGCACCGCCGCTATGTGGAGATTTAGAACTCATCATTATTTTTTTTGAGTTTTGCTTAATTTTTCTTTTCGAATAACTTTATTGTTTTTTTCATCATAAACGGCAGGATTAATTTCTTGTCCCGTTTTGCTGAATATTTTAATTTTTGGAGCTTCGTGGGTTCCTGTAATTACAATCGGAAAACCTATGATTCCGAAAAGCGGAAGACCTAAACGCATTCTGAGATCCAAAAGTCCGTCAAAGCTTGTAGTTCCTTTAATTGTTGGCTTAAAGCTGGCCACGGTAAAGGTAAATGGCTCAATACTAATAAGATTTTTATCTATAGTCGATTTGATTTCGATTCCTTCCATATCTGGATCGCTCAAACCGTTTTGTCCTGTTTTAGAACTAATTCCATCAAAAAGTTTCAGTCCTTTAATTTTTACATCACGCAAATTAATGGTTCCTCCGCCTTGCATAGATTCATAAATAGGGCCCATATTTCCATTCAGATCTCCTTTTATTTTATAGTCGACAGAGATTATTCCGTGTGCTTTTTCAGCTGCAGTAACCATATCATGAAACATCGGAATTTCTTTGTATGCTCTCTGAACATCAAAATCCTTAGCTGTAAAATGTGCATCAAAATGTGCAGAAGTTGGAGACTCGTCCTTATACAGCGCATTAACTCCTAAAATGCAGTCAATAATATTAAAGGTAATGTTTTCTAAGTAAAATCCTTCTTTTTTTATTCCAATTTTTCCGTTTAGTTTGTTAAAAACTAATTTATTGTATTCAATTTTGTCTGCACTTGCATCTAAATTGACATTTAAGTTTTTCGGAATAATGACTACACCGCTCATTTTTGGATGATCTTCTTTGGCGTATTCGACTTCAATATTTCGGTCTTTATTTTCGCCTGTTTCAAGCGCCATAAATTCGTCAACATTAATCAGTTTAGATTTTAAGTTGAAATTGCCGCTCAGAGTTCCTTTCGATTCTAAGAAATAATTAATCGTATTGAGCAGATAACCGTTGATGTCAAAATCTGATTTTCCATAGGTAGCATTAAACTTCTCAAACCACATTTTTTCATTTTGAAAACGGAAATTTCCTTGTTTGATAAAGAATGCTTTCGGAAACAATTCTGACGTTGCTTTTATATTTTTAAGCAATAATGTTCCTTTGTTGTCTAGTTTATCGTATTGTCCTGTTGTGGCATAACTTTGTTTTCCTTTTAAAGAAAGATCGGCTTTGGCATAACCCGTTATGTCAACACCTTCTTGCGAGAAAACTTTGTATATTCTGCCCACATTGAGTTCACCTTTAATTTTGGCGTTATAAGCCAGATCGCTAAAATCAGATAATGTGGCATTTACATAAACTGGATTTCCTTCAAAAACAAAAGAAGCTGGCGCAACGGCAACAATCAGATCCTGATACGTTCCCGCTTTATTGAGCATGTTTGCCACAAAAGTAATATTGGTAATTGGATTAGGATAATAGCTTGTTTTAAGCCAACCGTTTCGAAGTGAAATTCCGCCAATCGTTTTTGGGAATAATTTTTTGGAAGTGCTAAAAAGCCCTCTCGCCTGAATATCGGTTTTTAAAATTCCTTTCAGGTCTATTTTTTCTAATCCTAGAGCCGCATCAACAACAGCAAGGTCTAATGCACCTTTCACACTTGCATTAATCGACATTTCGCTTAGACCTTTACTGTGTAGATAAGCATTAAAATAATCTTTTTCGCCCACTTTAAATTTGAATGTTCTCAAGTTGACCAATAATTTTTCGGTATCCAACGACGGAAGCAAGGCATTCAAATCCATTTGGAAATCGGTTAAAGGAACGGGTGCATTTTTATAATTTACCGAACCTTCATTAATTTTTAAATTGAATGCCAAGTTTGGTTTTTGGTTTTTCTGAACATTATAATCTCCTTTAAAACTGAGCAATAAATCGCTTCTTCCTGAAATTTCTGTTTTTTCAAGCCATGTTAGATATTCGGGTGGCATTACAGAAAGCAAATCTTTTACGGTTGTATTTTCTGAAGCGGCTTTGATATTAATTTTATATCCGTCTCTTAAAATACTGAATAAACCAGTGAATTTAAGCGGCAGTTTATTGATATGAAGTTCATTTTTCTGTAAAATAAAAGTTAGGGCGTGCGTATTGATTCGGGTAATTAAATCGGCACTGACTTTTTTTCGTCTTAAATAACCGGTTCGGTCATAAAAGAAATCCAGATTATCGATTTTCGCATCAGTCGCGAGATCAAAAATGTCCTCGCTCAGATTTCCTTTTCCAACATAATTAAAACCTTTTGCATCAACCAGAATTTTAGCTGAACGATCGTTATATTTTACGTGGCAGTTTTGCAGATCAATACGTTCCAATCGAATGGCTGTTCCTTCTTCTGGAGCATTCGGATCTTCTTTTTTATTTCGGTCTTCTGGAGCGACATAAATATTATAATTGGCCTGACCTTTTTCGTTGACCATAATATTAATCAGCGCATCAGAAACATACAGTTTGTTTATTTTGACTTCGTTATCAAAAAGAAGTCTTTTAATATCGATTCCGAAAGCAACCTGATCGGCTTTCAATAAAGTGTCATTGCTGAAAGGTTTAGAACCCGTCATGGACAAATCATCTAGAGAAACGGTCAGCGACGGAAAATGCGTAAAAAAGGAAAGCTTAGATTTGGTAAAATCCAGCTTGGTGTCCAATCTTTCGTTGGCAATTTTCTTTACTTCCGAAGCAATTTTTCCAGGAAAAAGCAAGGGAATAATAAATAGCAAAAACAAAATTACCGCAATCGAAATTCCAGTAATTTTTAAAACTTTAATGGCGGTATGTTTGAATGTACTAGGCATATACTTGTAATTTGTGGTTCTTGAGAATTCCCTTAGCTTTTAGTCCTTAGTCCTTAGCTGTTAGTTCTTGTCATTCAGCTTTTAAGCTTTGCACTAAGGACTAACAGCTAAGGACTAAGGACTCTCTAGAAAAAAAAATCAATTCTTCTTAGCTTCTTCCTGCTTTTGTTCCTCTTTCTTCTCTTTTTTTGCTTCTTCTTTCTGTTCTTTCTCTTTAGTGGCTTTTTCTTTAGCTTCTTCCTGTTTTTCTTTCTTTTCCTCTTGTTTTTCTTTTCTTTCTTCTGCTTTTTTCTCTTTTTCCTTTTCTTTTTTCTTGAAGTAGCCTCTAAAAAGGAAATTGCTTTTTGCAGCTTCCATATTTTCGCTAAAACCTTTTGTTCCGGTTTCTAGGTTAGAAAGCGTATTCGAAACACTATTGGCCATTTTATCATCTTTGACTAGTCTTGCCAAAGCACCGTTTCCGTTGTTCATACTGTGGCTGAAAATGGCTATTTCATCTGAAATCACGCCGATATTGTCCACGCTTTTCTTCACGCTTTTCATAATATCGTGCATTTCAATTCCGTCAACAGAAGCTAGCTGTCCGTTGTCTTCGATAACTTTTTGAGATTTTGCACCTGGCGAAATAGTCAGCACTTTGTCTCCCATTAAACCATCAGAACCAATACTGGCTGTGGCATCGGTTTTAATGAATTTTCGAACTTCTTCTTTCATTACTAAAACCACTACAACTGTGGAGTCATTTTTTAACTGAATTTGTTCTACGGTTCCGACATTAATTCCAGAAAATCGAACGTTATTTCCGACTTCTAAACCGCTTACTGTTTTAAACTGGGATGTTATATGAAAGGTAGATCCGAAAAGGTTTTGCTGTTTCCCGATAAAATATACCGCCATTATAAAAAGCAGTAAGCCTATCGTAACAAACATTCCTAATTTCCAAGTATATCCAGATTGCTTTTCCATGATTTCTATTATTTATTTTGCTTTATTGAAAAAATGAGCGTACCCATTCGTCTTCGTCTTTTTCTAATTCTTCGTATGTTCCTTCGGCGTGAATGACACCGTCTTTTAAAACCACAATTCGATCAGCAGTCATTTTTGCGCAGGCCATATCGTGAGTGATAATGATCGAAGAGGTTTTTTGTTTGTGTTTAATATCTAAAATCAGCTGACTGATTTCTCTTGATGTTATCGTGTCCAGACCTGTTGTGGGCTCGTCGTAAAGAATGATTTCCGGCTTTAGAATTAAAGTGCGGGCAAGGCCAATTCTTTTTTTCATACCTCCAGAAAGTTCAGAAGGCATTTTGTCTACGGCTTCAGCAAGTCCCACATTTTCCAGTGCTTCCATTACTTCTTTGTCCACTTCTTCACGGCTTAGATCGCGTTTGTGTTTAGTTAAAGTAAAAGCGAGATTTTCTCTAACAGACATCGAATCGTAAAGTGCCCCGCTTTGGAACAAAAATCCGATTCGGACTCTAATTTCATTCAGCTCGCTTTTGGATATATTAAGAACATTTTCGTCAAAGACTTTAATTTCTCCCTTGTCAGGTTCAATCAATCCGACAATGCATTTTATAGTAACCGATTTTCCAGATCCTGAACGTCCTAAAACCACCAAATCTTCGCCTTTATTCAAAGTGAGATTTACGCCTTTTAAAACGGCATTATCTTTTCCAAAAGTTTTATGAAGATCTTTAATCACAATAATCGGAGTCTGATCTTTCTCTTTTGTTTTTTTAGGTTCTTTATGTATTTTTTCCTCCATCATCTTAAAAAAATAAGTCGGTTATTTGAACAGCCACCATATCGATAATAAAAATGCTTAGCGATGCTGTAACTACTGCAGAATTGGCGGCTTGTCCCACACTTTCTGTTCCGTTAGAAGCATTAAAACCTTTGTAACAGCCAATAATTCCGATAAAAAATCCAAAAAAGAAAGTTTTTAGTGTTGCCGGAAGCAAGTCTAAATATTCTAAGGATTGGACGATTTGGGTTAAAAAACGGTAAAAGTTTACGTCTCCGTGAATGTTAATGCCCACATAACCGCCAATAATTCCGATGGCGTCGGCAAAAAAGACTAGAATTGGAACCATCAGAGTACAGGCAAGAACTCGAGTCACAACCAGATAGTTATACGGATTTACCGCTGAAACTTCCATGGCGTCGATCTGTTCGGTTACTTTCATTGATCCTAATTCGGCACCAATTCCAGACGAAATTTTTCCTGCACAGATCAAAGCGGTAATTACAGGAGCAATTTCTCTTATTAGCGAAAGCGCGACCATTCCTGGAAGCCAAGATTCTGCACCAAATTTCACCAAAGTAGGACGTGATTGAAGCGTAAGCACCAACCCCATAATAAAACCTGTAATGGCAACCAGCGGCAGAGATTTGTATCCTATAACATAACACTGTTTTAGAAATTCTCTGGTCTCGTAAGGCGGAATAAAAACTTCCTTAAAAAACCTTTTGGCGAATATTGTGGTTTCTCCAATTTCGGCGAATGTATTTTTAATATCGAGAATCAAAATTGTATGTTTTAAGGTGAATGATATAAATGAAAATAGGAATGGTAAAAAGCCTATTTTCTCTATATGAAATTACTCTTTTTTAAGAGTAAAAATCTTATACAACTTTTTTGGAAGTTTATATAATTTTCATCGGCTTCTGCACAATAAAAAAATAAAAGTGACGTTGCATCGTTCCTAAAAACAAAAAATCCCTTTTAGTTAAAAGGGATTTTCAGGGTTTAAAAAAAGTGAAGTATTTGGTTAGCTTCAATATGTTTTAAGAATTTATAGCTACTCCAGTTCGTGATTTCATTAAAGGAATAACACGAGACTGTGACATGGCTAATTTTTCCATTAATAATCTTGCAGTTAGAAAGCAAACAGTAGATTCTGCACCTTGATTTAAATTCACATTATTTTTTTCAAGTCCGTCGTAACCGCCACCGCTTACTGGGTTATACATAATCTGATTTAAATGATTTTTTCCTAAAAACCAGTTGAATGCAGCTTTCATTTTCTTTTTGTATTCAGGCGTTTTAAAAGCATTATAAAATGCATTTAAAGTCTGAATTGTATAGGTAACATCAATTGGCTGTTCTCCGTATTGTGCCGGCTCAGATCCTTTGTGATGCCAGCTCTGATTTGAAATGGCTTTGAAATTTCCTTTTACAAATGTTTTAGAAATCAAGAAATCTAAAGAATCCAAAGCTACTTTTTTGTAAACCGGTTTATTGGTAATCAAATAAGCATAAAGCATAGATTCTGGAAGGATTCCGTTACCATAAGTCAGATAATTTTCAAACCATTGCCAGTCTTCTGTAGCTGTGTTTTCATAATTGGCAAGCAGTTTAGCATTCAATTTATTAATGATTGCCGCAACGTACAAATTAGGAATTGTAGAATGGTACAAATACAAACCTTTTGTTGCAAAACCAATTGAACGCGGAGACTGAATGGTTTCTGCCCATTTTAAAGAATTCAATAAACATGTTGTCGCTTTTTTGGTAATCGCTTCAGGAAGAATATCAGACATAGAAACCACAGTTCCTAATGCCCAAAGAGCCCTCGCATTAGAATCTTCTAGATTTACTTCTGCATTTTGTTCTACATGTTCGCGGTTTTCCTGATCGACATAGTTGATGAAGTCTCCTTTTGGTTTTTGGCAGCGCTGAATAAAATCTAAATAGATTAAAATATAAGCTAAATCGTCCTTATCCTGAGTCAGTTTATAGTGCATACAAAACGCGATTAAAGCTCTTGCATTATCATCTAAAGTATATCCTGAATCTAAATCTGGAATAGAAATTTTACTGAACTGAATAATTCCTAATTCGGTAGTCAGTTTTTTGATATGTTTTAACTGAATAGGAGGATAGCTGTATTTGATTTCTGATGGATTTTTAATCAATTTTTTATAGGTATTCATTTGCGTAATTCCGACATTTTCCCAAGATGAAGCTCTCATTTTGGTAAAAGAACTAATTCCCATTTCATGTCGTAGATTTTCATCTTTAATCAATTGAATTGCCGCTGCAGCAAATTGATCAGAATCTCCAATATCACACAAAATTCCAGAATCTGCAGTCAAAACTTCTTTGGTATGCGGAATTTTTGAAGCCACAATCGGACATGCACAGCTCATTGCGTAAGCAAAAGTGCCGCTTACAGCCTGATTTGGATCTTTTGAAGTGAACATATAAATATCGGTAGCTTTTAGATAATCTAAAAGTTCGTCGGTGTCTAAATATTGATTTACAAAACGAACATTATCATGAAGATTTAAATCTGCAACGATACTTTCTAGTTTATCTCTATAAGTATCAACTCCGTCTTTAATTAAATTTGGATGTGTTTTTCCAATAATTAAATACAAGGCGTTTGGCGCTTCTTCGATAATTTTTGGTAAAGCCTGTAAACCCGTTTCTATATTCTTTCCTTCGCCCAAAAGCCCGAAAGTTGAAAGCACTAATCTGTCCTGAATGTTTAATTTTTCCTTTGCCTGCTGTGGAGTTTCGTATATCACAATATGAGTTCCATGAGGTACGCAAGTAATTATTTCTTCATTGATGTCGTAGTCATTAATTAGGATTTCTTTTGATTTATTCGTCATTACAAAAACCGAATTGCTATAACTCAGCAGTAACCTCACGAATGTTCTCAATTCGTCATTTGGATTCGGAATTACGCTATGAAAAGTATACGTAACAGGTGCTTTAATAACATTTAAGAAATCTAAAAGATGATCTCCGTAATTTCCTGAAAACAAACCAAATTCGTGCTGAATATGCACCAATTTTACCGTTTCGTCCTGATTAATTTCCTCGGCGACTTTAGCGTACTCTTCTCTATTTTTTGTGTTTAAGGTAAATGCTTGTGTTGGCTCTTCTTTAGGTTTATCAACAAGTTCACATATTTCGCATTTGATAGATTTACCATAAACATCTGTGATTCCTTTAATGGTATCTTGAGTATAGGTTGCTATGCCACATTGCGTAGGCGGAAAAGTAGATAAAAAAACGATTTTGGATTTATTTGATATTGTTTTCATGTGGATACATTTTTAAGTTCGGTTAATAACTCGTTAAGGTTCAAAGATGCCGCCGCAATCTTATGATCGGCAGCGCAATAATTAAAATAGTATAGTTGATCATCAAAAATGGAAGTTCCTGTAGGGAAGACTACTTACCATGTTTCATAACACTTCCATTGTTCTTTGAAATTTTATGTGAAATTACTTCAGCAATGAAGTCACGATTAATCCAATCGATCAAAAAATTAACTCAAAAGCATTAATATGGTAATTCTGTAAGACTTTGAAATAATAGTGAAAGTCGCACTATGCTTGGCGTGGTTATTAATTTATTGGGATAATAATAAAGTGTATCGAGTTAACAAGATTTGTAGGAATAAAAGAACTTTGAAATAAACAAAAAAGGCTTATAAACAGTCATATTTAAGAACTTAAAAATCGATATTATGTTACGTTGGACAGTTATATTTATCATTCTTGCTATTATAGCCGGAATTTTTGGTTTTGGAGGTATTGCCGCCGGAGCCGCAGGAATCGCAAAAGTTTTATTCTTTATCTTTATAGTATTGTTTGTTATTTCATTAATAACAGGAAGAACGAAGGTGTAGTTTTAAGGTTCAGAGATTCAAAGTGACAAAGAGACAAAGTTTTTTAGTGACTTTGCCACTTTGTACCTTTGTCTCTTTGTCACTTTTTCTCAATACCATTTCGCATAATACTTTCTCGTTATAAACGCAATCGGAATTCCGACGCAGCAAATTACGATTAGAATAGAAAGTAAGAGCGGAAAATCTAAATTCTTTTCGGGTAATACGGGAAATACGATCGGTAGAACCACTAGATTCATTATGACCCAAATAAAGAATCCGTATGAAACTCCCGAAAGTAAAGTGTTTATTTTAAAAAATGGGATGTAGGGAAAAATTTTAAAATAAAACCAGGCAAAAATAAAAGCGATTAAGAAATGAAGTCCCAAACCCACAAAAGTCATTTCTACTCCACCCGTATAGGCTTGTTTTTTAAAAATGCCACTTGCAATAGACTGTAAAATTTTTTCAGCTGTTGTTTTATGCAGTATTCCCGCGTAAATCAAAATGGCAGCAGTAATATCTAATGTTCCTGCAACTAAACCAGATGAAACAATGGTTTTTACTTTTGATCTCATAAAAATAGTTTTGATTTTAATTGTGATCGATTATTTTTTGATATGTTCGTAAATCGATTTTATCTGACGGGTGTGTCTCTGCGTATGCACGATTGCAAAATGAAGCCATTCATAAATCGTGAAATAATCAAAACCGGGTACTTTGGCATCCAAGCACGTCAGTGTCAAATCGTAAGTTTCTGCTGCTTCAAATAAATCATTTTGTATTTTTTTGACAGAAGCCAGCAGCGTATCTTTTTCATACACTATATCAGGAGGTTTTATGTTTTCGGGCGATTGGTATTTGGTATCAAAATCTAAAAAAATAGCGTCGAGCTGTTTGACGTTTTCGTCAGGCTCTCTATTTGTTTTTTCTGTTTTTCCGGCAAAAAGGCTGGTCAGACCAGAGCAGGCTAGAATAATATGCTGTGTAGTTTGTCCCGCAGTCCAGCTCCCTTCAAACGGTACAATATTGATTTCATCTTTTGAAAAAGTTGAAACCAGTTCGTCTAATTTACTGTAGGTTTCTAGTATGGTATTTTGAATAGCACTTTTCATTTTTTTTAATTTTAGAAATTGGAAATTCGATAGCAGATGTTTACCGATTGGTTCAATAAAAACCTCAGTGCATTATCTGTGAAAAATTAAATTTATAGAATTAGGGGAAATGATACTCCTTCAAATATACTACAAAAAATATTAAAACACTATATATCAGTAGTTTGTGAAGTGTTAATTTTTTAAGGAAGGGCTTCGCAGAAATAACCGTGCGAATTTAAAATGTCGATGATTTTGGTATTCGAAAAGTTGGGTGCATGAATACGCAGGATTTTGTCGCAATCTTCTAAGTCGAAGTTGATCGAGCTGCTTGGATAATGCTCAAGAAGCTTCTCAATGATTATCGCACATTGAGATTCTTCTTGAACATTTGTTTTAAAAATTTCAATTATCATAAAGTTTTGGTTTTTAGAGCGCTATGTTTTTATAACGCTGTATTCTGTGATATGTTACATATGATATAATTAAAATCGCCAGAACGATTAAAGGAAAGAAACCTTGAAAATCAATTCCATCTACAGCAAAATGACTGATTGAAGCAAAGATAAAATCAAAAGCAAATCCTGCATAAGCCCATTCTTTTACACGTCCCGGCACTTGCGGAATAATTAAGGCTAAAACTCCAAGAATCTTAAATACAACTAATGTATTTCCGAAATATTCCGGATAGCCTAAATGTCTGATTCCTTCTTTAGCCATTTCAGACTGAGAAGTTAAAGCCGGCATAACGCCTTCAAATAAAAAAATAAGGATTGTAGTAGTCCAGAAAATGATTTTCGTTGTTTTCATTGGGTATTTGTTTTAAATAGTTATTAGTTAATGTATTACAAATGTAACTAATTGTTCTATTGAAACGAAATACACATTTACGACTATTTTAGGGGCATTTGGGACAATTCTTTATTTTAGATTTTAGAGGGTAGATTTTAGATTATTGTTTGTTGTTGTTGTTGTTGTTGTTGTTGTTGTTGTTGTTGTTGTTGTTGTTGTTGTGACGTTAACGTACAGTTTGTCATCCCGAGGAACGAGGGATCTTCGCAAGTAGCTCGACAAAGTTTTGTCATCCCGAGGAACGAGGGATCTTCGCAAGTAGCTCGACAAAGTTTTGTCATCCCGAGGAACGAGGGATCTTCGCAAGTAGCTCGACAAAGTTTTGTCCTCCTGAGCGAAGTCGAAGGATTCTCATGCTAAATCCATTCTGTGTGGTTACGGTGCGTGTCCTTCGACTCCGCTCAGGAAGACATAAAATGAGAGCAAAAATTTTAGGTTTGCATATAAAGAATCCGGAGGATTCAAATATTTATAGAATTCTATTATGCTACGCAAGTATGACCCCTTCGGGGTCACATGTCTGCGATAGGAATTGCGTGCTATAAATATGTGAATCCTCCGGATTCTTTTGGAATTTGGAATTTGAAATTTAGAATTTATTAATTGAAATTTAATCCAAAAAGTAATTCGTAATCATAAACAAATCCTCAAACCCTAATCTCGTATAAATGTTTTTTCCTAAAGGAGAAGCTTGCAATTGCGCATATTCGGCATTGGCGTCAATCGCTTTGTTGATGGCAAATTTCATGATTTCTTCTGCAAAACCTCTTTTTCGCATTTCTGGAATAACACCAACGCCATGAATTCCCATTACGTTTCCCGTTTGAAAAAGAGTAAGAGTTCCGATTGGTTTTTCGTTCAAATAAACTAAATAAAATTTAGCATTTTCATAATTATGAGTCAGTGTTTCTTTACTGATCACATAACTAAAAGACAACGGATAAATATCGGTCCAAGTTTTCGCATCTTCTTCATTTAAAACTCTTTTGAAAGTAAGATTATTTTCAAGCGGAAATTTTTCTCCCAGTTTCAAAGCCATTGCAACGAGTTGAATACGTGTTTTAAATCCGTTTTTCTCGAAAATTTCATTAGAACCGCTTCCAAAAATATCCCAATACGGAATTATTATGCCTGGGTTCTTTTCTATAATTTCAAGAATCTGAGGTAGATTTTCTTCTGTAATATCTTCTCGAAACCATACTCGGTTTGGCCAGCCAGAATTTTTTATCTGAATAACTTCAAACGGATCGTTTTTATGATAAGAAAGGAGTGGAGTAGCAACCGTTTTCCAAAGTGCAGTAAGATTGTCTATATTATCTTTTATAAGGTTTGTATTTTCCATTTTTGGTAATTCATTTTAAATAGTAGAACAAAGATAAAATTGACATTTGTAGAAAACCTTTACATATGTTGATTTACAATTTTTTTTTCTAAACTTTTTCTGATTCGGCTTAATTGTGTTGGAGTAATGCCTAAATGTGACGCAATGTGCAATAACGGAACACGATCTTCAATATTTGGATTTTTTTGAAGCAGACTTAAATATCTTTCAGTTGCATTTTGCATAACCAGAGCAATCTCATTTTGTTCTTTTTCAATAATCCAGTTTTTTTCCAAATAGGCAATATAGAAGCTTTTAAGATCATTGTTTTCGTTGATCAACGCGATGTATTTTTGGTAATTGAGATTGATTAAAATACAATCTTCTAGAGCTTCAATTGTAAAACTGGAAGGAGTTTGCAACATTGATGAAACTTTAGAACAGGCAAGTCTATTTTCGAAAAAAAGGTTTTTGTTATAAAAATTTCCTTGTTGATCGGTAATAAAAGTTCGCAGAATTCCTTTTGCAATAAAATAAAGATTTTTGCAGATTTCCCCATTTTCCAATACTATTTCTCCTTTTTTGATTGTCTGGAAATGTGTCAAGTTTTCAATCAATTTCCATGACTTTTCAGAAATAGGAGCGTAACTTTCGAAGTATAATTTTAGATTGTTGAGGTATGTTTCTTTATTGAAAAGCATAATTGTTTTTGGTTTTGCCACGAAGGCTCTAAGACGCAAAGTTTCTTTTTGCCACTAATTTCACAAATTTACACAAATTTCCTTCTCATTTTATGTCTTTCTGAGCGGAGTCGAAGAACACGCAAAGTAGCTCCAAAAGTAAATCGCCAATCTTTGTCGAGTTTCTTGCGGAGATCCTTCGCTCCTCAGGATGACAAAAGCAAGAGTAGATTGTTGTGGTTACTGTACGCATCCTTCGACTCCGCTCAGGAGGACAAAATGAGAATAAACTTAAAAGAATAATTCGTGAAAATTTGAAATTTGTCGCTTAAAAAAAAAATCCTTTTTAATCCTAACAATCTGTGGCAAAAAAAACTTCGTGCCTTAGTGCCTTCGTGGCAAAAAAAAACTTCGTGATAAAACAAAAAACGCCATGAAACCAAAAAGTCTCACAGCGTTTTCATCTCAAAAAATAAATAATTAACGGGTAACGGGTATTATTTCCAGCCTCCTCCTAATGCGCGATACAAATCGGTGTTGGCTGTAAGTTGTTGTCTTTTTATGTCTGCTAATTCTAATTCGCTTTGCAGTAAGTTTGCCTGAGCAGTTAGAACCTCCAGATATTCTGCTAAACCGTTTTGGAATAACAAGTTGGAGTTTTTAATGGCTTGTTGCAACGTTTTTACTTTTTCTTTAAGGAAAGTTTCCTGCTGTTGTAACTTTTCCACTTTCACCAAAGCATCAGAAACTTCGCTTACAGCAATTAAAACCTGTTGTCTGAAAGCTAAAACCGCTTTTTCTCTTTCCGCGACAGCGATATTATATTGCGTTCTCACTTTTTTATTGTTCAGAATTGGTTGAGTTAAACCACCTGCAACGGTTCCGAAAAGAGAAGCCGGAATATTGAACCAGCTGCTCGTTTCGAAAGAGTTTAAACCGCCTTGTGCCGTAATTCTGAGAGCTGGGTATAAATCCGCTTTCGTGATACCGACATTTGCGTTGGCAACTTTAAGCGCTAATTCTGCACTTTTTACATCGGGTCTTCTGCTTACTAATGAAGACGGAATTCCAATAGACGGATTCGTTTTCACTTCAAGTGCAGTTAAAACCACCGTTCTTTGTTTTGAATTTGGGAAAGAACCAGTTAAAACACTTAAAGCATTTTCTTGAATCGCAATATTCTGCTCCAATAACGGAATCAACTGTTTTGAGTTTAATTCTTGTGCTTCAGATTGTTGAATTGCCAAAGTTGTGACCTGACCAGCATCGTATTTCAATTTGATGATTTTAGTCGTGCTGTCGTTTAACTTTAAATTTTGCTGAGCAATTTTTAACTGAGCGTCCAGCATCAAAAGATTGTAATATCCTCTAGAAACATTTGCCACGATATTAGTCTGCAATGCTTTTTTTACTTCTTCAGATTGAAGATATCCTGCGTAAGCCCCTTTCTTTTGGTTTCTGATCTTTCCCCAAATATCAGCCTCCCAAGAAAGTGAAGCTCCAGCAGAATAGTCGTCAATATGCTTAGCGCCTAAAGCCTGATTCAAGTTCATTCCTGTAAAACTATTGTCTGAAGGATTGCTGGTGCTGGCATTTACAAATAAATTCACCTGAGGAACATTTCCCCATTTCGATTGTGTAAATCTGTATTGCGCAATTTCGATGTTTTTTTGTGCAATAAGCAGATCATTATTTCGGGTAACCGCGCTGTCGATTAACGTGATAATATCTTTTTCTGTAAAGAAGTTTTTCCACTCAATATCGGCAATACTGGTTGTATCACTCGAAACCGATGCATTCCTGAAATTCTCAGGAAATGCATCTTTTGGAGTTTCAATATCCTTAGAGACTTTACAGGATATTAAAGTCGTGATCAGAATGGCGAAGGTCACGATTTTGGTTATATAATTTTTCATTGTTTTTTTATTAGATTTTTTATCCGTTGGGCTGATTTTTTTAACACATAGAAACATAGTTTTTAGAAACTTTTAAAAGGCGTTTCACTTGTCTAAATACACATAGTTACTATGTGTGGAAACTAGTTTCTTCTAATCTCTTTTTCGCTACATGCAACATAAAATTCTATGTCTCTATGTGTTAAAAAATAATCTCCTAACAGCTTAAATTTCTGTACAAATATCTTTTTTGGTTTCAAGATCTTTTGAGATTCTGTACGATATATATCCGATGCCAAATAGGATGGCAATTAAAATGGTTGTGATATAGTTTTCCATATTTTATTTTTCTTCATTATGAATGACAGCAACTGGTTTGCCGCTGAATTTTTCTTGTAAGTGCTGGAATACTATGAATAATACCGGAATGATAAACAAACCTAGAATTACTCCTGAAAGCATTCCGCCCGCTGCTCCAATACTAATCGAGTGATTTCCCTGAGCTGATGGCCCTTTTGCACTCATCATTGGCACTAAACCAACAACGAAGGCAAGAGAAGTCATGATAATTGGTCGCAGACGTAATTTTGCCGCTTCAATAGAAGCTTTGACTAAAGCCTGTCCTGATTTTCGTTTCTGCACCGCAAATTCCACAATCAGAATGGCATTTTTGGCGAGAAGTCCGATCAGCATGACTAAGGCAACTTGTACGTAAATGTTATTTTCGATTCCAGTTAAACCAATAGCCACAAATACTCCAAAAATACCTGCAGGAATTGATAAGATTACAGCCAGAGGCAGAATGTAACTTTCGTACTGTGCAGCAAGTAGGAAATAAACGAATATCAAACACAGTAAAAATATAGTTGCAGACTGTCCTCCAGAAGAAATCTCTTCACGTGTTTGGCCCGAGAATTCAAACCCGTAACCTGCAGGCAATTGTTGAGCTGCTACTTCTTCAATTGCTTTAATGGCATCTCCGGAACTAAATCCAGGTTTCGGAATCGCATTAATAGAAATTGAGTTAAACAAATTATATCTGGAAGCGGTTTCAGAACCATAAATACGAGTTAGTTTTACTAAAGTATTTATCGGCACCATTTCGCCGTTTTTATTTTTAACGAAAACACGGTCAATCGCAGTTGGATCGGCTCTGTCGGCGATATCAGCCTGAACTACCACTCGGTAATATTTACCAAATCGGTTAAAGTCTGATGCCTGTGCACTACCAAAATAAGCCTGCATAGTTTGTAAAATGTCTTTTACATTTACACCTAACTGATTCGCTTTTTCATCATTAATATCCAATTGTAATTGAGGATAATCTGCTTTGAAACTGGTAAAAGCAACTGCAATTTCCGGACGTTTCATTAATTCGCCGATGAAGTTTTGAGAGATTCCAGAGAATTTATCCAGTTTTCCTCCCGTTTTATCTTGCAGCACTAAATCCAAAGCTTCGACGTTACTAAATCCAGGAACGGTTGGGAAACTGAATACGAAGAAACTTCCGCCAGAAATTGAACCTAGTTTTCCACGAACCTGATTCATGATTTCGTCAATGTTTTTCACTTCTCCACGTTCTTCGTTTGGTTTTAATAAAACGAAAACTACCGCAGAAGATGGACTTGTTGAATTGGTCAATAAGTTAAAACCAGAAATCGCTGTTACGAATCTTGAAGCATCTAAACCTCTTAAAGTATTTTCGGCTTCGGTCATTACTTTTTGAGTTCCGTCAAGCGAAGTTCCCGATGGCGTGTTTACTGCAATCGCGATAAATCCTTGATCTTCTGTTGGAATAAATCCAGCAGGAGTTGTTTTTACCAATAAAATAGTTGCAAGAGTGATGGCTGCTAATCCGCCTAAACTCAACCATTTTTTTCTGATTAAGAATTTGATTCCGCCTACATAACGATTCGTCAGCGATTCGAAACTGCTGTTAAAAGCGGTAAAGAATTTTTCTTTAAATCCTTTTTTCTCATAAGCTGCATCGTGATCATGAGCTCCGTGATTATCTTTTAAGAACAGAGCAGCAAGCGCTGGACTCAAAGTCAAGGCATTAACAGCTGAAATTACAATTGCAATTGCCATCGTAAAGGCAAACTGACGATAGAAAACTCCTGTTGAGCCTTCCATAAAACCAACCGGCAGGAATACAGCAGCCATTACCAGCGTAATCGAGATAATAGCACCCGTGATTTCGTGCATTGCTTCATGAGTGGCGATTTTTGGAGACAGCTTTTTGTGCTCCATTTTCGCATGCACGGCTTCTACGACGACAATGGCGTCATCGACCACAATACCAATCGCCAGAATTAATGCGAAAAGCGTTAACAAGTTGATCGAGAATCCGAATAACTGCATGAAGAAGAACGTTCCTAAAATTGCTACAGGTACAGCAATAGCCGGGATTAAAGTTGATCTAAAATCCTGAAGGAAAATAAATACCACAATAAATACCAGAATAAAAGCTTCGACCAAAGTATGTTCCACTTGTTCGATAGATTGGTCTAGAGAAACTTTTGTACTGTAAAATATATTGTGTTTTATGCCTTTTGGAAAATCTTTAGAAGCCTTTTCCATCATTTTATTAATTGCAATCTGAATGTCATTGGAGTTAGAACCCGCTAACTGAATCACACCAATTACAATACCTTTTTTACCATTTAAACGCGTTAAACTGTTGTAAGAGTAAGCACCTAATTCTACTCTCGCCACATCTTTTAAACGAAGAACAGAACCGTCTGCGTTAGAACGAATGGCAATATTTTGATAATCTTCTGGTTTGGTAAGTTTTCCTTTGTATTTAATTACATATTCGAAAACCTCTTTGCTTCGCTCTCCAAATTTCCCGGGAGCCGCTTCCAAACTTTTATCCTGAATAGCGCCCATCACTTCGCTTGGCGTAACATTGTGCGTTGCCATTTGCGTTGGGTTTAACCAAACACGCATAGAGTAATCTTTTACACCACCAAAAATACTGGCAGAACCCACACCTGGAATACGTTTTAATTCCGGAATAATATTAATCTGAGCGTAGTTCGCAACAAAAGTCTGATCGTATTTCGCTTCATCATCGGTATACATACCAATCGCCATGATGAAAGAGTTTTGTTGTTTTGCTGTGATAACACCTTGCTGAACAACTTCCGCAGGAAGCTGACTCGTAGCTTGTGCCACACGGTTCTGAACGTTTACCGCTGCCTGATCGGCATCTGTTCCCAGTTTAAAGAAAACAGTAATTGCCAAAGTACCATCGTTACTCGCAGTAGAACTCATGTAAGTCATGTTTTCTACACCATTTATAGACTCTTCAAGAGAAGGTGCCACAGAACGTAAAACCGTTTCTGCATTCGCTCCCGGATATACCGCCGTTACCAAAACCGATGGTGGCGCAATATCTGGAAACTGTTGTAAAGGCAGTTTAGTTAAACCCAGTACCCCTAAGATCACCAACAGAATGGAGATAACAGTTGCGAGTACCGGTCTTTGTATAAATATTTTGAACATTATTTCTTTTGATTATTTTTTGTTAGTTACTTCGGCAACTTTAGTTGATTTTTCAGGCTGAATCGCTTGTCCGTCCTGTAATTTGTCAATACCGCTCAATACGATTTGATCTCCAGCATGTACACCGTCTTTAATTAAATAATTCGTACCGTTTTTCCCGATAACGGTAATAGGCATTTTGGTTACTTTGTTGTCTTTTCCAACAGTAAACACGAATACTTTATCCTGCATTTCAACTGTAGCCGACTGTGGAACCAAAATTGCATCATCATGATTTAATCCTAAACGGATTCTTCCTGTGTTTCCAGAACGAAGGGTTCCGTTTGTATTTGGGAAAGTCGCTCTAAGCGTGATCGCGCCAGTAGTTTTATCAAACTGACCGTCAACCATATCGATTTTTCCTGTTTTTGGATAATCGGTATTATCAGCTAAAATCAAGTTAACCGGAGGTAATTTTTTGATTTTATCACCTAAAGAATTCCCAGCATATTTCGATTTAAAGTTGATGAAATCTGTTTCGCTCAAAGAGAAATAAGCAAAAACTTCATGAACATCAGAAAGTGTTGTTAAAGCTTCAACATCAGATGCAGAAACCAAACTTCCTTGTTTTTTAGGCAATCTTCCAATGTAGCCGCTTACTGGAGCCGTAACATTGGTATATCCTAAATTAATTTTAGCCGAACCTACCATTGCTTTTGCCTGCTCGATATTAGCGGCAGCAATTTTTTGGGAAGCTTTAGCCGTTTTTAACTGATAATCAGAAACTACTTTATTTTGTACTAGAGGAGTCAGTTTATCAACTTCTAAATTAGCGTTAATCAAAGCCGCTTCAGCCGCATGAAGACTTGCTACAGCGTTGTTTAGCTGTTCGCGAAACGGACGCTCATTGATTTTAAATAAAGTTTGTCCTTTGCTTACGTAAGCTCCCTCATCAACATAAATTCTGTCAAGGTTTCCGCTTACCTGTGGGCGAATTTCAACATCAACAGTTCCTTGTATAGAAGCAGGATATTCAGCGTCAGTAGTTGTATTTGCACTTGTGATCGCCAAAACTGGTAAAACTGGTGGAGGCGGAGCAGCAGGACCTTGATTTTTATCGGCACAGCTGCTTAAAACTAATGCCAGAATAAAACTGGTTATAATTACATTTTTCATTTTAATCGTGGTTTTAATTGGTTGAACATTTTCTCGGATTAATTCTTTGGGCATTTTGGCATTCTCGGGATTCATATTTAATTGGATTAAATTATCTAACATTGTTAAGTAAAAGTGCGCAAATTTCCATACAGCAAGCCTTGCCAAGTTTATTTCTAAATCGGTATTAAATTATCTAACATCGTTAAGTAAAAGTCTAAAAAAAGAGCTTTTATTACCTTTATTAAATTTTCTAACAGTGTTAAGTAAATGTTTCAAAAAAAAGGATTTTATATTATCCGATTAAATTATTTTACACCGTTAAGTAAAACTTGAAAAAATTTTTATTGTATTGATTTGATGATACCACCAATGGCATCCTTCAAAATTTGGGCATTAATTGTTTCTAAAATGTCACTTTTGTTAATGATATTAATGGCAATTAAGCCATGAATAACAGAAAAGAAAGTGAAGTACTTTTGTTTTATGATATCTTGACTCGGATTGCTGTCTTTCATTACTTCAGCAATAACCTGAGTGAATAATTTGTAAGGTCCCTCCTGAGCCGAACATCGCTGTGCGCAACAGGTCATCTGGACACCAAACATTAACTGATACAATTCAGTATTAGTAAAAGCAAAGTCCCAATACGTCATCCACATGGCTTCCAATTGGTCTTCGGGTTTTTCAAACTTGTCGATTGCAGTTTGCAATTCTTTAGTCAGTTTTACAAAACCTTTGCCTGTAAGTTCTTCTAAAATTGCTTCTTTATTCGAGAAATATTCATAAATAATAGGAGCAGTATATTCGATCTTATCGGCAATTTTACGCATACTCAAACCATTCCAGCCTTCTTCTTTTACGATATCATAAGCGGCGCCAAGAATATTATTTCTTGTCTCTTCTTTTTGTCTTAAAATTCGATCTTTGCTAGCCATTTTATTCGAGTATTAAATCGTTTAACACTGTTAGGCAAATGTATGACGGTTTTTCGAATTACAAAATATTTTTATCATAATATTTTCTTATCGTACAATAAGCATTTTAAAAAAGCTTGTGAAGTACTTATTTTACTAGATTTTTTGTTTTGCGAATATTTTTTGGAAGCACAACGTTTTTCGTTTTCATCGAGTTTTGTCCCGCTCTACACTATATCTTTTTCTGTCTAAAGAAGCCAGAAAAAGGATGCCGTTTCGATCGGGGCTAGGAGAGAAGGTACTATTTTCATAATTTTCTAAAACTATTAAATATAAAAATTTTCTTACTTTTAATTGTTTTGTTATTACATTTGCTTTTTTGAAAATCTAAATGTTATGATAGTAAAATCACTATCTTTGTAAAACGACGTAAATGAAATCGAGAGAATTTATTAGAGAGGCAGTTCGAAATGGTTGGGTATTCTTGAGACAAGGTAAAGGTAGTCATGAAATCTACGAGAAAGAAGGTAAACAAGTTGTTATTCCCAATCACGGATCTAAAGAGTTAGGAAAAGGATTGGAGATCAAACTAAGAAAAGAAATGGGATTATAATTTGAAATATAAGTTGAGAAATGAAAACAATTAAAATTATTATCGAAAGAAATGAAGACGGTTTTTGGGGACATGCCGAAAATGAAGCAGCAATTGTAGGAGGTGGTGAGACAGTTCAAGATTGCAAACAAGACATATTAGATTGTATTGAAACGCTAAAAGAATTGGATGGTGATAATAAACCAGATTTTCTGAATAAAGAATATGAGTTGGTTTATAAATTTGATACAGCTAGTTTATTAAGTTATTACAAAGGTATATTTACAAATTCGGCATTAGAAAGAATAACAGGTATCAATCAAAAGCAGATACAACATTACGCTTCTGGACATAGAAACCCGAAACAAGAACAGCGATTAAAAATTGAAAATGCTTTGCATGCCTTAGGTAAAGAACTTTTATCTGTAGAATTATAGTTTTTAATAATTTTTACACATTTAGTCAATAAAAATTCCGACAGGAATGGTCAATATTGTAGCAACGGATTTTAATCCGTTGAATCACGAGAATTGCACCACGAAAGAGTTCCGTAGGAACGGAACATATAAAACGCCAATATGTTTCGATCCAACGGATTTTTTTGATTATTGGAATTCTATAATATACCGGGATTAAAATCCCGGCCTACAAAATTGGTCGAGCCGATGGCTCTTTTATGTTGTTATATCCAGTTTGTCATGCTGAGCGGAGTCGAAGCATACGCCAGAAACTCCACAAAGATTGGTGATTCTGATTGTGGAATTTCTATTGCGATTCTTCTCCCGAAGTTTCGGGATCAAGATGACAAAAAGCACGATACACATATCTGTATTTATTTTTTTCGTAACATTACAATAAAAAATGAAACCACTAACTATCCTCAAAACCACCATTGCAATTTTATTTCTACAACTAGCTTCCGCTCAAGAAGCCAAAGAAAAAGCACCAGAAATAAAATACACTATAGAAAACTGCGTCAATCATTTTGAATTAGACAAAGCCACGAAAACCAAAGTCGGTTATCAATATTGGTTTGGTGATAAAAACTTCACTCAGGAAAATACGCTTAAAATGAGCATCGTCGAACCTGGAAAATCTACACATGCTCCGCATCATCATCCTGAGGAAGAATTCTTTTATATACTCGAAGGTTCTGCTTCTTTTTTCTTAGACGGAAAAACCGTTGTTGTTGGTCCAAATACCAGTTTATATTGCCCGCCAAATGCCGAACACGGAATTAGAAATGCGGGAAATATCAATTTGAAATATTTGGTGATTAAGAAGGATTTGAGGTGATTAATATTAATTAGTTATGATTTTGTCATTTCGACCAAAGGGAGAAATCGCACTGGAAACTCCGCAAAGTAATTCTCCAATCTTTGTCGATATACGAGTGCGATTTCTCCCTTCGGTCAAAATGACAAATTGTTGAATTTTAATAAAAAGATTTACTTCAAAATCACAACTTCCTCTGGAACTATAAACAATAAAACACAACCCGTTTTAGAATACACAGAATGCGTACTTCCTGGAGGCATATACAAATAATCGCCTTGTTTTAATTCGTCTTTACCCGAACGGACTTCGCCTTCTAAAACGTAAATTTGCTCTCCCGCGGGATGAATGTGATTTGGGTAAGAAGCTCCTGCTTCAAATTTGGATAAAAATGCTGTAGGTCTTTTCGCGACTGGATCAAAACATAAAGCTTTTACAGAAATTCCGTCTGTGTTTACACCTTCTTCTATAAGTGGTTTCCAATTGATTTCGTTTGTTCTTGTGATTTGCTTTTCCATTTTTATTGTTTTTAAATTCTTTTAAATAATAACAATACAAAGATGGGAGAGTGGCCAATTTTAAAGAATAGAGAATTCTGGAAAAAGCATGTAACTAGTTTTTTTATTTTTCAATGTGTTACACAAAATACACATTAGTAATCAAAACATTTCCTTATACGTTTTAGGAGAAACATTGGTGTGTTTTTTAAAGAAATTCGAAAAGTAAAAAGGATCATTAAAACCCAAAGCATAAGCGGTTTCTTTGACCGAAAGTTTCTCGTAATTTAAAAGACGTTTTGCCTCAGAAATAATCAATCCGTAAATGACATTTTGTGCTGTATTACTGGTATGCAGTTTAGAAAGTTCGTTAAGCTTAGATTCTGTTGTGCCAATCAAACCGGCAATTTCGGCAACAGAAAGATTTTTATCGAAATTCTTTAAAACAGTTTCTAGAAAATGGAGAAACAATGCCTCCGGTTTATAGATTTCGTCTCCACGATTAATTTTAGTTCGGTTGATTTCTACCAGAATCAGCTCGATTCTGCTGTGAACCGAAATGAGATATTGATAAGGCTGCTCACTTAATTCTTTTGTAATTTCATTTAGCTGATTGATAACAATTTGGCTGTTATCAACCAAAATAATTTCATTCATTGCAAAATGACAGAATAACCCGTTATGAAAAATCAACTCCATATCGTAGTCATCTTTGCAAAAGAAATTATAAGTGAATTCTAAAACAAAGCCCTCTGCATTTTTGTTGTCTGTAAAAGAATGAATCTGACCAGAAGTAATCGTTAAAACCGTATTTGGAATCAGTATATCCTCTTTCATCTACAGAAACCGTGATTTCGCCGGCAGTACAGAAAATCAGAACGTATCTTAAAACACGTCTCGGATTCTGAAGTTCTTCTGCTTCGGCAAAAGTTTTTATCGATATCATTTCCTGCATAGTATCAAATATACGGAATTATTTTTTTTTGCCACTAAGACGCTAAGGCACAAAGTTTTTTAGCTATAAAATAGTAAACTAAAGTGACTTCAATTTTATATAATTCTGATTTAATATTTAATAAATAATTGGTCTTTAGTTAATTAACTTTTATTAAAGAAACCTTTAACACCATCTGTTTTCGCTGGCTTTTTGAAATAAGTAATTTTAGGTAAATCAAAATTAATAACGTTTTAAATACTTAAATTATGAAAAAGAATATAGCCATATTAGCTACAAACGGATTTGAAGAATCAGAATTAGCATCTCCTAAAGCTTATCTTGAAGAGCAAGGTTGGAATGCAGATATTGTAAGTTTAAAATCAGGAACAATTAAAGCTTGGAAAGACGGAAATTGGAGCAACGAATATAATGTCGATGTCGTATTAGATCAAGCCAATGAAGCCGATTACGATGCTTTGGTTCTTCCGGGCGGCGTTTTAAACCCCGATTCATTAAGAAGAGAAGAAGCTGCAGTAGATTTTGTACGTTCGTTTTTTAAAAGTAAAAAACCAGTAGCAGCAATTTGTCACGGACCACAAATTCTGGTAGATGCTGATGTTTTAGAAGGTCGAAAAGTAACGTCGTTTTTCTCTGTCAAAAACGATTTGAAAAATGCTGGAGCACAATGGGAAGACTCAGAAGTTGTCGTAGACCAAGGTTTAGTAACCAGCCGAAATCCAAATGATTTACCCGCTTTTAATAAAAAAATGGTAGAAGAAATTAAAGAAGGAATACACGAGCGCCAGAGAGCGTAAAAAGTTTTTTTTAGATTTATAAAATTGCAAAAATGCAAGATCAATTTTGGTCTTGCATTTTTTTTGTTGTAATAGTCAGTTTCAGTTTGTCATTTCGACCGAAGGGAGAAATCACACTCGCTGATCGACAAACATTGGCGATATACTTTGCGGAGCTTCTTGTGTGATTTGCTTCGCCTGTTCGCTATCGCTCGAGTCTCCCTTCGGTCGAAATGACAAATACTTTGCGCAATAATCTTCGTAAGAACATAAAATCACTCAAAACGAAAATTAAGAAATTCAAAATTCGAGTTAAATTCTCGTATCAATTCAATTTTCTTATCGCGCCTCCATTTCTTTAATTCTTTTTCTCTCATAATTGCTTCTTGTATCCATGTGAATTTTTCGTAATAAACTAAAAATTGAATATTATATTTTGCAGCAAAAGAATTGATGTTTAAATCAATATTTTCTTTGTGTTTTGCGAGCCTCTTCCGTAAATTATTTGTTACGCCGATATAAAAAGAAGTGCGATGTTCATTGGTGATGATATAAACGTAGTAACTATGAAAACCAATTTGAGGATTTAGCATTTTATTTTTTTTGTACGAATATACATGTTTTTTTTATCATTTCGAGGGACGAGAATCACACGCGGGATTCGACAAAAATTGGCGATAATTGTAGTGGAGTTTCTAGTGTGATTTCTCCTTTCAGTCGAAATGACACAATCACAGGTAATGCGTTTAGTTTGTCATTTCGAGGGACGAGAAATCACACGCGGGATTCGACAAAGATTGGCGATAATTGGAGTGGAGTTTCTAGTTCGATTTCTCCTTTCGGTCGAAATGACACAATCATGGGTAATGCGTTTAGTTTGTCATTTCGAGGGACGAGAAATCACACGCGGGATTCGACAAAGATTGGCGATAATTGGAACGGAGTTTCTTGTGTGATTTCTCCTTTCAGTCGAAATGACAAAAAACTTTCTGATAGCGCGGATTTGCAATCCGTGTCCACAAAAGATTGGCTTCGCTGTAATTTTTACTTTTAATATTAGATTATCGTTGCGAAAAAGATCTGCGCTGTCGATTTTTCTTTCTTATTTCTTTGAATTATAATTTATAAATAAACATTTAAAATTATCTTTTAATGCCATAAGATGAATTGTATCTTTTTCGTATTTTAAAATTTTATATCGAGAATCGCATAATTCTAGAATGCTATCATTTTTAGAATATTTCCAAAAGCAATCTTTATATTGTCCGTCCAATAAAATAAGTTTCTGATTATTTGTTACAGATCGATTTTCAAAATCTCCATTTGTATAAAATTTCATGTACCAATTTATAATACCCTTTTTATCATATTTATTATTGCTTATATAACACCATTTTTTGTCTGGATTAGAAAGTAAATTTTCGAATTCACTTTTCTCGCATGATGAAAAAGTAATAATGGAAAGAAAGAAGATTTTTTTAATCATAATGTTTAAAATGCTTATTAAATTACAATTTATAAAAATTATTTAGTTAAAGCGAAAATAGTAATTCTGATATTGATTCCGTTCGATAGCGCGGATTTGCAATCCGTGCCCACAAAGATTGGCTTGGCTTGGATTTTTTTACTTTTAATATTTACTTATCGTTACGGGCACGGATTGCAAATCCGCGCTATCGTTTCGAAGAAGATCTGAGCGATAGGTTCTTTTTAATTTTGGGATTCATTAACCCGGGATTAAAATCCCGGGCTACAAAATAAATCATTCCTAACGGAATTTCAACAAGAGCCATAGGCTCGATTAATTTTGTAGCGATGGATTTTAATCCGTCGAAACGTGTTGGAAGGACACATGTTACCAGAATATTTCAGTAGTTAAAAATTCCGGAGGAATGAAATATTTATAGATTTATAATACGTATCGTACAAAAGCTCCAGCGTAGCGACATATCGTAAATAAGATTTCACCCCGCTGGGGCTCTTTTGAAATGGACTGAATTGTTTTCTATACCTATTTTGTCCCCGCTGGGACTTTCTTAAATACAAAACATACCATTTTAAATCACAATTTCTAATCACGATTTTATACATTTGGTATATTATAAAGCCAAGAAATATAGAAACAATATTGTAAGAAAATATTTATTTTTAAATGTATTTTTCTTACGTTTGTAGTTCTTAAATCTTCACATTAAGAACGCATTAAAATTTGCCCTTGTGCTATGTAGTAAAGCTCCGAAAGGACTTTGACGCCGTGAAGAAGCGTAAGACTGCTAAGGCGCGAGGGTTTTTCTTAAATTCTTCACTTTATGAAAACAAACACCCTTTCCAGAGAAGCCGAAACAAGGCTGATTGATTTTTTTAACCATATTATCGATCCCGAAGATATGGCTAAAATATTAAGACAAGTAAACTGCATTTTAGCGCTCGGCGTCTCAGGCCAACACGAAACCCTCCAAATCGGACTAGCAAATTTTGAAGACAATTATTATTGGCTCAATGAATTGGCGGAGATTTTGAATCCTTATTTGAGTGAAGAGTAAAAGTTGTGAAATGGAAAAACCTCGATTTTTTGGGATCGAGGTTTTAGCTATTGTCGAGATACCGACTATCGAGTTATTCTGTAGCCATTGAATCTACACTTACAGCCATAGTATCAACTGCTTCTGAACTATTTTCATAGCTGTTTATTTCATCATTATTAAATGCTTTATTTACTTTTTCAGAAAGAAAAACATTTCCAAATAGACCGTATCCAATATTTTTGCTTTTGCCTTGCCAAGTAATTTTAGTAATTGAAAATAGTACATAATTGTCACGAGTTACAGAATTCTCAATTAATTTTTCTGCCAATGAACTTCCAAACAAAATTCCTAATTTTTCCATATCAGAACCATTTTCTGAGATAGAATTCTGAACAACTTGATTTATTACTGATTTTACAGCTTGTTTATGTTCTTCACTACTTGGATTGGTTAAAACTGCTGCCAAAATGATAACAGCAAAAACTATAAGTATAATATTCGATTTTTTCATGTATTTTTATTTGATCGTTATTTTTCTAATAAATAAGACTTCCATTTCTGGAAGTCTTAAAAACAAACAATATACTTTTAAGCATATCGAATTAACTTCCACGTTACAGCTTTGTTGTTGTAAGGAGGAAATTGATTACCTCTAGCTAGAGGTATAGTTGTTGATGGAGAAGACTGTGCCTCCCAAACTCCTGATTCAGGACATGTTTCACCAGTCTTCCTGGTTGTTCCTAATGGTAATGCCATAATTTAAATAATTAAGGTTAATAATAGGTAAACTTAAAACCAACCATCATCTAATTATTACGGAAAACCTTCTTTTGATTATTTTTATAAGTTATTTAATTTTTAATGAATTCTTTTTCACTTAAAAATTTCATAACTAACAGTCATAACTTTTAATTTATTGGTAGAAGAAGTCTGTCTTTGGCTTCAGCTGACCATTGAACTTGCCATACGCGTCCATCAATTTGGTCAAGCAAAATGAAATTATATACGTTCGTTGTCGGATAAAGAAAAAATCTTCCATTTTTTTCTTCTTCTTTTGTAACTCTAGTTAATAAGGATAAAGGGGTTTCAAATTCATTACCTTTAGTAGACCACTGAACTTGCCACATTTGTCCATTTTTTGTGTTCAGTTTAATAAATGTATACAAGTTTTTTGTAGAGAATAACCTATACTCAACATTACTATCTGTAGAAATATTTTGACTTGGTGTGTCAGATGTAGTTTGGGCAAAAACAGAAATTGCCGTTAAAAAAATCATTGATACAAAAAAAAATCTCATAATCTTGATGTTTTTAAATTTTTCCAATTGTCACCTTATGATGATCGCTCATTTAGTGAGGTTTGGGACTAAACTAAACTCATTCTTTTAATTTACAATATAGTTTGACACAAATCATTTTTTCATTAAATCTATTGCCCAGATTTCTTGTATTAGTGTTGGTTTCCGTTTTTATTTTTTGTTTTTTCCAGAAATTCTTTTACTTTTTCTAAAGATTCTTTTGTTTTTGTTAGATCTAACAAAATTGGATAAAAAGTCTTTCTAAATTTTATGTCGATTTTTCTTAAATAATCAGTAATTATAAATTTACTGAGCATCATAGTTGGAGGAGTTAGACCTAAGAAAAGAACTAAGAATAATGCTAATGTTTCTTCCCTACTATTGGTTTCAAAATGAGTAAATACATATTCTCCATAGATTGCTTTTACTTCATCAGGGAACCCTTTTGAAATTGAGTTAGAAGAAAAATCTGGTGTATACATTATTATTCCATTATCAAGACTAACAATTAAATCAGGGAGTTCATCACTTTTGTATTCACCATTTTCAACTTTTTTTCTTATAAATTCAATTGTTTTTTTGGGATCAGCAGATTTATGGCTAAAAATAATAGATGGAATCTTTTTATAATAATCAGATTTTTTTGGTTTATTAGTCAATTCACTTAAATCCAAGATGTCAGTTTCTCGCGATAAATTTTTAACGGATTGAATTTGAGATAAACCTCTATTAAATTCGCCTTTATCTGTTAATACTGTTATATCGGGCTTTACCTCAATAGCCGCATAAACCCCTTCAGCAAGTATAACTTCACGTACTGGAGTATTAAGCGCCGGATGATTTGGAGCCAGAACAACACAATCTATATTATTTGATTGGCTATCTAATGAATAAATGATTCCTTTCTTTACTCTGTAATCGGATGGTAAATATCTTTCAATAAATTGGCTAACTGTTAGTTCTTTAGAATCGCCTGTATTGGTTCGATCTTTTTTAAAAACATCAATAGTCGAAGCTTCAACTATTTCAATTGCACGAAGATTTTCTAAAATTGTTCCAAAGACTGCGTTCATAATTACTCGTATTTAGATGGTAACTAAATTATATACTCGCTAAAAAGCAGCAAAAATTTATGCAAATTTGTTTGTATTAACGAATCTTTATTTAATATTATTCTTTTTCAAAAATACCAATTTGTTAGTCTAAATAACTGCGTATTTTTACCTGTTTAATAAGCAAAAAAAACAGTCCCTCCAAAAAGAGGAACTGTCCTTAGGCAAATTTTTAGATTTGCATTCTAACGAATGCGTACAGTTAATGGTAATCTACTAAAAAGGCTAAACGCAGGTTATTCGTTTATATGATCTCCTTCTTTAGTTTCTTCGCTGGCAATTTTTACCAATTTATCATTTGGGGTTAAATCGCCAAATATTTCAACTTTATCGTCGATTTCTCTTCCCTTTTTAACGTCAATTCTGGTGGCTTTGTGGTTGACTACTTTTACCACATACAGCCCTTCTGCAGAACTTACTAAAGCCGTTTTCGGGATTACGTATGTGCTGTCTTTCGCGTTAAGCGGTAATAAAACTTCGGCAACCATTCCAGTAAGTAAATTTCCTTTGGTGTTGTGAACGTCCATTTCGACTCTTTCAGAACGTAGTTTTAAATCTAATGCGCCAGACATTCTGGTGATTTTTGCAGTGAAAGTTTCCGGTAACGACTTTACGTTAAAACTCATTTCGTCGCCCGGATGCAGATATCCTGTGTACAACTCCGGAACCGAAACCGCCAAACGTAATTTACTCTGCTCCTGAATCGTCAATAAAGGCAAATCAGATCCTTTTCCTGCCGGCCCAACAAATGTTCCTAAATTGACATTTCTTGCCGCTACAACTCCGTCAAATGGCGCACGAATTTCAAGATAACCTCTCATAATCGAGATTTCTTTGTGTGCTGCAATTGCGGCCTGATATTGTGCGTAATCCGAATTCTTTTTACCGCTTGCCATTTCTAAATCGTTTTTAGAAATTGTTCCTTCCACTTTGCTTGTTTCGTACAAACGGTTGTACGTGCTTTTGCTGGTTGCGTAAATCGCTTCCATCGATTTTAATCTCGATTCGGCAGCAGCCAATTGCGAACTAATTTCTGGTGCTTCCAAAACAATTAAAAGCTGTCCTTTTTTTACTTTAGAACCAATATCAACTTTTAAGGTTTTTACGAAACTGCTCACTTTTGCATACAAATCAACTTGTTGAAAACCTGTTAATTCTGCTGGCAAACGCAATTCTGTAGTCAGTTTTTCTTTCGCTAAAAGGAAAGTTTCAACTTTAGGTTCGATTTCTGGTTTCGCAGTTTCTTCTTTTTTCTTTTCGCAACCGCTTAATACAACTAATGCTGTAAATAATAATGCAGATGATTTTATAATGTTACTTTTCATTTTTTGGTTTTATATAATGAATATGTTTTAATCTGTTGGGTGTAATTTTTAACACATAGAAACATAGTTTTTCTTTGCGTATAGAAGGCGTTTCACTAATCTAAGTGCACATAGTTTGGCTATGTGTGAAAACTAGTTTTTTCTTTTACCTCTTTTTATTTAAAACTCAAATCTATGTTTCTATGTGTTTAAAAAAATATATACTCAACAGGTTACTTTCCAACTTTCGACTTACTTATTGATGAAATATAATGGACGCTTTCTGGATCTTCAGGATCTAGAGAAACAGATTGTGTCGATGTTTTTTCTTGTGCCCACGCAAAGATCTGCGGAAGGATTAATAATACGGCAAATGTAGAAAATAATAATCCGCCGATTACTGCTCTTCCTAATGGAGAAACCTGATCGCCTCCTTCGCCGTGTCCAATCGCCATTGGCAACATTCCCGCAATCATCGCAACCGAAGTCATGATAATCGGACGAAGACGCAGCGCTGCCGCTTCACGAGCCGATTCTAAGGCGTTTCCGTTTATTTTGCGCAATTGTTCTGCATTCGTAACTAAAAGAACGGCATTGGCAATAGAAACTCCGACCGACATAATGATTCCCATATACGATTGTAAATTAAGCGTAGAACCTGTAAGTGTCAGCATTAATAAAGATCCTAAAACTACGGCAGGAACTGTCGTTAAGATTACTAATGAAACTTTGAACGACTGGAAATTAGCAGCCAACATTAAGAAGATTACAAAAACGGCAACCAATAATCCTGTTTGTAAACTGCTTAATGTTTCGGTCAATACAGTACTTAGTCCAATTGGCGTAATAAACAAACCACGAGGCAATTCGCCCAATGAACTAATTGTTGACGACACATCTTTTGATGCCGTACCTAAATCGGTTTGGTAGATGTTGGCCGTAACGGTAATGTATGGCATGGCTCCTAAATTGTCGTTTTCACCGCTTACAAAGCCGGGTGTAATTTTGGCAACGTCACTTAAAACCGGACGAAGCGAATTCTTTAAAACCGGAATTTCTCCGATATCGGTTTTGCTTTTCATTTTGTTCAACGGAACCTGAACTTGAACTGCGTATGATAATCCTGCTCTTTCATCAACCCAGTTGTTTTTTTCGGTGTAACGAGAAGAAGAAGTTGATGCTACCAACGAACGTGAAATGTCGTTCATATCCACTCCTAATTCTGCCGCACGAGTTCTGTCAATATCAATATTCATTGCTGGATAATGAATTGGCTGTCCAATTTGTACGTCTCTGAAATATGAAATCGCTTTTAGTTTGTCTACAATTTGAGTCGCGTATAATTCGTTTCGCTTTTTGTCTTTTCCTGCAATTCGAATTTCGATTGGAGTAGGAGAACCTTGACTCAACACTTTGTCGGTTAATTCGATTGGCTCGAAAGAAAGTTTAGTATCTGGTAAAACCTTTTTCAAACGCGCTCTAAACTCGTCTTTAAAATCATCCATATCTTCATGGTAATCTTTTAAACTTACTTGAAAAACCGCTTCGTGAGAACCCGCCATGAATAAATAAATCGGGTTAATCGAGAATAGAGAAGGGTGCTGACCCACATATACAGAAGTAATTCCGATATGCTCTTTTCCGACCATTTTTTCTAATTCTTTTAAAACAACTCTAGCTTGTTCTTCGGTTCTTTCCAAACGCGTTCCGTCAACGGCGCGCATTCTTAACTGAAACTGACTTGAATTGGTTCTCGGGAAAACGTCTTTTCCGATAAAAGTCAAGAATACTATTGCTAGAACAGTTGCCACAACTAAATACGTAATACTCGTTATTTTTTTATGAACAAACAATCGGTCTAAAGTGCGCATAAAACGGTTTCTGAATTTTTCGAAACCACTCACTTTTCCGTCGTTGTTAAAATCTTCCCTTTCGACCATTTCCTTTTTCTGTGCAATTAAATCTTGCTCAGATTCTGGAGTTAATCCGCAGGCATTAAATTCTGCTTCGTCGTCGGTAATATTTGATTCGTGTGCGTGTTTTGTGTGCGCTTTCATCATCCAGTTGGCCATTACAGGAACAAAAGTCTGAGAAAGTAAAAACGAAATCACCATTGAGAATCCAATCGCTAAAGCCAAAGGCAAGAATAATGCTCCCGGAATTCCGACCATGGTAAAGGCTGGTGCAAATACCGCCAGAATACAAAGTAAGATCAATAATTTAGGCAACGCAATTTCCTGACAGGCATCCCAAATGGCGAGCGCCTTGGGTTTTCCCATGTCGAGATGCTGGTGAATATTTTCAATCGTTACGGTACTTTCATCCACCAAAATACCAATCGCCAATGCCAAACCTGATAATGACATTAAATTGATCGTCTGCCCGAATAATTTCAGGAATAAAACTCCCGAAATAACCGAAATCGGAATCGTCATAATTACGATTAACGCTGCACGTCTATCGCCAAGGAATAATAAAACCATTAATCCCGTAAGAACCGCACCGATAATTCCCTCTGTAATCAAACTTTTTACCGAATTGATTACATAAACAGATTGGTCAAATTCGTACGTAATATTTACATCTTCTGGAAGTGTACTTTGAATTTTAGGCAATTCTTTTTTCAATTTCTGAACCACATCCCAAGTCGAAGCGTCTCCCGCTTTTGCAATACTAATGTAAACCGAACGTTTTCCGTTTACCAAAGCATAACCCGCTGTGATATCGGCACCGTCTTTTACCTGGGCAACATCGCCCAGTTTTAAGTTTTGAACACCGCCTTTGAATAACGGAATCTGCTCAAAATCTGCAATTTCTTTAATGGTATTATTGGTTGGCGTAATATAGTTTTTGTCGCCCATACGCACGTTTCCAGAAGGAGCCGTTTGGTTGTTCAAACGAATGGCTTCTACAATCTGGTCTGGCGTCATATTATGAGAACGCAATAAATCTGGATCTACGTTAACCTCAATTGTTCTTGGGCTTCCGCCGAAGGGAGCCGGAGACAATAACCCAGGAATTGAAGTAAATGAAGCACGAACATAAACGTTGGCTAAATCCTGCAATTCGTTATTAGATCTGACTTTAGAACTCAAAACCAATTGACCAATCGGCAGAGAAGATGCGTCAAAACGAATGATAAACGGAGGCTGTGTTCCTGGAGGAAAAGCCGCTTGAATCCTGTTCGAAAGCGCACTTAACTCGGCAGCCGCCTGCGCCATGTTGGTTCCTTCATAATAGGTTAATTTCATAATCATTAACCCTTGAATATTTTTGGTTTCTACCGATTTGATACCGTTCGAAAAAGGTAAAACGTTGACGTAGTTTTTGGCAAAATAAGCTTCCATCTGGTCTGGCGTATAACCTCCAAACGGATGCGCGATGTAGATAACCGGCAAATTCATTTTCGGCAAAATATCTACCTTAATGTCTTTGATGGCACCGATTCCGAAGAAAAATAGACCCGCAACCAATACTAAGATCGATATGGGTTTGCGGAGTGCAAAACGTATTAAATTCATTAGGATTTATAATTAAAATTCATTTATAAATAAGTCAAAATTTCCTGTTGCAGCGACTTTCAATAAGTACGACTGCCACACATTATTATTGACAATATCACGATCAATTTCGGCACGGTTTAAAACATACATCGTCTGCGTTAAATCGGTCAAATCGGTTAAACCGTTTTTGTATAAAGTCGATTTCTGGATATACGCTTTTTTTGCAGCATCAACCTGAATTGGCGCTTCGGCGTAGTTTTCCAGCGTGATTCTGATTTTATCTTCAGCAAAATTCAATTGTGATTTCAGTTCACGATCTGCCTGATTGTATTCTTCCTGAATCGCCTGCGAAACAAATTTCTGAGCGCTTACTTGTTTGCTAGAACGGAAAGGCGTGGTTAGATTCCACGTAATTCCAACACCGACTAAATAATTAGAACGATCTGGATTTACACCGTCCCAATAGTTTCTGCTGAAAGCGGTTTGATCTGTTGCGTATGAATTTTCAAATCCTGATGCTCTGGTTTGCAAAACGCCAAAAGCAGTCATCGTTGGGTAATAAAATCTTTTGTACAGTTTCACTTGTTGATTGCTGTAATCAATTCTGGTTTTGTACAATTGCAATAAAGGGTGCAAACTGTCTGTAGTAGCTTCACTTTTAATTAATTCTTTCGGAATCTGCGTTACAAAAAGTGTGTCAGCGACAAAATCCTGTGGCGTAACGCCCATCAAATCAACCAATTTGTTGTTTTGTTCTTTAACAAAATTTCTAGCCAAATTCAAAGCGATTTTAGCTTTAGAAACTTCAGCAGTAGCCAAAGTAGAATCTACTCCAGCCAATAATCCGTTTTTCACTCTCGCGGCTGCAGTCTTTTTGAAAACTTCTGCGCGGGAAAGATTTTTTTGCTGCGAAATCAATAATCTCTGACTTGCTAAAAGATTAAGGTAAGCAGCCGAAATTTTAATTTCCTGTTGGAATTTTTCCTGCTGTAAATCTTTTTCTTTAGCCTGAACATCAATTTTAGAAAGATTGATTTTCTCTTTCGTTTTTCCAAAAGTGAAAAAATCCCAATTCATGTTGACTAAATACAGCGCTCCAAACGCCGAATTCCAGTTTTGTTCAGGAAGAGGTAAACCTGATGAAGCAACTCCTAAACCTCCAAATCCGTAAAGCGGTCCGTTTTGTCCGTTTACGGTTCCGTAATCCTGCTGCGCCGATAAATTTAAGTTGGGCAGATAATCACGACGGGATTGTTTTAGAGTCTCTTTTGATGCATTGGTGTAATTGCTTTTTGCTCGGATAGAACCGTAGTTTTCAAGACCTATCTTTACAGCTTCTTTTAAAGATAGGGTTTGAGCATAACCGATTGAGGCAAAAATCAATAAAAATAAAAAGGTAATTTTTTTGAAATACATAAACTCAAGGTGTGAAATAAAATGTTTTTGATGAAACAAATTTATTTCTCTTATGCTGATAAAAGTCAGGTTAAGTGATGTACTGCACTAGTAAATGACGAATTGAATTTGTCATTTTTTGAAAAAAATAATTAAATATTTGTTCGTACTTTGTAAACTATTTCAAAATTAAGAATGAACAAAAGAATTGATAACATACTGGATAACAAATGGTGGCAGGAGGTTGCCGTTGTCCTTTTCTCCTTTACAATTTATACCTTAAAAAATGATTGGATGTTATTCAGTTCTTTCATTTCTATTTTAATGGGTATATTTTTCTATTGCATTTTGTACATGCACGCCCAATTTAACCGCTTTTTTTTATTGCCCATTTTATTCAAAGCCAATAAACCTTTTACGTATATCATTTTAACGCTTTTTGGAGTTTTTGTCTTTTCGGTCATTTTGTACGAAATTACGATGCTGGATATGTTTGCCAAATGCCATTTGTATCAAAACTCGCATCAGAGAAGTTATGCGTACCAATTGGCGAGTGTTTTAGGAACTTTGGTCTGCATTCTGAGTCCGATTATTGTATTTAAGTTCTATCGTATTCACAGAAAACAAACCGATGCGGCTTTATTGTTCAATCAAATGCAATTGAATTCATTGAAAGGACAATTAAATCCGCATTTTTTATTCAATACTTTTAATACACTTTACGGAATCAGTCTTCAGTTTCCAGACAGAACGCCCGATTTAATTATGAAAGTTTCGCAACTAATGCGCTATCAATTAGAAAGCAACAGCAAACAATGTGTTTCTTTAGAAGACGAATTGGAGTTTATAAACAGTTATGTGCAGCTCGAAAAAGAGCGTGTTGGGTATCGTTGTGATATTACTTTTGAAAGTCAGGTAGACAACGAATACACCTATAAAATTTCTCCCATGCTTTTAATTGCTTTTATCGAAAATGCCTTTAAACATGGAACTTGCGCGATTGAAAGATGTTTTGTGAAAATTACGATTACGGTTGAGAACGGTTTATTGAAATTGCATGTTTCAAATTCGATTCCGAAGAAAAACGATGTGATTTCGACCAAAATAGGCTTAAAAAATACGATCGAACGTTTGAATTTAATTTATGGAAAAGACTATAAATTGAATATTAACGATGACAAACAAACCTACATTGTTGATTTAGAAATTCAGCTAAAAAAGTTTGTAGGATGAAAGAAACCAAAAAATGCATAATAGTAGATGATGAACCCGCAGCGCATTATGTTCTAGCGAATTATATCAAACAGAATCCGCAGTTAGAATTGGTTTTTCAAGGTTATAACGGCATCGAAGCAATGAATTATCTGCGTGAAAATACAGTCGATTTAATGTTTTTGGACATCAATATGCCCGAAATTTCGGGAATGGAATTATTAAAGATTATTCCCAATCATCCAAAAACGATTTTAACAACGGCTTATTCTGAATTTGCTTTAGAAAGTTACGATTACGGCGTAATTGATTATCTGTTGAAACCAATTTATTTCCCGAGATTTTTAAAAGCTATAGATCGCTTTTTTTCTACTGAAAATGGAAAAGCAAAAGAAGAAGAAACCATTGTGAATACCGTAAGCGTAAAGGTTGACGGTTATATTATGGATATAGAACTGGATCAGCTTTTGTTTGCGCAAAGTTTCGGAAATTATGTGAAGCTTCATACTACTAAACGAACTTACTTGGCTTCGATCACGACAACAGAATTTGAAAAATGCCTTCCAGAAAAGAATTTTATGCGCATTCATAAATCGTATATCGTTGCTTTAGATAAAATTGACGCAACCGAAAAGGACTTTGTTGTCATTAAAAATGAAAGAATCCCGATTGGAATTACTTATAAAAGAGAATTGACGGATAGGATTAAAAAAAATTAGTGTTCAGTTGTTAGTCCCGAAATTTCGGGATAGTGTTCAGTTTTAATTAATAGTAAGAAGGCTGAATATTAAAAAACCGACCGTTTACCACTAAAAAATATTTATTTTTCATAATAAAAAAAGTAGTACTTTTAATACGTTACTTAAAGTTCAACTTAAAAGAGAAATTATGAAAAATGCATTTTTGATTTTTACTTTTTTATGCAGTAGTTTTTTAATTGCGCAAGAAGGAACTAACATGAAAAAAGTAATTACACCGCCAGAAAAGGTTCGGTTTACTTTTGAAAAAGAATATCCAGGAAAAGTACCGGTCTGGTCTGAAGAATATGTGGGTGACGATGCAGACGAAGTTAGGTATGAAGCACGATACAATGTAAACGACACCACCAAAGCGGTAGCAATTTATGACAATCTAGGAATCATGAAAGCTTTTGAATTGGAGATCGCTTTTAGAGATCTTCCCGTAAAAGCACAATCCTATTTGAAAAAGAATTACAAAGCGAAAGCGATTCAAGAAATTGCAAAAGTAGTAGACGATAAAAACAAAACAACTTACGAAGTTGGCGTAATAAAAGACACTAAGTTTTATGATGTTGTTTTTGATAAAGACGGCGGTTTTGAAGTCTCAATCGAAAAGAATTAAAGATTTTACTAATTCAAATATTATTTGAAATGACAAACCCGATAAAGTTTTTTAAGCTTATCGGGTTTTGTTTTTTTGTTTCAGGTTTCAAGTTGATATTCTTTGTGTGTTTTTAACCGCAAAGAGCGCAAGTTTTTTAAACTATACGAATAGAAATGCAAGGTTCGCAAAGCTTTATGTGAAAAACTTTGCGAACCTTGCGTAAATCTTTGCGTGCCTTGCGGTTAAACCTGAAACCTCCTTACAACATCATTCCACCAGAAACTTCAATTCTTTGTGCATTTACCCAGCGAGATTCTTCACTGCATAAAAAGGCAACAACACCGCCAATATCGTCTGGCAAACCAACTCTTCCTAAAGCGGTTACAGAAGCGATTTGCTGATTCATTTGCTCGTTATCGCGAACAACTCCGCCTCCAAAATCAGTTTCAATAGCGCCAGGCGCTACAATGTTTACTCTTATTTTTCTAGCGCCCAATTCTTTTGCCTGATATTTTGTCAAGGTTTCCATTGCACCTTTCATAGACGCATAAGCCGCATAACCTGGAAATGAAAATCTCGCTAAACCAGTTGAAATATTTACAATTCCGCCGCCATCATTCATCTCGTTTAAAGCTTTTTGAGTCAAGAAGAACGGACCTTTAAATTGGATGTTAGTTAATAAATCGAAATCGGCCTCTGTAGTTTCGATAAACGATTTGTGAATTCCGATTCCAGCATTATTTACTAAAAAGTCAAATTTGTCTGTTTTGAAAGTGTTTTTTAAAGTTGTTTTCACAGCTTCAAAAAAAGAATCAAAAGTTCCCGAATCCGCTACATTTAATTGTAATGCAGCCGCTTTTTGACCCAAACCTTCAATTTCTGAAACTACTGCATCAGCTTCTTCTTTTTTGCTGTTGTAGGTTATAATTACATCTAATCCTTTGTTTGCAATTGCAATTGCCATGTTTTTTCCTAAACCTCTGCTACCACCTGTAACTAGAGCTATTTTTGTATTTACTGCCATGATGTTTATTGTTTGTTGTTTGTTGTTTGTTGTTTGTTGTTGTCTGTCTGAGTGAAGTCGAAGACTTTACGAGTTTTGCTTGTGAATAATTTTAAACACATAGAAACATAGGTTTTTTGTTTTCGTTAAAAGAGAGCTGAAAGAAAACTAGTTTCTCACACATAGCTGGAAGTGGAATTCTAGACGCTAGCTATGTTTTTTTAAAGAAGTGAAACGCCTTTTATAAATTTCTAAATCTATGTTTCTATGTGTTTAATAAATTAGTTAGAATGTAACGCTTCAAATGATGCTTTTAATTCTGGTACGCTTGCGTTCAATCTCGTTTCGCTGGTTCCGAAAGTAAGCTCTTGTCTGCCTTCTTTTAACTGTCCAAAAATCGACTCAATAAAACTGCTCACGCTTGGGTGAGCGTCGTGAAGACCGATTCCGCCTAAATCGGTGTTTAGTGCTGGTGGAATAATCTCGACTACTTCAATGTTTTTTTCTTTTAATAAATGACGAAGCGAAATCGTAAACGAACGGAAAAATGCTTTTGTAGCCGAATAAACTGGAACTTTTGCAAAAGGTGAAAATGCTAATCCAGAAGTTACATTCATTACAGTTGTAAGTGATTTCAATTGAATGAAAAGCGAAGTTAAATGCAACGGAGCTTCTATGTTTGTTGCTAATTCCGATTTCATACTTTCGTAAAAATCAGCATCGGTTACAGATTTCCAGTTTTGAATTCCAGCGTTGTTTATTAATACATTCAAATCAGGATGATTTTCTTTGATCCATTCGTAAAGTTCAGTTCGTTCTTCCTCTTTAGAAAGATCACATACTTTGGTAATTACATCTGGAAATTTAGCTTTTACTTCCTCTAAAAGAGAAGCTCTTCTTCCACAGATGATTACAGTATTGTTTTCTTTCAGAAATCTTTCGGTAAGTCCAAGTCCGATGCCGCTTGCACCACCGGTTATTAAAATTTTGTTGTTTGATAAATTCATAATTTAAATCTTTTAATTTGATGAGACAAAGGTATAGCCAAAGCAGATTGGAGAGTTTGTAAATATCAAACCGATGTTTGCGAAATTCAAATCAAGTGTGAAATTCCATTTTTTGAAATTCCAAATTCCAAAACCCAAATTCCTCATTTTATGTCTTCCTGAGCGGAGTCGAAGGATACGAACAGTATATACACGATGCGGATGTAGCATGATCCTTCGACTTCGCTCAGGAGGACAAACTATAAAGGAATTACTTTATTTTAAACAGAATCCGAAGGATTCAAATATTTATAGAAGCTGTGTTACCGGGCATAATATGACCCCGAAGGGGTCAAACACAACGAACTAAATAATATGCTATAAACATTTGAATCCTTCGGATTCTCAATTGTATCAAAAAATCTAAAATCTAAAATCTAAAATCAACAATCTAAAATCAACAATCTAAAATCAGCTTCGAAAAGCAATCGGCGTAAACGTTGTTTGTTTTTTAAAGAAATTAGAAAAATGTGCTAATTCTTCAAAACCAAGTGAATAGGCAATCTCAGAGATATTCCAATCCGTTTGTTTTAAAAGGATTTTGGCTTCGTTGGTTAATCTGTTGCTGATTAATTCGGTGGTGGTTTTTCCTGTGTTTTCCTTTAAAACTTTATTTAAATGATTAACATGCACTGATAATCTTTCAGCAAAATCTTTGGCGGTTCTTAATTCTAATCGCTGGTTTGGCGATTCAATCGGAAATTGTCTTTCTAATAATTCGGCAAATAAAGAAGAAACTCTTGCTGCTGAATTGTGCTTAGAATATAATGCTGTTATGGGTTGTAACTTTTGTCCGAAGTGAATTAATTCGGCAACATAATTTCGGATTAAGTCGTACTTATATATATAATCAGAATTGATTTCTTTTTGTATTTTATTGAATATCAATTCTACTTCTGAAACTTCTTCGTCTGAAAGCTGAAAAATTGGATAACCGTCTGAAGCGAAAATAGGCAGTTCGTCCAAGTCGATTCCACTTTTGCTTTTAGAAAGAAATTCACTTGTAAAAACACAAAATTGTCCTCCTTGATTGGTATCCTGCGGAAGGTAATTGTATGGAATTTTGGGAGTTGCAAATAACAATCCCTGTTTTTCTATTTCGATTACTTTATTGGCATATTCTGCTTTATTGTGTCCTCTAATCAAACTTATTTTATAGTAAGCTCTTCTGTCATAAGGCATTCCGGGTTTTCCTTTCATACGCTCTAGAAGTTCTTTTATATCAAAAACATTAAAGTGTCCGATTTCTTTCTGAATGTCATTTGGCAGCAGTGAATTTGGATCTACAGTAGATCCTTCGGTAATGTCTTTGTAAAATGAGTCAAGGGATTTCATAGCATTCGAATTTGCGAAAATCAAATATACGTTTTTTTTAGTTGCTAAGATGCTAAGGTGCTGAGGAGCTAAGTTTTTTTGTTTAACCGCAAAGGGCGCTAAGAATTACGCAAAGGACGCAAGTTTTATTTATATATGAATTAGAAGTGCGCAAAGCTTTGTGCATTTTGCTAGAACATAGCCCAAGGTTTTAACCTTGGGTACGCAATGAATTCCAGCCCTGAATGTAACCAAGGTTGAAACCTTGGGCTATGGTTGAAATGGAGAAATTAGAATATTTAAAAAACTTTGCGCCTTTGTGCCTTTGTGGCAAAACCAATTAAAACAAACTTCCCTGTACAAATTCTGGTTGGGGATTATTGCCAAAAGGAAAAGCATCAATTACAAAAAACTGTTTTACAACAGGATCAAATTCTCTTAAAACAATTGAATCGCAAAGAAAATCCAGATCGATAGTAATAAATAATTCAGTAGCTTTTTTAAAATTTTCTGGAGTTAATCGTCGACCTATTGACATGTGAGGATCGTCGCTTTTTTTGAGTTTTAAAGATTTCAGAGTTTCGTGAGTCTTTTTCATTATTGGTATTAGATTCATTTTAGATTGATCGTTGACACCAATGTAAAACGCGCCAGCATTCTCATAAAATCCAAAATGATCTAAATGTACTTGGGAAGAGGTAAAATTATCAGCAATTTTAATAAGTTTCTTTTTAGTGGAGTCTAGTTGAGAATCGTCAATTTTGAATTCGCAAATGGTAATATGAGCTTCAGAATTGGAGCTGTTGTACCATCCAATTTCACTTTTTAAGAAGTCTTTCATTTCCTTAACTGGAGCGACCAATTTTTTAGAATAAAATACAACTGAATATGTTTTTTCCATTTTGGATATTTTAAAGAAAACAAATTTAAAGCTTTCCTTTCAAATGCAACCTATGCAGGATTTCTGATTTCAATAAACCGCTTCCGCCTCCAAAATGTTCAATAACTTCGACGTCGGGCTGATGTTTTAGGCAGAAAGAAGTAAACTCTTTTTCGACATGATCTTCAATTGCAGAACTTAAAAGTACAATATCTATTTTGTTATTTTGAAAGTATTCTTGAGCTTCTTTTTCGTTATTAAAAGCAACTCCATTCCAGTTTTCATCTGCGTTAACTAGACGAAGCAAAATAGCTAAAATAGCTTCGTTTTTTCCGAGTAATAAAAATTGTAGCTTCATTTTTTGAGGTTCTAAGTTACTAAGATACTGAGCTTCTAGGGAATTATCTAATGGATTCATTCTCTAATTATCTAATTGCATTGGCAAATGTAGTCAGGGATTTAGAAAAAGAAACTTAATCTAGGACAAGAAATGTATTTTTTAGAAGTTTCTCTGCAGGAATCTAGTATTTTCTTTTACAAAATTTAGTTAAAGTTGATTTTGGCAATATTTTGCTGCACAATCATTTAAGGTTTTCGGTTTGTTATAATGATGTTAATTTTTTGTTGAATGAGGAAAACCGTAAGGGAATCTCTATTGAGCCTTTTAATTTTGGGCTGTTGAAATTTAATAACAATGCTGTTTTTGCCTTTTTTAGAATATCATTTTAAGTTTTAACAATTCATGTTTTTTGGAGAAACATTTTTTTTGAATTAAATTTTGACATATTCATTTGATCGTGGGTACTTGTATAAGAGTTTGCACTATACATTAATGTCTAATTTTTTTAGGGTTTTAAAAGGAAGTCGACGGACTGAATTTTAGAACCCTTTTTTTATACGGCAAACGAAAAAGCTAATAAGAAAAACTGAATAATATCGGTGTTGATTTTAAATTTTTGAGGCGAAAATCCGTAATAGCTTTTGAAAGCTGCCGAAAAATGCGAAACGTCTTTATAGCCACATTTGTAAGCTGCTTCGCTTACCGTAGCCGTTTTGCTTTGAAATAATTCTTTTGCATGTTCCATTCTCAGTTTGATGATATAGCTCCTAACAGTCGTTCCGAAACAAGCTTTAAAACCTTTTTTTAGTTTGAATTCGTTTAACGAAATAAGTCTGGAAAGTTCCGGTAGAGTAGGAGTATTTCTATAATCGTTTTCTAATATTTTTTTTGCTTCTAAAAGCTTGCTAAAATCTTCTTCGCTAATTTTTTCTGAAGCTAAAGGTTTTGTATCTACTGTTTCAAGCTGATAAATAAGGAGTTCTTTAATTTTACTTTCGATATAAATTCTTTTTAAAACGCCTTCTCTCGTACAGTTTTTTATTTCTGATGTTACCCATTGAATTGCGGGCGTAAAAGGAAGATATTTTGTTGTTAAATAAGAAGATTGCTTTCCCAGAATTTTTTTCGAAAATTTCTCATGCAGCTGCCAGTCTTCGTTTATAATGTTGTAATAGAATTCCTTAGAAAGTATAATCGACATGTAATTTATCTGCTTATGAGCCGGAATTTTAAAAGAGCCTTTAAAATTATTGGTATAAAAAATATTGTGCGTGTTTTCTTTAGAAAACTTTTCGCTTTCCAATTGATCAATATGAGTTTCTACATTACTGCTGTAAATAAAATTCATGACAATAGACTCTTCATCAATTTCAAAAAGAACAGTTTTAGAACTTGAGAAATATAACTGAGTATCAAGTAGAACCAGTCCGTCGGTTATGAGATGTCTGCTAATTATTTGTTCTGAATCTTCATTCTGTATGTTGACATTTTCTTCGGTTAAAATACTTTTTGGATAATAGTTAGCTCCAATTTGAATTTTAATTATAGGCGTTTGAGAAGTTAAAATAGTGGCGTTGATTTTCAAAATTTAATCCGTTTTTACAAAATAATAATCCGTTTTTCCCTATCTTTTTTCAAGACGTTGATGGTACTTTTGCAGCAAAGTTATTTATAATTAGTCTAATTAAAGATATGTCAGCTCAAAAATTTTTATTTGCCAGTTTATTTTTTCTATCTACGCTCTTATCATTTTCCCAGCAAAATCAAGGTTTTACAGTGTCTGGAAAAGTTGTTGAAAATTCTGGAGAAACCGTTCCGTTTGCAACCGTTATCATCGAAAAAACAGGTTTAAGTGTAATGTCAGATGAAAAAGGGAACTATGTTTTAAAAAATGTTCCATCAGGAAAACACACTATAAAAATCTCTGCAATGGGATTTTCAGTTCAAAAAAAACAAATTCAAGTTTCGGGCAATTTAGATCTTTCGATTAAAATGGAAAGTGAATTGCAAGAATTAGAAAACGTATCTGTAATAGGGCGTTCGGCAGTTGATAAGGTAAATAAACAAGCTTATAATGTAACTGCTCTTGATGCAAAAAAACTGCACAACTCTACTTTGGATCTGGCACATGCATTAGATCGAGTGTCAGGCGTACGTTTTCGTGAAGCTGGAGGTGTAGGATCTCGATCAGAATTATCGATTAATGGATTTTCTGGAAACCAAATTAAGATTTTTATTGACGGCGTACCGATGGATAATTTTGGCTCGTCTTTTCAAATCAATAATATTCCAATTAACCTGGCTGATCGTGTAGAGGTTTACAAAGGTGTTGTACCAATCTGGTTGGGTGGAGATGCTTTGGGTGGAGCTGTTAATATTGTAACGAATAGCAAACCTCGAACTTATGTGGATGCTTCTTATTCTTTTGGATCATTCAACACGTTTAAAACAGCTATAAACGCAGGTTATACTTCAAAAAGTGGTTTTACCACTGAGATTAATGCATTTCAAAATTATTCGGATAATAATTACTGGGTAAATGTTGAAACTAACGATTTAGAAACTGGTAAGTATTATCCAGAAACTCGAGTAAGAAGATTTCATGATAATTACCATAACGAAACTGTAATCTTTAAAATTGGAATTACAGGTAAAAAATATGCGGATAAATTGATGGTTGGTTTTACAGCTGGACAAAATAAGGCCGATATTCAAACTGGAGCCAGAATGGTAGCAGTATTTGGCGAAAGATATAGACGCGGGAATACTTTGATGCCTACTCTGAAATACCAGGTAAAAGATCTATTTACAAAAGGGTTGAATGTGGATGTAACGGGAAATTTTAATTTTGGTTATGAACAAACTGTAGATACAGTAAATAGACGATACAATTGGTTTGGGCAATATACACAAAATGAAGGCCCAGGCGGAGAAGCTGGCAGATCCTTGTATAAATTTAAAAACAACAATGGAGTAGCTACTTTTAATGCTAATTATGCTATAGGAGAACGTCACTCATTGTTGCTAAACAATACATTTAACACATTTGACCGTAAAGGAAGCGATGAACTTTATCCTGAGTCTGTAACGTATCAACAGCCTGAAAAGCTACAAAAGAATATTTTGGCATTTGGCTATAAATTTGACTACAACCAAAAATGGAGCACCTCATTATTTTTAAAGAATTATGATTTAAAAACTACGCTCACAAGAAGTTACAATCCTTCTGGAAACTGGGGAGATGTTGCCTATCAGGAGTTAAATGATAAATCATCTTCTTTAGGTTATGGAGGAGCAAGCAACTATTATTTAAGGCAAAATTTGCAAGTAAAAGCTTCTTATGAAAAAACCTATCGATTACCTACACCAAATGAAATTTTTGGTAATCCTAATGATAATTTGCAGGGTAATAATAATTTAAAACCAGAATCGAGTAACAATGTCAATGTAGGTCTTAGTTATCAAACTAGTTTTAATGAAATTAATGCCTTAACATTTGATGTAAATGGTATATATCGTAATGCTACTGATTTTATTCGTACTGAATTTAATAACAATCAGAACAAAACGGTAACAGTTAATCAAGGAAGTGTAAGAACAAAAGGTATTGATGGAGAGATTCGATACTCTTATAAAAACCGATTTACTTCTGGTATTAATATGACGTATCAGGATATACGCAATATGACCAAATATGAGCCAGAGCAAAATTATGTTTCCTATTACTATAAAGACAGAGTGCCTAATATCCCTTATTTATTTGGTAATCTAGATGCAACGGTCTTTTTTAACGATGTATTTAAGAAAGGAAATAATTTATCTGTAGGTTATAATCTTCTTTATGTGCATGCTTATTACCTGTATTGGCCAAGTAGGGGAGGTTCAAGTGGTAAACACGATATTCCTACACAGCTTAAGCATGATTTAAACTTGGTTTACACGATGGCCAATGGAAAATACAACGTTGCCTTAGAATGCCAGAACTTATTGGATAATGAACTTGTAGATAATTTTTCACTTCAAAAACCTAGTCGTGCTTTTTATCTAAAATTTAGATACTTCTTTAACAAATCGAACAAATAATTTTAATATAAATTTTTAATACTTATGAAAACAATTAGCAAATTACCTTTATTATTGGCTGCATTTGCTTTCACTTTTATTTCATGCGAAAGTAATGATGATAAAAATGAGGGAGCTAGTGGAGAAACAGGAAAATCAAAATATATAGTTACCGTTTCTACAGGAGCAACTGGAGTAGCAGATTATTTATTAACTGCAGACGACGTTTCAAAGGGATTAATTACCACAGCAGGAAACGGACTAGAACAAGATGGTACTTATCGTTATTACTTATCAACGCAAAACAAATTTTTTAGTTTCCTTTACGGTCAAGGAAATCCAGGAGCTGTTACTACTTATGGATTAACTGCGGATGGAAATTTAACTAAAACTTCAAATTTCCAAGCAGAGACAGTACAAGTTTTTGCACCAGTTAACAAAGATATTTTAATGGTGAAAGTACCAAGAAGTGGCGCTTCAATTTCTTATATGTATAAAGTTGATGCTGAACAATCTGTACTTACAGGAACAGTATCACAAGATACTAGACTTTTAATTGGAAATAAAAATGCAGATTTAGCTGAAAGAGCTCACTTTACTTGGGCAACTCAAGTAGGAGATAAAGTATTTATGCCTTATATGAAAATTAATGGTATTGCTCCAGATACTTTTGGAACAAGACATCCTGATAGTACTTGGGTAGCTGTATATAGTTATCCAGATCTAAAATTAGAAAAAGTAATCAAAGATAACCGTACAAGTTATTTAGGAGCTTATTTTACTAATGGATTGTTTCAAGATGAAAAAGGAGATGCTTATGGATTTTCTGGAGCTATTGCAACAGCTAATAATGTTGTAAGCTCTACAAAACCTTCAGCTATTGTTAGAATTAATAAAGGTACTACAGAATTTGACAAATCTTACTTCTTTAACGTTCAAGAAAAATCTGGAGGATACAAAATTTCTTCAACAAGTTATATCTCAAATGGTAAGTTCTTATTATTAATGTACGGAACACCAGGAACTAATTCAGGAGCTGTAAAATTAGCTGTTGCTGATGTGTATAACCAAACTTTTAAATGGGTTACTGGTATGCCTGCTGTATTATCAAATGCTACTACTCGTTATAATATTACAACAGAAGATGGAAATTCAGCTGTTCTTGGTGTAAATACTCCTGATGGAAACTGGATTTACGCTATCAATGGAACAACTGGTGTAGCGACACAAGGTATGAAAGTTGAAGGTGGGCAAATTACTGCAATCCAGAAATTAAAATACTAATAATTTTTTGCCGTAAGTCCTTATTTTTTATGAGGACTTGCGGTTTTTCTATTTATCCTATTTATCTATCCGAATATGTTTTCTTCTTCAAAACCAAATAATAAGAAAAAAAGTAAAAAGTCGCTTTTTAAGCGTATCATGGCTTGGCTGCATTTGTGGCTTGGTTTGGCATCTGGAATTATTGTAGTTATTGTCAGTCTTACAGGCTGTATTTATGTTTTCGAAAATGAAATAAAAGATTTTATCGAAGACTGGCGTTTTGTAAAACCTCAGAAAGAAGCATTTTTACTGCCCTCTCAATTGGTTTCGATTGCAGATAAAAAAATGAAAGACAAGAAAGCTACAAGTGTAACTTTTGGTGCAAAAGACGAAGCAGCAATTGTAGGTTATTTTGTGGAGAAAAAAGAAGAAGGCGAAGGGAGAAGAGGTGAAAAAGGAGGAAATAAAAGAGGTGAACACAAAAGGGGAGAACGTAAAAAAGATTTTGCTCAAAATCAAGCAGGAAAAGCAAAATCGGAACTGAAACCTGGTGAAAAAGGTAAAGAAAAAGGAAAAGGTGAAAAACGCAAAGGCGGAAGAAGATCTGGAACTTTTATAAGCGTTTATATGAATCCGTATACGGGAGAAGTATTAAATGTAAAAACTTTTTCGAGAGGAGATTCTCCAGATTTTTTCAGATGGATATTAAACGGACACCGCGCATTATGGCTTCCGTACGATATTGGAAGACCAATTGTTGGAGTTGCAGTTTTAATTTTCGTTGTATTATTAATTTCAGGTATCGTTTTGTGGTGGCCTACAAAATGGATAAAATCTATTATAGATAAAAGTTTTAAAATTAAATGGGATGCCAGCTTTAAACGTGTCAATTATGATATGCATAATGTGTTTGGTTTTTACAGCTGTATATTCCTGTTTTTTATAGCCGTAACAGGCTTAGTGTGGAGTTTTGGATGGTGGAGCAAATCATTGTATTGGGTAACATCTGGAGGTAAACCGCTTACTGAAAACCGCGAATCTCCAAAATCGGATACAACCAATGTAAAAGAATTCAATATTACAACAGCCGATAAAGTTTTATTGAATCTAAGAAAAGAAAATCCTCAGGCAGCGGGAATTTTAATTAGTATTCCAGCGAAACCTGCAGATCCTATTGGTGCTTTTGTTTACAAGCAAAAACACACTTTTTATAATATGGACAGATATAGTTATGATCAGCAGAGTTTGAAAGAAATCTCGATTAAAACGCCTTTCTCAGGAAAGTATGTCGAAGCCAACATTCCAGACAAAATCCGACGCATGAATTATGATATTCACGTAGGAAGTGTTTTGGGACTTACAGGTAAAATTATTGCATTCTTGGCCAGTTTAATTTCTGCCAGTTTACCAATTACAGGATTTATTATCTGGTGGGGTAAACAGAAATTTGGTAAAAAGAAACCTGCTGCAAAACCAAAAGTAGCAAGTAAAGCAATTCCTGTTCCTAAATTGAAAAATACAGCAGAACAAGAGGTTACTGCTTAAAAATATTAAAATGGTTTTTTTAATTCCTTTTTTGTTTTTTTTTTTTTTTTTGATAAAGGGCAAAACTTGTAAAAGTTTTGCCCTTCTTTTTTTTAATTATAACCGTTTGCTTTTAACCATTCTTCGCAATCTCTTGTCCAAAATTTGCTAGTGTCTGCAACGCCTAAACCAAATCCGTGGCCTCCTTTTTCATAGATATGAAGTTCTGCTGAAACGCCATTTTTCTTTAAAGCTAAATAATAATTGATGCTGTTTTCTGGTATCACGACAGTATCGTCTGTGGCATGAATTAAGAAAGTTGGTGGTGTTTTAGAAGTTACTTTCTTTTCGTTAGAAAAAGAATCTATTAATTCTTTTGAAGGATTGTTTCCAAGCAAATTGGTTTGCGAACCTTTATGAGTAATTTCGTTTTCCATTGAAATTACAGGATAAATCAAAAGCGAAAAATCGGGACGTGCGCTTACTTTAAAAGCCGATTCATAAACTTTATCATCATAATGGGTTGAGGCAGTAGAAGCCAGATGACCTCCGGCAGAAAAGCCTAAAATTCCAATTTTATTTGGGTCTATATTCCATTTTGATGCATTTTGCCTTACGTAACGAATCGCTTCTTGAGCATCTTGCAACGGACCAACGTTTTTGTTTTTCATTGTTAAATCTGTCGGCATTCGATATTTTAATACAAAAGCGGCAATTCCTAAACTATTAAACCATTCTGCGACTTTTGTCCCTTCTTTTTCAAAGGCCAAATGAGTATAGCCGCCGCCTGGGCAAATTACAACAGCAGTCTGGTTCGGTTTGGCCTCTTTCGGAATAAAAATGCTTAAAGTAGGAACAGAAACCTGACTTGTACTCTGCATTTTTCCATCTTTCACGACTTCTTTTTCTTTGTAGTCAGAAGCTTTTATTTCGTCGGGAATTTTACTCCAAAGCGGAATAACCTGATTTTGTGCACTAACAGTAAATATTCCTGAAAAAAGAAGAAAACTGAAGGCAGCTCTTCTTAAAAATGATGTTTTTGTGGTTTTCAATTTGATTTTTAATTAATTGTTTTACAAATGCTTATTTGGTTTTATCGAAAGAAATTCAGTAACTGGATCTAAAAGTCATAAGAAGCAGAAACAGACTTTCAAGATATAAATTTCAGGACAATTTTACCCCTTAAAAAGGATGAAATTCACCTATCGGCTTTTAACAAATATATTGTTTAATGTGTAATTTTGTATTCTTTTTTTTATGCATTATGTTTATTTTGTGACTTAAAATAATTTTTCATACAATATTATTTGGATTGTACAGATTAAAAACTATATTTGTGCAATCGATTACATTAATTTTCTTTAAAGGTGCTAATTTATTGATTTTAATATTTTTAGAAAGCAGTAAATATAGTCTTTTAAGATTACCAAAATTATAAAAACTATAATACCCACTTACTATGAATCAAACCGAAACTGTTGCAGTAAATCAAAGCATCAAATCTACAGGAAAATACCGTTGGAGCATTTGTGCCTTGCTATTCTTTGCAACCACAATCAATTATCTAGATAGACAAGTTCTTTCTTTAACCTGGAAAGATTTTATTGCGCCTGAATTTCACTGGACGAATAACGATTACGGAAACATTACCGCTTTATTTTCTATTTTTTATGCAGTTTCTCTTTTGTTTGCGGGCCGATTTGTTGATTGGTTGGACACTAAAAAAGGATTTCTTTGGGCAATCGGAATTTGGTCTGTAGGAGCTTGTCTTCACGCATTTTGCGGAATCGCCACTTCAGGAATTATTACAGGTGAATGGTTTGTAGGTTTTCATGGTTCAAAAGAAATAATCGGTACAATAAGCGATACAGCGTTGGTGATCAATGTGAGTGTGGCTTTATTTATTTTTGCTCGTTTCGTTTTGGCAGTTGGAGAAGCAGGAAACTTTCCGGCAGCTATTAAAACTACAGCAGAATATTTCCCTAAAAAAGACAGAGCATTTGCCACTAGTATTTTTAATGCAGGAGCAACAGTTGGAGCTTTAGCAGCGCCAATCACGATTCCATTTATTGCAGAATCTTTCGGATGGGAAATGTCTTTTATTATCATTGGAGCTTTAGGTTTTGTATGGATGGGATTCTGGATGTTTATGTACGATAAACCAGAAAAGCACGCAAGAGTAACGCCAGAGGAATTGGCTTATATTCAGCAAGATGATATTGCAGATAGTAAAATTGAAGGTTACAAGCCAGAAACTACTTCTAAAGTTTCTTTAAAGGATTGTTTTAAATACAAACAAACATGGGCTTTTGCATTTGGTAAATTTATGACAGATGGTGTTTGGTGGTTCTTTTTATTCTGGACACCAGCATATTTAAGCTCAGTTTACGGAATGGATTCTACGCAAGCAGCTTTCCCATTGTTTATCTTATACATGATCACTTTACTGTCTATTATTGGCGGATGGCTTCCAACGTATTTTGTGGAGAAAAAAGGAATGAATCCGTATGAAGGAAGAATGAGAGCGATGTTGATTTTTGCCTTTTTTCCTCTGTTAGCTTTAGCTGCTCAGCCATTGGGTTATATCAGCTATTGGGTTCCAGTAATCATTATTGGTATTGCAGGTGCAGCACACCAGTCTTGGTCAGCAAATATTTTTACTACAGTAGGAGATATGTTTCCTAAGAAAGCAATTGCTACGATTACAGGTATCGGTGGATTAGCTGGAGGTGTTGGTTCAACATTAATCAACAAAGGTTCAGGTGTATTGTTTGACTTTACACAAAGAAATTGGAGTACGGTAAACGGTCAGCCATTACTAGAAAAATATCCTCAGTTTCAAGATGCAGTAACTGAAAAGGCTTTTCTTGCTGAAAAAGGAGTAGCAAATTTAGAAGATTTTTTAAAGTCGCTTACCGCTGCAGGAGATACTGTTGCAAATGGAATCAATTCAGGTTACATGATTATTTTCTCTATTTGTGCAGTATGTTATTTAACTGGATGGATAGTAATGAAAACTTTAGTTCCAAAATACCGTCCAATTACCGATCTTTAATAGATTTTTTGATAATTGAAACATTTTTTTTCATTTCAATTATGCTATTTAAATATAAAAATATAATTTTGTGCAATCGATTACATTAATTTAAAATTATGACAAAATATAGTTCAAGATACGCGTCAAGCCCTGAAGCTGTTAAAAAATATGATACACAGCAATTGAGAGAAGAATTCCTGATTGATGACTTAATGCAGGAAGATGAAGTAGTATTGGTTTATTCGCATTACGACAGATACATTGCAGGTTCTGCAGTTCCTGTTAAAGGCGATTTGGCTTTAGAAACTATAGATCCGTTAAAAGCTCCGTATTTCTTAGAAAGAAGAGAATTAGGAATTATCAATGTTGGAGGAAGCGGTTCTGTTGTGGTTGAAGGAACAACGTATGAGTTAGGTTTTAAAGATGCTTTGTATATCGGAGCTGGAAATAAAGAAGTTGTTTTTAAAAGTGATGACAAAAACAATCCTGCTAAATTCTATTTGAATTCTGCTCCAGCGCATAAGACTTATCCAACTAAAAAAGTAAGTTTAGCTGAAGCTAATAAATTACAGTTGGGAACAATGGAAACGGCAAACCACCGTACCGTAAACCAAATGATTATTGGAAGTGTGGTTACAACTTGCCAATTGCAAATGGGAATGACAGAATTAAAGCCAGGAAGTGTTTGGAATACCATGCCGGCACACGTACACGACCGTAGAATGGAAGTGTATTTCTACTTAGATATTCCACAAGATCAAGCAGTTTGCCACTTTATGGGACAACCGCAAGAAACAAGACACATCTGGATGAACAATCATCAGGCAGTAATTTCTCCGCCTTGGTCAATTCACTCTGGTTCAGGAACTAGTAATTATACTTTTATCTGGGGTATGGCGGGTGAAAACTTAGATTACGGAGATATGGATGTTTGTAAAATCACAGATTTAAGATAAGAAAATGACAAACTTATTTGACATAAAAGGAAAAGTTGCCCTTATCACAGGTTCTACTCACGGACTTGGAATGGCAATGGCAAAAGGATTAGGACAAGCGGGTGCTACAATTGTAGTAAACGGAAATTCTTCTCAAGAAAAAATTGATAACGCTGTAGCTGAATTAAAAAGTGAAGGGATTAATGCAGTTGGTTACAAATTTAATGTGACGGAAGAGCAGGAAGTTAAAACTGCTGTTCAGAAAATTGAAAGCGAAGTAGGACCAATCGATATCTTAATTAACAACGCTGGAATTATCAAAAGAATTCCATTGCTTGATATGGAAGTTTCAGATTTCAGAGAAGTTGTGGATATTGATTTGGTAAGTCCGTTTATTGTTTCTAAGCATGTTGCAAAAGGAATGATTGAGAGAAGACAAGGAAAAATCATCAATATCTGTTCTATGATGAGTGAGTTGGGTAGAAATACAGTTTCTGCTTATGCTGCTGCAAAAGGAGGCTTAAAAATGCTGACTAAAAATATGGCAACAGAATGGGCAAAATACAATGTGCAAATCAACGGAATCGGTCCTGGCTATTTTGCTACTGAGCAGACAAAGCCAATCCGCGTAGACGGACATCCGTTTAATGATTTTATTATTAGCAGAACGCCAGCGGCTAAATGGGGAGATCCAAGTGATTTAGCTGGAGCAGCGATATTTTTATCATCAAAAGCAAGTGATTTTGTAAACGGTCACATTTTGTATGTTGACGGAGGAATCCTTGCTACAATCGGAAAACCTTCAAACGAAGAATAATTTTCAAATTATATTTAAAAAGACATGAGCACATTCATCAACGATAATTTTTTATTAGAAAATAAATATGCTGAAGAGTTGTATCACAATTACTCTAAAAATCAGCCAATCATAGATTACCATAATCACTTAAATCCGCAGTTTATTGCAGAAGATAAAATCTTTGACAACATCACTCAGGTTTGGATTAACGGTGACCACTACAAATGGCGTGCAATGCGTACATTGGGAATCAACGAGCAGTTTGTAACTGGAAACGGTTCAGATAAAGATAAATTCTTAAACTGGGGAAAAACAGTTCCGTACACAATGCGTAATCCGTTATACCACTGGACGCATTTAGAATTGGCTCGTTATTTTGATATTTATGATTTATTGAATGAAAAGTCGGCTGAGAAAATTTATTTAGAAACTTCTGAAAAAATAAATTCTCCAGCTTACAGCACGCAAAACTTGCTTAAAAAAGTAAACGCTGAATTAGTTTGTACGACAGAAGATCCAATCGATACATTAGAATTTCACCAGAAATTCGCAAACAATTCGACTGGAATCAAAATGAGTACGGCTTTCAGACCTGATAAAGCCATCTTAATTGCTAATGATGGATATAATGCATATCTGGACACATTAGGGGATGTGTCCGGAGTTGCAATTAACACGTTTGCTGATTTACAGTCTGCTTTAAGAAAAAGAATCGAATTTTTTAATGCAAACGGATGTAAATTAAGTGACCACGGTTTAAATCAAATTGATTTTGAAAACTTTACAGAAAGTGAAGTAAATGCTATTTTCAAAAAGAAAAGAGAAAACGGCGAATTGTCTCCAGAAGAAGTTTTAAAATTCCATAGTGCAATTTTAGTTTTCTTGTCTGAGACATACCATGAGTTTGGATGGGTACAGCAGTTTCACTTAGGTGCATTGCGTAACAATAATGCTCGTATGCACAGAATCTTGGGCCCAGATACAGGATGGGATTCTATTGGAGATTATCCTCAAGCTCAAAAATTATCTGCTTTCTTAAATGCTTTAGACAGTAAAGATAAATTGACTAAAACGATCATTTACAACCTAAATCCTGCTGATAACGAAGTTATGGCAACAATGATTGGAAACTTCAACGACGGAAGCGTTCGCGGAAAAGTACAATTTGGTTCAGGATGGTGGTTCTTAGATCAGAAAGATGGAATGACAAAACAATTGAATGCTTTGTCTAATATGGGTTTAATCAGCTGTTTTGTTGGAATGCTGACAGATTCTAGAAGTTTCTTATCATTCCCAAGACACGAATATTTCAGACGTATTTTGTGTAATCTTTTGGGAGACGAAATCAAAAGAGGCGAATTGCCAAACGATATGGAATGGATCGGAAAATTAGTTTCAGACATCTCATACAATAACGCAAAAGAGTATTTCAAATTTTAAGAAAAGTTTTTTGAACCATTAAGACATTAAGAAATTAAGTTTTTTTTTGGAATCTGATTTTAGAAGCTGAAAGCTTCACATGTTTATAGCAAATGAATAATTTTAGCCACGTTCGACTCCTACGGAGTCGTATGTTTGAGAATATTTTAGATCTATAAACATATGAACCTTTCAGGTTCAGAATTGGAAAATCTCTAACTTATTTTGGATTTTCTTTCAATAAAGAAAACTTAATTTCCTTAATTTCTTAATGGTAAAAATACCTTTAATGGTAAAATAAAAATATAATATGAGTAGAGTAGTTGCATTTGGAGAAATCATGCTTCGTCTTTCGACAGAGAGACATTTACGTTTTTCACAGTCTACAGCATTTGGTGCTACTTATGGAGGCGGTGAATTTAATGTTTGTGTTTCTTTGGCAAATTATGGTGTAAATGCCGAATTTGTTACCAGACTGCCAGAAAACGAAATTGGTTTTTCGGCATTAAAAGAAATGAGAAAAATGAACGTTGAGTCGAAAAACATTGTTTACGGCGGAGAACGTTTAGGAATTTATTTCTTGGAAACTGGAGCAGGAACACGTGGCAGTAATGTGGTTTACGATCGTGCGCATAGTGCGATGTCAACTATTCAAAAAGGCCAAGTTGACTGGGAAAAAGTTTTGGAAGGAGCAGAGTGGTTTCACTGGAGTGGAATTACCCCAGCGATTTCTCAAAGCGCTGCAGAAGCTTGTTTAGAAGCAATTCAAGTGGCTCATAAAAAAGGAATTAAAATTTCATGCGACTTAAATTACAGATCAAAATTGTGGCAGTACGGCAAAACGCCAAGTGAAGTAATGCCAGAAATGTTGCAATACAGCAATGTAATTTTAGGAGATATTGATACAGCTTATTTCATGCTTGGAATTCCAAAAGTGAATCCGAATTATCAGGATGAAAAAACGCTTCCTGCGGTATATGATAAATTGTTTCAATTAATTCCGAATTTGAAGATTGCTGCAACAACGCTTCGTTATTCTGTAAGTGCTTCTCACCAAAGAATCGGTGGAATTTTATACGACGGAAAAGCAATTCATAGCGCTGCTGTAAAAGAAGTTACTCCAGTTGTAGATCGCGTAGGAAGCGGTGATGCTTTTATGGGCGGATTAATCTACGGTTTATTGGAATATGATAATAACCAAAGAGCGTTGGATTTTGCAGTTGCGGCTTGTTGCTTAAAACATACCATTGCTGGAGATTACAACTTGGTTACCTTAAAAGAAGTGGAAAATATGATTGATGGTGATGGTTCTGCATTAGTATCAAGATAATTTTAAAATAAAAAATGGCAAAATATTCAAGAATAGAAGTGGCATCTCAAATGAAAGAAAACGGAATGGTTCCGCTATTTTTTCATTCGGATATCGAATTAAGTAAGAAAGTTTTAAAAGCCTGTTATGACGGAGGTTCTAGATTAATGGAATTTACAAGCCGTGGTGATTTTGCTCATGAAGTTTTTGGAGCTTTAAACAAATACGCTTTAACAGAACTTCCAGGAATGATTTTAGGCGTAGGTTCTGTAACAGATGCAGCTTCGGCTTCATTGTATATGAGTTTAGGGGCGAATTTTATTGTAACTCCGGTTTTTAGAGAAGATATAGCGATAGCTTGTAATCGCAGAAAAGTACTTTGGTCACCAGGTTGCGGAACTTTGACAGAAATTGCAAGAGCAGAAGAATTAGGCTGTGAGATTGTGAAATTATTTCCTGCCGATATTTATGGGCCAGAATTTATCAAAGCGATAAAAGGACCATGCCCTTGGACAAATATTATGCCGACAGGTGGCGTTTATCCAACGGTTGAAAGTTTGAGTTCTTGGCTAAATGCTGGTGCTACTTGCGTTGGTTTAGGTTCTCAGTTAATTTCAAAAGACATATTAGAGAATAAAGATTTCGAAGGACTGACTGCAAAAGTGAAACAGGTTCTTGACATTATAAAAGATATTAGAAAATAGATTAAGGGGTAATCATGCCGAACTCCTTATTTTATAAGTTTTTTTTAGATTTTTAGAGATTGTAATTGAGCATTACGCTTGAAAAATTTGGTTTGCCATTCCTCACAGCAGACTTTATTTTACCCAATCGAGTGTAATGTTTCATTTACAGTTTTAAAAAAAGGACATAAACAATAGGGATTTATAGTGGTTATTTAAAACACTTTAAAGAAAATTTAAAATGAAAAAATTAAATAGAATAAATACAGGATTAGAAAAGTTACAGCCAATTAAGGTAGTTCAGTTTGGAGAAGGGAACTTTTTAAGAGCTTTTGTAGATTATGCTTTTCACAAACTAAATACTGAAGTTGATTTTAATGCCGGTATTGCAATAGTTCAGCCTTTGAAAGACGGTATGGTCAATATGATTAATGATCAGGACGGTTTGTATACTTTGTTTATGAACGGAATCAAAAAAGGTGAAAAAATACAAAATATTGAGTTAATTTCTAATATTGTAAAAACTGTAAACCCTTATACTGAATTTTCAAATTATTTGGCTTTGGCTAAAGAAGAAGAACTTCAGTTTATTGTTTCTAATACTACAGAAGCTGGAATTGAATTCATTGGAAGTGATACTCCGGACATGCAGCCACCTGTGTCATTTCCTGCAAAGCTGACGGTTTTATTATATGAAAGATTTAAACATTTTAATGGTGATGCTTCTAAAGGAGTAACAATCATTCCTTGTGAATTAATTGATTATAACTCTGAGACGCTTAAAAAATATATTTTGCAATATTGTGATACATGGAAGTTAGAAGATGCATTTAAAACTTGGGTATCAGATGCTTGTACCTATCACAGTACTTTGGTGGACAGAATTGTTCCTGGATATCCAAGAGCTGAAATTGAAGAGTACAATAGTAAATTAGATTATCAAGACAATTTAATTGTTGCTGCTGAACCTTTTTTCCTTTGGGCTATTGAAGGTGGAGATGATTTAAAAGCAAAATTGCCTTTTGATAAAACAGATTTGAATGTAAAAATTGTTGATGATATACGTCCTTTTAAAATGATTAAAGTTCGTATTTTAAACGGTTCTCACACAGCAATGGTTCCTTTTTCACTTTTGTATGGTAACAAATTAGTGATGGAAACTGTTAACGGAGATTTTACAGGAAAATTTGTAAATAGCGTTATTGGTGAAATTAGTGAAACGCTTGATATGGATAAAAATGAAATTACTGCCTACTGTGAGGAAGTGATGGATCGATTTAAAAATCCATTTATCAAACATGCACTTGCTGATATTGCATTAAATTCTATTTCGAAATTCAAAGTAAGAGTTTTGCCTAGTTTATTAGGATATTATAATGCTAACAAAAAGTTGCCTGTTAATTTGACTTTCTCATTAGCGAGTTTAATTCGCTTCTATAAAGGAACATGGAACGGACAAGAATTACCGGTTAAAGATGGTGAAGATATTGTAGCTTTCTTTAGCGGACTTTGGAAGTCTGATGATTACGAGAAAATCGCTCGTTTGACATTACAAAACAAATCTTTCTGGGATGAGGACTTAACAGAAATTCCAGGATTAACTAGAGCTATTACAATAGCTTTAGAAGAAATTGATTCAAACGGAATTGAAGCTGGTTTTGCTAAGTTTCAAGAAAGAATAAAATAAATAGGATCTAAGAATTAAAATCTAATTTGATCTGCTGAAATCTTTTATAATCTGCGTGAAATATTTTTTCACGCAGATTTACACAGATCAAAGCAGATTATGGCGATTTAAATTTAAGATTGTGAGTAAGATTGAGAAAAAGAGAATTATACTCAATTGCTTGAAAATAAAAGAAAAACAAAAAGAACAAAGAACAAAGGTTAATTATGGCAACGCAGAAAAAATTAATAAAAGTACATCCTACAGATAACGTAGCGGTGGCTTTGGTAAATCTGTCAGCTGGCGAAGTGATTGATTTTGAAGGACAATCAATTGCTGTTGAGTCTGATGTGAAAATGAAACATAAGATTGCAATGGTTCCTTTTAATGTAGGAGACAGAATCATTATGTATGGTGTTTTGGTTGGAAAAGCAAGTGCAAGAATCGAAAAAGGAGGATTGCTTTCTACTGCAAACGTAAAACACGAGAGTGATAAAGTTACAGGTAAAACTGAAACTATTGGTTGGACAGCTCCAAATGTGGATAAATGGAAAGACAGAACGTGGCAGGGCTATCATAGAGAAGACGGGCAGGTTGGAACAGAAAATGTGTGGTTATTTTTTCCATTGGTTTTTTGTGAAAACAGAAACATCGAAATCTTAAAAGATATTTTTGAGAAAGAATTGATGAAACCTAAAGAAAACGATTATCAATTATTGTTGCGTTCTTTAGTGAAATCAGAAACGGGTGGAGCAGGAAATCAAGAAGCTTCAAACGATGCGAACTTGTTCAATAATATTGAAGTAAAATTCATTACGCACCAAGGAGGCTGCGGTGGAATTCGTCAGGATTCTCATAGTTTAGCTAAGCTTTTAGCTGGTTATGTAAACAATCCAAACGTAGCTGGAGCAACTGTATTGAGTTTAGGATGTCAAAATCTTCAGATTTCAATTTTCAAAGAAGCTTTAGATGCAATCAATCCAGACAGTAAAAAACCTGTTTTAATCTACGATCAGCAGTCTATCGGAACTATTGAAACGATGTTGAGCAGTGTGGTAAAAGATACTTTTGAAGCGATTAAAAAAGCAAACGAAATTAAGAGAGAACCAGCTCCATTATCTAAGCTTAGAATTGGTTTAGAATGCGGTGGATCTGACGGATTCTCTGGAATTTCTGCTAACCCAACTTTAGGAGTTTTGTCTGATAAATTGGCAGCATTAGGAGGAACGACAATTCTTTCTGAATTCCCAGAATTATGTGGTGTAGAGCAAGAATTGGTAAACCGTTGTGTGGATGACGAAGACGGAAAACGTTTCTTAGATTTGATGAAGTGGTACGAAAAAACAGTTGTTGATGCTGGTTCGGGATTTGATATGAATCCGTCTCCGGGTAACATTAAAGACGGTTTGATTACGGATGCTATGAAATCTGCAGGAGCGGCTAAAAAAGGAGGAACATCTCCAATTGCTGGTGTATATGATTACGGAGAGTATATTAATGAGCCAGGTTTAACATTGTTATGTACGCCAGGAAATGATGTGGAGTGTACAACTGCAATGGTAGGCTCGGGAGCGAATATGGTATTGTTTACAACAGGTTTAGGAACTCCGACAGGAAATCCGATTGCACCAGTAGTAAAAATATCTTCTAACTCAGAGTTGGCGGCAAAAATGTCTGACATTATAGATATTGACACTGGTGGAATCATCAAAGGTGAAAAATCTATCGAAGAAATGGCTGATGAAATGCTTGAAACTATTATCGATATTGCTAGTGGTACGGTAAAAACTAAAGCGGCAATATTAAATCAGAACGATTTTATTCCTTGGAAAAGAGGAGTTTCTTTGTAATTTTTTAGATTCAAAGTTACAAAGTGACAGAGTAACAAAGGTTTATATAGAAAGACGCACAGTAGTGCGTCTTTTTTTTTTAACCATATAAGTGATATAAGTTCATTTAATAGATGCTTTTAGATTGGGTTGTTTTCGAAGAAAGAGATCATATAAGCGTACTAATTCCTGCAAGGTTTCCAAAACCTTGTAGGTCTCCTGCGCTCAGCGGTTGAAAATGCGAAATAGAATAATGAAAACTTGTTTTTGCTAAAAAAAAGAAATACCTACAAGGTTTTGGAAACCTTGCAGGAAAGATTAAAATAAACTTAATATTACTTATATGGTTAAAAAAACTAATTAGAAATTAGTTCTAGTAGAAGATTTACGAATGTGTAATTCTGGGGCAAGGACAACCTTTTTTTCGATTTTGATTGTATCGGTTTTGTCGACCTGTTCTAAGAAAACGCGAGCAGACATTTTTCCCATTTCTAAAGGCGACTGATCTACAGAAGTGATCGATAATTCCATGAATTTAGTAAAAGGCTCGTTACTAAAACCAGCTACGCAAAACTCATTTGGAATACTGATATTTCTGTTTTGAAGTTCTTGAATTGCGCCTAGAGCAGCGAAATCACTAGAAGAGAATATCGCGTCTGGCGGAGTTTGTAAAGCCAATAATGCAGTCGCAGCTTCTTTACCTGCTTCAACACTACTTTTTACGTAAATAACATATTCTTCGTTAAATTGAAGTCCGTTGTCTAATAAAGCTTGTTTGTAGCCTAAAAACCTGTTTTTAAAGATGTCTAAAGACTGATCTCCAGAAAAATGTGCAATATGTCGGCAGCCTTCATCAATTAAATGTTTGGTGGCTAAGTAACCTCCTTTAAAGTCATTAATGGTTACAGAACTTACGCCATCAATATGTTTGCTTCTATCGAAAAATATCAGAGGGACATTTTTTTCTAAAACATTTCTGAAAGCGCTATCATTTTCATCTGAAATACCAGTAACCGACATCATGATACCGTCTACCTGTGCATCTACCAGCGTATGAAGGTTTTCATTTTCTCTTTTAATGCTTTCGTGTGTTTGGCAGATGATAACCTGATAACCGTGAGGATAAAGTTCTTCTTCGATTCCTCGAATAACCGAGGCAAAAAAGTTGCTGTCAATACGCGGAACAATAACTCCGATATTATTGCTTCGACCGCTCTTTAAAGCTAGTGCCAATTTGTTTTGCTTGTAGTTCATCGCAGCAGCTGTCTTGATAACCAACTCACGCGTCGCTTCCTTTATTTTAGGATTATTGTTTAACGCTCTGGAAACTGTTGCAGCTGTGATGTTTAATTTTTCAGCAATATCGTAAATAGTTACTTTTTCACTCATTCAAAAAAAGTTTTCGGATTATTTTTAGACAAAAGTACATTTTTTTTCATTATGTAATAAAAATTGTTATCGATTACCATATCGAAAAGCTAAAACGTTTTAGGTTCTACAATGATAATAAATTATCTAATTTTTTGCATTAAATGTAATTAAATTTTGCAATAAAAATTAAATATATAATTTTTTTCTAAATTAATTTGGTCTCTTAGAACAATTTTTCTACTTTCGTGTAATCGATTACATCAATCTTGAGATTTTTGGCGTCCAAACAAGAAATATCTATACAAATGATTACAAATAAGATAGTCACATTTAAAAAGATTCTTTTTTTCGCTGCTTTGGGGCTGTCATTGGCATCTTGCACAAGACATTCTTCTTCAATCTCATCAGATAATCCATGGAAAAGAATGGATTTGGTCGTAAAAAGTATTCCGCAGACACATTTCTCAGATAAAGTATATAGCATAAACGATTTTGGTGCCGTTGCTGATGGAAAAACATTAAATACTATAGCTTTCCAAAAAGCAATAAAAGAATGTGCAGCAAATGGAGGCGGTCGAGTTTTGGTTCCAAACGGAAAATATTTGACAGGAGCGATTCATTTAGAAAGCAATGTAAACTTGCATTTAGAAGATAATGCGGAGATTCTTTTTAGTATAAATCCAAAAGATTATCCTATTGTTCATACTTCTTGGGAAGGTACAGAAGTAATGAACTTTTCACCGCTTATTTATGCTAAAAACAAAACCAATATTGCAATTACAGGAAAAGGAACTTTAAACGGTCAGGCAGACAGCACGAATTGGTGGATTTGGTCTGGAGGAAAAAATTATGGCTGGAAAAAAGGAATTCCATCTCAAAATGATCCAACAAATCGTGAGGTTTTGGTGGATATGGCAGAAAAAGGGATTCCGGTAGCAGAAAGAGTTTTTGGCGAAGGGCGCTATTTAAGACCAAATTTTATCGAGTTTTTTGAATGTAATACGGCCTTAATAAAAGATGTAACCATTATTAATTCTCCTTTTTGGATTTTACATCCGATAAAAACCAATAATATGATTATTGACGGAGTAACGGTCAATAGCCATGGACCGAATAATGACGGCTGTGATCCAGAATATTCGCAGAACATTTTAATCAAAAACTGCACTTTCAACACAGGCGATGATTGTATTGCCATTAAAGCAGGACGTGATGGAGACGGAAGGAGAGTGGCAATACCAAGTAAAAATATCATTGTGCAAAACTGCAAAATGATTGATGGACACGGCGGTGTTGTAATTGGAAGCGAAATTTCAGCTGGAGTAAATAATGTTTTTGTTGAAAACTGTGTGATGGACAGTCCGAATCTGGATCGTGCCATTCGAATTAAAACAAATTCAAAAAGAGGAGGAATTATAGAAGATGTCTATGTTCGAAATCTTGAAGTGGGCACGGTGAAAGAATGTGTTTTGAAACTAAACATGTTTTACAACGTATACGGATCTCAGACAGGAAATTTTATTCCGACGATCAGAAATGTAAGCTTAGAGAATGTTACGGTGAAAAACGGTGGAAAATACAGCGTTTGGGCAGAAGGTTACGCGGAGTCTCCAGTTGAGAATATTACGCTGAAAGATGTAAAAATCCAGAAAGTAGATTCGGTCTACTTATTAAAAAATGTAAAAAATATAAACTTTATAAATACCTATATCAATGAGAAAAAAGTAGAATCTATTAAAAACTAAACACTATCAATTAACCAAACTTTAAACCACATGAGTATTAAACAATTATCTGAGAGAAAAGATAAGTACTTTGTATTTTTCTTTTTCCTGAATTTTTTACTGTGCAGTTCTATTAACGCACAGTCAACCACAATAGAGGGAAAGATTACCGACGCTACGGGTATGTCACTGCCAGGGGTAAACATTAATGAAAAGGGGACTAAAAATGGAACTTCAACAGATTTTGAAGGAAGTTTTAAAATTAATGTATCAAACAGTAAAGCAATTTTAATAATTAGCTATTTAGGATTTCAGACACAGGAGGTAAGTGTTGCTGGAAAAACTAAAATCAATGTAAGTTTAGCAGAACAGTCAAATGCATTGACTGAAGTAGTTGTAGTAGGATACGGTTCTGTAAAAAAGACAGATCTTACTGGATCTGTTAGTACGATTAGTGCGGCAACTATTACAGAAAGAAACACAATCAGTCCGCTAGAAGCGATTCAAGGAAGCACGCCAGGGGTTCAGATCTCATCTTCTACAGGTCGTGCAGGAGACGGATTTAAAGTTGTTATTAGAGGAAACAACTCTTTGATTGCCGATTCTAGTAATTCGACTATGGTAGGTTCTTCACCTTTATACGTTGTAGATGGCGTTCCGATGGATGGAATCGATTTCTTAAATCCGCAGGATATTGCTCGAATGGACGTTCTAAAAGACGCTTCATCTGCAGCAATCTACGGTTCTAGAGGTTCTAATGGGGTTATCATTGTAACAACAAAAAGCGGAACAAGTGCAAAAGCAGGTATTAGTGTAACTTTTGATACTTCTTACGGAAATAAAACGGCGGCAAGATTGCCAAATATGATGACAGGAGAGCAGTGGTGGAAATTTCACCAAGTGGCTTACATGAGTGCAACTCCTGCAACACAAACTCCAGCGCAATTGGCTGCTTTGGCAGGAAACCAAAGTCCGTTATTAGTATCTCGTGCCAACAGCGGTTACAATTTTGACTGGTATGATGCAGTACTAAAATCTGGAATGACAGAGAATAATTATTTAAATATTACAGGCCGTTCAGATTCTGGTTTAAGCTATAATTTAGGCTTCGGAATCCAGAGTGATCGTGGTTTAATTGAAAATGATTCAACAGATAAATATTCATTCAAATTAGGATTAAATCACAAAATAAATGATAAGTTTTCTACAGGTGTAAACGTTACGATTGCTAGATTAGACAATCAGTTAGGTAGTGATTTAGCCATGCAGGACGCTTTTAGATTGAGTCCGTTAATGTCTCCGTGGGCAATTGATGCAGCAGGAAACGAGCAAGTTGGAACATTATTTTTTCTTCCAGGTAAGTTAACTTATCCTAATGGAGCTTGGGCAATTAATAAAACATCAACGGTAAATCCATTAATGGAAATTGCTAATTCTTCTCAAACAGAAAAAACTTGGCAAACAGTTGGTAATGCTTATTTCCAGTATCAGCCGCTAAAATGGCTTTCGTTTAAAACAACTTTTGCGGCAGGAATTATGGATTCGCAAAATTCAAAAGCGTATACAGCACAGACGAATGCAGGGGTAACATTAAACGGAAAAAATTCTGCAACTCTAGAAAATTCAAACAACTTCAATTATACTTGGGATAATCAGATTGATTTGAAACATACTTTTAATGATGTTCATGATTTTAGTTTGTTATTGCTTCAGAGTTTATACTCAAATACTGATGAATTTTCTTCATTATATTCTAACAACCAGCCTTTTGATGTAGGTACAGATAATATGGGTTCTGGTGTTCAGACAAGTTATGTGGTAAAATCATCTTTTGCAAAAAACACTTTAAACTCTTATGCAGTTCGTTTAAATTATGCGTTTAAAGACAAATATTTAATTACTGCTTCTACAAGATGGGATGGATCTTCTGTGCTTTCTGAAGGAAATAAATGGCAGAGTTTCCCTTCTGTAGCTTTAGGATGGAAATTAAGCAAAGAATCGTTTTTAGAAAATAGTTCTTTCGTTTCTGATTTAAAACTGCGTGCGAGTTTAGGTTACACAGGAAATGACAACGTAGCTCCTTACACTTCTCAGGCCTTATTAAACCAGCAGACATTTTATGCAGCAGGTCCGAATGTGGTTTCAGGATGGCAATCAGAAAATTTAGCAAATCCTGATTTGACTTGGGAAAAAACAAGAGAATATAATTTAGGTATTGATTTTGGATTCTTAAAAAATAGAATTACAGGTTCTGTTGATGTTTACGACAGATTATCTGATGACTTGATTTACAAACAGCAATTACCATCAGAATCAGGATGGAAAAATACTTTTGCTAACGTTGGTTCTGTAAGCAATAAAGGGGTAGAGGTTTTATTGACTACTAAAAACATCAAATCTCGTCTGGTAACTTGGGAAACTACTTTCACATTCACTAAAAACGTAAATAAATTAGAGTCTATTTACAATCAAGATAAAGTAAGTGATATTGGTAATAAATTAATACTTGGAGCACCTCTTAACCCGAACTACAATTATGTTTATGATGGAGTTTGGCAGGAAAACGAAGCGGCAGCAGCGGCTTCTTATGGAATGGCTCCAGGACAGGCAAGACCAAAAGATTTAAATGGTGACGGTAAATTTAATCAGGATGATAGAACTGTAATTGGTAATCCAAATCCAGAATGGCAAGGAAGTTTTTATTCTAAATTAAATGTAGGTCAATTCGATTTTAACTTCTCCGTAATTACAAGTCAAGGACAAACAGTTTTGAGTACTTTTCACCAAAACTTTGCTGACGTAAGTGATAGAGGACGCCAGAAATTAGCAATGGATTATTTTATTCCTACTAATGGAACAGGAATTGAAGCAAATGCGAATAATACGAACCCAAGACCAGGGCCAGTTGCAACGGGAGCTGGAGCGTATTGGACTTCTTTATTCGGGTACTACAGAGATGCTTCTTATGTGAAAATTAAAAATATATCTTTAGGTTATACACTAGATTCTGAGTTATTGAAAAAACTGAAAATTTCTAATTTCAGAATTTATGTAAACGTTTTAGATCCATTTGTGTTTACAAATTTTGATGGATATGATCCAGAGTGGGCCGCTTCACCTTTTGGTGTAAACCGTCCGGCAGCTGTAACTACACAATTGGGATTAAGTGTTAAATTTTAATAAAGATATCAAAATGAAAAAAATATTAGTAATGATAGGAATAATTGCAGCAGCGGTAAGCTCTTGCAGTGATTATATTGAAGAAGATAGCCGCTCGTATGTGCCAGCGGATGAAACATATAAAACAGCATCAGGATTTCAGTTATTAGTCAATACAAATTATGCGTGGCTAAAAGGAATTTATGGAAAAAATCCGTGGCTTTTTGAAGCTGGAACCGATATGTATGCCGAAGGAAGAACTCCAGAACCAGCAGGTTTGAGCCAGTATACGCTTTTAATTCCATCTTCTACAAATGTTGAAGATTTGTATGTTTCCTGTTATCAGCTGATTCAGTCTGTAAATAAAACGATTTATTATTCTACAATTACAGAACAGACACCCAATCTGAATACATTAGTAGGTGAGGCAAGATTTTTAAGAGCAAATGCCTATTTCTTATTAGTTCAGACTTATGGTGGTGTGCCAATTGTAAATGACAATATTACAAGTCCAGTTTTGTTTTTTACAAGAAACAGTGCAGAAGAAGTATATGCTCAAATCATATCAGATTTAGATTTTGCTTTGGCTAATGCAGGAACTGCTGCTTACAGTACAGCTGGAAAAGTAAATAAGAGAGCCGTAAACGATTTATTAGCAAAAGTTTACTTAACAAGAGGATACGAAAGTTTTGCAAAACCAGATGATTTTTCAAAAGCGGCTACCTATGCAGATGCTGCAATTGCAGGGCAGGCACTAAATATTCCTTTTGGCCAATTATTTGTTACAACGGCAGCTGGTACTGATAACGATTTGAATGCTGAAACGATTTTTTCTGTACAATATGATAAAGCTTCAGTAAGCACAAATCCAACAGAGTTGGGTAACAATCAGTTTTACTATTTCAGTTCTTATTTAGGAGGAGCAGAAACAGGAGCGCCATTAAGAAGTTACAATTTATGTCCTACAGATTATGCTTTAGGTTTATATGAAAAAGGTGATGCAAGATGGAATGCCACTTTTATGACCGAAATTTTAGAAGGGCCAGAAACAGTAAACGGAGTTACAAAAACAATTTTATATTATCCGTATTACAGAAGTTCAAATCCAGCTTCATTAAAAGTGAGACATTTTTACGAACCAAAATGGTTTACACCTGCAGACAAAACTGCTTATATGACAACAAATGCTTCAAGATTAGCTTCGACATTTGTATACCACCCTTGGGGAGAATATTCGGCAGCACATACATTAATCAAAAACTTAGACTGTTACACAATTCCAGTTAAGAAGTTTGATGATGCAAATCCGACTACGCCATCAAGCACAGGACCTGTGAGCACAAGAGATATCATTATTTCTAGACTTGGAGAAACGTATCTTATTGCTGCAGAAGCGTATTTAAAAGCAGGAAATCCAGGAACAGGATTAGACCGTTTAAACGAAGTAAGAAGAAGAGCAGGTGTTGCTAATGCGACTTTGGCTCAATTTAATATCGACTATATCTTAGACGAAAGAGGAAGAGAATTATTGGGAGAATACAAGCGTTGGTTCGACTTAAAACGTACAGGAACTTTGGTTGCAAGAGCTTCTGCTCATAATTATAGAATAAAAGAAGCAAATTTTGTTGGTATAGACGGTCAGCTTAAAATTTTAAGACCAATACCGCAGTCAGCTTTAGATTTGAATCAGAATAAAGATTTCCCTCAAAATCCTGGTTATTAGTAATTTGTTAGTTTTTTGAGAACTATGTTTTTTGAAGTAGTTAAAAAGGAGTTTGACTATCGGTCGAACTCCTTTCTTAACTAAATAGTAAAGATTAAAAATGCGAAAATTTAAATTAATCTTAGTGTTGTTTTTTAATGTCATTGTAATGCAAAGCCAGCAATACAAGGTAGATACGTCGTATACCATTAAAAGCACTTATGCTAAATTAATTAAGAAATATCCCTTTATTACCATTCCTGAAATAAAAGCAAATCCAGACGTAACAGAAACATTTGATTTGGTTTACAGTAAAAAGCAAGATCGAACTTTGCATTTTGATGCTTTTATTCATACAAAAAAGAAAAAAAATCCAGCTGTTATCCTAATTCACGGTGGCGGATGGAGATCAGGAAATAAAAGTCAGATGCAGTTTATAGGAAAAGAAATTGCAGGAAAAGGTTATTCTTGTTTTGCAATCGAATACCGATTGTCATTAGAAGCAAAATATCCAGAAGGTGTTATTGATGTCAAGAATGCAATAAAATTTATCAAAGACAATGCGGCAAAGTTTAATGTAGATCCAAATAAAATTGCGGTTTTAGGCTGTTCTTCGGGAGGGCAAATGGCAGCTTTAATTGGTACAACAAACAACAATCCGCTTTTTGAAGATAAAAATTTTAAAAGCCTTTCTTCTTCAAAAGTCCATGCCATAATTGATGTAGACGGAGTTCTGGCATTCAAACATCCAGAATCGTCAGAAGGAGATATGGCAGCATTTTGGTTAGGAGGAAAATCAGATGAAATACCTGAAAATTGGAAAAATGCTTCGGCGCTAAGCCATACAGACAAAAACACACCGCCTGTATTATACATCTGCAGCAGTATTCCGAGATTTCATGCGGGGAGAGACGATATGATTAAGATTTTGAATGAAAATAAAATCTATAATGAAGTGCAGACTATTCCAGATTCTCCACATTCATTTTGGTTTTACGATCCTTGGTTTACACAGACAATTTCGTATAGCGTACGATTTCTAGATACAATTTTTAAATAATTTTAGCATACAAATGAAAGCAAAAATCACCACAGCAGTTTTATTTTTCGCAGGTTTAACGGCCATAAACGCGCAGAAATACGATATTAAAACCAATAAAACCTACGCCGAAATATCGGCAAAAACAGACGGAAAATGGGAAGGAAGAAAGTATAAAGGCGGAACTGTTTTTAAAAATGTGGACCGATTAAAACTGGCTCCTGAACATACCGATCATTCTTTTGACATTCGTTATGAAGGACCAGGTTGGGAAAACAACAGAATTGGCTACCGTTTGTATTTAGATTGGAGAAATGCTATCGATATTTTCGGAAAAAAAACATCAGAAAATATTCTACCGCTTGTAGGGCAAGACGGATTTGATTCTTACCATAACATGAGCGATTGGGGCGCTGATATCTTAAAAGCAGGAAAAGGAATCGGAATTGGTTCTATCGACCGTTATTTAAACAATGAAAAATTACACTTCCGTGAAGTAGATTCGACTATCGCAACTGTGGCTAATAAATCGAATGAATCTACGGTAAAAGTAAATTATTACGGATGGAAGACTGCTTCAGACAAAATTGATTTTATTTCAGAACTGACAATTAAACCAGATCAATTATACACACAGCATACCATTAAAGCGTCTCAGGCAATTAAAGGAATCTGTACTGGAATTGTAAAACAAAAAACAGCTGAATTGCTTAAAAAAGAAAGCAAAAATAAAAAATGGGCATATTTGGCAACTTATGGGGAACAATCTTTGGTTCCAGATAAGTTAGGAATGGCAATTTTTTATGAAATTAGTACTATCGAAAATATCGCAGATACGGATTTAGATTATCTTTTAATTTTTAAACCAACTACAAAAGCGGTAACTTTTTACCTCTTGGGAGCTTGGGAACAAGAAGTAAACGGAATTAAAACCAAAGAAGAATTTGCTAAATATTTAGATAAACAATTAGAAGTACTGAATAAAAAAGGTAAAATGTAAATTGTTTTTTGCCACAGATTAGAAGGTTAAAATGATTTAAAAAATCTGCTTAATCTACCGAATAATACGTGAAAATATTTAACACATAGTTACAAAGCTTCGGTATAGAATTATGGTATTTTGAAAGAGCATAAAACAGGAGAGACTCTTACACATAGTATGCTATGTTTGTTAATGCAAGTGAAACGCCTTTTTATTAAGTTTTTAAACTATGTTTCTATGTGTTCAAAAAAGTTAGCAAAGAATAATCCAAGTAATCCATTAATCTGTGGCAAAAAAAAATATAGATATGAAGTATAAAAAAACAGCCATATTATTATTTCTGCTTTTCAATGTTTTTGCAATTGGGCAAAATCAAGCCGATGCAGCTGTGATTTCTTATGATTTAAAATGGTCAGAACGTACAGCGCTTTCTATTTTAAATAAATATCCAAATGCATGGCAGCTCGACGGAAACGATAAGCCAAAATGGGATTATAAAATGGGTTTTGTATTGTCTGGTTTTGAAAAATTATACCAAAAGACAAACAATCCAAAATACCTGAACTATATCAAAGAGTATGTTGACGGAATGATTGATAGTACCGGAAATATCAAAAAATACGATGTTAAAGAATATAATATTGATTATTTGAATCCTGGAAAATTGCTGTTTAATTTATATGATGTAACGAAGGATTCGCGCTATCTGCAGATCATTGGTAAATTGAGGAATCAGTTAGAAAGTCAGCCAAGAACGCCAAGCGGAGGATTTTGGCACAAACAGATTTATCTCAACCAAATGTGGATTGACGGTTTGTATATGGCAGAACCTTTTTACACGCAGTTTACGGTTAAGTACGAAAAAGGAAAAAATCTGGATGATATTGCCAAACAATTCGAACTCGTTCAAAATCATATTGTAGATAAAAAAACAGGTTTGGTTTATCAAGCTTGGGACGAAAGCAAAGAGATTGCGTGGGCAGATAAGCAAACAGGAACTTCGCCTACCATCTGGGGAAGAGGAATTGGCTGGTATATGGTGGCCTTGGTAGAAACATTAGATTATTTCCCGAAATCACATCCGAAGTATAAAGTTTTGGTGGGGTATTTGAATCAGATTGCAAAAAATGTGAATCAATACAAAAGTGAAAAAGGTTTATGGTATCAAGTGGCCGATAAACCAGAATTGTATGGAAATTACGTAGAGCCATCAGCTTCTGGTATGATTATTTATGCTTTCGCGAAAGGAGCCAATAAAGGTTATTTAGCGGCAAGCTATAAAGCTACAGCAAAAAAATCATTTGATAGTTTTGTAAAAGAGTTTGTAAAAGTAGATAAAAAAGGAGAAATCAATGTTTTGAATGTTTCTTCCAATGTAGGTTTGGGAGGAAAGCCATTTCGAGACGGAACAAATAATTATTATCTGACTTCCAAAACAAAAGAAAATGGTGCAATAGGCCTTGGAGCATTTTTATTGGCATCAATTGAATTGGATAAATAAGCGTTTTTGATGAATAGAAAAATGAAATATTTGAGTTCGGCATCAGTCATAATTTTTCTGGTATGTTCAATTTTGAATGTAACAGCTCAAGAAAAGGCAATTGTTATTTCTAAAGATTTGAAATGGTCTGAAAGAATGGCGCTTTCAATAATGAAACGTCATCCAAAAGCTTGGCAGATTGATAATAACGAAAAACCAAAATGGGACTATAAAATAGGTTTAGCGATGCTGTCTTTTGAAAAATTATATCAAAAAACAGACAATGCGATTTATTTTGAATATGCAAAAGGATACGCAGAATCGACAATTAATGAGTCTGGAGAAATCTTGAATTACAAATTGGAAGACTACAATATTGATAACATCAACGCAGGAAAAATACTTTTTGATCTTTACGATTCGACTAAAGACCAACGTTATTTAACCGCTTTACAGACCTTGAGAAAGCAGTTAGAAACGCATCCGAGAACGAATTCAGGAGGATTTTGGCACAAAAAGATTTATCCGTATCAAATGTGGCTGGACGGATTGTATATGGGCGAGCCGTTTTATGCACGTTATACTGCCGAGTTTGAAAGCAACAAAGCCTTTGACGATATCGCTAAACAGTTTGAAGAAATCCACAAACATACTTTAGACCCTAAAACAGGACTGCTTTTTCACGCTTGGGACGAAAGTAAACAAATGGCTTGGGCGAATAAAACAACAGGAACGTCACCCAATTTTTGGTCTCGATCTATTGGCTGGTACATGATGGCTTTAGTTGATGTTTTGGATTATATGCCAAAAGAACATCCAAAAAGAAAAGAACTAATCCAGTACTTGAATCAGATTTCGAAAGCTGTGGCAAAATTTCAAGACAAATCAGGATTATGGTATCAAGTTACGGATGCTGGAAATAAAAAAGGAAATTACCTTGAAGCATCTGGTTCTGAAATGTTTGTTTACGCTTTCGCTAAAGGAGCAAACAAAGGATATTTACCAGAAAGCTATAAAAAGTTAGCAGAAAAAGGATTTGACGGTATTGTAAAAAAGCTAGTCACCGTAGATCCAGATGGAGAAATACATATTACGCAAGTTTGTGCGAGCGCGGGGCTGGGAGGAAACCCTTATCGCGATGGCTCTTATGAATATTATATTGGTGAAAAAATAAAAGTCGATAATTCGCATGGATTAGGCCCTTTTATTTTAGCTGCAATGGAATTAGATAATTAGTCAATTAGATAATTAGATAATTGGAGAATTAGAAAATTAGAGAAAATAGATTATAGTAGAATTAAATATATTTTGAAATGAAGAATAGTAGAAAGCAAAGTTACCTAATGTCAGTTTTACTGATTTGTGTAATGACGATTACGAGTTGTAAAGTAACCTCACAAGAGCCAGCGAAGAAAGATATCGTGATTGGAAAAAATCTGAAATGGTCTGATAAAATGGCTTTAACTTTGATGAAACGCCATCCAGAAGCCTACATGCTAGATGATGCCAAAAAGCCAAAGTGGGATTATGTTCACGCTTTAGTTTTACATTCTATTGAAGAATTGTACAAAAAAAATCCTGACCCTAGATACAAAGCTTACATAAGAGGATATGTTGATGAATTGGTTCAAGCAGATGGTGAAATCAAAACCTATGAATTTGATAAATTTAATATCGATTTGGTAGTGCCTGGGCGTCTTTTATTTGATATTTATGCAGAATCAAAACAAGATAAATACTTAAAAGCATTACAGCAAATACGCAAACAATTGGCAGAACAGCCAAGAACGGCAAGTGGCGGATTTTGGCACAAACAAATTTATCCAAACCAAATGTGGTTAGACGGTTTGTATATGGGAGAACCATTCTATGCACAATACACCGTAACATTTGAAAATGGAAAAAGTCTGGATGATATTGCAAAACAATTTGAGCTAATCCAGCTACATGCAACAGATCCTAAAACAGGATTATTGTACCACGGTTGGGATGAAAGCAAGCAAATGCCTTGGGCAAATAAAGAAACAGGAAACTCACCAAATTTCTGGTCTAGAGCATTAGGCTGGTATGTAATGGCATTGGTTGACGTTTTAGATTATTACCCAAAAGAGCATCCAAAGCAAAAAGAATTAGTTAAATATCTAAATAATGCTTCTGAGGCTTTACTTAAATACCAAGATAAATCATCTGGGTTATGGTACCAAGTTACAGACAAAGCTGGTGAAAAAGGAAACTATCTAGAAGCATCTGGTTCGGCTATGTTTGCGTATGCGTATGCAAAAGGAGCAAACAAAGGGTATTTGCCAGCTAAATTTAAAAAAGCAGCCAACAAAGCTTTTGACGGATTAACAACAGTATTAATCAAAAAGGTAGATGCCGATGGCGGAATAACTTTAACAAACTGCTGTCAAGTAGCAGGTTTAGGAGGAAATCCATACCGTGATGGTTCTTACGAATATTACGTAAACGAAAGAAAAAAAGACAACGACCCAAAAGCAACAGGACCATTTATTCTAGCTGCTTTAGAGTTGAATAGATAAAAGAAGTTAATTGTTTATAGTTGATAGTTGATGGTTCTGCAGAGCTAAGATCAGGATCTGTTTTGTCTTCCTGAGCGAAGTCGAAGGACCGCACAGAGACTTAAACTCGCTTAATTAGAAACCTGACAGGTTTTTAAAACCTGTCAGGTTTAATCACCACACGAAGAATGCTAAGGTCAAAAAAATCCCTTTAAAATGAATAATATAAAAATCATCCTTTTTCTTCTTTCTATTTTCTGTTTTCAGAAGAATACAGCACAAGTCTGGACATCAGATAATGGAGACGGAACCTACACAAACCCAATCCTTCACGCCGATTATTCAGATCCAGATGTCGTTCGCGTAGGCGATGATTATTATATGACCGCTTCTTCTTTTAATTGTATTCCAGGATTGCCTATTCTGCATTCTAAAGATTTGGTAAACTGGAAAATTATTGGGCATGCTCTGGTAAAACAGCCGCCTTTTGAAACGTACAATAAAGTACAGCACGGAAACGGAGTTTGGGCGCCAAGCATCACCTATCATAAAAATGAATTTTACATCTATTATCCAGATCCCGATTTCGGAATTTATATGATAAAAGCAAAAAAAGCCGAAGGCCCTTGGTCGGAACCTCTTTTAGTAAAAGCAGGAAAAGGACTGATCGATCCTAGTCCGCTTTGGGATACAGATGGAAAAGCGTACCTGACTCACGCTTTTGCTGGAAGCCGCGCACAGATTAAAAGTTTATTGGTTGTCTGTACCATGAATCCAGAAGGAACTGTCGTAAACAATGACGAAGTAATGGTTATTGACGGACATAAAGGCGAAGAAACTATCGAAGGCCCTAAATTTTACAAACGAAATGGCTATTACTACATTTTTGCTCCTGCAGGAGGTGTTCCAACAGGCTGGCAGACTATTTTAAGATCGAAAAATGTTTTCGGTCCTTATGAAAAGAAAAAGGTTCTAGAACAAGGTTCGACCGCTATAAATGGTCCGCATCAAGGCGCTTGGGTTACGACTCAAACAGGAGAAGATTGGTTTTTCCATTTTCAGGACAAAGGCGCTTACGGACGAATTGTACATCTGCAGCCGATGAAATGGGTAAACGACTGGCCTGTAATGGGAGAAGATTTTGATAAAAACGGAATTGGCGAACCAGTTACGACTTATAAAAAACCAAATGTTGGTAAAAAATATCCAATAGAAACTCCGGCAGAATCAGACGAATTTAATTCGCCAAAATTAGGATTGCAGTGGCAATGGCAGGCAAACAGACAAATCAATTGGGGATTTCCGACCAGCTTAGGTTATCTGAATTTGTTTTGCAATACCACTTCTCAGAACATCTTTAATGCTCCAAACTTATTATTGCAGAAATTCCCAGCAGAAGAATTTACAGCTACCACAAAACTGACTTTTAATCCGAGATTAAACAAAGAATCTACAGGTTTAATCGTAATGGGGTTAGATTATAGTTTTTTATGTTTTAAAAATGTTGACGGGAAATTATATCTAAATCAGAAAACAGGAACTTTTGATAAAACAGTTTCAGAAACTGAAACTGCACCTATAAAAATAGAAAACAATACGATTTACCTTAGAGTGCAAATTACTAAAGCAGGCATGTGCAGTTTCTTTTACAGCTTAGACGATAAAAATTATCAAAAAGTTGGAACCGATTTTAAAGCCAAAGAAGGAAAATGGATTGGTGCCAAAGTCGGACTTTTCGCTTTAGGCGAAGAAGTAAAAAATGATTCTGGAAATGTTGAAATAGATTGGTTTAGAATAACAAAATAAAAAGTAAGCGATGCAGTTTAAAAAACAAATAATCCTTTTTTTATGTCTTTGCAGTTTTGCAGTAAAATCTCAAAACACCTATAAAAGATGGCCAGATATTATTCGTAAGAACGATGCAGCTTGGTTTGCTTCGGCGGAAGCCAAAAAAATAGCAGACAATGTTTTACTGTATCAAAGAGATATAGGAGGATGGCCAAAAAACATCCAGATGCAGGAGGAGCTTACAGAGAAACAGAAAAAGGATTTAATTGTACTCAAAAAAACGGCTGTAGAAACCACAACAGACAACGGAGCAACTTGTCAGGAAATGCTTTTTATGTCGAGAATGTATGCACAGGTTAAAGACGAACGTTACGCTGCATCTTTTTTAAAAGGATTGAATTATTTGCTGGAAGCGCAATATGACAATGGCGGATGGCCACAGTTTTATCCGTTAAAGAAAGGCTATTACACGCATATTACCTACAACGACGATTCGATGGTAAATATATTGAATGTAATTAAAAACGTTGCAGAGGAAACCGATTATTACAGCATAAAACCTTCAAAAGAAATTGTAGAAAAATGTAAAAAAGCTTTTGACAAGGGAGTTGACTGCATTTTAAAAACACAATACAAGCAAAACGGAATTTTAACCGCTTGGTGCGCACAGCATGACGAGATTACGTTGCAGCCTGCAAACGCAAGAGCTTTTGAATTGGCATCACTAAGCGGATACGAATCAGCAAAAATAGTATTGCTATTAATGGCTATTGATAAACCTTCGCCAGAAATTGTTACCGCTGTAAAAAGTACAGTAGCTTGGTTTGAAAAAACAAAAATCACGAATCTGGAAGAAAAAAGAGTGCTCAACGATGCTGGAAAAATTATAGACAAAAAAATGATTCCAACTCAAAATGCTGCACCTCTTTGGGCAAGATTTATGGATTTAGAAACCAATGAACCTTTCTTTTGTGATCGCGATGGAATTAAAAAGAAATCTATTGCAGAAATTGGTTCCGAAAGAAGAAATGGTTATTCATGGTATACAGATGCGCCAAAAGAAGTTTTGAAAAAATTTCCAGACTGGGCCGTTAAAAACGGTACAAAGGTAGGAGCAGCCGAAAAGAAAAATGTAAACTTCATTACTGTAGCACAAGACGGCTCTGGTGACTATTCTAAAATACAAGATGCGGTTTACGCAACACCTGCATTCCCTTATGATAAAGTAACCATTTTTATAAAAAACGGCATTTATAACGAAAAAGTCCGAATTCCAGAATGGAACAATAATGTAATTTTAAAAGGAGAAAGCAAAGAGCACACTATTATTACCTTTGATGATAACTTTTCTAAAATTGGTTTAGGAAGAAACAGTACTTTTTATACGTACACGGTTTTAATAGAAGGCGATGATTGTTCTGTTTCAAATTTAACGATTAAAAATGCCTCGGGAGATCGAGGTCAGGGAATTGCGTTATCGGTTGTGGCAAATCGTGTAAAAGTTTCAAACTGCAACCTTCTAGGAAATCAAGATACCTTATACCTGTCTGGAAAAGAAGCCAAACAATATTTTAAAGACTGTTATATAGAAGGAACAACCGATTTTATTTTTGGAGGTGCGACAGTGCTGTTTGAAAATTGTATTATTCACAGCATTAAAAGCTCTTATATTACCGCGGCTTCAACGCCAGAAGGAACAGCTTTTGGCTTTGTATTTAAAAACTGTAAAATTACTTCCAATCCAGAAGCATCACAAGTATATCTGGGAAGGCCTTGGCGTATTTATGCCAAAACCGTTTACATAGAATGTGAATTAGGAAAACAAATAAAACCAGAAGGCTGGGAAAACTGGTCGAAACCAGAAGTAGAAAAAAATAGCTTCTATGCCGAATACAATTGTAAAGGAGAAGGAGCCCAAACGGTTCAGAGAGTAAAATGGTCACATCAGCTTACAAAAAAAGAAGCTGGTCAATATATTGCAGCAATTATTTTAAAAGATAAAGCATCAGATTGGTATTTAAAATAAAATGCTAATATATAATTGTAATTTATTTTTATTTTAAATTTAATAATTTTTAATTATCACAATTCGCTTGTATAATTTGTTTTCAATTAAATTGTAAGAAAAACACATAACAAAGTATGTTTGAGTCTGTAAACGCTTCTTAAATGGGCTTAAAATGAGTTTCGCTTCAAAAAATGGTTGTTTTTTGGTTTTATTAAGCTTTTTTAATGATACTTTTCAATTTTATTTTATGAATATTAAAAATTTTATTTTCTTTTTTATTTCGGTCACTGCTTTTGCGCAACAAACTCAGTTTCCGACTGCCAAAGCCGATTCGATTGTAAAAAATATACAGCTTCCTGTAATTTCGGCTTATCAAATAGATGTTGTAAAATTGGGAGCTAAAGGTGATTCGGTTACCAATAATAAAAAGGCTTTTGATAAAGCCATGGCATTATGCAAAAAGAATAATGGCGGAACGATTATCGTTCCAAAAGGAATTTATAAAATTAATGGGCCAATCCACTTTGTAAGCAACGTCAATTTAAAGATCGAAAAAGGAGCCAAGATTAAATTCAGTGACAATCCTCAAGATTATTTACCCATGGTTCTAACAAGTTGGGAAGGTACAATGCTGTATAATTACAGTCCGCTAATTTATGCCAATAATTGCAATAATATTGCTATTTCTGGTGAAGGAACAATTGATGGAGAAGGAGGAAAAATATGGAAAACCTTTAAGGCAAAAGAAGGCGAAGGCAAAAACCGAAGCCGCGAAATGAATCATAACAATACTCCATTAAACGAAAGAAAATTTGGAGAAGGTTATTTTTTAAGACCCCAAATGATTCAGTTTCTCAATTGTAAAAATATTTTGGTCGAAAATATCAGAATAGAAAATTCGCCATTCTGGTGTCTTCATCTTTTAAAATCAGAAAGCATAACCGTTCGAGGCATCAGTTATAAATCCTTAAATCACAACAACGACGGAATCGATCCAGAATATGCAAAAGATGTCTTAATTGAAAATATCACTTTTGACAACGGAGATGACAATGTAGCCATAAAAGCAGGAAGAGATCACGAAGGAAGAGTCAATACAGCAACACCAAGTCAAAATATTGTCATCAGAAACTGTAATTTTAAAGGACTTCACGGCGTGGTTATCGGCAGCGAAATGTCAGCAGGAGTGCAGAATGTCTTTGTTGAAAACTGCAAAACCGTTGGTTATTTAAAGAGAGGTATTTATCTAAAAACAAATGCAGACCGAGGCGGTTATATCAAAAATATATTTGTTAGAAACATTCAATTAGACCAAGTGGAAGACTGTCTCTATATAACAGCCAATTATCACGGAGAAGGCAAAGGTTATCAATCGGATATATCCAATGTACATTTTTCGAATATTACTTGTAATAAAGCATCCGAATCAGGAATTGTAATTCAAGGATTTCCAGATAAAAAAATCAAAAACATAACCTTAAATAACATAGAAATTAAACAAGCCAAAAACGCCCTGTCAAACGAAAATGCAAAAAACGTATTAATGACAGATGTTTTTATAGGACAAAGAGCAAACGTCCCAACAGCAGTTTCGAAACATTAGTTTTTTAGGTTCAAAGAGACAGAGGGACAAAGGGACAAAGGTTTTTACGAACCGAATTGTAGAGACGCACCGCAGTGCATTTAACACAAAGATTTGAGCTTAAAACAAACTTTGCGCCTTAGTGTCTTTGTAGCAAAAACAAAAAAACTTAGCGCCTCTGCGTCTTTGCGCGATTAAATAAAAATAATCGTAGCGCAATTTCAGTTTCAGAAATAGAAAATGTGCAGTGAAGCTTAAATAAAACTTTGCGCCTTTGCGTCTTTGCGCGATTAAATAAAAATAATCGTAGCGCAATTCTAGTTTCAGAAATAGAAATGTGCAGTTAAGCTTAAAATAAAACTTCGCGCCTTTGCGTCTTTGTGGCAAAAAGAATTAATAAAAAACCTTGCGTGCTCTGCGTAATCCTTTGCGAACTTTGCGGTAAAAAAAACAATGCATTTAAACTCATTAAAAAAATGAAAAAATATATAATCCTCACACTTCTGATCACCACAGCAGCCGTAGCCCAGAAAACAAACCTATATTGTATTGGCGACTCCACAATGGCAAACAAAAAAGATCCAGAAAAAAATCCAGAACACGGTTGGGCACAAGTTCTACAGCCATTTTTTACAGATAATATATTAGTAGTAAACAAAGCAGTAAACGGCCGCAGCACCAAAAGCTTTATTGCAGAAAAACGTTGGGACTCTATATATAAGGTATTAAAAAAAGGAGACTACGTACTCATTGAATTTGGGCATAATGACCAAAAAATAGAAGATCCCTCACGATACACCAATCCGCATACTGCTTACAGATACAACCTTATAAAATTTGTAAAAGAAAGCCGTGAAAAAGGAGCAATTCCTATTTTGCTGACCTCTATCAGCAGACGCAATTTTAATGAAAAAGGAGTACTGGTGCCTACGCATGGCGATTATCCTTTAGAAACCAGATTGGTGGCACAAGAATATAATATACCTTTTATAGACTTAGAATATTATACAGAATTACTGGAGCAGTCGTACGGGCCAGAAAACTCTAAACTTTTGCACTTGCATTTTAAAGCAGGCGAAAATCCATTTTACGATAAAGACAAAGCAGACGATACACATCTTTCCTTAAAAGGAGCAACAGAAGTAGCACAGATTTTTATAACCCAGCTTAAACTTTTAAAGAATCCCTCACTTCAAAAACTTCAAAAAGAAATTAAATAAGCCTTTATTTAATTAATCCGAACTAACCTTAATACTGTACAAAACGTGTTTTTTGTACAGTATTTTTTTTGCCTATACCTAAAAATAAGGCCGTTAATTTTACCGGACGTACTTCCCCGCGCTGTATTTTAACTCATCAGAAAATAAAAATTGATCCCTACTTATCTGCTTTCTTTTGCAGGACATATCTATAAAGGAAGTATAAAAAGTCCCTTTAACTTATATAGTTGTATCTAATCATACTTCATAAAGGGTAATCTCTTCTAATTGAGATTTTTAAAATTATAATCAAACCATCTTTTGCTAGAGCTGTTTTTTAAAACATACAAAATGCAAGTGTCTGACACGTAGTGTTTTATTGTTTGTTTTAGAAATATCAAGTATGTCTTAATCTATTAATATAAAAACTTTTACAGGTTAAGAAAGGAGGCTTTTGTCTGGAACTTTGCACCTTCAAATTGATAGTAAATATACTTTCAAGTTAGTAGTAACGAAATAAACTACAATGCATATAATAAAAAAAACAGTAAGCACAGCAGAAATTTCAGAATGGCAGCAAATCACTTCTCTAAACTTTAAAGAGACAAAAAAACTGAATTCGATATTTATTAGTACTAGTGAGCATTTTATGCATTTAGAAATATTTCTTATTTCTAATCAGAGCTTAAAAATTAATTAATAATTCATAAAGATCAAATCTCATGAAAAATAAATTACTTCCTTTATTTTTTGTTTTAGGTGCTTTTTCTGCTTATTCGCAAGTAGGTATTGGAAAGCTAAATCCGAGTCCTTCGACGCAGTTAGAGGTGTATTCTAAAGATGGAAATAAAGGTATCTTGATTCCGAGTGTAAAACTGAAAAGTTCGACTGACAAAACCACAGTAACACTGGATAATGGTGGATACGCAAACAGTTTATTGGTTTTTAATACAGAGGCTACTGCAGATGTTATTCCTGGGTACTACTACTGGTATGTAGACAAATGGGTAAGATTAGCTGTTTCTGGAGAAACAGTTTCTGGAAAAGATGGTATTGCCGGAGGTAATGGAGCACCAGGTAAAGATGGTGTTCAGGTTCCTTCTGGTACTAACATATATATAGATAATTCTACAGGTGAAGTTTATATCTTGAAACCGGGAACAGATGGAACAAATCCTACTGACTGGCTTCCTTTAAATGGCAAAAATGGTATCGACGGTAAAAACGGTATCAACGGAGGAGCGGGTCTTCCTGGAGATCGATAATAGAGGGCTTTTTTTAAGAATGTTTAAAAGAAAGCTTAAAGATGATTTTGAACTTTCTGAATGTCTATTTTTTGATGAAAAGGATGAAGACAAAAAACAATACGACAAAATTGTATTTGTAATATATGATAAATTGGAACTGCTTGGTTTCTTAAAAAAGGAACATCGAAACGCTAATACTTTAGTCTGTTTATTTGACAAGCAATTTTATTCAGCCTTGTCTGTTCTGGAAGAAATAAATGGTTTAGTTCTTTTTGATGAGTCAAAAACCAGAAAAGAAGTTTTTAAGGAATTAAAGCAGCATTTTATGGAAAAACCAGTTGCAAAAATTAAAAAAACGCCTTTTGATAAAAAAGTAAATAAAGAAACAAAGTTTCAGGATTATTATAAAGCTATGTATTTTTTAATATAGTTTTTTTTCGTTCATAATTTTTTAGAAGTTGTGGTTCAAGTGCAGGATAATTGTTGTTCGTTATCCTGCATTTTTTTTGAATGAAGTTTATGTTTTAAGTGTGATAATAACAATTAATTTCATAAATTGTTCGGAAAAAATATAAAGATTAAAAAAGAATGAAAAAAATAATCCCATTTTATATTTCAATTGCTTTTACTGCATTATGTTACACAAGCACTAACGCCCAAAAAACCGCAGAAAATACTATAGTTGTAAAAAACACAAGCACTTTAAAATTATCTCAAAAAGCAGTTTCTATAAAGAGAGAAAAGCGATTTGAAAATAAAGCAAATTACCCGATTTTGCTTTTTAAAAACGATACGATTCCGGCACAAATTAATGATCTTGACGGAGATGGAAAATGGGATGAACTATTTTTTGTGACCGATTTTGCGCCAAATGAAGAAAAAAAGATTGTATGGAAGTGGTCAGATAAAAATCCTAAATTTACAATTAAGACAAGTGTTCGTTTTGGAAAAAGAGAAGGCAAAGATTTGCCAGTTCATCCAGATACACAAGAAGTTTTACTTGCCAATCAGGTGCATAAAAAGTTAGGCTACCAAAAATATCAGACTGATGGGCCAACTTGGGAAAATGATAAAGTGGGTTTTAGACATTATCTGGATGGAAGAAACTGTAAAGATGTGTTTGGTAAAAAACTTCCAGGAATAACACCAGAAGATGTTGGAATAAACAGTAAAGGTGCCGTTGAAGACAATTATCACGTCATGCTGGATTGGGGAAGAGATGTTTTTCCTGTGGGAAGTTCTGCCGGTCTAGGCGGTTTTGCATTATTGGCTGATAATAAAATCACTAGGCTTGGTATTTTAGGAAATGATACGATTAATAATGTAGAGAAAACAACATTTAAAATTGTAGCGGAAGGGCCTGTAAAGTCTGTCTTAAGTTATCAATACGAAAATTGGAAAGCTTCTGACAACTTATATCAGGCACAAGAAACGACTTCGATTTGGCCGGGAATGTATGCCTATAAAAATACGGTGTCTATAAATGGCATTAAAGGAAAAGAAACTTTTCTGGCGGCGCTTTCCAACATCAACAATAAAAATCCGCTTCAAGTGATAGAGGCTGGCGAATGGGTATGTTTGATTCTGCATGACCGCCTTACGTACGAACGCCAATGGATTTTGGGATCGGCAATTTTAGTTCCGAAAAATATTTATCAAGGCTATATGGAAGCTCCTAAAACTGGACAGCTTACAGATTCTTATTTGGCAAAATTGAAAATTGAAAACAATAAAGAAATTAGTTATTATGCTGTTGCAGCTTGGGAACTAAGTGCAGATAAAGGATTTGAAGATTCTGCTTTTTTTACTAATTATGTGACCAATTTAGCAAAACAGCTTTCTGCTAAAGTTACCGTTAAAATTAAATAATTTTGAAACTTCAGACTGTTATACAAATGAGAAAGCTTATTCTTGTTTTAACTTTTATATGTTGCCTAAATTCTTCTTTTGCACAGAAAGATTCGGAATTTTTTCCTGATGGAAGTCCGATTAGCAAGTGGTTCAAAAATGATCAGAAGTTGCAGCTGAAAGATTTAGGGAAACAATATCGTATAACAGATTTCGGAGTTAAGCAAGACAGCACATTAATTCAGACGAAGAGCATTCAGACTGTAATTGACCAAGCATCATTAAATGGCGGAGGTGTAATTGTGTTTCCAAAAGGTGTTTTCTTGAGCGGTGCTTTATTCTTTAAACCAAAAACAGCTTTATATTTAGAGAAAGGAGCGGTTTTAAAAGGTTCAGATGCAATTGCTGATTATCCGATTAGGGCTTCAAGAATAGAAGGGCAGAATCTGGATTATTTTCCTGCTTTGGTGAATGCTTATGGAGTAGATCATTTTTCTATTTCTGGAGAAGGAACTGTAAACGGGAATGGTAAAAAATTTTGGGAAGCTTTTTGGAAAAGGAGAAGTGAAAACCCAGATTGTACAAACCTTGAAGTTTCTAGACCTCGATTAGTTTTTGTTTGGAATTGTAATGATGTTCAGTTTCAAGATATAAAATTGATAAATTCTGGTTTTTGGACAAATCATTTCTATAAATGCAAGAATGTAAAACTGCTTAATCTCTATATTTTTTCGCCACATATCGGAATCAAAGCGCCTAGTACAGATGCGGTTGATCTGGATGTCTGCGAAAATGTTTTAATAAAAAACTGTTATATGTCGGTTAATGATGATGCCGTGGCGCTAAAAGGTGGTAAAGGGCCTTATGCAGACCAAGACGAGAATAACGGACCTAATAAAAATATCATCATTGAGGATTGCACTTTCGGATTTTGTCATTCGGCATTGACCAATGGGAGTGAAGCTATTCATAACCGAAATGTAATTATTAGAAACAGTAAGATAGAAGGTGCTTCTCGGCTGCTTTGGTTAAAAATGAGACCGGATACGCCGCAGCGTTACGAATATATTTTGGTAGAAAATATTCAAGGTGAAGCGGAAACGGGTTTGGCTATTTTTGCGTGGCGGCAGTTTTATGATTTAAAAAATCGTAAAGATATCCCGCTGTCTTATGGAGATCATATTACTTTGAGAAATATCAATCTCAAATGCACTAATTTTTATGGTGTGGAAAAAGATCCGAATGTGCGATTAAGCAATTTTGAATTTGAAAATCTAAATATAGAATCTGTAAAAACGAAGATTGATAAGAGTATTGTAAATGGAATTATTTTCAAGAATGTTTATCTAAATAAGGCTCTAATTGACTAATTTTTTCCTTTTTGGAGCAATTTTTTCCTGTAAAAATTAACAAATAGAAGGGTTTCAGACGCCAAATTCTGATAAAATTGTTTGAACTGAGATACTTTCTACGAAGCATTAAAATAAGCGTAATTAGAATATTTTATTAATAAGTCTTTGATTGTTAATATGTTGTGTTTGCTGGGTTTTTGAAAACAAAGCAAGTCAATTTATTGTAAAGAAAATGCATGAAAAACTGCATTAAATTTAACAGCAAAATTGTTGTAACTATCACACAAACTTTTATTTTTGTGGCTTAATTTAACAATATATAAGCATGAAAGATTTATTAGTAAAAATCAACGCCGAAATTGACACATTCAAAGCAGAAGCTGAATCTTTAACTGAGAAAGGTATCAAGGCTGCAGGACCAAGAGCACGTAAAGCTACTTTAGAAATTGAAAAACTTTTAAAAGAGTTCAGAAAAGTTTCTATCGAAGAATCAAAAAAATAATACAACTAAAACCTCGTCAATCGGCGAGGTTTTTTTATGCTTTCTTTTGCCGTGAATTATTGCGCCAGTCAGGCTGAGCGGAGTCGAAGTCCTGTGCGGTTCGTTTTTCGCCACGAATTACACGAATTGCACAAATTTTTCTTGGATTTTTTTACCACAAATTAGCGCAAATTTTCTTGGATAGTTTTTACTGCGTTTGTCAGGCTGAGCGGAGTCGAAGCCCTATGCGGTTCGTTTTTCGCCACGAATTACACGAATTGCACAAATTTTTCTTGGATGTTTTTTACCACAAATTACACAAATTATCGCAAATTTTCTTGGATAGTTTTTTATTACGCCTGTCTGTCTGAGCGGAGTCGAAGACCTGTGCGGTTAGTTTTTCTGCCACGAATTCACGAATTTTTTATATTCGATTCGTGAATTCGTGGCGAATAGATTTTGTGTTTTTTGACACGAATTACACGAATTGCACAAGTTTTTCTTAGATGGTTTTTACCACAAATTACCACAAATTAGCGCAAATTTTATCGGATAGTTTTTGCGCCTGTCAGGCTGAGCGGAGTCGAAGCCCTTTACGGTTAGTTTTTTCGCCACGAATTCACGAATTTTTTATATAATTCGTGAATTTGTGGCGAATAAATCGGTGTTTTTTGGGGTGAATCGCACGAATTAAATTAGAGAAAATTCGTGAATTCGTGGCGAAAAAACTTTGTGTCTTAGCGCCTTAGTGGCTAAAAAAACCTTAGCACCTCAAATAGAATTTCTATCAATAAAATTAAACGGCACTTTTACCTGACCTTTTTCTTTGTTCAGGATCATTCTTGCGGCAGTTTCTCCCATTACATTAAAATCGGTTGACATTACGGTGATGCCTAATAATTCTTTTAGAGGTGTATCATTATAAGAGATAACACCAATTTCTTTTCCTAAAACATATTCTTCATCGCGAATCTGTTTCATTAAATTCACCAAGTCAGATTCTTCGATCGTAATAAACAAATCGCCTTTTTTTAGAATCATATCATCGTAGACTTCGCTTAGAATCTCAAAATTGATTTCGTGTTCGACACAGAATTTTCTAAAACCGTGCAAAATTCTTCTCGGATACGGATAAACGGCTTTATCTGGATATACCAGAATTAAACGTTTGTACTTGGTTATTTTAGAAAGGCCTTCTTTTAATGCATTATAAATATCATTTTCGAAATCTTGATAAATTTTGATGACATTATCGCCAGTTCCTAATTTGATATTGTCTAAAACAACCAGTTTTTCTTGCGGAATATTTTTAATCGCATTTACCACATTGTCAGTAAAACTTAAATGTTTTAATTCGTCTGTTTTAAAATGCGTTGTAATCACATAATAATCGTAAGCGCCCTCAAACTTGTCTAATATATTTAGGAATAAAGTTTCGTCACAGTGGTAAATTTGAAGATCGACATGGGCATTGGCTCCGAGAGTATCAATAAAGCAGCTGTATGTTTTCATTTTATACGAGCTCAATTTATTGGTCAGAAACAGAATATTAACTTTAGATTCTAGTTTGGTTCGGGTAATATAATAGCCTTTTCCTCTAATGGAAGAAATGATTTTTCGTTCTTTTAAAATATTATAGGCTTTCTCAACAGTATCGCGTGACATATAAAATTCTTCACTGAAACTATTAATGGAAGGAATTTTTTGATTGATTTTCAAATTCCCGTTAGCGATGTTCTGAAGAATGGAGTCAACAATCTGTTTGTATTTAGGAACTCGAGAATCTTCGTCGATTTTAATAAGTTTAATCATGTTCATTTTGAGAAAATTTGCTTCGTATTGCACCGAAACCCATTTTAATTCTAAATAATTCAAAAAAATCTCTTCTTTCGAAAGAATCTGTCTGTGCAGAATTATTTAAGCGATTAAAAAGAGAATTTACTAAGGCTTGTAATCTTTTTTTTATAATTCCTGAATTTTAACCCGAATGCGGAATCAATAATTGCGAAATCGATTGCTAAAATAGCCATTTTAAATTTATTTACCCAATAATTACAAGCCGTTATTTCTAATAATCCTTAGTTTTAACAAAAAATACGAAATCCGTAAAGGATAGTACAGGACAGTTTTCTTTTTGACATTCTCTTATTTTACAAAACCAAATTGCTATCTAAACAAACCAAAAACTAAAATTTAATAAATGGAATCATTATTAGGAATCATTTTTCATTCTATCGGAGGATTTTCTTCAGGTAGTTTTTATATGCCTTTTAAAAAAGTAAAAGACTGGGCTTGGGAAAGCTATTGGCTTGTAGGAGGATTTTTCTCTTGGCTGATTGTACCGCCAATCGCAGCTTATTTGACGATTCCTCATTTTGGTGAAATTATCGCAACAGCATCTCCATCAATAAAAGCATTTACCTATTCAATGGGGTTAATCTGGGGAATTGGAGGACTTACTTATGGTCTTGGAGTTCGTTACCTTGGAATGTCTTTGGGGAATTCTATAACGCTTGGATTTTGTTCTGCATTTGGTGCTTTAGTTCCGTCAATTTATTATGATTTTGTTCCGACAGAAGGAAAAATTTCATTTTCTCACATGCTTTCTAATTCTGGTGGACAGTTAGTTTTACTAGGAGTGGTGGTATATCTTATAGGAATTGCTATTTCAGGAAAAGCAGGAATGCTGAAAGAGAAAGATTTTGCAACAGGTCACGAAGATAAAGACAAAGACTTTAATCTAGTAAAAGGCTTAATTGTAGCAGTAATATCTGGAATTTTAAGTTCATTCTTTAACTACGGAATCGAGGCAGGAAAGCCTATGGCAGAGCAAGCGATACTAAATGGTTCTAATCCGCTATTTCAAAACAATGTGACTTATGTTGTTTTGCTTTGGGGAGGTCTTACTACCAACTTTATTTGGTGTCTTTACTTGAATTTTAAAAATAAAACTATTGGTGATTATACCAATAAAGCTACTCCTATAACCAAAAACGTTTTGTTTTCTGCTTTAGCTGGAACAATGTGGTTTTTACAGTTTTTCTTTTACGGAATGGGAGAAAGCAAACTTGGTAACGGAGCAAGTTCATGGATTTTGCACATGGCAACCATTATCCTGACAGCAAATTTCTGGGGATTTTATTTGAAAGAATGGTCTGGAGTTTCTAAAAAGACTTTAAGAACTTTTTTCTGGGGAATTGGGCTGATAATGCTTGCAATCGTTTTGGTAGGAATTGGTAACTCATTATAAATAAATACAAGAATAATAAAATAGTATATGTCGAATACAAAAACAATTAATAATATGAATTTTAAGCACGTAAGCTACCTTTGGGATGAAGCTAAGGCAGCAGCATTGGCAGGTGATGAAGTAGCGCTTTTTATTTATCGTTCTAACTTGTTAGGAGCTGATTTAAGATTGACCAACTACGGAGGTGGAAACACTTCTGTGAAAATTACAGACAAAGATCCTCTTACTGGAGAATCTTCTGAAGTAATGTGGATTAAAGGTTCTGGTGGTGATATCGGTACTTTGACAAAATCAGGTTGTGCGGCTTTGTATTTGGACAGACTTCGTAATCTTGAAAATGTTTACAGAGGTATTGAATTTGAAGACGAAATGGTAGAATTGTTCAACCACTGTATTTTCGATTTGGCATCAAAAGCGCCTTCAATCGATACGCCTTTACATGGTTTTCTTCCATTCAAACATATTGATCACTTACATCCAGATGCGGCTATTGCTATTGCTGCAGCAAAAGATGGAAAGAAAATCACAGAAGAATTATTTAACGGAGAAATTGGTTGGGTAGGCTGGCAGCGTCCAGGATTTGATCTTGGTCTTCAGTTGAGAGCTTGTTTAGAAGAAGCGGCACAAAACGGTAAAAAACTACGCGGAATCATGTTAGGTTCTCATGGTTTGTTTACTTGGGGAGATACTGCGTTTGATAGTTATATCAATACGCTGGAAGTAATCGAGAAATGTGCTTCTTATTTAGAAGATAACTACGGTAAAAAACGTCCAGTTTTTGGAGGAAAGAAAATTGAAAGCCTTCCAGAAGCAGACCGTAAATTAAAAGCAGCAAAAGTAGCTCCGATTTTAAGAGGTTTCTGTTCATCAGAGCGTCAAATGATTGGTCATTATACAGATGATGCAAGAGTTTTGGAATTCATTAATTCTAATGATTTAGCAAAATTAGCTCCATTAGGAACTTCTTGTCCAGATCACTTTTTAAGAACTAAGATTAGTCCACTGGTTTTAGAGTTGGATCCAAACGAAGATTTATCTGATGTTGCAGCTGTGAAAGCAAAATTAGCTCCAGCATTCGAAGCTTACCGTGCAATGTACAAAGACTATTACAATGCTTGTAAAAAGTCGAATTCACCAGCAATGCGTGACCCAAACCCTGTAGTGATTTTATATCCTGGAGTTGGTATGTTCACTTTTGCTAAAGATAAAACAATGGCACGTTTAGCATCTGAATATTACATCAATGCGGTAAACGTAATGAAAGGTGCAGAAGCAGTTTCTGAATATACTTCTCTTCCTCACCAAGAAGCTTTTGATATTGAATATTGGTTATTGGAAGAAGCTAAATTACAGCGTATGCCAAAACCAAAAGCCTTGTCTGGAAGAGTGGCGTTGATCACAGGTTCAGCGGGCGGAATTGGTAAAGCTATCGCTAAAAAATTCGCTCAAGAAGGTGCTTGCGTGGTAATTAATGATATTAACGAAGAGCGTTTACAAGGTGCTACAGCTGAATTTACAAAAGCATTTGGAAAAGATGCGGTTTCTAGCACTTTATTGAATGTTACAGATGAAAAAAGTACAGAATTAGCATTAGACGAAGCTTGTTTGGCTTTTGGAGGTGTTGATATTGTAGTAAATAATGCTGGAATCAGTATTTCTAAATCGATCGCAGAACATACTCTAGAAGAGTGGGATAGATTATACGATATCTTGGTAAAAGGACAATTTATTGTTTCTAAAGCCGGAATCGAAGTAATGCGCAAACAAGGTTTTGGAGGAGATATTGTAAATATCGTTTCTAAAAACGCAGTAGTTGCAGGTCCGAACAATCCTGGTTATGGTTCGGCAAAAGCAGCACAAGCGCACCTTACACGTTTAATGGCTGCTGAATTAGGAGCAGATAAAATTCGTGTAAACACAGTAAATCCTGATGCTGTAATCTCAGACTCAAACATTTGGTCTGGCGGATGGGCAGAAGGTCGTGCAAAGGCATACGGAGTTACAGTTGAAGAACTTCCTGCTTACTATGCAAAACGTACGTTATTAAACGAAATCATATTGCCAGATGATATTGCCAACGCTTGTTATGCTTTTGTTGGAGGTTTACTAGGTAAATCTACAGGAAACGCATTAAACGTAGATGGTGGCGTAGGCATGGGCTTTTATAGATAAAGATTGTTTAGGTTTTTTATATAAGTTTGTTTAAGCAAAAGTGGTTTTTTGTGGTCTAGCGTTCGAATTCTTTCGAACGTTAGATTTTTTTAGACATAACGCTTTCAGCTTTATAAAAACCAAAAAAAAGTGAAGTAAAACAAGAGTTTAGATTGTATAAGTTCTAATTTTTAGTGATTTTTTTTAGCCACAGATTGGAAGGATTAAAATGATTTTTTGTTTCACGCAGATTTAAAAAGATTTAAGCTGATCTGACAGATTATTGATTTTTTTTTTTATCAAAATGATTCAAAAATAATCTGCGCTTTCTGCTCAAATCTTTTTAAATCTGCGTGAAACCAGAAAATAAAAAATCAGCGTCTTATTTGAGAGCATGTGTTAAAAAACTATACTAAAAATATAAAATTATATATCTTGTAAACTCTATTAAAATATCAATAACTATGTTAATCGGATCAAACCACATCGAATCTCATAACGAGGATTTATTAAAAAAACACCAGAACAAATTAGTTTTTACAGCATCAGAAATTAATGATACAGAAGCGATTATTCAAAAACTGATCGATTTTCAAATTGCCATTCCATCTTGGGCTTTAGGAACGGGAGGAACAAGATTTGGGCGTTTTGCTGGCGGAGGAGAACCTCGCTCTTTAGAAGAAAAAATCGAAGATGTTGGTTTGCTTCACAAATTAAACAATGCTTCTGGAGCAATTTCATTACACATTCCGTGGGACATTCCAACCAATTATAATGAAATTAAAACATTAGCAGCACAGCACGGATTAAAATTCGATGCCATGAACTCGAATACATTCCAAGATCAGGCAAGTGCTGAGCACACTTACAAATACGGTTCTTTACAAAACGTAAACAAAGCAGTTCGCAAACAAGCAATTGCTCATAATATAGAAGTAATTAAACACGGAATCGAATTAGGATCTGAGTCTTTAACCGTTTGGTTGGCTGATGGTTCTAACTTTCCTGGACAATTAAACTTTAGAAAAGCGTACCAAAATACATTAGAAAGTTTAGAAGAAATCTACGATGCATTGCCTTCAAACTGGAAATTATTTTTAGAATACAAATGTGCTGAGCCTAACTTTTATTCTACGACTGTAGCAGATTGGGGGCAGTCTTATTCGTATGTTAAAAAGTTAGGTGACAAAGCGCAGACATTAGTAGATTTAGGCCACCATTTGCCAAACGCTAATATCGAGCAGATTGTTTCTATTTTATTAATGGAAAACAAATTGGGAGGTTTCCACTTCAACGATTCAAAATACGGTGATGACGATTTAACAGCGGGAGCATTAAAACCATATCAATTATTCTTGATCTTCAATGAATTGGTTGAAGGAATGGATGCAAGAGGAATGAATCACGCTAAAGATTTAGGCTGGATGATCGACGCTTCTCACAACATCAAAGATCCTTTAGAAGATTTATTGCAGTCTGTAGAAGCGATTATGATTGCTTACGCTCAAGCACTTTCTGTAGACAGAAAAGCATTAGAGCAAGCGCAAGAAGAAAATGACGTGGTAAAAGCGCAGGAAATTCTTCAAAATGCTTTCCGTACAGATGTTCGCGCGTTAGTGGCAGAAGCTCGTCTTCGTTCTGGAGCAGCATTAAATCCGGTAGCATTATATCGTTCGCTTCAAGTTAGAGGAACTTTGATTGACGAAAGAGGTTTAAAAACAGTAGCAACGGGATTATAATTATGAGTTATGAGTTATGAATTATGAATTTTCTTCAAATGAAAATTCATAATTTATAGTTTTGGAATTCATAACTAATAATTCATAATTTATAATTAAAAAAAATGAATGTAGTTGCGATTTTTGATATTGGTAAAACAAACAAAAAGGTTTTTTTATTTAACGAAAATTATAAAATTGTCTGGGAGAAATCGGTGAATCTAGAGGAAACCACAGACGAAGATGGATTTCCGTGTGAAGATATCGAAGTACTGAAAAATTGGATTTTAGATCGATTATCTGAAATAAAAGAACTGAAAGAGTACGTTTTAAAAGCCATCAATTTCAGCACTTACGGAGCCAGTTTCGTTTACATTGACGAAAACGGAAAAGTTTTAACTCCTCTGTATAATTATCTAAAAGATTATCCAGAGGATTTAAAATCTGAATTCTACGAAAAATACAAAGGAGAAAAGAAGTTTGCTGTAAAAACGGCTTCTCCAGTTTTAGGCAGTTTAAATTCGGGAATGCAGATTTACCGATTAAAAGAACAAAAGCCTGAAATCTTCGAACAAGTAAAATACTGCCTGCACTTGCCGCAGTTTTTAAGTTTTCTTTTAACGAATGAAGCCTACGCTGATATTACCAGTATTGGCTGTCACACGAATTTGTGGAATTTCAAAAAAATGAGATACCATAAATGGCTGAAAGAAGAAAATATTGCAGAAAAAATACCGTCAATACATTTTGGTAAAGATGTAATTATGACTCGTGAAAACCTTGCAATTGGTGTAGGTTTGCATGATAGCTCATCGGCGATCATACCTTATACAATCAACTTTACAGAACCATTTGTATTGTTGTCTACAGGAACTTGGAGTATTTCTTTAAATCCATTCAACAACAAACCGCTGACTTTTGACGAACTGCAAAACGACTGTCTTTGTTACATGCAGTATACAGAGAAACCAGTAAAAGCTGCTCGATTGTTTGCAGGAAACGAACACGAAGTGCAGACCAAACGTTTGGCGCAGCATTTTAATGTTCCGGTTGATACGTACAAAGAGGTTTATTTTGATAAAAAAATTGTAGCCAATTTAAGAGCGCTTAATTTTCAAATTATCTATCCTAAAAAATACAATTTTGATATTCTGAAAGAATGTCCTTTTCAAAAAAGGGATCTTTCCAACTATAAAGATTACGAAACAGCTTACCATCAATTAATGTTGGATTTGGTAGAACAGCAGGTTTTTTCGACCAATTTGGTGATTCACAATAGTCCGGTAAAAAAGATTTTTGTTGATGGAGGTTTCAGTAAAAATTCGATTTATATGAATTTATTGGCAGAAGCTTTTCCAGATGTTGAGGTTTATGCGGCTTCGATGGCGCAAGCGAGTGCTTTGGGTGCTGCATTGGCCATTCATGATAACTGGAATCCAAAACCAATTCAGAACGATTTAATTGATTTGAAATTCTATAAACATTAGGTAAAAACGGTCTGTATGTTGTAAATTTGCGGTATAAACGTATTTTTTACATTTTTACAGTACACGCCTAATGAACAACACACTAAATACTACAATATGAAAATTGGACTTTTTATACCTTGTTATGTCGACCAATTTTATCCAAAAGTAGGAATCGCAACCTACGAATTACTACAAAAATTAGGCTGTGAGGTAGAATTCCCAATGGGACAAACCTGCTGCGGACAGCCAATGGCCAATAGTGGTTATGCGCACTTGACAAAAGGATGCGACGCCAATTTTATTGCCAATTTTTCTGGATTTGATTATATCGTCTGTCCTTCTGGAAGCTGTGTTTTGCATGTGAAAGACCATTTGCATGACGAAAAACAGGAAGAGAAGGCAACAGCAATTCGAAATACGGTTTACGAACTTACAGAGTTTATCACAGACGTTTTAAAAATCGACCACATTGATGGAAGATTTCCATTTAAAGTGGGAATGCACGTGAGCTGTCACGGTCAGCGAGGATTGCATCTTTCGCAAATGTCAGAACTGAATGCGCCATTTTTTTCTAAACCTGGGCAGTTATTAAATAGTATAAAAGATCTTGATTTAGTTGAATTGACTAGAAAAGACGAATGCTGTGGCTTTGGAGGTACGTTTTGCGTTACTGAAGAAGCTGTTTCTGTAAAAATGGGGCAGGATCGTATTAAAGATCACGAAAGTCATGATGTGGATTTTATAACTGGTGGTGATATGTCTTGCTTAATGCACCTAGAGGGAATTCTGAAAAGACAAAAAAGCAGAATCAAAACCATTCACATTGCTGAAATATTAAATTCACTGGAAAATTAGTTTTTTACCATTAAGATATTAAGTTCATAAAGCTGGACTTAATTTTCTTTTAAACATTAAGAAATGAAGTTCATAAAGCTTGGCTTAAATTACTTAATACCTTAATGGTAAAAATAAAAAAGGTTTATATCGAGCTTAATTTTCTTTTAATCATTAAGAAATAAAGTTCATAAAGTTAGACTTAATTTTCTTAATGCCTTAATGGTAAAAAACAAAAAAAATGTCATCAGAAAAAGTAATACCGCATAGCGACGCCGCAGCAAAGTTCAACAAAGACGTTGAGCGTGTCAATTGGCATGATGAAACGCTTTGGTTTGTTCGTGCTAAAAGAGACAGATCTGCACACCAAATTGAAGATTGGGAACTGCTTCGCGAAACCGCATCTCAAATAAAATTTAATGTTCTATCTAATATTCACGATTATTTAGTCGAATTCGAAGCAAATGCGCAACGAAACGGAATAATTGTGCATTGGGCGGCTGATGCCAAAGAACACAATGAAATAGTGCATTCGATCATGGCAAAACATGATGTTAAGCAAATGGTGAAATCCAAATCGATGCTTACAGAAGAATGCCATTTAAATGATTATTTAGCCGAAAAAGGAATAGAAGTAATCGATTCTGACCTTGGAGAATATATTGTACAGCTTCGAAAAGAACCGCCAAGTCATATCGTACTTCCAGCAATTCACTTAAAAAAAGAAGATGTAAGCGAAACTTTTCACGAACATTTGGGTACAGAAAAAGGAAACTTCAATCCGCAGTATTTGACAGAATCTGCGCGCCAAAGTTTGAGAAATACTTTTTTAACTAGAAAAGTAGCTTTAACAGGAGTAAACTTTGCTGTTGCAGAAACTGGCGAATTTGTGGTTTGCACCAACGAAGGAAATGCCGATATGGGCGCGCACTTAGCAGACGTTCACATTGCCTGTATGGGATTTGAGAAACTGATTCCGAAAAGAGAACATTTAGGTGTTTTCTTGAGATTATTGGCAAGAAGTGCTACAGGTCAGCCAATTACCACTTTTTCAAGCCATTTTAAAAAGCCAAGAGACGGGAAAGAAATGCATATCGTAATTGTTGACAACGGAAGAAGTACGCAATTAGGAAGAGAAGATTTTAGAAATTCGCTAAAATGTATTCGTTGCGGAGCGTGTATGAATACTTGTCCAGTGTACAGACGAAGCGGCGGACACAGTTATCACAATGCTGTTGCGGGGCCAATTGGCTCTATTTTAGCTCCGAATTTAGATATGAGCAAAAATGCCGATCTACCATTTGCAAGTACACTTTGCGGTTCATGTACCAACGTTTGTCCAGTAAAAATTGATATTCACGACCAATTGTACAAATGGCGTCAGGTTTTGGTTAAAGAAGGGCATACGCCAAAAGCAAAAACAGTAGCTATGAAAACCATGGCAACAGTTTTGGCCAATCCAACAGTATTTAATATTGCTGGAAAATCAGGAAGATTTGTAATGAAGAATATTCCAGGAATAGTCAATAATAAGATGAACAAATGGTACGATCAGCGCGAAATGCCAGATGTTCCAGAAGAATCTTTTAGAGAATGGTACAAGAAAAATTCGAGAGAATCTAAAGAGAATAAGAATGAGTAGTAAAGGCGAAATTTTAAAAAGAATAAAACTGAATCAGCCTGATTTGGTTTCAGAATTGCCGGATCTAAATCTTTTAGGTTCAGAACAATTAGATGTAGTAGAAACTTATAAGACCGTTTTAAAAGGAATTGGCGGCGATCCAGTTGAAGTGGCCGATTATAACGAAATCATCAATTACATCAAATCCAATTACAATCTGGAGAAAAGAGTAATTACGACGCTACCAGAGCTTTCAGAAATTGCTTCTTTGGATTGGAAAACTGTAGATCCGCATTCACTTCAAGATGTGGAATTAACGGTTGTAAAAGCGCATTTTGGCGTAGCAGAAAACAGCGGACTGTGGGTAACCGATGATATTTTAGGACAGCGCGTCGCGCCATTTATTGCACAATATTTAGCTATTATTGTTCATAAAAGTGATCTTGTTCCAACAATGCAGCAAGCGTATCAAAGAATTGGAAACATGGAATACGGTTTCGGAACTTTCATTGCTGGTCCGTCTAAAACTGCTGATATTGAACAATCTTTGGTTCTTGGAGCACACGGAGCAAGAGGCTTAATTGTATTTTTATTGGATTAAAACAAAGAAAAATTATATACTAGAAGATGCAGAAAAAGTTACTTTTTCTGCATTTTTTGTTTTCATTAGAATGTAATTCATTGCTGTAAATAATAAAAAAATGAGCATGGTACATTTTTTTTATTACTTTTAAAGTGTATAACTTACACTTAAACCACACTTGCAATGAAAATTACAAACTTATTTACAATGGCGATAGGAGTTTTTTTCCTGTCAACATTAGGAAATGCTCAAACCAAAGTATTTCAAAAAGAAGAATTTAAACAATGGGCTCAAACCCCGCCAATGGGCTGGAATAGCTGGGACTGTTACGGGCCAACAGTTGAAGAACACGAAGTAAAAGCTAACGCCGATTATATGGCAAAAGAGCTGAAGAAATTTGGCTGGGAATATATCGTAGTCGACATTCGATGGTTTGTAGAAAATGACAAAGCAGGAGGCTATAACCAAACCAATCCGCGTTATGTAATCGATCAGTACGGAAGATATTTACCTGCTGTTAACCGATTTCCTTCAGCAAAAGACGGTCAAGGTTTTAAGCCTTTAGCCGATTATATTCATAAAAAAGGACTCAAATTCGGAATCCATATCATGCGTGGTATTCCTAAAAAAGCCGTTGAAGATAAACTGCCCATAAAAGGAACAAACGGAATAACGGCAGATCAGGTGTATTCTACCGCCTTACAATGCGAATGGCTGCGAGACAATTATACCGTTGTGGCAGACAAACCTGGAGCACAGGAATATTACAATTCTATTTTCGAATTGTACGCGCAATGGGGAGTAGATTTTATTAAAATTGATGATTTGTCAAGACCTTATCACGAAGGAGAAATCAACCTAATTAGAAATGCGATTGACAAATGCGGACGTAAAATTGTCTTAAGCACTTCGCCAGGAGAAACGCCAATCTCAGCAGCTGCGCACGTGAGCACACACGCAAACATGTGGCGCATGGTGGATGATGTTTGGGATACATGGCCTCATATTACGCATTTGATGGATGTAGCGCAAAAATGGTATCCGTACATTGCACCTGGAACTTGGCCAGACTGCGATATGATTCCGTTAGGACGCATTTCCATAAGAGGAGAAAGAGGCGAGGATAGAATGACGCGTTTGACCAAAGACGAACAATATACTTTGATTACCTTTTTTAATATCTTCAAATCGCCATTGTTTTTTGGAGGAGATTTGTCAAGTAATGATGCTTTCACTTTATCATTATTGACGAATAAAGAGGTGGTAAAAATGCACAACGAAAGCAGCGATGTAAAACAGCTTTTTCAGAAAGACGGGAAAATTGCCGTGACATCAAAAAACACGAAAGACGGCAGTACTTATCTGGCTTTGTTCAATATTTCTGATGATACTTCGCAAAAGGTTTCGGTAAATCTTTCTGATTTAGGAATCTCTAGTTCAGCTGAAGTTTTGAATATGTGGACGGGCGAGAAATCAAAAGTAACTTCAAAAGAAATAACAGCTGATTTAAAACCTCATAGTTCTGTTTTGTATCAGTTAAAAGGTAAAAAATAAATAGAAGATATATTTAAATGAAAAAGCTGTTTCTAAATCAATAGAAACAGCTTTTTTTATAATTATAAATAGGCAATTAAGCCGTTTGATCATCTACACTTGCATCAGGAGCATTTTTCTTTACCGATTCAATTCCGTTTTCTCTAGCCGATGTACTTTCATACATTTCGCTATGACCGATAATTTGTCCGTTTCCAGCTTTTAAATTGAAATATGGTTTACCGCTTTTAGATTCTAATCTGTCATAACGATCATCATCTGGTGCGTTTTTTTTAACAGATTCAATTCCGTTACTGCAGGCTGCTTTTGTTGTATAACCTTCACTTGTTAGAATGGTCTGGCCATTACCAGCTTTTAAATTGAATTGAAACTCTCCATTAGCTCTGGTGGTAATTACAAATTTTCCCATGTAGTTTATTTTTAAAGTTAGGTAATAATATTATTTTGCTATTGATAAAAATACAAAACTTAGTAATATAAATCATACATCGGTTTAAAAAAATGATTAACTAAAGGTAAATTTCAAAATTCTAATATTGAAATTCCAAATTCCAAATTCAAAAAAAAGAGCGCAGCGATTTTTTTAGAAAATCTAAAATCTAAAATCTAAAATCTAAAATCTAAAATCTAAAATCTAAAATCTAAAATCTAAAATCTAAAATCTAAAATCTAAAATCTAAAATCTAAAATCTAAAATCT